>CAYQWE010000007.1:0-149518 GCA_964421275.1 uncultured Prosthecobacter sp.
CAATTTATGCTGAGGTATTGCTTTTTGCTTTTGTCAAGCAGTTGCACCCTGACCCGTTTCCCATGGTGGTGATGCGCGTGCCGGGGCGCGTCGGCTCGCCGGGCCATGTCTCGCTCTGAGTCGTCACGTTGCCAAGCAAATCATGCTCCCAACTGAACCGCGCCATCACATCGGCCTCGCCCATCGACTGCGTGCGGAACAACGTGCGCTCCTTCAATCGTCCCAGCGCATCATAGCTATTGCTCGTCACCTGGCCGTTGCCCGCCATGAGAATGACCGCCCTGCCGCCGAGGTCGTAACCGTAGCGTGTGGCACGCTCGCCCTCGACGATGCTTTCCGGGCGGTTGAGCGCGTCGAAGCTGGTCTGCACGCTGCGGCCCGTGCCGTAGTCGGCGCGGACGCGGTTGCCCGTGAGGTCGTAGCTGTAAGTGTGGGTGATGCCGCGTGAGGTTTCACTGAGCACGCGGCCCAGCGCATCGTAAGTGTAGCTCACGTTGGCGGGTTCAGTGACGCTGAGCAGGCGGCCTGACGCGTCGTAGGTGTGCGTACAACGATAAAGGCAACGATAAAGGGATAGGCAAATGGTTCACGCGGCCCAAGCGCCTGAGTATTTTGTCAAGTTTTTGCACACTGACCCCGTTTCACGGAGCCGCGAGCTTTGCGAAGCGCTGGAGTTGGCTCGCTGCACGTTGCAGGCCGCATCACTTGCGATTCTTCACCAGCAACCACAGCAGGCCCGTTGCCGCCACGATCAAGACGACGATCACACTCCACGGCGTTGATGATGCAGGCTCCTTGCTCGGCGTGGCTGTCTTTGGTTCGTGCGCTTTCGGAGCGGCTTGTGCTTCACTTCCTTGCGGTGACGATTGGCCTTTATTCGCATTCAGCCAGTGCAGTTTGGTAGCGCCTCCTTGTAACATCTTCTGCAACCTGGGACCATAATACTCTTTGAACTTGGGATTGTCGTAGCGAGCCAAAAATCGTTCGACGACAGGACCGATCTCCGCTCGCTGTTCGTCACTGGCAAATGTGGTCAATGTGCTCACACGGCTTGCAAACTCGTCAATCGAAGGCTGCGATGCTTCGGGATTCGCTAACGACACGGGCAATCGTTCTTCTGCGCTCAGAAGGCACTCTTTGAGCACCTCGATTGAAGGCGAGGGTGACAAGGCCAGCGCATCAGGACTTGCAACTGCGTCCCGTAAACTCTTGTCCGTGCTGTGTGCGAGCCTTTTGAGCGCGGGAATGTGAGCAGTGGCTCCACTGATTACCGCAGCTTTTACGGCTCCGATAACATACTGCCGGACAGGTAGCTCCATCTCATTTAGCTTCGCGGACTCGGCTGCTGCGAGCACCACTCCGATTGCCTTGATGTTTTCGGGCTGGCTGTAAATCTCCGATACCTGCCGAGGCTTGTGGTCTGTTGATCGGGCTGGCACGTCGGGTCGGATGCCTGCCAAAGTCGAGAGTGCCGCATGAAGTCCGGCATCTTTTACTGTCGCAAACGGGTCGTTTACCGAAGCTGGCAGCGGCTCATCTTGAGCGCGAACCCTGCAGGCCAGCACAAGGCATGATGCCAGACACACAGCTGTAATGAAGTGAGAACGGGAGTGCATGGCTATGGTTGAACAAGGGGTGATTTCTGAACATCAGGAACCACATAGTCCTGTTCAGATTTCGACATCCGCTTTCGGTCGGTGTAGGCATTTGCGTCTCCGCCGCCGAGGCCCGGTATTCCTCCAGACCATAGGCGTCTCCAAAAGAGGAACTCGGTATCATGCTTTCCATGACCAGGAGGATGCACGTCATCAAGGACCATGTGCAAGGTTTCATGCGCCATCGTGTGTAGATCACGTTGCGCTGTGGTGACAACCATTGGCCTGATGCCTTTACTGGCGGCGAATGTGGGGATCAACGTGTATGCCTTTTGGTCGTATCCGATAAGCCCTGTCCCCCAACCGCCGGGCGCGTAGAGACGCTTGCTGTAAACCATCACAATGTCCTTCGAGCCGATGCTTGGATAGGTGGATGCAATGTAGCTACTCAAGGAACGCTCATCAGTAGTTGGACCTGCATCTTCCAGGGTCTGCATTCCATCATCACGGAATGAGTCTGACGCCCCCGTAACATTATTCACATCAATGCCCCATGCCCCGCCGTCCCAATCAACGGCAATGCCCGCCTGAGCGAAACGCTTGCGAATGTCCTTCACATCATTCTCCACTTCAGATGTCTGAACTGCCGGATAACCGCTGAACCAGCCGTGATACCACAAGACAAGTGGGCGCAGCTTCATTCGGCCCTTCTCTTTGACTTTTAGCCTGCTGATTTGACCGCCTTCATACTTTATGATCAACTCACCTCCGACGGCGATCTTGTGCGTGTAATCCTTCAACGTTTCATCGCGACCATCAAAGTTGTCGTCAACATCGTCGGAGACCAACAGGAACACGTTTTCGAAAATGCCAGGCTCTGTTGTGCTCTCGGTGAGTTCAACTTCATTGGCTGGGTCGTTAAACTCAGACAACGTGCTTGGGTTCGTGGTTTCGATGGTGACCTTGATTGGCCCTTGTCCGATCTTGTCAGGTCGTGGGATTCTCACGCGGACGTGATCCATGTCATTCGTGACCCACCAGCGCACCAAACGCTCAGGGTTTGCGTGCTCAAATGAGTTTTCCCAGGTGGCAATATTGACTTCCGTAGCAGTCTTGTAACTGACCGTTGGCTTCGGTGCGCTACTATCGACTCCCATGCTCGTTGAGATCGAACTTGGAACGCTTATCTCAATGGGCAGGAGGCGCAGCCGCTTGCTCTTGCCTGGCGCAGTGGCCGAGGGGGCGAGCAGGAGTGGCAAGGACGCGTTTTCGGTCTGGCTCATCGTGAGGTATCTTACCTCCGTGTGGGTGATGGTTTCCACTCCTAACTCATCCGTCTCGTAGGTCACCAGCAAAAACGGGCGCTTGATCTCTAGCGGCACCGGCGTGTCTGCCGGTGGCGTGGTGGAGATGGGGGCCTTGCGCCGCAGGCGCACCTCGACGGTGGTGCGCTGGTACATCCCCTGCGCCCGGCCTTGCCAGCCGCCTTCAAAATAGGTGCCGAGTTGCGTGAGAAATCCCAACACGATTGGCGAGCCTAGCCCCATCCCCTCAGGAATAGCGATGCCGTCGATGTAACCATACTCCCCGTCCTTGCCTTGGTAGTGATAGCCCTCCCCCGCTCCTGGCACCCACTGCTCCAGCTCCTCCATGAGCGGCACCTTCTGCGGCGGTTCCGTGCCTTCCCCACCATCGCTGCTAGTCCAGTTCTTCTTGGTGTGGCTGTAAGTCGGGCCGCCGTCGTCCAAGACCATGTACATACCCGCGCCCTGCGCCGCCATTTGGTACACATGATCTCCGTAGCTGGCCTCCACCTCACCACCGTTTTCGTTGATGAAACGACTCTCCACGATGACCTCGGCATCATCGGCCAAGAGGTTCTGCGTGCTGGCCGTGGGCGGCGTGCCCGCTAGGGCATTCACATCAAAGACCGGGTGCGGGCCGCTATTGCCGCCACGCGGCGTGATGGCCCAGGCCTGAAACAGCGCGGAACCAGCCCCAGCACTCACAGGCACCTGAAAGCCGCCCTCAGCAGCGGGGCAGCGCCAGTCAGTGGTGGCGATGCCGCTGGCGTTGGTCGCCAGGATGAGGTCCCCAAACGCCACCGTGGCACCGCCCAACGGCGCACCATCGAGCGTGACACGCACCGCCAGCGGTGCAGGCAGCATCCCCCCTGGCTGGCCATTTTGGAAATTGCCGCTGACGATGGTGACGACGGCGGGCAGGTTGCCGGATTCCTGGAGGGTGAAGGTGGCACTGGCGGTGCGGAATTGGCCGAGAGTCTCATCGTATGACTCATCCCGCACCTGGACGCTGAAGGTCCAGCTGCCCGTGGTCGGTGGCATGCCGCTCAAGGTACCGTTGGCGGCCATTTGCAGCCAGTCGGGCTGGCCGCTGATGCTAAAGGTCGGAGTTCCCTGCGCCCCATCCACGATCAGCCCGCAGCTATAGTCAAAGCCCACCCTAGCGTAGGGAAGCTGGGTGGTGACAAAGCGCAGCGGCGGCGGGGGCGGCGGGTTCTCGATCACCAAGGTGAGTGTTTTTGTTGCCGTGCGTCCTGCGCTGTCGGTCACCTCTACGGTGAAGGCATAGGAACCTGTGGCGGAGGAAATGAGGCCGTCGGGCGTGCTGGTGAGAGTGCCGTCGCTGGCAAGGCTGTAGTCAACAGGCAAATCATTGCCGACATTGACAAAGGAATAGGGAGCAGTGCCATGAACGGCGCTGATCGTTGCGGTGTAGGGCGCATTATGGATTGCCGCAGGCAGTGCCCCTGTCGCGATCTCCAGTCCCGCGATGTTTATGCCGTAGGAGGTGCTGGCCGTCTGCCACGCGCTATCGTTCACGGTGATAAAGAACTCAAAGCTCCCGCCATTGCTCGGCGTGCCGCTGATCACACCGCTGCTGCTGTCCAAACTCAAGCCATCCGGCAGTGTGCCGCTGCTAATGGAGTACGAGTAGCCCGGCGTGCCGCCGCTGGCGGTGAACGTCGTGCTATAGGCCTCGCCCACCGCACCACCGCCAGCACTGCCGCTCAGTGTCAGCGGCGGCGGCGGCGGGTCGTCGTTGACCAGCGGATCACGCGGCGGGTTGCTGGCAAACTCCTGCACGTTGGTCAACGAGTCACCATCATTGTTCGCATTCGCATCGCTCGCGTCGCGTAGGTTGAGAACATAGCGCTGCTCCCACACATCCGGCATGCCGTCACCATCGTAATCACCGCCCGCCACGCGCTGCGGCAGCGCCACGCCCGCCGTGCCCGCGTTCAATGCGGCCACGAAGCTCTCCAGGCCGTCCGGCGCATGCGTGTTATCGTTGTCCAGCACCACGTTCCACTCCGCAGGTGCCGTACCATTGAAGCTGATGACACCCGTCTGGTAGATGATCCCGCGCCACGCCCACTCCTGCAGGTCATGCACCGCGCTGTTGCGTGAGTGCGCGTTGCCGGGGTTCAGCCCCAGCGCCACTTCCTCGAAGTTCATCAGCCCGTCGTTATCGTAGTCCTGCACCGCGTCATTGAAGTTGCCGCTGCTCAGGATGCCCGGATAGCTCACGCTCCACGCGTCCTCCAGCACGTCGAGGATGCGGTCGCCGTCGTTGTCATACTGGTTCAGGTGAGCGATGAAGCTCCAGCCGCGCACGGATAGCAAGAGATGCCTGAACTCAACCATTGAAAGCCTACCTGAAATCGCGATTGCTCCTCCCCTCCCATGAAACTCCCTGCCTTACAACCTGCCCTCCTCGTCCTCTGCGGCACGTTCACGCTTCACGCGGATGAGCCGAAGATGGAACGCCGGGTGATCGCGGACGGAGCCACCGCCAAAACGTGGTCACAATCGGAAGCGACCATGGATTCCTCCACAGGCATTGTGAAGACTGGCGGCCCTTCCCTGCACTGGCATGTGACGGTGGATCACACGGCCGGTGAGCCGAAGTATCCCATCGGCTGGCCACGCGTGGGGCTGCCGCTGAAGGGAGACGTGCGGAATTGGTCGGGCTGGGATTTCCTGCATTTCTGGATTCATGTGAGCACATCGCGGAAGGAGCTGCCGCGTGTTCCGGCGGTGCTAAACATCCTGCAAGGCACAGGCAAGACCGCGCCCTACACGATCATCCTCTCCGATTTGAAAAAAGACCAGTGGCTGGAGGTGCGGGTGCCGATCTCCAAGCTGTCGCAGGCCGGGGATGTTCACATGCTCCAGTTCAACATCGCCGAGGATCAGTATCACCATCAGGACACGCTGGACTTTCACATCGACGACCTCGCGCTGCTGCGTTACGCCACGCCCACGCTGGTGGATTTCGCAGCAGTGAATACGGTGATGTTCAGCGATGCACGCGTCGTTCCTGCCAGCTTTTCTTTGTCTGGCGTCAAGGCGGGCGAGCCGAGGCGCGTGACGCTGCAGCTCAAACAAGCAGGAGACATCGTCGCCTCGGGTGAATTTCAGGTGGGACGCGGCGCACACAGGCTGGCGCTGGATCTCGCCAAAGCCGCACTGAAGTCAGGCGATTACGAGTTGACGGGTAGCGTAGAGGGCGGTGCAGCCGTGCGCTCGCCTGTGCGCGTCGTCGCATCTCCATGGCAGTAAAAATTTTATTCCTAGAATCACATGACCTCACTTCGCATCGTCAGCCTCGCGCTGCTGCAAAGCGCCTGCATCACCCATGGCGCGCCTTTGCTCTTTGACATGGGCACGACGGAGTCAGCCGTCTGGCCTGGATTCACTCGCGTCACAGCGACCAGCGTCTATTCAGACACGGCAGGTGGCTCCGGCTGGGCGGCCAAGGACGGCCTCAAAGCCTCCGCCAAGGCATACTCCAGCACCGATGTGGAGCCGCCAATCCTCACGAACGCAATCACCGAGGATGTCATCACCGGCGAGCGCGAAAACCGCTTCCTCATCCAGGCCACACCCGGCGACTACGATCTCTACATCGTCTGCGGCTCTAGCGATGCACGGCGCGAGCAGTTTCATGATTTCACCGTCACCGTGGGTAGCAAATCGCAGCGCGTGCAAATCGAGGGGGCGCACCGGTTCGTGCCCTTGCGCTTCCACGCGCAGGCGGGCAAAAAGCCGCTGGAAGTGAAGTTCACGCCGAAGAGCAAGTTCATCGTCAATGCCATCATGGCCTGGCGCACCGAGGACAAAGCGGCGGCTTCCAAGATCATCGACACTTTCGCCGACTGGACTTGGAAGATGCCACCGGACGAGTGGGAGAAGTGGAATGAGGAGCCGGAGCCGCCAACAGGCGAAATGCCCCCGCTCACGGAGGCGCATCAGGCGCGTGGTTTCCTCGTCTATTCACGACCTTTTGTGGAAAACATCTACCCGCACACAAAGCCGCGCGTGGAGGAGCTCGATCCCGAGTTGCGAGCCTTTGCCACGCCGGGGGAATACGAGCCACTGAACTTTGCCATCCACCCGCTGCGCGATTTTTCAAACGCCCGCGTCACCGTCAGCGACATCGGCCCCATCCCGGCGCGGAACATCGACATCCGCCATGTGCGCTACATGCGGGCCATGCCCAACTACACCATCAAACACCGCTGGAGCTGGGTGCCTGACGTGCTGGAGCATTTCGCGTCACTGCCGCTCAAGACCGGGCAGAACGAGCGCTTCTGGCTCACCGTGCATGTGCCGGAGGATACGCCCGCAGGAGAATATACTGGCAGCGTGACCTTCACCTGCGATGGAGCCGAAGCGGTGCGCGTGCCGGTGAAATTCCGCGTGTTGCCATTCAAGCTGCGCGAGGATCCGTCCAAGCTCTTCGGCATCTACTACGTCCATCCGCTAGACCGCGCCGCGCAGGCCAAGGACGACACCTCACGCGAGTATTTCCGCCGCAAAGCCGATCTGGAGCACGCGGACATGGCCGCGCACGGCACCCGCAACATCATGCTCAACGTCTGGTGCCGCGGCGCGGACGCGCAGAGTAACTTCGCAATCAACTGGGATCTCCTGGCCGCCAAAATCGAAATGTGGCGCAAGCATCACTTCACCGGCTCCATGGTCATGGGCATCAGCACGGAGGAAATCTACGAGAAACACATGAAGGAACGCTTTGAATCTCACTTGCGCGGCGTGAAAGACCCGCCGCCGGAGTTCGACGCCGAGATGACCGCCCTAGTGAAGACCATCGAGGCCGAGCGTGTGAAACGCGGCTGGCCGGAGTTCCTCTACTATCCCTACGACGAGCCGCAGACGGACGCCGCCGCCGTGCGCTTTATGGTGCGAGTGCTGAAGGCCTGCAAAGCAGCGCATGCGCGCACCTACGTCACTGCCGACCCCACGCACGACCACTACGACCCCATGCGTCCCTTCGTGGATGTGTGGAGCACCCAACCCTTCGCCCCGGACCGCGAGACCGTGCTGGCGGACAGCAAGGCGCGCGGCGTGGAATACTGGTGCTACCCGAACCATGTCGCGGGCGAAAACGATCACACACCCGTCTCCGGCGCACGCATGACCTACGGATTCGGCTTCTGGCGCAGCGGCTTCCGCGCACTCAATCCCTGGATCTACTCCTACAGCGTCGGCGATCCCTTTAACTACCTCGACGGCAGAGTCATGGACTTCTTCAATCGCAGCGAACCCGACGGTACCCCGATGCCCGTCGTTCTCTGGGAAGCCTACCGTGAAGGTTACGACGACCATCGTTACATCCACACCCTGGAGTCCCTGATCGCCGAGGCGCGCAAAAGCGGCAGCGCCTCCGCCAAAGCCTTGGCCGATACCGCTGATCGCGACTTAAAAACCATCTGGAACGCCATCCGCGTGCAGGCGAAGTACAAAACCGATAACCTCTGGTCTCCCGGCGAATATGATGTCTATCGCTGGATCATCGCGCAGCACATCCTGGCACTGCAAAAGACCGAGTGAGCCGACGACGCGGCGCTCATCCATCGAGGAAGCGCGCCCTTACCCTTCATTGTCACCGGATGCCGAGATCGGACTGGATTTGCTCCAGGCTACGGCCCCGCGTCTCCGGCACCATGAGTCTCACCCAGACGAGCTGCAGCACCATCATGAGGCAGAAAAAAAGGAACACATAGCCCGGCGGAAAGGTCGTGACCATCTTCGGGAAGAACGTGGTGAGCAACGCGGCAAAGAACCAATGCGTGAAACTGCCGAGCGATTGAGCCGCTGCGAGACCTCCGCCAGGTGATCCGGCATGGTTCCGCGTGTTTTTTCATAGCCAGGAGCTTTCTGGAGCAAGCGAAGGACGGGGATTGCCAGTTCGTCGCCATGATCGAATCGCTCGTTACGTCGCCGTTGTTTGTGAAGAGGTAAGAGAGGGGCTGATGCAGCTCTGATGTCCCATTTCTCCTCCGAGCCACCATGGATCAGTGCGCTGGTGACTCGTGTCACTTCCGTGCTGCCGTCCCGATGGATTCAGCCTCGACAAACTCCGGTGAGAGGGTGCTGTAGCGGCGGTCCTCCTGATGACGGGCCACGGAGCGCACCCAGCGGACGACATTGCGGATGTGCGGCTGGACCGGCCACTGGAAGCGGGCAAGCTGGATGCGGTAGAAGGACTGCATGGGGTCCGGCAGCAGATTGACCACCGAGACATGATCCGGCACCCGCAGCCGGCGCTCCGCGAGGAAGACGAGGACAGGCCCCACGCACTCGGGCTCCTGGATGAGCAGCGCGGTGGGCGGTGTGACGCGAAACAGCGCGTGCAGCAGTTCATCAAGCCCCTGCGGATCATGTCTCCAGTCCGGGATGTTGTAGGAGGCCTGAGCGGGCAGTTGGTGAAAACTCAGTCGGTCGAGAAAGGCGGCGGCGGCGTGATTGAGCCGAGGCGTTTTCCAACGCGGCGGACAGATGAGCACGATGCTGCGGTGGCCCTTTTTCACGAGGAGATCCACGGCGGCGTGGATCGGTGCGGTCTGGTCGGTCCGCGATCCGGCGATTGGTAGCCCCTCGGACATGCCGCCGAGGGCGAAGACGGGTGTTTTCAGCCGCGCCGCCATTTCCAGCACACCGCGAGAGGCGGAGTAGATGATCCACGCGTCCGCCTTGCAGTCGGTGATCTGCCTCCGCACGCGGGCAGGATTGTCACCGAGCTGCTGCGAACTTTTCGGCGCGATGAAGGGCGCGTGGCCGAGCGACTCGACGGCGCTGAGGATGCCGGAGATGAGCTGGTGCGTGTGGGCGTTGTCCTCCTCCAGCGGTCCGGCCAGATGAATGCCCACGCGAAGCATCCGTTTAGCAGTGTTGCGACTGGCTGAAGCCACGCGGCGGTGTTTTCCCGCGCCATCGTGGATGACCAGCCCCTCCGCCTCCACGAGGCGCAGGGCATCACGCAGCACGTCGCGTGACACGCCCAGCTCGCCTGCGAGCTGTCGCACACCGGGCAACTGCCCCTGCCAGCGGCCCGCGCGAAAGCCCTCGCGCAGATGCCGCGCGGTGTGCTCGCTGAGCGTGATCTTGGAGACGGGTTGCACGAGAGATGGTAAACAGGCCGACTTTTTCGGCCAGGAGTGACGCGGAGTCAATTCGCCAGGTGCTCCACGGCGGCGCATCATCCATGCGTCCGCATTTTTTCATGAACCTGCCGTCTCACGTCACCATTCTGCTCAGCCTGCTGGCTGCGATCTCCTGCTCTGAAGCGCGGGCGCAGGCTCCGTCGAAGGAAGCCTCCGCCCAGGCCATCGCGAAGCATCCCGCGCTCGGCAAGGTCGGCTCGCCCTTCAATGTGGAGTTCCTGCGTCGTCTGAAAATCCGCTCCGCCGAGAATCCGAAGTTTCACAGCGACAAAAACTGGCCGCTGAAGCTGGCGGACGAGGTGGCGGAGGAGATCGAGACGCTGGCACCGGAGCCAGTGATCGAGTTCAAGGTGCTGCTCATCATCAAGCGCCTCAGCGACACCTGGCATCCGCTGTTTCTGCCCGTGCGTGCGGAGATGACGCAGGAGGATGTGCGCGCGGCGCGCCATTGCTTTGAGATCCAGACGCCGGACATGGTGCACATGATCACGCATGGCCGCGTGAAGTTCACCCCCACCGTCGTCGTTTCAGACAAGCCGCTGCGCTGCTTTGATCCCAAGCGTCTGGACAGCGCGGAATATGTGGGCGATGAACTCGTCGCTGAACTCGCCACGCTGGCCCGGCCCGGCGAGTATGACAGCGTGGGCTACTATTTCCTGCACTACGACACGGCGTCGGGCTATCGTGCGCCGCGTGCGGGCTACGGTGTGGGTGGCTACAATGGCAGCGCTCGCATCGGCATGTTCGCCATCAGCAGCGCGGGCAACATGAATCCGCGTGATGAGATTTACCTCCACGAGTGGATGCACGGCCTCGACGGCTACTACGGTGGCAAAGAAGGCGTGCGGCTGCCAAAGGGCGCGCTGCATGGTGCCGCGAACTACGATGCGCACTACGACGAGTTCAAGCCGTGGCGTCAGCAGGACACTTTCCGCGGGCACAAGTTTTGGTATCAGGACATTTTGAATGGCGAGATTCCTGAACCGGATGGCGGATTCTCCGGCCATGGCAGCAAGGCATGGAAACACGGGCCGATGCGTGACATGGGCAAGGATGTCGGACCGCGTTTCCGCACCACAGATCTGCCCGCAGGCGAATACCCGGAATGGGTGTACCAACTGATGAAAGGTGATCTGAGCAACGCGCCGCTCACTCCCATGGAGCTGCCCATGCCGTCCAAAACAGTCCGCATCGAGGCCGGTCAGACGCCTTGGAGGCTGGAGAGCTTTTCCAAGGCAGCGGACACCACCGCGCAGTTCTCCGGCAGTGAAGAGGGCGTTTTCACCCTGGAGTGCGAGAGTCGTGACAAAGCCGCCATCACTTGTGAGGCCGATGTCGCCCCGCTCTCCAACTACGTCCTCACCGCCGAAGTGAAGACGACACGCATCGAGATCGCCCAGGCGGGAGGAAAGCAGTCCGTGGTGCTGGGGGCGGGTTCTTCGCAGTCCACCGCCGATCTCTCCGGCTCCGTCGAATGGAGGCAGGTGGTGGTTCCTTTCACAACGCACACGGAGAGGAAGCCTGTGACGCTCCGCCTCGGCATCGGTGGAGACGGCAGCCTGACGCAAGGCAAGGCGCAGTTCCGCAACGTGCGCCTCCAAAAGGTCGGCTATCCCGCCACGCGCCTCATCCGCACGGCGGCGAAGTGAGCCAGCACGATCCTGCTGCGCGCATCCTATTCCTTTCCGCCGGCAAAACCGGCATCACACACACAAACAAGCCAGACAACACCGCAAAACACATGAACATCCGCCACATCACCACCACCCTCGCCTGCATCGCCGCGCTGCCGCTTGCCTCGATCGCAGGCACTTCAGAAGACGCCGCGAAGAAGGCCATCGTCACCATCAGCCTCGCCGACGCGCCCGTCGCTCAAGTGCTGCAGCGCGTGGAAATGCTCACGGCCATCAAGGTCCACTACACCGCGCCCGCAAAAGACCCGGTGATCAATTTGCAACTGAAGGACACCACCGCCGCCGCAGTCTTCGATTACGTCGCCACGCTTGCGCAACTGGAGGTGACCTATCAGGACGACGGCGCGCACTTTACCCCGAAGAAGTGACCGCCGGTGCCATCCTCACCAACCGCAACGGCGGCCTCACCATCGAGCTCGGCGCACTCTCCGGCGGCACCGGCACCAGCCTGCGCGGGCGGCAGAGCGGCAGCGGCAGCACCGTCACCACCTACGCCATCGGTGCGCTCGGCAGCAGCACCACCTTTGCCGGCAGCATCCACCACGGCGGCGACAGCCTCGTCCACATCCGCAAAAAAGGCGTGGGCACCTGGACCCTCAGCGGCACCTCCAGCTACAGCGGCAGTCTCGGCGTGGATCAGGGAAAAATCCTCCTCAGCGGCAGCCACACCTGCAGCGCCGGAGCCTACGCCGCCAGCGGCACGGAAATCATGCTGCAAGGCGGCACCCTCGCCCCCGGCAGCCTCGAAATCGCCACCGGAGCCACCCTCAGCGGCCACGGCACCCTCAACGGCGAACTCGTCAACAACGGCACCCTCACCGCCACCAGCGGCCAAACCCTCACTCTCACCGGCCCCGTGACCAACAACGGCCTCATCCGCATCACCAGCGGCGGCACCCTCGTCGCCACCGGAGCCTTCGTGAACCACGGCGTGCTCGACCTCCTCACCGCCGGCGGCACATTGCCCCCGAACCTGGAAAACCATGGCGTCATCATCGACTCCAGCGGCATCAAAGTCACCAGCGCAGGCATCACCGGCAGCGACTTCCAGCTCACCATCATGACCTACACCGGCCACAGCTACCAATTGCAGGCCAGCGACAGCCTCACGCCGAGTTCATGGAGCAACATCGGAGCCCCCGTGACCGGCACCGGCAGCCCCGCCGCCTTCCAGCACACCGGCGGCGTCACCGGCCCCCGCCGCTTCTACCGCGTGAAGGTGGATTGAGAGCGCGCCTGGGCAAAAAGCCTTCCTCTGGTAAACGGGATCGGTGTGAAACCCTGACAAACCAAACAAGCGCGGCAACTCGAAGGCGCTGCTGTCCATCGAAGGCTCACAGGCCAGGGCGGTGCGGCTGCTGGATTACCTCACGCTCGGGGCCTACCTGGCCGAGGCGCGCAAAAGCGGCAGCGCCTCCGCCAAAGCCTTGGCCGATACCGCTGATCGCGACTTAAAAACCATCTGGAACGCCATCCGCGTGCAGGCGAAGTACAAAACCGATAACCTCTGGTCTCCCGGCGAATATGATGTCTATCGCTGGATCATCGCGCAGCACATCCTGGCACTGCAAAAGACCGAGTGAGCCGACGACGCGGCGCTCATCCATCGAGGAAGCGCGCCCTTACCCTTCATTGTCACCGGATGCCGAGATCGGACTGGATTTGCTCCAGGCTACGGCCCCGCGTCTCCGGCACCATGAGTCTCACCCAGACGAGCTGCAGCACCATCATGAGGCAGAAAAAAAGGAACACATAGCCCGGCGGAAAGGTCGTGACCATCTTCGGGAAGAACGTGGTGAGCAACGCGGCAAAGAACCAGTGCGTGAAACTGCCGAGCGATTGCCCCGCCGCACGAAACTTGTCTGGAAACACCTCCGCAATGAGCACCCAGATCACCGCGCCTTGGCCGATGGCATGCGCGGCGATGAAAGCGAAGATGCACGCAGGCACGATGGCGAAGCGCTCCGTGAAAAACGCCCACGAGCAAAGTCCGAGCGAAGCGATGTAGCCGAAAGAGCCGATGTAAAGCAGCGTGCGCCGTCCGAGGCGGTCGATGAGCCAGATGCCGACGAAGGTAAAGACTAGGTTCGTCACGCCGATGCCCACAGATTGCAGCAGGGCCGCGCTGCCGCCTAGACCGGTGAGCTCAAAAATGCGCGGCGCAAAGTAGAGGATGGCGTTGATGCCGGAGAGCTGATTGAAGAACGCCACCAGCAACGCGATGAGGATGGGCGCACGCATTCCCGTGCGCCAAAAACCATGCCTATCATCACCGCCTCCCCCGGCGGACGCGGCTATCGCGTCAGCCTGTGCCTCCAGCGTGGCAACGGAAGCACCGGGTGTGATGAGCCTCAGAACGGCCAGCGCCTCAGCGCGGTCCTTTTTGCGTGAGATCAGCCAGCGCGGGCTCTCCGGGATCACCGTGCATGCCAACGTGTAGATGGCAGATGGCAGCACCATGATGCCGAGCATCCAGCGCCATGCGTCGCTACCTATCCCCGCGATCAGAAAGTTAGACAAAAACGCCACCAGGATGCCGAAGACGATATTGAACTGAAACATGCCCGCGAGCCGCCCGCGGTTATGCGGCGGCGCGATCTCTGAGATGTAGAGAGGCGCGACGACCGTGGACACGCCGATGGCGACGCCGCCGATGAATCGTGCGAGCATGAACGAGCATACCTCTCCGGCCAGCGCCGACCAGAATGATCCCACGAGGAACAGAACGCCGATCCACAATAGCGTGGCCTTCCGTCCAAACCGGTCCGTGGGCCATCCTCCGGCGAAAGATCCCAGCACCGTGCCCCATAGCGCCGCGCCCATCGCCAGCCCGTGCATGCCAGGCGTCAGCCCCCATAGCGATTGAATCTTTTGTTCCGCACCAGAGATGACCACGGTGTCAAAGCCGAAGAGGAAACCCGCAAGCGCAGAGACAAGCGACCAGATGAAGAGGTTGGATTTCATGGGATGTCGGCAGGAGGAGCAAGTGGCATGAAAGGAGATGTTGCCAAGCCGACCAGCAAAACGACCGCCGCCTCCAACAAAAAGGGCGGCATGAAAGGTGCTGGAAAGACATGATATGACCGGTACGGCATTGTGGTGGATGGGTTCCAACCAACGGGCGGTTGCATGGCAAACTTCCCGTCAGAGGTTCCGACGGCTCGCGACGAGATTCATGCTCACGGCTGTGTCAGCCGCTCTGCGGACTTTTCCTCAGCGCCTGTCGCGCGCGCAGCGAGGCTGCGCTGCCAACTGGCGGAGAGTGCCGGACAGGCGGCGAGCGCGGCCGCAGCGCGGATATCATCTTTGCGGTGATGCCGGATCGTATTCGCCAACGAAACGGGCCACTCGGGATGCGGTCGCTCATGCAGCGTAAGTGCCCTGCCCACAGTTAAATGCCCCGGTTTCAAAACACGGAGATACCAGCCTGTGCGGCCCGTGCGCTCTGCCTGCGCGGCGAGATCCCGCACCCGCCAGCGCCGGGCCAGCTTCCAGCAAGGCTGGCGCGGCTGCGTGATCTGTACCAACACACCGCCGGGCGCGTGAAACACATCGCCGATGCACACATCGTCCTCCATCATGCCTTCCGTGGTGAGATTTTCTCCAAAGGCACCGTGCGTCAGCCGCAGCGGCGCTAGCACCTCGTTCCAATAGGCGTAGTGTTCCGCCGGATAGCAGCAGAGCGCCTTGTCAGGCCCGCCGTGATGTGCGAGATCCGCTTGGCCGTCGCCCTCCAGCCCTTGGCTGCCGAGCGGCACCCGTCCGGTGCGCGGTTGTTTCCCAAATCCGCTGCGCCAGGGCGTGTCCCACCACTCACCCGTGCCTGTGGGTGGGATGTCCACGACCGCACCACTGTGTATGGCGAGCAGCCTCAGCATCCCGATGGCGCGGTTTGCCCGACGGCGGTGTTGAGTTCGCGCAACTGCGCCAGAATGCCCGCTAGACCGATGCCCAGAGGCGTGAGGTCATACTCCACGCGTGCCGGCAGCCCAGCATGCTCTGTGCGCACGATCATGCCGAAAGCGGTGAGCTTCCGCAGCCGCTCAGTGAGTACTTTGGTCGAGATGCCGGGGATGTAGCGCTCCAGCTCACCGGGGCGCTTCACCCCTTGTGAGATGGCGGCGATCACAGCGGTACTCCATTTACAACCGATCACATCCTCTAGCCGGTGGTAGGCGGTGCGCTCGCGCAGCGGGATGAACTTGGGCTTGGACATGAGCGTAGTATCAGCCGCGCACGCGCTTTGTCACCCGGGCACTTTCCGGTGGGGAGGAGCGCACCGAAAGGTGCCCTCTTTCCGGTTTTGACGGACGCGGGAGACTGCGTGCGCGGCACTCCTGCCCGCAATGAAACACAACATAAACCCACATCCCAGTCCATCCATGAAATCCAAAGCCACATTCTATCACGCCGGCTGCCCTGTCTGCGTGGCCGCCGAGCAAAACGTCGCCGCCGCAATCGACAAGAGCCGCTTTGATGTCGAGATCGTTCATCTCGGCGAGGCCAAAGCCCGCGTCACCGAGGCGGAGGCCGCCGGTGTGAAATCGGTGCCTGCCCTCGTCATCGACGGCGTGGCCTACCACATCAATTTCGGTGCCGACCTCAACGTGTTGAAATAAGCATCCATTCCGCGCCGCTCCCGCGAGATGCGGGAGCGGCGTCAGCGTGGAGATGGGGAGTTGATCGCTACCAATTCGTTCTCCATCCCATCACCGACCTGCCTCTATGTCCTGAAGCGCCCGCACCATGCGTGCGCCGAGTTCGATGCAGCTCAAGGGCTTAATGTGGACGTTGGTCAGTGATTCAAAGTCGAGGCCGTCCACAGGCACGATCTTGGTGCGCTTGTCCGCCTGCGCGTCGAGGGCCTGATTAATGGCCACAGATGCAGCGTCTAGCGGGCGGATGTGGCCAGCGATGATAGGCAGATCAGCGCCGAAATCCTGACGGAAGCGAGCAAAGAGGTGACGGAGGTTTTTCTCGTGCTTCTCGCGGCCCACCTTCACGTCAGCCTCACCTTGATGCCAGAAGACGGCTTTGATTTTGCCCGTTAGTCCGAGAGCCTCTAGCTGGCGTCGAGCATCAGCCACATAGGTCTTCATGCTCGCGTAGAGTCCGGCCTCGTTGGCCCTGCCGTTCACAGGATCCTCGCCGGGCTGCCAGTTGATAGTGTCATTCAAACTGGAGCCACAAACGCAATACTGGATGAAGGCGATGTCTTTGCCAGAGTGCTTCAGCAGCGCCCCGGCCAGTCCGCTGCCGGAGATTTTTGGGTGCAGTCTGTCGATTTGTTTCAGCGTGGCCGTGGTGGGACGCGAGGTGCAGCCCATTCCGAAGTAAGACACCTGCCGCCCCGCCTCTCCCGGCTCTGCCGCCAGCAAACTGAGCCGCCAGCCATTCGACTGACCAGCGACGAGATAAATGTCGATGTCTGCCGCCCGCAGGGAAGTCGTGGTGAAGACGAGAGCTAGCAATAGGTGTTTCATAGGCACAGGGATACGTCGAGATGCGGAAGCATCAGACACTGTGACACAGCACAAATCATGCCGCCAACTTCGACATTGCGCATTCTGGCGGTGCGCCCGGTCTCAACGCACGAAAGTCCGCGCCACCAAGCACGTCTTTAGGGAGATGCTATGAACACTCCCGCTTCCCATCATATTGTGATGGCACTGCTCTTCGCGCTGGTCTGCCCCCATGCGTCCGCCGCAAATTTCACCACGGAGACGGCGCTGGCGGTGAAATTCGGCGTCCACGAGATCACGCTCACGGGCGATGGTGCCGTGACGAACCCCTTCGACACCATCGCCACTGTCACCTTCACGCCGCCATCCGGCACAGCGAAATCAGTCCATGCGTTTTATGATAGCGACAACCTCTGGCGCGCCCGTGTGTATGTCAGCGAACCCGGTGAATGGAACTGGTCCTCACTCTGTGCGACGGACAGTGGCCTAAACGGCAAGAAAGGCGCGTTTACCGCCACAGATTCAAAGCTGCGCGGGCGCTTGCTCATTCATCCGAAAAACCCGCACCAGTGGATGACGGAGGACGGGCGCTGGTTTCTCAATCTCAATGACACGGCGTATTTCTGGCTCTCCGCCTTCGATGGTGCGCACCAGCCTGTGAGTGATGACGACGCGCACGCGTATGTGCGCGACGCGGCGGCGCATGGCATCACCTCGCTACGCTCATTCCTCATCGCCGGCACGGGTGTGTTCCAAAGTCGCAGCCTCTTAGAGCAATGGCGTGATGCTTTTTTCACCGACGATGCAATGACGCGGCTCCAGCTAGAACATCTACGCAAACCGGACGAGCGTCTGCGTTGGCTGCTCGATGAGTATCCCGGAATTTACATGCAGCTCGTGCTCTTCCCGATGGGCTGCACCTATGCGAAGGACCAGGAGGTGTGGCAGACGCTCTCGCCCGTGCAGCGGGAGCGCTTGATGCGCAACCTCATCGCACGCTACGCGGCCTACCCGCAGGTGTTCTGGCTTGCCGTCAATGACGTGCATTACGGGGAAAAGTATCCGCTGAACCACGCCTTCGCCCGCGAGGTGGGGGAATACTTCGCGAAGCATGACCCGTGGCGGCATCCGTTCTCCACCGGCCATGCGCGGGGCGTGAAGTTTGCGTTTCCTGATGCGGACTGGGTGACATATCTGCACCTGGAGGACAAACATGATCTCAGCGCCAGCCGCGCCTCCCAGTATGCCGGGCACAACAAGCCCGTCTTCCTCGGCGAGGACCGCTACGAGCAGGATCACGGCGAGCGGCTCGATCCTGAACACATGGACTACTGGCAGCGACGCTTATTCTGGACGTGGCTGCTCGCAGGCGGCTCGGCGAACTACGGCGGGCGCTGGTGGTGCGTGCATCCTTACAGCCAGACCGGTCACCGCGCCGACGCACGCCCGGTCAAGCCAGCCACCCGTCAGCCCTTCACCGCCGCGCTCACCGGCCTCGACAGCGTGAGGCGCATCCGCGACTACTTCGACTCCCGCCGCATCGAGCTGAGTGACTTCACACCGGATGATGCCCTAGTCGAGGACGCGGATGGAGCCAAAGGCGTCCGTGCCCCCAAGCTGACGCGCCGCAAGCACGACGAGTTCCTCATTTATCATCCGAACGCCGCAGCCGACGGCCAGCAGGCACGGCCCGCTGCCGACAGAACAGCCAGCGCCATCGTGGACCTAGGCACGTCATCAATTATCTACTCCGTCGAATGGCTCCGCGCTGACACAGGTGCCACCCAGGCTGGAGCCGCCATCACGGGTGGTGGCAAGCACACCCTGCGTGCGCCTTGGTCGGGAGTGGACTGCGTCTTGCGCCTCGTGCGTCGCAGATGAGCGGCCGATGCCCGACCCTGTATTGAAACCTTGCCGCCTGCACGATCATCGCCTATCCCTCGCGCCCCATGTCCGCCATTCCATCTGAGTTCACGAACGTCACCGCAATCGCCAAAGCGAATGTCTATTTTGACGGCAAAGTCGTCAGCCACAGCATTGTATTTCCCGACGGCAGCAAGAAGACGCTGGGACTCGTCTATCCAGGCGATTACCACTTCGGCACCGCCAAAGCGGAGCGCATGGAGATCGTCGCGGGCGAATGCGTGGTAAAACTCGACGGCAGTGACGCAAAGACAGCCTACGCAGGCGGCCAGTCCTTCGATGTGCCAGCAAACAGTGGCTTCGACATTAGCGTCGGCTCCGGCATCTGTGAGTACATCTGCTCGTTCCTAGATTGACAGGAACGTCTGACAAAGAGGGCATGCGAAAAACGCTCCGGATGGCTGCGGCGTCTCCAGCCGCCCTCTCCTGCAACATTCCGTCATTTTTCGACGTTGGAACAGTCTCATGAATCGTCGCCATTTCCTTCTCAGCTCCCTCGGCACCACGCTGGCCCTGCCCGGCATGTCCTCGCTCATGGCGAAGTCCTTGGGCGGTTCCGTGCAGGCGGCGAAAGGCGCGGGCATGGGCGCTCGGCGTTTTGTGGCGATTGGCAATCTGCTCGGCTACCAGACGAAGAGCCTGTTCCCGACCACGCAGGGCCGGAATTACGAGAAGACGACGCTACTGGAGCCGGTGTGGGATGTTCGCGACAAGATGACGGTTTATCGCGGCCTCGATCACGGTGTGCGTGGCGGGCACTTCGCGGTGCATTCGTTCCTCTCCGGCGTGCTGAACTCGGAGGCGCAAAACCGCCCGGATGGCAATGTGACGATCGACCAGTATCTTGCGGACGAAATCGGTTTTGAGACGCGGTTTCCATCGCTCACGGTCGGTTCCGAGGGTGGCATCCACGGCGGCTGCCAGATCGCGTGGACGAAGTCAGGCGTGCGTGTGCCGCCGGTGACGAATCCGGCGCAGTTGTTTGAAAAACTCTTCGTCGGCGACTCCACGGAGCGACAGGCCCGCCGTGTGCAGGAAAACCAAGTACAAGCGTCCATCCTCGACTCCGTACTGGAGGAGGCGAACCGCCTTTCCAAAAAGGTGAACCAGGAGGACAAGGCAAAGCTCGACGAATACCTGACCTCCGTGCGCGATGTGGAGAAGCGCCTCGAACTGCGCCAGCGCTGGACCAATCAGGCGAAGCCAAAGGCACCGTTTGAAAAGCCCGCGAATCGCAATGCGGTCGAGGACATGCCGCTGCTGTATGAGATGATCGCGCTCGCCTTACAGACGGACAGCACGCGCATCGCCACGCTGGAGATCGGCGGCGACTTCATGCCGCAGCATCTCGGCATCAAGAAGGACTGGCACGGCCTCTCCCACCACGGCAACGACCCGGAGGCCATCGCGAGCCTCATCACGCTGGAGAAATATCAGATCGAGCAATTCGGCAAGTTCGTGGCCCGTCTCGCGAAAATGAACGACGGCGAGCGCTCGCTGCTCGACTCGACCACCGTGCTTTTCGGCAGCGGCATGGGCGACGGCAACTCGCACAAGAACTCCGACCTGCCCATCCTCCTCGCCGGCGGCGGCTACAAGCACGGCGAATTCCGCCAGGTGGCCAATCAAGGCATCAACAAAGTGCCGCTGTGCAATCTCTTCGTCGATATCGCCCAAAAGATGGGCGTGGAGACGGATTCGTTCGGCAGCAGCACGGGACGTTTTGCGTGATCAGAGGTTTTGAACCGCTGACTGGCCGCTAATATGACGCTGATAATGAATTCAGATCATTAGCGTCAAATCAGCGTCTTATTAGCGGTTCAATTCGACCGCTCAAACTCACCGCTTTCGATTTTGAACCCAAAGAACCTCATTCTTACCTCAGCGGTTTTTGCCGCCTCTTTCGCGACCGCCGCCGATGCACCGCCAAAGGTCGTGCAGCAATTCCTCAGCAAATACTGCCTCGAATGCCACGACGCGGATGTGCAGAAGGGCGACCGCTCGTTTGAGGAATTCGCGCTGCCTTTGAAGGCGGTGCCTGATCTCATCGAGGCGCGGGACATCATCGACCAGCTCACCTTGAAGGAGATGCCGCCGAAAAAAGCGGATCAGCCGAAGGACGAGGAGCGCATCGCGATGATCCGGGCGCTGCGGGATGGCACGGTGGTCGCTTATGGCAAATTTCAGAGCACCGGCAGCCGCACGGTGATGCGCCGCCTCTCCAGCCGCGAGTATGAAAACACGCTGGCGGTGCTGTTTGGCCGTCGCGTGGACACTTTGGGTCTCACGGCGGATTTCCCGAAGGAGAAGACCACCGAGCACATGGACACGATCGGTAAGTCGCTCGTGACCTCCGGCTTCCTCGTGGATCAGTATTTCCAGTCCGCGAATCGCCTCGTCGAGACGCGGCTCGGCAAACCGGCCACACCGCCGAAGGACTGGAAGTTCAACAGCCACTTCGTGCAATACGAGGAGTTGCAGGGTCCGCACAAGACTGCCTTCAACTACCGCTACCTCTGTCTCTATGAGCAGCCGAACACCGATACGCGCCAAGGCGGCTACGGCCACATCGAGGACTTCAGGCAGGGCGTTCCCGTCTCCGGCCTCTACGACCTCGAAGTGGAGGCCACCGCGATGCATCGCGACACACATTACGATCCGAAGATTTTTGGCATCGACTTCTCCGAGCCCTTCATCCTCGGCGTGGTGACGGGCGATGTCAGAGCGGGCCACATTCATTATCCGCAGCCCATCGAGCCCGTGCTCGCCACCGCCGTGATGCCAGACAACGCGCCGACGTGGTTCAAATTCCGCGTCTGGCTGGAGGCGGGCCAAACACCGCGCTTCATCTTCCCCAACGGCCCGTATGAATCCCGCGCCTCCGTCATCCAGGTGAACAAAAAGTACAAACATGAGTTCAAGGACCAGATCACAAAGCTCGATGTCAGCCGCACCACGCTGCTGCGCGAGGGCAAGTTGCCGCACATCCGTATCAGCGAGATCAAGATCCACGGCCCTGTGCCTGAAAACCACGGCAGCGTCGAGGAAGTAGCCGTTTTTGGCAAAGCAGGCTTCCAGGAGGCCAAAGCACTCGATCAACTCAATGCCTTCGCCGAGAAGGCCTATCGCCGTCCGCTCACCGATGAAGATAGGAATCCAATCCGTGCGCTTTACGAAAAGCGCATCGCGGAAAAAGTTGCGCCACGTCAAGCCGCACTTGATGCGCTCAAGTTGATCCTTTGCTCGCCGAGCTTCCTCTATCTCAGCGAGATCACCGACGAGTCGGAAAAGCGTCTCAAGCCCTACGACCTCGCCACACGCCTCTCATATGCACTTTGGTCCGCACCTCCGGATGATGCACTTTTGGCCGCTGCGAAGTCCGGCAAACTCACCACCGACGCCGAGCTCAAAAGACAAATCCAGCGCATGATTGCCGATGAACGCATCGACGGCTTCGTGAACGGTTTCCTCGATAGCTGGCTGAATCTCCGCGATCTTGGTTCGCAACCGCCGCCGCGCGAAGTCGTGCGCTCCTACTACGCCGAGGACCTGCCCACCTCGATGAAGACCGAGGCGAGGCTGTTTTTCCGCGATCTGCTCAAGAACAACGGCTCGGTGGCGCAGTTCATCGACTGCGAGCACACCTTCGTGGACAAGAAACTCGCGAAACTCTACGAACTGCCGGAGAGGGACAAACTACGCCTCGCCGATGGCTTTCAAAAAGTCAGCCTCAAGGGCAACACACATCGCGGCGGGCTGCTCGGCATGTCCGCAGTGCTCACCGTGAGCGCCAACGGCGTCGAGACCTCACCTGTGACTCGCGGTGTGTGGGTGACGGAGAATTTTCTCGGCGTCCCGCCGCCACCACCGCCGGATGTCGTGCCCGCGATTGATCCCGATGTCAGCGGTGCCACCACCATCCGCGACCGCCTCGCCAAGCACAGCACGGACAGGGCCTGCGCCGAGTGCCACCGCAAGATCGACCCACTCGGCTTCAGCCTGGAGGCCTACGATCCCGTCGGTCGCTGGCGGAAAACCTACCCTAAGGCCAAGAACGCCAAAGAAGCCCCGAAGATCGACACCACTGGCGAATTCAATTCCGGCGAGACCTACATCGACTTCGCCAGCTTCAAGAAAGTCATCGGCGACACTCGTGCCGACCTTTTTAGCCGCCATCTCATCCGCCAGCTTCTCACCTACACCACCGGTCGCACCATGGAGCTCAACGACGACCTCCCCATCGACCGCCTCCTCGAAAAAGTGAAGCAACACGGCCTCGGCCTGAATACGCTCATGGTCGAGTGCCTGCTGAGCGAGGTGTTTCGGTCGAGGTGATTCAACCAACATAGCCCGAATCTGCAGATTCGGGTTTGGCGTTCCCAGTTGTTTGGTGGATAAGAATTCTCCATCACTTTGCGCGCGAAACCTCAACGATTCGCACTTCATCCACCGGGCCATCAATCCAGAAACAAACCCGCCACTTGTTGAATCTCGCCCGCTGGATCATCCGACCGTCGATGGCACGAATCTGATCTTCCACACCCGTCAGCGGGTAGTCTGCCAGCTTTTCGAAAATGGCGACGATCTCGCGCCGGGAACGCGATGGCAGCCGCCAGAGGGACTCGGCGAGATCGCTGTCGAGAATGACCTTGTGAGGTTTCACTCAGCGGCCTTCGGATTCGAGCTGCTCGTGTTTCTCCTTAAATGCCTCGAGCGAAATCGAGCGCCCCGCGTCCATCGAACGCATGCGCTGGGAAAGAAGAACCCGCAGTTCTTCCTCTGTCTCCAACGCGGTTAGATAGCGAGTCAGCTCGATCCTTTCCGCGAGAGGCAGCATGGATGCCTTGGATGCGATGTCAGCGTAGCTCATGGTGACATTCTAATCAGAGGCCCAAATCAGCGCAAGAGGCGGATTTAGACGGCAGGCCGCCATCTTGAACCATTCACCCGTGGATGTTCATGAAACTGCGACGATGTGAAAAGTGCGCGAGAAAGGTCTCGTGGTTGACTTCCATGGCGGGATCAGCATCCAGTTCCGCCTCACGTTGATCGAGAACGGCGTCCAAATCCTCATCGGCAGCGGGTTTCAATGATCGAATCGATTCCCAAAGACTCGACGCGATGCGGCAACGATCCTGCGGCTCAAGCTGCATGGCCGTGGTCAAAACGGATTCATGGGGAGATGGTATCTACTCACCTTCAGCGGGTCAATCGTGCCTTTTAACATCCCAGCACCACCTGCACCACAGAGCTCAAGGACGCCTCCCCATCAACCGCCTCCACGAAAAAGTGAAGCAGCACGGTCTCGACCTGAACACGCTCATGGTCGAGTGCCTGCTGAGCGAGGTGTTTCGGTCGAGGTGATGGAGTCGAGCAGCGTACTTGTTTTCCAAAGCCCGAGAATCACGACAGCATTGTGTTTCCGCGTTCGTTCATTGCTACCCATGATTTTTCGCGTCTTGCTGCTGTCCTCATTCGCTGTGTACGCATCCGCCGCCGACTGGCCGATGTGGCGGCATGACGCTCAGCGTACGGCGGCCTCAGATGAGAAACTGCCTGCGACTCTGCATTTGGAGTGGGAGCGCGTAGAATCACCACGCGAGCAGGTATGGGACGATCCGCTGAACCACGATCTGATGAGTTATGACCGCATCTTTGAACCGGTGGTGCTCGGCGATACGATGCTCATCGGTTTCAACGACCGTGACAAAGTACTGGCGCTTGATCTGAAGACAGGGCGGGAACGCTGGAGCTATTTCACCGGTGGGCCGGTGCGTCTGCCCCCCGCCTGCTGGCAGGGCAAAGTTTATTTCACCAGCGATGACGGGCACCTCCACTGTGTGCGTGCGGAGGATGGGGCCAAAGTGTGGTCTTTCAGCGGCGCGCCTTCCGCCCGCAAGGCGCTAGGGAACCGCCGCCTGACATCCGCGTGGCCTGCGCGAGGCGGTGCCGTGGTGCGCGATGGAAAAGTGTATTTCGCCGCGAGCATCTGGCCCTTTATGGGTACCTTCCTGTATGCGCTCGACGCGGAGACGGGAGGGGTCGTGTGGGTGAACGACGGCACGGGCGCGGACTTCATCAAGCAGCCGCACAGCGCGGCCGCATTCGCCGGTGTGGCACCCCAAGGCGCGTTGGTGGCGACGAAGGACACGCTGCTCGTGCCGGGAGGGCGTTCGGTGCCTGCGGGCTTTGACATCGCCACGGGAGCGCTGCGGTATTTTCACCTCAATGACGGCGGCAAGGGCAACGGCGGCAGCTTCGTGGCCGCAGGCGACACTTATTTCCACGTCCACACTCGGGAGCGTGGCACGCGTGTTTACGATCTCAAGACAGGCGTGAAGGGAAAAACGGAGATTAACGAGCCTGTCATTGATGGGAGTCGTCTTTATGATTCAGACGACAAAAAAGTGCGGGAGGTCGGGACGAGCGGGAAAGTGTTATGGGAAGTGGCGGCGGACGGATCTGGCGACCTCATCAAGGCGGGCGGTCATCTGTATGCGGCTGGCAAGCACACCCTCACGGCCATCGCGCTGGATGAAAAACCGCATGTGGCTTGGACGATGCCTGTGGATGGCAGTGTGCGTCGCCTGCTGGCCGCGAATGGCAAACTCATCGCGGTGACGCAGGACGGTCGCATTCAGGTGTATGGCGCAGGGAAATGCATGGGACACCTGGAATCGAAATCGCAACCGCCCGCACAGGTGTCGGCCGCCTCGACACAGCTCGCAAAGGATTTGCTAGCAGAGCTCGACGACCACTCCGGTCATGCGTTAATCTTCGGAGCAGAGGATCGCGGCTTGCTGGACGCACTGCTGGTGGAATCACAGATGCAGATCACCGTGGTGGACTCGAATGTCGAGCGCGTGGACGATCTGCGGCGTGAATACGACATGCAAGGCGTCTATGGCACGCGCATCACCTTTCATGTCGGCGATGCGGTTTCATTCCAGGCTCCGCCTTATTTTGCGCATCTCGTCGTCACTGTGGAGGCGGATCTTGCCGCTGCTTATGCCTCGGTGCGGCCCTATGGCGGCATTCTACTCTGCAAAGGAACGCCAGACATCACCGGACTCGAAAATGCGAGGCTAAAAACGAAAGGCGGGCACGCGCTCATCATCCGCGAAGGCGCGCTGCCTGGCGCGGCAGACTGGACGCACCAGTATGGAGACATCGGCAACACGGTGAAGTCCGACGACAGCCGCGTACGAGCGCCACTGGGCGTGCTGTGGTTCGGCGGCAGCTCCAACCTCGATGTACTACCGCGCCACGCCCACGGTCCGCCAGAGCAGGTGGTAGGCGGACGCCTTTACATCGAGGGCATGAACAGCATCAGCGCACGCGATGTGTACACCGGTCGCGTACTCTGGCAGCATGACTTCGGGAATCTGGGCACCTACGGCATCTACTACAACGAAACCTATGCCGACACGCCCCTGAGCATCACCTACAACCAAAAGCACATTCCGGGTGCGAACGGTCGCGGCACAAACTTCATCGCGACGGCAGACAGCCTGTATGTGGCGCTGAAAGGTGAATGCCAAATGCTCGACGCACGCGGAGGTGATCTGAAAAAGACGATCCGGCTCCGCGATGACGCCAGCGATCCTGCACAGTGGGCCTTCATCGGTGTTTTGGATGATCTGCTCATCGGCGGTGACGACTTCGCGCACTTCAGCCTGCAAACCGGCTCCACAAAAAGTCGCACCACTGCGCCTATCGAGGACTATTCCGCCAGCGCCGGGCTCGCGGTGTTCGACAGACACAGCGGCAGCCTGCTCTGGCGCGCGAAGGCACGCCACAGCTTCCTCCACAACGGCATCGTCGCAGGCAACGGTCGCATCTACTGCCTGGACAAGCTCACCAAGCATGCCGAGGGCCTACTCGTCCGCCGTGGCAGGGATCTGCCTGCAGACTACCGCATCGTGGCGTTCGACACACGCAGCGGGAATGTGCTTTGGGAGCAGGAGATGAACGTTTTCGGCACCTGGCTCGGCTACTCCGCTGAGCATGATGTCCTGTTACAGGCCGGGGCCAAGGCGAGCGACCGCATCTCCTCCGAAGTGGGTGATGGAATGATCGCCTACGAAGGCTCCACCGGACGCGTGCGCTGGAAGGATCTCAAACGCGCTTACACTGGCCCCTGCATCCTGCACAACGAGCTCATCCTCACAGGAGCGAACTCCTACAAAAGTTCGGGCGGTGCATTCAGTCTGCTCACTGGCGAGCCGCATCTCGTGAAAAATCCGCTCACCGGCGGCACGGAGCCCTGGCGTCTCAATCGCACTTACGGCTGCAACACCATCATCGCCAGCGAGCATCTTCTCACCTTCCGCAGTGGCGCGGCGGGCTTTTACGATCTCGAGAGCATGAGCGGCACCTCGAACCTCGGTGGCTTCAAATCTGGCTGCACCTCGAACCTCGTGGTCGCTAACGGCGTGCTCAACGCGCCTGATTACACCCGCACTTGCTCCTGCGCGTATCAAAACCAGACCTCGCTCGCCCTCATTCACATGCCCGGGATGGAGATGTGGAGCTACAGCCAGTTCGGCCTCGATTCGAAGCAGGGAGAGCGCATTCTGCGCGTCGGCATCAACTTCGGCGCTCCCGGCAACCGCCGTGCGCCCGACGGCACACTCTGGCTGGAGTATCCGCACGTCGGTGATGGCAATGAACCACAACTCGGCATCCAGATGTCTGAAGCGAAAGTAAAATGGTTCCGCCGCCACAGCTCCCACATCAAAGATAGCGGCCAAAGCCAACCCTGGATCGCAGCATCAGGCCTGATTGGCGAGGCTGAAATCATCATCAACCCAACGCTGAAGCCACCCGTACTCACCAAACCCGGGAATAAATCCGATGACGATGATGATGAAAAGCCCGGCGGCGCGAAGAACCCACCGACCCAGTCACCTTTACGGATCAAACCAACGGCCCCCGTCCGTGTAGATCATCCGCCGCTGCCACACACCGTGCGTCTGCACTTCGCCGATCCTGAAAACCTCCCAGTCGGCAGGCGTGTGTTCAATGTCCTGCTTCAAGATAGGCTGGTATTGGAGAACCTCGACCTCGCGAAAGAAGGCGGCCATGCCGTCCGCGAATTCAAGCACATCCCCATCGGCCCAGAACTCCGCCTCCAGCTCAAAGCCGTCGCAAACACCCAGGCCCTTCCTGTCCTTAGTGGCATCGAGTTCAGCGCCGAATGATTTTGCGCACATAACCAAAACGCGGGCGGCCTTTCGACCGTCCGCGCTTTGGGGTTTCGGGGGGGGAAGTGTAGAACGAACTTTCCTGTTCGTTTGGGATTGGGAACGAGTTGGAAAACTCGGTTTAGGATCAATAGCGGTAGTGATCCGTCTTGTAGGGACCGTCCACGGGCACGCCGATGTAGTCGGCCTGCTCCTGGGTGAGCTTGGTGAGCTTCACGCCGATCTTGGAGAGATGCAGGCGGGCGACTTCTTCATCGAGCTTCTTCGGCAGGACGGTGACGCCGATCTTGCGCTTGCCCTTGGTGGCCCAGAGTTCCATCTGCGCGAGGGTCTGGTTGGTGAAACTGTTGCTCATCACAAAGCTCGGATGGCCGGTGGCGCAGCCGAGGTTCACGAGGCGACCTTCGGCCAGCATGAAAATGCTGTTGCCTTTCGGGAAGGTGTACTTGTCCACCTGCGGCTTGATGTTGAGGCGCTTGACGTCTTTGCGTGCATTGAGCTTGTCCACTTGGATCTCATTGTCGAAGTGACCGATGTTGCAGACGATGGCCTGGTCCTTCATCTTCTCCATGTGCTTCAAGGTGATGATGTCCTTGTTGCCAGTGGTGGTGACGTAGATGTCGCCGGTGCCGAGGGTGTCTTCGATCGGCATCACGCGGTAGCCTTCCATGGCGGCCTGCAAGGCGCAGACAGGATCAATCTCGGTGACGATGACCTGGGCACCCATGCCGCGAAGGGCGGCGGCGCAACCTTTGCCCACATCGCCATAACCGCAGACGACGCCGACTTTGCCGGCGATCATGACATCAGTGGCGCGCTTGATGCCATCGAGCAGCGATTCGCGGCAGCCGTAGAGGTTGTCGAATTTCGACTTGGTGACGCTGTCGTTCACGTTGATGGCGGGGAAGAGCAGCTTGCCTGCCTTCGCCATTTCATAGAGACGATGCACGCCGGTGGTGGTCTCTTCGGAGACGCCCTTCAGGTCTTTGACGATCTTGTGGAAGATGCCGGGCTGTTCCTTGGCGATCTTCTTGAGCAGATCCTTGATGACCTTCACTTCGTGATTGTCGGACTTAGAGTTGACCCACTTGTCGCCGTTTTCCATCTCGTAGCCCTTGTGGATGAGCAGGGTCACGTCACCGCCGTCGTCCACGATGAGTTGCGGGCCTTTGTCCTTCGGGAAGATAATGGCCTTCCAAGTGCAGTCCCAGTATTCTTCGAGGGTCTCGCCTTTCCAGGCGAACACCGGCGTGCCGGAAGCGGCAATGGCGGCGGCGGCATGGTCCTGAGTGGAAAAGATGTTGCAGGAGGCCCAGCGCACATCGGCACCGAGTTCCTTCAGCGTCTCGATGAGCACACCCGTCTGGATGGTCATGTGCAGCGAGCCGGTGATGCGCACGCCCTTGAGTGGTTTTTTCGGTCCATATTTCTCGCGGGTGGCCATGAGGCCAGGCATTTCGCTTTCGGCGATGGTGAGTTCTTTGCGACCGAAGTCAGCGAGGGAGATGTCTTTGACGAGGTAGTCGGACATGAGGGGCGGTATGGGTTCAGGTTTGGGAGCTGAAACGATTCAAATCAACGTATCAGGATGCGATGATATGTGCCGGAGAAGCCAGGGAAGTCAAACGAGGAATTATCCGGCTCCTGACCGCCGTTTAAGCCGCCCAGCCATGAAATTCACTGTCTTCCTCGTCGCGCTCCTCGCCCTGTCGCTCCATGCCGAAGATCTCCATCCCGCCGCTGACGCCCCTGGCTTCGTGCCGCTCTTCAATGGCAAGAACCTGACCGGCTGGCAGACGACGGGAAACTGGGTAGTCGATGCCGACGGCAACATCACGCTGCATCCGCGAGAAGGCGAGAAAGGCTGGCAGCGCTACGACGCCTACCTTTCCACCGAGAAGAAGTATGGCGACTTCGTGCTCGACCTCGAATTCAAAATCAACGCCAAGGGCAACAGCGGTGTTTTCATGCGCGTGGCGGACATGAAGGAGCCGGTGAAAACCGGATTTGAGGTGCAGATTCTCGACACCTACGGCCTCGAAAAGCCAGGCCACCACGACTGTGGCGGCATTGTGCATGGTATCGGTCCGTCGAAGAACATGGTCAAACCCACTGGCGAGTGGAATCGCTACACGATCACGGTCAAAGGCCGCCATGTGACCGTCGTCTTCAATGGCGAGCAAGTCATCGACACCACGCTGGAGGCCATGAAGATGGCCGACCGCCCCAATCTCGGCCACATCGCCTTCCAGGACGAGGCATTGCGCGTTTGGTATCGCAACGTAAGGCTCAAGGAGTTGAAATAGAGACCGCCGGGCTGCGTTGCAGCGTGCATGAAAACGCTGTTTTTGCTTTTATCGTTGTTCACCTGCCTTACATGGGCCACCGACAGACCCAATGTACTTTTCATCGCCAGCGATGACATGCGGCCACAGCTCGGGTGCTATGGTGACACCACGGTGAAATCACCAAACCTCGACGCGCTGGCAAAACGCGGGATGGTCTTTCAGCGTAGCTATGTGCAGCAGGCGTTGTGCTCCCCCTCGCGCATCTCGATGCTCAGCGGGCGCTACCCAGCCACGACGCAGATTTTCGAGATTGGCCGCACGCTGCGAACCACCATGCCTGACATCACCACGATGCCGCAGCACTTCAAAAACAACGGCTATCACACGCGCAGCCTCGGTAAAATCTACCATGTGGGCATCGACGACGACGCCTCATGGACCGTGCCCGCCTGGCACAGCAAAAAACCGCGCATGAGCACCGCTACGCAAGAGAGCGTGAAAAAATTTGTCTCGGATGCGAGGAGAAATGGCATCGTGATCCCGCAAAGAGGCAAAGGTAGTCGCAACAGCGCTATCCCGGCTTTTGAGGCCGTTGACTGCGGCGACGACGACCTCGTCGATGGGGACACCGCAGCAAACGCGGTTGCGCAATTGAAGGAGCATGCGAAAAACCCTGCGCAGCCCTTCTTCCTCGCCGTTGGCTTTGCCAATCCGCATGTGCCATGGATCTCGCCGAAAAAATATTGGGATCTCTACGATCCGGCGAAGTTCACGCTCGCTACGAATGAGTTCGTGCCGAAAGACGCGCCGGACTTTGCAGCGACCAGCGGCACAGACTTCTTCAGTTACCGCGACGTGCCGCAAGTCCCCGGAGCACAACTTCCTGAGGCATTCAAGCGCCAATGCCTGCACGGCTATTATGCCGCCATCAGCTACGTCGATGCGCAGGTCGGTCGCCTACTGGCTGCGCTGAAGGAATCCGGCCTTTCGAAAAACACCATCATCGTCTTCTGGACCGACCACGGCTACTACATGGGTGAGCACACTTGGTGGGGCGCAAAGCACAACAACTACGAAGGTGCCACACGCAATGCCCTCATCATTGCCACCCCCGGCCAGAAAACCGCCGGGCAAAGCACCACCGCACTCGTGCAGAGCGTCGATCTCGCTCCCACGCTCACCGAGCTCTGTGGCCTACCTGCAAATACAGGCTTCCAGGGCCGCAGCTTGAAACCCGTGCTCGACGATCCCTCCTCAAAAGTGAATGACGCCGCGTTCAGTTGGTATCCGAAGGGCGGCCATCTCGGCCTCGCCATGCGCACGGACAAATGGCGCTATGTCGAATGGACCAAGTCCGGAGAGGAACCAAAGCGTGAACTCTACAACATGGTGAATGACCCGCAGAACAATCAGAATGTCGCCGACAACCCAGAGCACGCGCAGGTGATCGAGTCGCTCAGTCAGCGTCTGCGCGAACGATTTCCCGTACAGGATTTCAAAGCACAGCCTGATGCCAGAAAACGAAAGGCGGCAAAGGTCGGCGACTGAATTGAAGCTGCGGCCCCTTCAAGAGAAGACTGCGGAAAAGCGCAACGCACGTGCTCCAGGCCGCGTAAGTGTGCTGTTATGATTCGCCACACTGTTGTCTTCCGGCTCAAGCACCCTTCTGGCACCGAAGCGGAGCATAATTTCCTCCGTGCCGCCTGTGAGCTCGCGAAGATCCCTGGCGTGCAGAACTTCGAGTGCCTGCGGCAGACGAGCTTAAAGAATCCGTTCACTTTCGGCCTTTCAATGGAATTCGTCGATACGGATGCCTATGCCTTCTACAGCGGTCATCCCGCGCACGTCACCTTTGTGCAGCAACGGTGGATTCCTGAGGTCGCCGAGTTCATGGAGGTCGATTATGTGCCTCACGCGCCCTGAGCGTGCGGTGGGCAAAAAAAGCGCCGCGCCCGGACGAGCCAGGCGCGGCGTGGAGGAGTTCAGGAGTGAAATCAGGCGATATGCTTGGAGACGAGCTTGGTCATCTCGAACATCGTCACTGTCTTCTTGCCGCCGAACACCGCCTTCAGCGCGTCGTCCGCGTTGATGTTGCGCTTGTTCTTGGCGTCCTGGAGACCGTTCTTCTTGATGTAGTCCCAGAGCTTCTTCGTGATCTGACCACGAGGAGCAGGCTTGTTGCCGACAACGACCCCGAGGATCGCGTCAGGCTGCACCGGCTTCATCAGGGCAGGATTCGGTTTGCGTTTAGCTTTGGGCTTGGAGGCTTTCGCCTTGGGCTTGGAGGAGGCTTTCTTAGCTGATTTGGTTGCTTTCTTGGCCATGGTGTTGTTGGCGGCTGTTGCCGTGAGTTGAGGTTATGTGAGCGTCCCAAGGAGCGTCAACGCAAATTTCACCAATATTTATGATTGCCGCCCAGCAGAAAAAATCCATCTGCGAAGGGAAAATGGTGAAATTAACCATCTGCGAGCTCCACCGCCGCCATCAACTCCACGAAACTTGGTGCGCTGCGTTCATGCAGGCTGAAGCAGAAAGCGACCACGTCCTGTCAGCATATCCCTCACATTCTGCCACTGTTCTCCACCCACTGCACGGCATGGCGCACCAAGGCAGCGCCATCGGTGATACCGAGCTTCTCTTTGATGTGGGCACGATGGGCCTCGACCGTCCGCGCGCTGATGCTGAGCTGCGCTGCAATGTTCTTGGTAGGCACGCCTTTGCCGATGAGCATGAGGATTTCTAGCTCGCGGTCCGTGAGCGCGCCGATACCCGAAGCCTTGCCACGCGAAGAGCTGGTGACCTGCTCCAGCATGCGTGCGTTCAGCGTCTCGCTGACATACAGCCCGCCAGAGAGCACTTTCTGAATGGCGGTGATGAGGTGATCGGCGGCCTCGTCCTTCATCACATAGCCGCGCGCTCCGGCGCGCAAGGCGCGCTCTCCATACATCTGCTCGTCGTGCATGGAGAGGACGAGGCACTGCGTGCTAGGATGCATGGCTCGGATGTCCTTCACGAGTTCGAGGCCGTTCTTGTCCGGGAGAGCGAGATCGATGATGGCGAGGTCAGGCTTGAGCTTACCGGTGATCTCCAGCCCCTCACGCGCATTGCCGGCTTCTCCGCAGACACTGAGGCCAACTTCGGCGCGCACGAGCTGCGCGAGCCCATGACGCATGATGGGGTGGTCATCCACTAGGACGACGTTCTTCACGGATTCTTTGCTGGGGCGGGGACGCTGCATGTGACCTGTGTGCCGCCGGCCGGACGCGGCGTGACGTTGACGACACCTCCCATCATTTGAGCGCGATGCCTCATGGTCAAGAGGCCCATGCCGGTTCCTTTTGACGCTTTATCAGGGATGCCGACGCCATTGTCACGCACGGTGAGGATGATATTCCCACTGTGACGTGCGATGTGAATGTCCACGCGCCGCGCCTGGCTGTGCTTGACCGCGTTGGCGACGGCCTCCTGGGCGATGCGGAAGAGCTGCACTGCCGTCTTCGTGTCACCGGGCTGCACCGGATTGTCATAGCAGAAATCACACTCGATCTCATAGGCGCGTGCCGTGCCCGCCGCCAGTTCCCGCAGTGCCTCCATGAGGCCACCGGCATCGAGGACGGCTGGCATGAGGCCGCGCGAAGTCTCACGGGCGCGTGTGCTGGCTTTGGAGATGAGTTTGACGATTTCATCAAGGCTGTCCGCCTCGGGACAGTTGATGGCGGCGAGATTCTTCTGCGCGACTTTCGCGAGGCAGCCGATGGCGGCGAGCTGCTGGCACAGATCATCATGAATATCCCGTCCGATGCGCATCTGCTCCTCCTCGCTGATATGGAGAACTTTCTCCTCCAGCGCCTTGCGCTCGGTCATGTCGCGGATGATACCGGTGAAGATGCGCCGCCCGCTCGGCAGCACGGCCTCGCCAACTGAGAGGTCAATCGGGAAAACGGAGCCGTCCTTGCGCTGCGCCAGCGCCTCACGACCGATGCCGATGATGCGCTTCACCCCAGTCTTCAGGTAGTGGTGGACATAGCCATCGTGGCGATCTCGGTATGGCTGCGGCATGAGCATGCTGATGTTGCGCCCGATGATTTCGTCACGCTTGTAGCCGAACAGGCGTTCGGTGGCAGAGTTGGCGCTCTCGATGATACAGTTCTCGTCAATCGTGATGATCGCGTTCACTGCGGTCTCCACGATCACCGCCGCGCGTTGCTCGCTGGCCTGCAACGCATCTTGCAGCCTAGCGATGCTGGGGCCGTCATTTGTTTTTCCGGTCATGTGAGAACGTGTTAGTCGGGAGCGGCGACAAATCCATCCGGTTTCACCGCCAGGATGGAGCAGGAGGCATGCTGGACGATTTTTTCAGCCGTAGTGCCTATGAGCATCTCACGCAGGCCGGTTTTCCCCCGCGTGCCGAGGACGACAAGACCGGCATGCGTCTTGCCCACATGGTCGAGGATGGCCTCACGGATGTTCACCCGCTCCGTGACCAGCGCCGTGACGTCCACTCCGCCCGTCACTCCGATGAGCGGGGCGATGAAAGCATCCAGATCTCTTTTCCAGTTCGCAAGGGTCCCGGGATCGATGACGGCGGGAAGAGAGGGGGCGAATCCTCCGTAGTCGAGTGACATGGCCAGCGCACTTTGAAACACATGCAGGCAATCGAGCGACGCGCCATCCTGCCGGGCCACGCGTAGCGCGCATTCCACAGCCCAGGCGGAGTTTTCGGAAAAATCGACACAGGCGACAATCTTCTTGAATGGCCCCAGAGCATCCTCGCGCACAACGAAGACATCCACCGGTGCCTTGCGCACGCATTTGGCGGCGATGACACCGATGCGATGCGGCTCGTTCCGCGATCCCCTGGCACCCATGACGAGAAGATCCGCGCTGTGGGCGTGACAGGCCGCGACGAGCTCCCTGAATGGATGCCCGATACGCACCTCTGCGTTGACCACAACCGCGCCGACCTCCGAGTCGGCCACGAATTGCCTCAACCGCCCGAGCCAGTCGGTGCGAATGGTGGCTTGATCGGTGGAGAGTGCCTTTTTTAGCTCATGGACGAGGAACTCGTCCATCACATGCACGGCGATGAGGGACGCGCCATCGAGCGAGGCCCGGCGCGCAGCCTCACGCAAAGCGTTGCGGCAGGATGAGGTGAAATCAACGGCGGCGATGATGCGTTGCGGCTTTTTCATGGGGTTCATCCGTCGAGTCCGGTCCCCATCATATACGCTCCGTCGAGGACGCGCCCTGCGTCAATTGTGTCACTTGAGGTGGCGATTGCGCCTACAGCCCGACTTCCTCCTGAGCTTGCCCGACTGCGGCTTCCAGCGTCCAGAGCGTCTTGTCAAAACTCTTCTGCCGTGCGCGGAACTGCGCCTCATCTGTGATGACCGCGAGCGCCCCCATCTCCTTCATGGCGTAGGCGTGGTGCTCCTCCAAAGCTTGAACGCGTGTTTTGAAATAGTCCCGCCCACCCTGCTCCTTCAGCACGTCAATGTCCGCCTTCCAGCGCGTGAGGGCATCACCCGCTTTTTTCAAGTACGCCTCACGGCCCATGGCGGGATGTTCCCCGGCCTGTTTATACCATTCACGGCCCTTGACCTCAGTCTGGTCTTTGACCTTGGATATCTCATTCTTGAACTTTTCAGCGGCACGGCGGAGCTGTTCGCCGAGGTCGTCGGCGCGCAGTGAGGATAAGCATAGGCAGACTGCGAGACAGATAAGGGTAGAGTTCTTCATTTCGGCGGGGTTATACGGTTGAATGGCATGAACCATGCACGCTCTTTTCTCCAGCGAAAGAATTTCCATGTCACGCCGTCAATCTCACGCTCATGATCCGATCTCCCGCACTCCTCGCGCCTGTCTTTGCCCTGCTGTCTGTCGCGGCCCTTTCACAGCCGACCACCACGCCGGTGTTCTGGCCGGACAAGAACGGCCCCACGCGTGACGGCATTGCGCCCGCGGCGGAGGCGGCGCGGGTCCCGCTGGAATGGGACGCGGACTCGGGCAAAAACATCGCTTGGCATGTTGATCTCGAGGGCGAGGGTCATTCCACACCCGTGATCGGCGGTGACATGATCTGGTTCACCGCCGCCACAGCCGATGGCAGAAAGCAGTTCGTGTATGGCATTGATCGGCACAGCGGCAGGATCGTGCATCACACGCTGGTGTTTGAGAACCCAGATCCCGAGCCGCTTGGCAATCCCGTCAACAACTACGCCGCCCCTTCCCCGGCGCTCGAAGCGGATGCGCTCTACGTCCACTTCGGCACCTATGGCACCGCACGCATCGACCCGGCCACGGGGGAGAAGGTCTGGGAGCGCCGCGACATCAATGTGCATCACTATCGCGGCCCAGGCTCCTCTCCCATTATTCACGATGACATGCTCATCCTGACCTTCGATGGAATCGACGCGCAATTTGTCACCGCACTCGACAAGAAGACAGGGAAAACCATCTGGAAGACACCGCGCTCCACGGACTACGGGGATCTGGACGCAGAAGGGAAGCCCACCCGCGGCGGAGATATGCGCAAGGCCTTCCACACGCCCGCCGTCTTCAAGATCGCTGGCAAGGAAGTGCTCGTATCCATCGGATCACGCGCTGCTTTTGGTTATGAGGTAAACACCGGCTTGGAACTCTGGACCATCCGCCATGGCGGCTTCAACGCGGCCATCCCGCCGCTGCTTTATGGTGACGTGCTCATCCTCAACACCGGTGCCGAACGCGCCCACACCCTCGGCGTCCGCATCGATGATAAGATGACCGGCGACATCACGGACAGTCACACTGTGTGGGACCGTGAGAAGCGCAACGCCAGCGAATCAGCACCTGTGTTGTTGAATGGCATCCTCTACCAAACCACCCGCGGCGGCATCATCAGCGCGCTGGAGGTGAAGACGGGCAAGGATCTGTGGGAGGACCGCCTGGAGGGGCAGCATATGCCGGGCCCAGTGGCTATTGGTGACAAGCTGCTATTTTCCAATGACCGGGGACAGACGTTCGTCGTCCGCGCTTCCCCGGAGAAATTCGATCTCGTGCGCAAAAACCAGCTCCCAGACGCCATTTCCGCCTCCCCTGCCGTGGCCGATGGGGCTCTTTTCATCCGCACCAAGAAGGCGCTTTACAAGATCCAAGCCAGATAGCTCGCAGCATCAGAATAGATGGAAATTCGAGCCACTGAAATTCGGCCATCCTTTGTGCATACCCATCGGGCCGCAATTTGCGCTCATTGCCGCTGTCAAGCGTCGATTTCTATCGCTGCACATGCCGCGTAGGAGAAAAAAGCGTCGTTTCTCACAAAACCGTCGCAAAGACCTTGGGCGCGTGCTATGCTTGCAGCCCTATGGCTACTACCACCCCGACCCGCAAGACACGTTTCTCCCGCCGAGTCCCTGACCATGTCACCGACGAGCTCGTCAATGTCCTCTCCAAGCCTGAGACATACGAGTTCAACACCCTCTTCGGGCTGGTCTATGACAATCTCAAGCTGAAGAACGCCGTCAGCGGTGGTGAGGAAATGCTCCGCCTCCGCTCCTACGAGAAGCTGCAAAACCTCGTCAGCCGCGGCCTCTGCGCCAAGGTTGGCAAGACCTATCGTGGTCTCGAAGGCCTCCGCGCCGCTCACAACGCAGCCATTGCCGCCCGCAGCGCCGCTGTCGTGGCCCGCACTGCCGCCCGTTGATCGCCCAAAAGTTCTCCTTCCTGGGGCCGTCCTGCCGATGCGCATGACGGCCCCTTTTGTTTTCTCCGGGTTTGACGCTGCCCCGCCCTTCCGCTACCCGTCCGTCGTCTCTCCGCCCCCCATGTTTGAGAATTACCTGCCCGTTTTGCTGCAAATCGTCATCGCCGGTGGCTTCGCCGTCGTGACACTCATCGCCTCCGCCCTGCTCGGTAAATCCGCCAAGCGCACAGCGATCAAGGACTCCGCCTACGAGTGCGGCATGCTCCCCATCGGCGACAGCCAGCCGCGTTTCAGCGTGAAATTCTACATCGTCGCGATGCTCTTCGTGCTCTTCGACATCGAAGTCGTGTTCCTTTACCCGTGGGCCGTGATCTACAAGGACTTCATCAATATCCACGGCCCGTCCATCCTCGCCGTCGCCACCGGCTTTGTCTCCATCCTGCTCGTAGCTTTCGTATATGCTTGGAAGAAGGGTGTTCTCGACTGGAAGTCATAATCGCCCGCTTCCGCAGACCACCATCTCGTCTCCATGATCGCCTACCTCAGCCTGTTTCAGCTCAAGCCCCAGGTCACCGAGGAAAAACTGGAGCAGATGATGTCCCAGACCCGCGTCATGCTCCTGCGCGTGCCGGAGGTGCTTGCCGTCAAAACTGGCAAACGTGTCAACTCCGCCGATCCCTGGCCGTGGTTCGTCTATCTCGAAGTCGAGACGATGGACAAGCTCGCCATCTGCCAGGATGACCCGCACTACATCAAATTCCGCGAGGAAGTCCTCAAGCCGAACATCTCCGAACAGGAGTCCACCGCTTTCGAGATGGAGCCGCGCAAGGACGTGAAGTACTCCTGATCGCGTTGCTCAGGCAGCCTGCTGATGCCGCATCAGCTCGCGCACATATTTGCCTAGCATGTCGAACTCCACATTGAGCCGGTCTCCCGGCTTCTTCGTGTGCAGATTCGTGAGTTGAAATGTGTGTGGGATGATCCAGCACACCACCGTGCGTTCCGTAACCTCAGCCGCAGTCAATGAGATGCCGTCGAGGCAGATCGATCCCTTTGGAATGATCAAACCACGGTGCTCAGGCGGAATCTCCACCTCCAGCCGATGATCCTGCCCGTGCTCGCTCCAGTCGAGCACCTTCGCCGTCGCATCCACATGCCCTTGCACGAAATGCCCGCCAAACCGCGCTCCCAGCGCCATCGCACGTTCCAGATTGACCAGGGAGCCGGTTTGCAAATCGCCCAGACTCGTGACCTTCAGCGTCTGCATCAGCAAATCGAAGCTCGCCGTCTGCGCCGCAGCATCTTTGGCCGTCACAGTGAGGCAGCAGCCATTCACCGCCACGCTTTCGCCATCGGTGAGTTCACCCGCCATCGCGCCCACATTCAAGATCAACCGCGCGCTGTCTCCGCGAGGCTCCAAGGAAATGACGCTACCAGTGGTTTCGATAAGACCCGTGAACATCTGGGGAGATAAGTCAAAGCGGCGGCAGTGTCGATTGCGATGACGGTCTTTTTGCCTTCAAGGAAATGCCACAACTATTGTGTTGTTTTCCCCAGCATAGAGGAGCCTGAAATGATTGTGCCCATGGAGAACAGGGCTAGTGTCTCACCCCTCCCCCGCCCCCCAAAAAAATGCCCCATCAAAGCCCTTTTGGCAGCCTGCCTGCCCGAATCGTCGTTTTCGCGTGTTGTTCCGCGTTCCTGCTGCTCTTCTGTCCCAGCGCAGACGCCGCTGACCGCATCAAGGTAAACAACGCAAACAACCTGAACACTGGCACGAGCTGGACAGTAGGTGTGCCTGATCTGGGCAACATGGCGGTCTGGACCAACGCCGTCACGGCAGCCAACACCGCCGCGCTCGGCGGGGATGTCACTTGGCAGGGCATCCGCATCGCCGATCCTGGCGGCGCGGTGACCATCAGCGCGGGGAACACACTCACGCTCAGCATCGGGCAATTGGGTACTAGCATTGATATGTCTGCTGCTACGCAGGATCTCACCATCCAGTCCGGCCTGACGCTGCGCACTGCCTCCGGCCAGTTCTGGAACATCGGCTCAGGCCGTACGCTGACTCTCAACACCGGGTTGTTCACCCGTGATGCGGGAGCCACGCTCAACATCCAGGGGACTGGCACGGTGAATACGAGCACCATCTCTAACAACGCCACTGGCATCATCGGCCCCTGGGCCACGATCGGCAGTGGCACCACCATCAGATACGCGATGGTGGATGGCAGCCAGAACATCGTCGCCTATGCGGGTGGCACCGCTGCGGCCACGGCGGCCAATGTCACCGACACCACCGGCCTAGTGAACTATGATGTCGCCGCTGTCGGCACGTTCGGCGCGGGAGCTTCCTTCCACACCCTGCGCTACACCGGAGCAGCGGGCACCATTACCGGGGACTACACCGCCAATGGCATCCTCACCGCAGGCACCGGCACCCTGACCTTGAATGGCAACGGCAGGATCGGAGCCAGTGGTGAGTTGGTGTTATTCAATGGCGACAACAGCACCAACCGCTATCTCACCCTATCAGGAAACCTCAACAACGGGATCGGCACTACGGTGACCAAGGGCGGTGACGGCATCGTCACTCTCTCAGGCAGCAACACCTACACCGGCGTCACCACCGTCAGCAGAGGTAAGCTGTCCATTGCCAGCAACAACGCGCTCGGCTCCAGCGCTGGCGGCACCCGCGTGGGAATCGGCGGTAGATTGGTGCTGAATGGCGGTCTCACGTTGTCGGAGTCCATCTGGTTCGACGACTTAGTCAACGCCTACGCTGGTGGCACCATGATGGAGCACTACGGCACCAACACCCTGAATGGGGCCATCCGCCTGAGCAACAGCGTCCGCTGGCAGAGCGGAGGTGTCGCACTCAACATCACAGGCGGCATCTCCACCACCAACGGCAACTCGGGATCGTTCTTCGTCTTCCAGCCTGCCACGACGACGACCATCACTGGCAAGCCCATTTCCATCGGCGGGGGCAATCTGTACATGGACAACGTAGGCAGAACCATCATCCTCGGCGTGCAAGGCAGCACCTATGGCAGCCACAGCTTGTACGTCGGGACGTGGAAGGCAGGCGACATCAATGTCTTCTCCCGTTCTGCATCCATTATTTTCAGCGTTGCCTATGCTTCCAGTTCCGCAGTAATAGACCTGAATGGCTTTGACCAAGCGGTGGGTTCCATCGCAACGAACATTTATTTCGTGCATGGCTCGTATGACCGCGTCATCACCAGTGCCACCGCCGCCACGCTGACCGCCGGGATCAACAACAGCAGCACCACCTTTGACGGCAGGCTGGCTGGCGCGGTTTCACTCACGAAAGTGGGCAATGGCACGCTGACTCTGACCGGCCCCAGCACCACCACCGGCGGCCTCACAGTGAACCGAGGCACCGTGAATCTGAACTTCGCCCGCGCCACCGCAGCGCAAAGCGGCGCTGGGACTGTAAGTGACTACCTGCCGAGCGCCGTGCCGCTCACCCTGGGCGGCGGCACCTTCCAACTCACCGGGCGGAACAACGGCACGGCAACCAGCCTCACGGGTGGAAGCTGGGCAATCAACAATCCCACCATCACCGTGGCCAGCACGGCTAATCTGGCTCCCGGTCAGCTCGTCTCCCACGCGAACCTGCCCGTCGGTGCCTATGTGGTCAGCGTGCTGAGCAACACCCAATTCGTGATCAATACCCTGCCGACAGTCGCAGGCTCAGGTGCCACCATCACCGCCACGGCGAACAGCTTCAGCACCTCACAGACGTTCGCCGGTCTCACACTCAATGCAGGAGGCTCCGGTGTGACGATGACGAAGCCTTCCAGCGGCTCGGACGGCATCGTGTTGAACCTCGGCACCATCACCGTGAATGCAGGCGGCACCGTGGCCTTCTTCCTGACCCCTGACACCCAAAGCGCCACCAACGGCGTCACCACCAACAACACGAACACCAACGGCATCCTCGGCGGCTGGGCTCGCGTGGGTGGCAACTGGGCCACCAACTCTACCAACGCCGCAGGAGGGAACATCATCGCCTACAGCGACTATACGGATGTGAACCTGCTTGGCAGCACGGTGACCAGCACCGCCAGCACCAACGTCCGGATCGTCAATGGTGGCGTGAGCGGCAACATCACGCCCGCTGCCACCGGCACCACGGACATCCACACCCTGCTGCAGGCCGCCACCAGCGGCGGGGCCATTTACGATCCCGGCACCACGGACGTACTGCGCCTCGGCGCGGCGGGCGGCATCATGACCGCCACCGGTGCCAAGGCACTCACCATCGGTGCCAGCGCCAACGACGGCATCCTCACCGCAGGCGGCGCGGATGACACCGCAGGCACCCTGTATGTGATCAACAACAACACCAGTGACTGGATCACCCTCAACTCCACCATCACTGACAATGGCACCGGCGTCGTAGGAATGACCACCGCCGGCGCGGGCACGATTGTGCTCGCTGGCACGAATACCTACACCGGTCGCACCGTGGTGGGTGCGGGCACGCTGCGCATCTCCAATGAACAAAATCTGGGCAGCAATCCGCTCAGCTCCACCGCTGACCAGCTCACCCTCGCCGGAGGCACACTGAACACCACCGCCAGCTTCAGCATTGATGATTCCAACCGCGGTATCACCCTCGCCCCTGCGGGCGGCGCGATCTCCGTCAACGGCTCCACCACGCTGACCGTGGCCAATGCCATCTCCGGCAGCGGCAATCTCACCGCCTCTGGCACCGGCACCTTGGCGCTCACCGCCGCGAACACCTTCACCGGCACTACCTATGTCAACTCGGGTGCCTACCTGGCCCTGGGTCATGTGGACGCGCTGCAAAACAGCACGCTGAATACCAGCGACGCCAACAAAGTCACCCTCACCGCCGCAGGCACGAACACCTACAACCTCGGCAGCCTGGCGGGCAGCGGCTCCATCACGATCGGAGCCAATTCCCTGCGCGTAGGCTCCAACGACGAGACCACCACCTACACCGGTGTCCTCTACGGCACCGGCGGCCTCATCAAAGTCGGTGCTGGCACGCTCAATCTGACCAGCTCCAACGCTAGCAGCTTCAGCGGCGACACCCGCATCGAGGGCGGCATGATCGTGCTGGCCAACAAAGATGCTCTGCAAAACAGCACACTCGACACCGGCCCCGCTGGAACCCAGAGCGCCAACCTCACGCTGGGTGAAGGCACGGTCTATAACTTCGGCGGCCTCAAAGGCAGCGCCGACCTCGACCTCGCCGTCTCCCACCTCAGCGTCGGGGCCAACAATCAGAGCACCACCTTCTCCGGCGTGCTCCTGGGAGCCTTCAACAACAACCTCACCAAGGTCGGCACCGGCACGCTCACCCTGACAGGAGCCAACACCTACACCGGCACCACCACCGTCAGCGCCGGAGCGCTGCAGGTGGGTGCCGCAGGCGCAGGCCAGACCGGCTCCGGCGACGTGACGGTGCAAAACGGTGCCACCATCCTCGGCACCGGCATCGTTCGTGGCGCGAGCTTCACCGCCGCCAGCGGCTCCACCCTCCACGCCGGTGACACCACGGCTGCATCTTCCTTCGGCACGCTGAACTTCACGCCTGTCTCCAGCGGCGGCACTCACAACCTCCAGGGCAACATCGTTCTGGGCATCGGCACCGCCAACAATCAGGGTGGCATCGATGCCACCTACGGCGGCAACCTCGTCGGCACGCCTGGCTATGTGACCTTCGTCAACGACGCCGCCCGCTCCCAAGGTCTCGGCAGCGGCAGCCACGACCTGCTTTCGTTCAACACATCCGACGGCGGCACCTCCTACAACCTGGTGCTGACAGGCAACATCCAAGTCACCGGCAGCGGCTTTAGTCCCGAGCAAGGCCAGATTTTCAATCTGCTCGACTGGACAAGCATGGTCGCCTCCGACTTCACTGGCTTCAATGTCGGCACCAACTTCCGCGACGGCAGCGGTGATGATGCCAGCCAGTTTGATCTCCCTACCCTGAGCGCGGGCCTCTTCTGGGATGTGAGTCAGTTCACCACCAGCGGCATCATCATCGTCGTTCCTGAGCCCGGTCGTGCGGCGCTGCTCCTGCTGGGCCTCCTCGGCATCCTTTCCCGACGCAGACGCCATTAACTGCCACGCCTCGAAGGAAAACACCATCCAAGGGACGTAGTACGCGGACCATGCGTCATGCGCTTGTCCCACTGGGTGCTGTTTTGATTTCCGCGAGTGCGCTCTCAGCGGAGCACTGGGCCTTTCAGCCGCTGAAGCCCGGCAAGGCGCAGAGCATCGACGCCTACCTCACCGCATCCGTTCCCCGCGCCGACACCTACACTCTCATCCGCCGCGCCTACTTTGATCTCACCGGCCTCCCTCCCCATGAGTCTTATGTGTCCCATGAGACCTATGAAGCGCTCATCGACCGCCTCCTCGCTTCTCCGCATTACGGCGAACAACAAGCCCGCCACTGGCTGGACATCGCGCGTTACTCCGACACCAAAGGCTACGTCTATGCCCGCGAGGAAAAGAACTGGGTCCACGCCTCCGCCTACCGCGACTGGGTCGTCCGCGCCTTCAATGACGACATGCCCTACGACCGCTTTTTGCTTCTCCAGATCGCCGCGGACCAGGTCGTGCCGCCAAACTCACCCGATCTCGCCGCGATGGGCTTTCTCACGCTCGGGCGGCGTTTCCTTGGCGTCACGCATGACATCATCGACGACCGCATTGACGTCGTCATGCGCGGCACACAGGCGCTCACCGTCGCGTGTGCACGTTGTCATGATCACAAGTTCGATCCCATCCCCACGCGCGACTACTACGCGCTCTACGGCGTCTTCCAAAGCTGCGCCGAGGCCCTCGTGCCTTGCGCGAGCGGCGAAAACGCCGAACTCGCTGCGCTGGAAAAAAAGAATCGCGAACTCATGACGAAACGCCGCGAGGAGCAGATGAAGCGCACGCGTGACCGCGTCGCCGATTACCTCCAGGCCACGCGCGAGCTCGACAAGTATCCCGAAGAGGTCTTTGGACAGCTCCTCGATGAAAAAGACCTCAATCCCTTCATCGTCCATCGCTTCGTCGCGTGGCTCGACAAGCATCCCGGCGTCGAACTGACCGAAGAACGCCTCAAACAGCCCGATTCCCCCGCCTTCGTGCCCGATGAGCACATCGCGAACATCGAGATGTATTTCCCCACCGGCGTCACCACCGAGCTTTGGAAGGCGCAGGGCGATGTGGACCGCTTTCTCATCAAAACCAGCACCGCACCGGCATACGCCACCATTCTAAAAGACCGCGCCCTTCCCAGCACCCCACGCATCTTCACCCGTGGCAATCCGCTCACGAAAGGCGATGCCGTTCCTCGCCAGTTCCTGAGCCTCTTCGGCAACCAAACGCCCTTCACGAAAGGCAGCGGACGTCTCGAACTCGCGCAGGCCATCATCGATCCGCGCAATCCACTCACCGCCCGCGTCATGGTGAACCGCATCTGGCAGCATCACTTTGGCAAAGGCCTCGTCAGCACCCCGAGCGACTTCGGCAAGCAAGGCAGCCCGCCCACGCATCCCGAGCTCCTCGACTGGCTCGCCACCGAGTTCATCCGCAGCGGCTGGAGCATCAAGCACATGCACCGGCTCATCATGCTTTCGGAGGCGTATCGTAGAACGAGTTTTCCAACTCGTTCAGACGGGTTGGAAAACCCGTCCTACGTCCCACATCGCCTCACCTTCGAAGAAGCCCGCGATGCTTGGCTCGCCGCCGCTGGACGGCTCAGTTCTCGCCTCGGCGGCCGCCCCGAGCCGCTGTTCGCCGCCAGCAACACCCGCCGCACGCTCTACGCCTTCGTCGATCGCGAAAACCTGCCCGCCGTGATGCGCACCTTCGATTTCGCGAATCCGGATCTCTCCATTCCGCAGCGTATCGAGACCACTGTGCCGCAGCAGGCGCTTTTTGGACTCAACCATCCGTTTCTCGTCCAGCAGGCCAAAGCGCTCGTGAAACGCGTTTCGTCCGAAAAGCCTCCCGCAGCCCGAATTGGCCTGCTGTATCGATATTTGTTCCAACGCACCCCCAAAGCCGACGAACTGGCCTCAGCGCTGTCCTTTGTCTCCGTCGATGAAAAGCCTATCGTCGCCGAAAACGAGCACGCCAAGGCCTGGCAGCACGGTTTTGGCGAATGGGATGAGAAAACAGGCCGCGTGAAGACCTTCACACCGCTTCCGCACTTCACCGGCCATGCCTGGCAGGGCGAAGAAGACTGGCCAAACGCCAAACTCGGCTGGGCGCAGCTCACCGCCGAAGGCGGCCATCCTGGAAACAATCGGCAACACGCCGTCGTGCGTCGCTGGATCGCGCCTGCGGACGGCCGCTACGATCTCCGCTCCACCTTGATCCACGAGCCGGAGGCCGGCGATGGCATCCGCGCCTTCGTCAGCCACTCCCGCCTTGGCAAACTGCTCGGTGCCAAGCTCCACGGCTCCAAAGCCGACCTCAGCCTCGCCGCCATCTCGTTCCGAGCAGGCGAGACCCTCGATTTCATCGTCGATATCGACATCGGCCTGAACAGCGATCAATTCCTCTGGTCCCCGCAACTCAATACCACTCAAGCCGTCACCGGTTCCGGCGGCGATGCCCCTGCCGAAGTCTGGGACGCGAAAAAAGACTTCACCGCCTCACCAAAAACGACGCTCACCTCCTGGGAGCAGCTCGCGCAGGTGCTCATGCTCTCGAACGAGTTCATGTTTGTGGATTGATATGACTGCACTACCCACCAGCCGCCGAGACTTCCTCGCCCGCTCCGGCATGGGCTTGGCTGCGCTTGGGCTAGCCGATTTGCAGGCTGCGAAGCCGCACCACGCGCCGAAGGCGAAGCGGGTGATTCACTTCTTCCTCAACGGCGGGCCGTCGCATGTGGACACGTTTGATCCGAAGCCGGCGCTGGCGCGGTATGCGGGCAAACCGGTGCCGAGTCATCGCATCACTGAGCGGAAGACGGGCGCGGCGTTTCCTTCGCCGTTCAAGTTTGAGCGCTACGGCCAGAGCGGCATCGAGGTGAGCGAGTTGTTCGCGAAAACGGCGGCGCACATCGATGACATCGCGGTGATCCGCTCGATGCAGGCGCAGGTGCCGAATCATGAACCATCGCTCATGCTCATGAACTGCGGCGACTCGATCCAGCCGCGCCCGAGCATGGGTGCGTGGCTCACTTACGGCCTCGGCAGTGTGAATCATAATCTTCCAGGCTTTATCGCGATGTGTCCCGGCGGCATGCCGATCAAAGGCGCGGAGAACTGGCAGGCGGCGTTCCTGCCGGGCGCGTTTCAGGGCACTTACGTCGATTCAAAACACGAGGCTGTGGACCGTTTGATCGAAAACATCCGCAGCCCGCACGCGGACACGAGCGTACAACTCCGCCAGCTCGAGCTGCTGCGCCGCATCAATGCAGCACACAAGGCGGAGCGCGGTGATCCGCGGCTGGAGGCACGCATTCAGAGCTTCGAGCTCGCCTTCCGCATGCAGATGGAGGCGGCGGACGCGTTTGATGTGTCGCAGGAGCCGGAACACATCCGCAAACTCTACGGCGAGGGATTTCACGCGCGGCAGACGCTCATCGCGCGCCGTTTGCTGGAGCGCGGCGTGCGCATGGTGCAGCTCTGGCATGGCGCCGGGCAGCCGTGGGACAATCACGACAACATTGAAACAAATCACCGCAAGCTCGCCAACGACATCGACCAGCCCATCGCGGCACTTTTGAGCGATCTGAAGCAGCGCGGCATGCTGGAGGACACACTCGTGCTCTGGGGCGGCGAATTCGGCCGCACACCGACCGTGGAACTCGCTGGCGGTAAATCGAAGCTTGGGCGCGATCATAATCACTACGGCTTCAGCGTGTGGATGGCCGGCGGCGGCATCAAAGGCGGCACGGTGCACGGCAGCACGGATGAGTTCGGCTTCGCCGCGCAGGAAAAGCCGACAAGCATCCACGATCTGCACGCCACGATCCTCCACCTGCTCGGCATCAATCACGAGGAGCTGACCTACCGCTACGCCGGGCGCGATTTCCGCCTCACGGATGTGTATGGCGATGTGATCACGCCGATTGTGGCGTGATCAGCCTTCCTCACAAAACTTCCGAAACGCCTCCTGCTGCTCCGGTGTCGCCACCCCGGCCACGATATGCCCTGCGAGGCTTCGTAGAGCCGCCGCTTCCGATCCTGAAAGCTCAAGCTGCTCCACCATCGAACGGGCAATCGCGGCAAAGGTGTTGCCGTTGTAAAAGCAGAACGGCGCCATGCGATGGCAGCGGCGACAGAGATCCACCGCCTCCATCAGCGTCATCGGTTGTTGATGGGACAATTCCCAGAGTGCTTTCGTGGCTTCGTAGCCATCCGAGGTGGGTTTGTGCAGTGCGTTCTTCTGTTCGCACAGCGAAGCGTTCTGAAAGATCACCAAATCCCACGGCACTTCGGCCAGCCATGCTTTTACCTGGCTCATGGCGCTCAGGATTTCGATTTCCTCAGCGCCGTTTTGGCTTTCTTGATTTCCTCCACGCCCGCACTCCTCAAGAAGCCCTTGCCTGTCTTTGCATAGACTGGCTCAGCGGCAAAACGATCCTGAATCGCCAGCGCATCCTGCAAGATGGCCTGCGCCAGAGGATGATTCGCATACTTGGCTTTGAGTGCTGCGTCCATGAGTGAAGAATACTCCTTGGGGCCAATTCCGGCAATCCTTTGTTCCGGCCTACTGCTTCAAATACGCGATGAGGTCTGCCATCTGCTGCGGCGTGATGGCGGCTTCGAGGCCTTCGGGCATGAGGGAGATGCCGGGACTGGTGAGGGATTTTATTTCGCTGCGCAAGACGGTGTCCGTGCCGCCATCGGCGCGTTTGAGGGTGAGATTGCCAGCGGTCTCGCTGGCGATGAGGCCGCTCAAGGTGCGGCCATCGTTGGTTTCGACGAGGTAGAGGGCAAAATTCGGCGAGACCTCGCGATTCGGGTCGAGGATGTTCGTGACGAGCTGCTCGGCGGTCCACGCCTTGATCGTGCCGAGATGCGGTCCGACATCGTTGCCCTTGTCCGCGAATTTGTGGCAGACCATGCAGGCGGTTTCATAGACTTTGGAGCCGCGTGCGGCGTCACCAGTCATCGACATGACCGAAGCGTATTTGGTGATGACCTCCTTGCGATTCGACGACGAGCCGTCGCCGATGAGTTTGGCGACTCGTTCTTGTAGGTAGGACAGTTTTTGCCGTCCTAGGACCGCTTTGGTTGCGGCGCTGAGTTGGTTCACCGGAACAATTTTGGCTTCGATCGCATCAAGCAGCTTGCTGATGTGATCGACACGCTTGAGCAACTGAAAAGCAGCTTTTTCGCGAAGCGGCGGCGTCAGCGTTGGCCAGGCTTCTATGATGGCATCGGCTACGACAGGCTCCCAATAAGCTCCTAACGCTTCTAGCGCCGCAGAAATGATTTCAGGGTTGTTGTTGGGCGACAAAAGAGAAGGAAATGCTTTACGCGCGTTTTCAGCTGAATCGCCGATTTCAGGCAGAAGTGCGATGGCGCTGATTCGTTGATCAGCGGCTGTATGTTCGTCAGCGATACTCTTCCCCACCTCCTTGGAGAGATGCTGAAGCCATTCCTTGTCAGAATCGCTGTAGAAAAAGTCAAAAACTGTCTTTTGAAGCGAGGTTCGAGCTTTTCTAAGCTCGGTTCCGAGATCGGACAGTAACCGCAGAGAAATCGAGTCAATTGTCCCACGTTGCAGCAATGCGTTTGCAGCATAAAAGGGCGCGTTGCTATCGGGGAAATCCCGGCACCGTCTTCCAATCATTTTCACGCACTCGCTTGCAAAGTTCTGTAACGTTTCGGATTTGCTGAATTCAGGTGAAAAAACTGCTTTGAGAAATTGTGGTGTGGGAAAGTTGCCGTTTGCCAGCAGTGCGGCCTGAAGAACCTGTGGATTGTTTTTGTGGATCACACACAAATCACCGATCAAACCCAAAGATGCCGGGCTGCTAAAAAGCCCATGGAGGCGGATGGCTTCGATGGCAGGAACTGGGTTTCGATCTCGGAGCAGGGCCGCCGTCTCCGGTCGCAAATCGAAAAGTTCATTGAGTGTTGTCGGTGCCATCAGAGCCTGTGGACGAATTAACATCGCTTCTCGCCGCACATACGGGTTCTCGTCTTGAATGGCTTGCTTGAGCAACTCGTGTCCTTGTTTCGTAAAGCCAAGCTGTTCGAGAAGCTTCCAACCTTTGACGGTTTTGTCGTCCGACATATAGCCACCCGAATCCTGAATCTCGGCGAAACGCTTCGTGTCGAACGAACCATAGAAACCGAGGACTTCCAGCCCTCTGAGTGCGGCCATTTTGCCTACGGGCGTCTTCCCGCTCTTCACCATCTCCTGCAGCAGCTCCACAGCCGCTTTGTCCTGACGCTCAAACAGCAAGCGCTGCGCGGTTTCGCGATGCCAGGCGTTGGGGTGGTCGAGGAGGGCGACCAGGTCTGCCGTGCTCGCGTTCGACAAAGTTACTCTCCGCTCTTCGCCCTTCGCTCTTTGCCAGTTCTTCGACGCGAGGCGGAAGATGCGGCCTCTGTCGCGACCACGCAGCAAATCGACGGCAGCGTGGATGTCGTCGGGGATGCTCCAGGGGTGCTCAATGACCTCGCGATACATGTCGCAGACGTGGAGGCAGCCGTCGGGGGCGTTGACGAAGTTCACGGGGCGGAACCAGAGGTCGTCGCTGGTGCAGAAGTTCTTGGTTCCATCGACCTGCACGGCTTTGAAGGTGACGTCGTCGGGGACGAGCTTCATGCGGTAGAAGAGATTGCCGGCCACGTCGGCGACGAAGGCGAAGTCGCGATACTCTTTCGGATACGCATCGCCGCGATAGACGGTGATGCCGCTCGATGAAGTGACGACGCCAGCGCCGACGAGCTCGCTTTTCGGCAGGTGACTGCCTTCCTGCACCCAGCGTTTCGCACGGAACTCGCGCCAGGGCTCGGGCGGGCTGGTGCGATAGACGGGGAGCTGGTCGCCGGCCTCGGCGCAGTCGTTCAGGGCGCTGGGGACGACGAGATACGGATTCCGCGCGAGGTAACGATACGGCAGGACGACGTGCTGGCAGGGATTGCGGATGTTGCAGAGGAAGCGGTTGCCCCAGTCATCAAAGGTGTTGCCGAAACGTGCGCCGCCGCTTTCGAGGCGCACATCGCCGGTGCTGGGATCGAAGGAGAAGTCGTTTCGCTTGATGGGCAGCGGTTTGAAGTCCTTCGGCAGCGGCATGACGCTCTCGCTGCCTGGCACGCGCTGGATTTCGCCGCCATTCGAGCCGCCGGCGATGTAGATGCGGTGGTCGAGGCCCCAGATGGGGTTGTTCATGACGGCCTGCACGTTGAGCTTTTTGAAGCCGGTGAAGATTTTTTGCCGCACATCGGCCACGCCATCGTCATTCGTGTCTTTGAGATACCAAACGTCCGGCGTGGCGGTGACGAAGATGCCGCCTTTCCAGCAGGCGGCGCCGGTGGGCCAGGAGATGCCTTCGGCGAAGACGGTGGCTTTGTCGAAGACGCCATCGCCATCGGTGTCGATGAGGAGGCGCACTTTGCCGATGGACTGGTCGGTGGGGTTTTCCTGCGAGGGCTTGTGCGCGGCCTTGTCGGTGTAGGGGTAGTCGTTCATCTCGCACACATAGGCGCGTCCATCGGCATCGTAGGTGATGGCGACGGGATCTGTGACGAGCGGCTCGGCGGCGATGAGCTGCATCTCGAAGCCGTCGAGCACATGGAAGGTCTTCGCGGCACTCTGCGGCTCCACGGGCGGTGTGGAGGGGAATTGCAGATCCTTTTCAACGGCCCACGAAACACACGAAAGGCACGAAAAAAGAGCCAGTACGACCGGGAAGGGTTGTTTCATGGAGAACCATACAGCTTCATCCTTTCGTGTATTTCGTGTGTTTCGTGGGCCGTCCTCCCCTTGCATCCACACGCCGACTCGCCACACTGGCGGCCCTTTTCCCGCCATGGCCTACATCAACGAAAACTACAACAAGCTCAAAGCCGGTTACCTCTTCCCCGAAATCGCCCGCCGCGTGAAGGCCTTCACCGAGGCGAATCCCGAGGCCGCGAAGCGCCTGATCCGCTGCGGCATCGGCGATGTGACCGAGGCGCTGCCCCAGGCGGTGCGTGACGCGATGCACAAGGCCGTCGATGAAATGGGCGACCGCAGCACCTTCCGCGGCTACGGCCCGGAGCAGGGCTACGACTTCCTGCGCAACGCCGTGGCCGAGCAAGATTTCAAATCACGCGGCATCCAGGTCGAGGCGGATGAGATTTTCATCTCCGACGGCAGCAAGTGCGATACCGGCAACATCCTCGACATCTTCGGTGCCGGGAACAAGATCGCCATCACCGATCCGGTGTATCCCGTCTATGTCGATACGAACGTCATGGCCGGCAACACGGGCGATGCGAATGAAGCCGGTGCCTACGCCGGACTGCATTACCTCAAATGCACGCCCGCGAACGGCTTCGTGCCGGAGATCCCGAGCGAGCCGGTCGATCTGGCCTACCTCTGCTATCCGAACAATCCGACCGGCGCTGTCGCCACGCGCGCGCAACTCGAGGCCTGGGTGAAATACGCGCTCGCCAACGGCACCACGATCCTCTACGACGCCGCCTACGAGGCATTCATCCGCGATCCGGAGCTGCCGCGCTCGATTTACGAGATACCTGGCGCGCGCGACTGCGCGATCGAGTTCCGCAGCTTCTCGAAGAACGGCGGTTTCACCGGCGTGCGCTGCGGCATCGTCGTCATTCCGAAGGGATTGATGGGCAAAACGAAGTCCGGTGGCAAGCAGGCGATCCATCCGCTCTGGAGCCGTCGTCACAGCACGAAGTTCAACGGCACCAGCTACATCGTGCAGCGCGGCGCGGAGGCGGTTTATTCGCCCGAGGGCAAAAAGCAGGTCGCCGCGCTGATCGAGCACTACATGGGCAATGCCGCGCTGCTCGTCGAAGCGTGCAAAAAGGCCGGCCTCTCCGTCTATGGTGGCGTGAACGCCCCGTATGTGTGGGTCGGCTGCCCGGCTGGCGTCACCAGCTGGCAGATGTTCGACAAGATGCTCAATGAAGCGAACGTGGTCATCACGCCCGGCAGCGGCTTCGGCAGCGCCGGGGAGGGCTACTTCCGCATCAGCGCCTTCAACAGCCGCGCGAACGTGGAGGAAGTCTGCCGCCGCATCGCGAAGCTGTAATTTACAAAAACGCGGTTACATCTTAAAATCCCGCCATGCCAGTTCTGGAAGCCATCGAGAATGAAATCAAACAGCTCCCGCACGGGGAAGCGCTGGAATTGCTGGACTGGCTGGCCGACTACCTCGACGATCAGGAGGAATTGACCCCCAGTTTCGTGGCTTCTATTGAACGAGGCAAAGACGAGATCGCCCGCGGTCAGGGACGGATTGTGCATCCGGCTTCAAACTGACCATCACATGAATCAGGCAACTGAGGTCTATTCCAAGGAGTTTGACCATGTGTTTCTGGCGCTGCCGAGTTCTTTGAGACAACGCATCGAAGCCCGAATTCGCGACCTTGGCAGCAAACTGGCCGAGTATTCTCATCTGCGACTACAAGGCCGCGTGGAGTTCAAGCTTCGCGTCGGCGACTATCGTATCATTTACGATTTCGATGTTGGCCGCAACGAGGTCTATCTGCTCGCGATGGGACATCGTCGCGAAGTTTATCGCTGATCTTGCTCACACGAAATCCGTGATCGAGCCGAAGTCAGCGTCGAACAGGCGGCGGTAGGTGCGGAAGGCGAAGTGATCGGTCATGTTCGCGATCCAGTCGCAGACAAGGCGGGCGCGTTCGTCCGCTGAATCAGCCTTCTGGATCTCCTGCTCGATCGACTGCGGCATCAGATGCAGCCCTTTCGACTGCCTCGGCTCGATGTAGCGATCCCGCAGCACTTCAAACACGCGTTTGAGGATGAAATCGGCCTTGTGGTCGAGCTGCTGGAGCTGCGGACTGAGAAAAACGAGATCGAGGGCGATCCTCTTGTGCAGGTCGGCCCTGCGTCGCTGCGCGGGATCGATTTCGAGTGCGAATTGATGCCGTTTCGTGCTCTGGCTGAGGAAATTTGCCGTTGGCACCAGCTTCGTGGCACGAATGCACTCGCCGATGAGGCGATTGAGCCGACCTTCGACGCGGCCATCGCGCATCGCTTTGCAGAGGAACTCGATGTCGGTCTTGTCCTCATCGCTGAGCATCTGCTCCGACGCCCAGTGCTCGACACGGCTGACGTTGATGAATCCCGCGTGGATGCCGTCGGCCAGATCGTTGAGCGAATAGGCGGTGTCATCGGCCCAGTCCATGATCTGGCATTCGATGCTCTTGAAACCGTTGCGTGCTTTGCCGGGCGTGAATTCGACTGGAAACGCCTGATGGCCCATCGCGAAGTCGAGCCAGCTCTCCTGATCGTTGTAGAGGTATTGGTTGCTCTTGTTCGCGGGTTTTTCGACGAACAGGGTCTTGTACTTCAGCACACCGTCCAGCAGCGCCCGCGTCGGGTTCATGCCGACGCGCCCTTCGCTGAACAAGGTCTGCGTCAGGATGCGCAGCGTCTGCGCATTGCCCTCGAAGCCGCCATAAGGCTCCATCAGCTTGTGCAGCGTGCGTTCACCCGCGTGACCGAACGGCGGATGGCCGAGATCGTGACTCAGGCACACGCTTTCGACGAGATCGGAGTCGATGAAGCAGTCGTCGCCCAACACACCACCCTGCTGCGTCAGCCACGCACAGATGCTGCGGCCGATCTGCGCTACCTCGATGCTATGCGTGAGCCGCGTGCGGTAGAAATCATATTCGCCCGACAGAAACACCTGCGTCTTGCTTTGTAGGCGGCGGAATGCGCTGCTGTGGATGATACGGTCGCGGTCGATCTGAAACGGATTGCGATATTCATCCGGCGCAGCTTTGCGCAAGTCGAGCGTCTCGAAATCGAAGGAGGAGTAAAGGCGGTTCGCAGGCATGCGGTTCGTGCCGCGATGCTAGCAGGTCGTGAGACCTGGGCAAGAACGCTCAGCCTTCCCGACGGAAGGCGAACTGGGGCGGCGGCAGCACCCCGGCGGTAGGTGCCTCACACCGCACGCGCCTCCTATCCACAAACGCAGGCTTGAATGGCAGCTTCTGGATTTTCGCGATCTCATCCTCGGACACGCCTTTGGCACGCAGGCGGCTGCGTTCGTAGATCCGGACCTTCTGGGCTTCGAGCATGGGGTTTGAGACCGCCCGCACGAGGGAGTGTTCAAAACTGCCCCGTGTTCAGCAGCACCAGCGTACAGGCTTCCTCGCAGACGATTCCCGCTTTTTCCAATGACGCCGCCAGCGCGGCATTTTCCGCGCCAGGGTTGAAGATGACCCTCCCTGGCTTCAACGCTGTCAGTTTCTCCGTCAATCCGGCCGAAATCGCCGGCCCCACATACATCGTCACCGTGTCCACCTTGCCGGTGATGGCGCTCAAATCGGACACGACCTTAACACCCTCGATCTCTGCCAGCAGCGGATGCACGGGCACCACTTCATGGCCGTGGCGGCTCAGCAGGAGCAACGCCTTGTGGCTGTAGCGTCCGGGATTGTCACTGGCCCCCACGATGACGACACGCTCGGTTTTCATGATTCGTCGAGATCCTTCTCATCCAGATGAAACAAATGCAGGCCGCGATGCACGGCCGGTGCCAGCACGATGCCCATGACCGAGATGAACACCAGCCCGCTGAACAACGCGTAAAACGAGGCAAAGAGCTTCGCGGCATCCGATGTCAGCTCGCCCACCGGCCCCATGCCGCCGAGGATCATCGAGGCGTTCAGCAGGCTGTCGACCCATCCGAACCCGGCGATGTAATGATAACCGAGAACGCCGATCCCCAGCGCCGTGACGGCCACCACAGCCCCGAAGCCGGAAAACTTCAGCATGCGGCGCAAGAACACCCGACGTGGTGCCAGCGTCTCTGTGCGGGACTCAAACATGACGCACCACCATCCCAGCGACGCCGCGAATTGCAACACCACGTCGAGAGCCTGCGCATGAAATGACGAAGAAAACAGGATCCTCCTGTCTTCAATGAGCTGGCATCATTTGGGTGCGTGGGCAGGGTCCCGGCCCTGCGTATTCATTTCCCGATGGCTCTGAGTTTTGATTCATTCCAGTGCTGGCGGCTTGAACTATTCGTCCCAGCCTTGCACACCGTCCTTGATCCAATAACCATTGACCAAGATCACGCGGCCTCGCTTCGGCGTGACGGTGCCGCCGTAGAACTTCAGATTGAAGCGCGGATCGTTGATCTGAACCACCGCGCCCGCGCCGGTCTCGATGACCTGCACGCTGTCGCGGATCTGCGCCCAGAAGCCGGATTTCTTCCAGCCCTCGGCATTCGGCTCCTGGTTGCGTTCACGGAAGTGCTTCTTCAAACGGTTCGCCAACGCGTTCGCCGCGACCTTGAACGCACGCTCCGGCCTGGCGAGGCGCATGCTGATGTCGCGAAGCTTCTTGGACGCCTGCTCAAGGCCGAGGGTGATGACCTTGCCGCTGACACTCATGGCTGGACTTCTCCCACCTTCACCTGGAGGTCATCACGCCCGGTTGAGGCGATGATGTCTTGAAGCCGTGCCGCGGCCACATCCGCGCGACCGGGCGGCATGAAAAAGCCGATCAACCTCTCCCCCTCCGCATTGATCACTTCGACGCGCTGCGTGGGCCGTGCCAACGTGTCTGGCTGCCCATACCCTAGCGCGATGCCGTTGCGTCCCTCCGCACTCAGCTTTCGCAGCAGCATGTCCAGCTTCTTGCCCGGCTGCATTCCGAGAGCCGCTGCCGCCGCCGCAGGTTGATACACCAGCAACATGCCGTCCTCTGCCGCGACCTTCGTTCCCTTGGGAGCCGCAGACTTCACCACGCGGGCCATGCCTGCTGACTGCTCCCCCCACAGGTCAAAGTAAAGAGGCTTCAATCCATGAGCAGCGGCCGCTATTTGCGCGACGACGCCGCTGCGAACGGCTTCATCCGCAGCGTCTCCACCAGAGGGCGAGAGATTTGCAAATCCCGTGTCAATGAGGAGGCGCGTTCTTCCAAGGTCTGGTCTCGGAGGAAAGTCAACCGGCCCGTCTTGGGGTCCGGCTTGTAAAGGCCCGGCTTCATGGCGGGGACGTTTCCACCGCGCCTCATCACCGTCAATCTCGATCTGCGCGCCGAAGATGTTGCGAAGCCGCTCACGCCAGCGGGCATCCAGTCCTTTCACAGTGGACTTGGGCGGCTCTTGAGCGGCCTTTGAATCGGGCCGGAGCTTCTGCCCAGACCCCACCAGGCCGAGTGATTCCGCCGTGTCGCGGTCGATCTCCTCGACACCCATTCCCGAATTGAAGTCGAACGGCGGGTGCGGATGACCGAAGCGCGAGAGCGCCGCCCACACCGGCGACGTTTTCAGCGCAAGAAAGGTCAGGATTCGATAGTTGACAAGTTGAAGCGTTTTGCCTGTCTCTTTATAAGCAGTCCCGGGCGGCGCGAGCAGCTTACAAGGGTATCTGCGTGTGCAGCCCGCAGGGGGACATCGGCATGGGTGAGTTAACCAATGAGCAGGTGCCCTGAATGCAGAACCACGGAATACACGGAAAGCTGGAGTTTGGCCGAAAGAAACAAAAGAGGCCGAAAAATCAGATTCTGCTTTTCCCTCTTTTTCGGCCATCCCCTCTGAACTGCGCCCCAAGAACTTTAAACCATGAACTCTTTCCGTGTATTCGGTGTGTTGACTCCGCAGCGCTCGCCCTTGGCTCGGTTGCGGGGTCGCCTCTTGCTGGAGGTGATTGCAGCATGGCTGGTCGCGGGTCTGCTGTTGCAGAGCGCCACCACCGTGGCTCCCAACTGGTGGTCGGTGCGCAGCGTGCTCGCCGTAGGTGCTACTGCGGAGGATTATGCCGTGGCGAACATCGGCCAGCTCAAGAACATCGCGAAAAAAGCCACGCAGGAGATGAACGACGTGCCGCCCGGCGGCGCGGGCACGCAGATCAACGCGCTCATCGCCTCCGAAGACTGCGGACTCGACATTAGCCGACGGTGACTGCCCGCAACCGCCTGACGGCTTCGGCATTCGATTCAAACGCGAAGTCGGCGAGTGGCGCGTCGCCGAGAGGGCAGAGCAGCGTTTCCATCACTTCCGACGGATCGGCGTTAAGGCAGCCGAAGTCGTGAACCCTAGCGATGAAGAACAAATCGAGCGTGGGCCACGCGAAACCTTGGAAGGGGTAGCGATTGTTGAGCGCGCAGAGGTAGGTGAAGGCATTCGCAGGCAGGTCGAGGCCGGTTTCCTCGCGTGTTTCGCGTGCGGCGGCGCTTTCACCGGTTTCCTCAGGCTCGATCACGCCGCCGGGCAGGCCGAGTTTGCCAAGGCCGGGCTCGTGGGCGCGGCGGATGATCAGGATGCGGTCCTGCGCGTCGAGAATGAGCGCCACGGCGGCGGGAATCGGCGTGATGAAGTGGTGGAAGCCGCAGGCGGCGCAGACGAATTCACGTTCGCTCTTCTCGAGCCATTCGTTGGAACCGCAGGCGCTGCAAAACTTGAAGGGAGAGTCAGCCATGGCGCGATCCCTGCCGCCGATGCGCCCGCCACGCCAGCAGAAACACCAGCACGGACGGCAAGACGCGATTTCTTTGCAACGTCTGCTGGCGGTGGCGTCTTCTCCTGCCAGAATACGGCCCGCCCTGATCTCATGTCCAACTCACTCCTCCAGTCCTGGCTGCGCCTCCCTGACGGGGAGCGCCATGACTTGAACGGAACATGCAGCATCGGTCGCTCGCCTGACAACACCGTGGCGCTGGCGGGTAACGAGGTCTCCCGCCGCCACGCCATCATCCAGGCACAGGGGGAGCGCGAGTTCTGGCTGGTCGATCTCGGCAGCGCGAACGGCACGCAGGTGAACGGCCGCCGCATCTCGCAGTCCGTGCGCCTGCACAACGGCGACATCATCCGCATCGCCGGTCACGAGCTGGAGTTCTCCACGGAGATTTTGAGCGCGATGCATCCCGCCGGAAAGCATGCCATGGCCTCGACGATGATCCGCATCCAGCAGGCACAGTGCTGGCTGATGGTGGCCGACATCATCGGTTCGACCAAACTGGCGCAGACACTCTCCGCTTCTGAATTCCCCCGCATGACGGGCACTTGGTTCAAGAACTGCCGGCAAGTCATCGAAGAATGTGGCGGCCACATGTCGAAGTATCTCGGCGACGGCTTCTTCTGCTACTGGGACGACACCGAAGACAGTGCCATCCAGGTACGCCAGGCCGTGGCGCGACTGTATGAGGCGCAGATCAAGGCGAATCCGCCCTTCCGTCTCGTGCTACACTTCGGCTCGGCCGCGCTAGGCACCGTACCGACGATGAACGAGCTCAATCTGCACGGCTCGGAGGTGAATTTTGTCTTCCGCGTCGAGAAAGTAGCCTCTGCGCTGAAGCAGGTCGTGCTTTTCAGCGAGGCGGCGGTGCAGCGCATGCAGGCGGAGAATGAGGTACGCTTCGCCGGTGAATGCGGCGTGGATGGCTTTTCCTCAAAGTACAAGTTCTACACGACTAGCGCCTGAGACACGCGCGAAATGCCATGCTGATCAAAACTGATAGCTGAGGCGTACGCTGCCAAAGTGGGCCTGCATGTCCTGGCGGAAGAGCTGCACCTGATAGTTGAGCATCAGGCTGAAACTTTCACTGAAAGCAATCTGTACTCCGGAGCCGACCACCACATAATCTTGTCCAGGAGACTGCGCCTGCGTTGTTGCAGTAAACGGCAAATTCACCAACGAGGCGCTGGTGGCGTTGTTGTTGCTCATGTTCTGCCGTTCGTAGCTGAGGCGCACCTGAGGTGTGACACTACCAAAGCTGGTGATGAACTTCTTCGAGGCCGACCAGCCGATGCGGGTGATGAGTGAGTTGAAATCGCGTGCGCCGTAGTTCAATGCAGCAAGCCCTCCGCCGCTCTCGGTAAAAGCATCGACAGCCACATGCGTGTAGTCCACGCCGAGGAACGGACCGGTGACGAAGCTGCGATCCTGTGAGCGGAGATTCCACCCTGTATTGAAATGCACGCTGTGGCTAGTGGCATTCGTGTCACCATTCGCGGTGGGAAAACCGGCACCTGGATTGCGGCTGGAGTCGATGTCGAGCATGCCGAGGCTGTAGAGCAGGTCGCTCCAGAATGCGCCGCGCACATAGGAACCGTAGGCGGACAAAGCGATGCCCTGAATATCGAGATCACCGAGGTTGTTGGCGTATCTCTGATGCGTATTGAGCATAGAAAATGCAAACCCGGCGGCAAACCCGCGCGAGAAGTGACGCTCGATGCCGACGCTCGGCGACCATGTCTGTGCATCGACCCCGGCCTGAGTGCCGATGCCGCTGAGGCTGATGTTGGCATAATTGACGGTGGTAAAAACTTCCCACTGGCGGCTGCGCCGCACTTTTTTGACCACCGGGCTGCCTTCTTCCGGCCCGTCGCCGAAGCCCATGATCACCCCTTCATCAATGGAGGAAGCGATACTGCCGTCCGCGCCTTCCTCACCACCACCTGAACGCAAATTGAAAAGACGGCCGTTGATGTCACCGAGCGCATTTTGAATGGTGCCGAGCAACACCTGATTCTGCGCACCGATGGTCTGCAGTCCGTCCTCCGCTAGTTGCTGGCCGTTCACACTGGGTGCCAGCAGGTAGAGGAAGTAGCTGCCATCTCCCCGGTAGCCGCCGGCGAGGATCATCCCCCGGTCATTGATGGCCAGGGCCGTGTTCAAATAGCCGTCGAGTCCGCTGGTCACCGTATTGAGGTCCACCATGCCGCCGCCAGCGGTGTAAACAAACGCGTGCGTGGCGCTGTTTCCGCTGATGTTGGAGGAGCCGGCCACCTGCCCGGAGCTGTTGATGGCGGTGCCGTAGCTGTTGCCTCCCCCCAACGTGCCCAGATCCACCATGCCCCCGGCGGCGGTATAGATAAACGCATGCACCGCATCGCCGAGGATGGAGGCGGAGCCGACCACCTGCCCCGCATCATTCAGCGCCACCGCCTGGCTGTTCGTGCCGCCCAGCGTGCCCAAGTCCACCATGCCTCCAGCGGCGGTATAAACAAACGCATGGAAACTGCCGTCTCCGCTGACATTGGAATAACCCGTGACCAGCCCGGTGCTGTTGATGGCGGCGGCCTCGCTGTAGGAGCCGCCCAGTGTGCCCAGATCCACCATGCCCGCAGTGGCGGTATGCACAAACGCATGGGTGTATCCTTCACTCGTGCTGGATTTTCCCACCACTTGCCCGGCATTGTTCTGCGCCACGGCCACGCTGTTTCGCCCACCCAGTGTGCCCAGATCCACCATGCCCCCGGCGGCGGTATGCACAAACGCATGCAGGAAGCGGGTGCCGAAACTGCCCGCCACCTGCCCGGAATCGTTGACTGAGAAAGCCATGCTTCTGATGTTACTCGGCGTACCTAGGTCCACCATGCCTCCGGCGGCGGAATAGGTGAAGGCATGGGCGGCGCCTCCGCTTGTCCTGGATTCCCCCACCACCTGCCCGGAGTTGTTGATGGCATAGCCCCGGCTGGAGGAACCGCCCAGCGTACCCAGATCCACCACCCCGCTGCCAGCGGAATAGAGAAACGCATGCATGTCGCCAGCGAGGTTTCCGGATGGGTAAAAATAGCCGGTCACCTGGCCGAGGCTGTTCAGAGCGCCCGCAGCATTGGATGGCTCCTGCATGCCCAGCTCCGTGGCTCTATAGGTCGTGGCGGCCAGGGCATTTCCCGGCTGAATGAGACCGAAAGCCAACCCCACGGTCAACACCGCCCCAAGACCGCGCATCCACGCGCATAGATTGGCACGGAAGGCATGCGGAGTCAGGCCATGACCACACCCGACGGACACGAAACAGCAGGATGAAGGCGCGCACACGGTGACAAAACCAGGCAAGAGAAAGCAGGAACGGCTCTGAGGAGGACGGGACATAAAGCCCGCCGTTGTAGCAGCAATCATGATCACCGCACACCCCCCTTCGGTGGGGGATGAAAAAGGCGGTTGGCAAATCCGCCGCGGCGTTGTTCGCTGAGGCAGATTGAAACACAAAGGACAGCTTGATCCCCGCCACTGGAGCCGACTGGAGATGGTTCTGCGAGAGCTATACGCGCCCGGACTCAACGTGGAGAACTTCGTGGAGCGCACGCTGCAAGCAGTGAAGGCACTCGTGCCCGGCGAGTTCGCGACTTATTCACGCGCTCTGCGTGGCCCCGGAGGCGGCTTTGACATCGTTTTTTCCAACAATGACTGCCCGTCGCTCGACGTGCTCATGGCCTATGTGCAGGTGAAAGACCGCCATGAGTTGTGGAAGTCCGATCTCAAAGCACGCGACGGCGGCGTGCTGCTGCTGCGTGACTACTTTTCGAAGCGGCAGTTCCGCGATCTCGACATCTACGCCACCGCCTACAGTCCTGCAGGTTTGGACAACCACTGCGCCGTGCCGCTGTGGCACGAAGGCGGTGGCGACGTGTTCCTGAGCGTGCAGCGCAAGGGCGGCCCCGACTTCACCGAGGCGGAGCGCACGCTGCTAGGTCTGCTGACACCGCACCTGCACAATGCCCGCACGCTCGCTCGCGACCGCGCATCAACCGGTGACTTTCATGTGGAGGACTTCGGCGGGATCGGCCTCACACCGCGGGAGATGGAGGTGTTCTACTGGCTGGTGGAAGGCAAGCGCAACGCGGAAATCGCCACCATCTTGAAGCTGCGCGTGGACACGGTGAAAGGCCATGTGGAGCGCATCTTTCAGAAGCTGCATGTGGAGAACCGCCACACCGCCATCCGCCGTGGCCTGGAATGCGTGCAGCGCGCCCGACAGGACGAATGGAAATCCCGCCGGGAGGATCCACGCACCTATTTCCTGAGAAGAAACTGACCGGGCGGGCGTGGAGCCAGGTCACTCCACCGGCCCATCGACGGCATCCGGCTCCTCCTTCTCCTGCGGCAGCAGCAGGCCGATGAAGGCGGCGGGGATGAAGAGGAAGCTGGCGAAGATCATCGCCTCGCGCACATCCGGCACGCTTTGATAGACACCAAAGAAGACGGTGCCGGCGGCGGCGATGATGCGACCGAAGTTGTAGCAAAATCCAGCACCCGTGGTGCGCAACAGCGTGGGGAAGAGCGGCGGCAGGCACATCGTGAACAAGCCGAACACGCCCTGACAGGCACCGGTGATGGCGAAGAGCCACAGCGTCGCGTTCCAGCTCCACGTCCAGTAAAACGTCGTAAACATCACGGCAAAATAGGCCAGCAGCATCCAGAAGATGGTGTTGCGGTAGCCGATGAGCTTTGCGACGCCGCCAGCGATGAAGTTGCCAAGGATGGAGCCGAACATGATCCACATCAGCGCTGCACCGGAAGCCTCCGCCTGCCCCTGCGGGGTCATCGCCATCACCTCGGGCAATTGTTTGACGAACTTCGCCTGCCAGAACAGCAGCGCCCAGTGCGCGGTCAATGACACACCGCAGATGACGAGCACGCGCCACGTCGTGCCGCGCACCGCCGGGCCGAAGAGCTCACTCACACGCGGCGCAGCCTGTTTCTCGCGGGCTTGCTCCCAGGTGTCGGTCTCCGGCACGGCCTTACGGATCCACAGGGTAATCAGCGCAGGCAGGATGCCAACGAGGAACAGATAGCGCGGCTTATGGTCAGAGAGAATCCAATGCGCGAGCACGGCGAGCAGCACGCCGAAATTCACCGCACTCTGCAGCACCGCTGCGATCCACGGCCGCCACTTTTTCGGCCACGTTTCGGACAGCAGCGACGCGCCCACGGCCCACTCACCACCAATGCCGAGCGCAGAGAGGAAGCGGCACAGCATGAGATGCCACCACTCCGTAGCGAAGTATGACAGGCCGGTGAACAACGCATAGGTGAGGATGGTGAGCATCAGCGCCCTGCTGCGGCCGAGAAGATCGCCGATGCGTCCGAAAAAACCGCCGCCGACCGCCCAGCCGACGAGAAACGCGGCTTGGATAATCGAACCCTTCACACCGACATCCGGCGCGTCCTGCGGCAGATCCATGAGCTGCGCCACAAACACCGTCCACACCAGCGTGTAGAGATGCATGTCCAGGCCGTCGAACAGCCAGCCGAGCCACGCGGCGATGCCGGACTTCCATTGATGCGGCGATAAGTCGCGCAGGTGCTTAATCTCTTGAGTGGCTGGCTGGCTCATGCGGGCGCGAGTCTTTCGCAGTGAGGCGGAAATGGCAAGCGTTTCAGCAAGAGCGTTCTCGACTTGCCCCTCTGACGCCAGCGATCCGGGCTTTGCCAGCGGAGTGGCGCGCCCGGCAGGGATCGAACCTGCGACCTACGGATTAGAAATCCGCTGCTCTAGTCCACTGAGCTACGGGCGCTTTTTATTTGCAAATGAGTCGTTTACAACGATAATAACAAGCTCGCAATTTGCTTTCTCACGGTCTTGTTCTACGGTGCAGGCATGAAGACGCCAGCCACTGTGAAAACGTGGGAAAAGACAAGGTTGCAGAACTTGGTCCGCCATAAGTCAGGCGGCTATTATGCGCGGTTGTTCCTCAATGGCAAAGAGGTTTGGAAGTCGCTTAAAACCAAACACTTTTCTGTCGCAGAGGCCCGGCTTGCCGGTGCCCGCAAGGAACACCAGCAACGCAAAGCACGTGACACCAGCCCGTCCGACGCCAAAATGACTTTCGGACAGGCCGCAGAGCTGCACCTGCAAAGGCTCGACGTGAAAGTCAGCATCAAGCGCCGCACCCGCAAATACTGGCGTGAAATCCACGCCGCCCTTCTCAAGAGCTGGCCCGGACTGGCAGAAATAGAAGTGCGCAAAATTACCCCCGGCGGCTGCCGTGAATGGGCAGCCGGTTACGCCAAGGAAGCCAGTTCCACGCGCTACAATAATTCCATCGCATTCCTTCGCCATGTGTTGTGTCTTGCAATTGAAAGCGGCGTCATCTTTGCCAATGCCGCTGACGAATTGGAGCGCAAGCCGGTCAAACCCAAGAAGCTTGAGCTTCCGAGTCTCGCGCAGTTTCACGCCTTCATCAAAGAGATGGCAGCACCCAAGGTTGGCTTCACCCAGCACTGTGCCGATTTTGCAGAAGGCATGGCATACACCGGCTGCCGGCTTTCCGAAGCCGGACGCATCACCTGGGGGGATGTTAGTTTTTCAAGAGGTGAGATATTGGTGCTTGGAGATCCCGAGGAAGGCACAAAGAATGGCGAAATCCGCGCAGTGCCTTTGATCCCAAGTGCACGCGCCCTTTTCGAGCGGATGCGGAGTGAGCGCGAAGACGAGGACGAGTCTTCTGCAGTGTTCAAGGTGCGCGAATGCCAGAAAGCGATGAACAGGGCCGCGAAGAAGGTTGGCATGAAGCGCATCACCCACCATGACCTGCGCCACTTCTTCGCCACCGTTTGCATCGAAAGTGGGGTGGACATTCCATGTGTCAGCAAGTGGCTCGGTCACAAGGATGGCGGAGTTCTGGCGATGCGCACCTACGGGCACCTTCGCCGCGAACACAGCCTCGCACAGGCGCAGAAAGTATCTTTTGCTGTGGCGGCTTAACCGCCGCCACGCCATTGCAGCATCCATCAATTCATTATAGGGCCTCTGCGAACTCACCGATTCGCTTCAGAACCTCATCAAAGCTGGGACGGCCGCTGTAATACAGTGATTGACTGTCGTCATATTGCTTTGCGTACAAGCCCCGAACCCCAGGATCACTGAGAAGAAACGCTTCGTTTGAAGTGAGGTCGGGGTTTTCTGAGCGAAACCGCTTCTTCTTGTGCGCATGATAGCCACCCGTGCCTATGAATTCCTTCACGGAATCCTCCCCGAGCAGGCAATACACGTCATAATAGTGGCGCAAGAAATTGCGAGGAAATTCCTTCTCTGCCTGCTGCTTGCGGAATTTCGTGGAAATGGTCTGGAGTTTTTCCACCAGCGTGTAAGCCGGGCTGTAACAAAGCACGCCTCTGGCTCGATTGTCGATAATCTCGACCACTCCGGCGGCATGATCGTATGCCCACGAACTGATGTCTTTCGCTACGTTCGGAGTGACATCATCGAATCCTACTTCAAGCAAGACACCTTCTTTGAGGTCGGACTTCATGCCGGTCACTTCAGGATAATGGAGGCGAATGCCGCCGCTGCGCATCAGCTTATCATCGAAGGCATGGTCACGCACTGCATCTTCGATTCCATCAATTTTGATCGTATCATTCAGCCATTCGTAAAATTGCCTTCGACTCTCGACCTGCTTGTCTTTGTTCTGATTCCGTCCGGTCGCCACGCTCATGCTCGTTGGTGGTTCAATCCGAATGTCGATGTCTTCAGAAAACCGTTTGATGATCCCAAACCCTTTGGAAAGCGACGTGCCGCCTTTGAGTTCAAAGCGCATCCCATGCTGCTGCAAGCCATGAAGACAATGCATGATCCAATAATCCTTCTCAACGAGAACCGGAACGATGCCCTTTTCATCGGCAACGATGCGAATCAGCTCCGGGAATTCCTTGTGATTATGCAGGAAGTCAGCCGCCATGGTTGATCTCCTTCATCACCACGTTGTCAAAAAACCTGCGGGTCCTTACTGTCCCAAATTCATGAGCGGCTTGTTTGAGCGATTTGCTGCTAAGCCGCTCGCTCTTTTCTTTCACTCGTGACACCAAAGACTGTGCATCTTCAGCCACGTGTTTCAGATTGTTCATCAAATCGACCAGCAAAAACTCCTCGGTCATCTTCTTCGGGAAGCTCGGCTTGCGACGGAATTCAAACCTGCGACCACCCAGTTTGAAATGCCCATGGCGCTTGTGATTATACACCACAGTTTCGTTATAGAGCTGCGTCGCTCCTACCCCCAACGCGTTGTACGCATTCGGTGACGTTATCAGAAAACGGTTATCTCTGAGGAAGGCGGCAACGAGGCTGGCATCGTCGGCAGGGGCTTTGCCAAACACAGTCTTCTTGGGATGCAGATATAGGCCTGACGAGAGCTTCACCAACTCACCCGATGCCACGAGCTGTTTGATATGCCTGTCCACAGCATTAGACCATTTCGCCAGATCCTCACGGCGATACACGCTGCCGTGCTTCAAATACTTTCGCAGTTCGTCCAGCTTGTTCATGAAGCCACCTCCTTAGCTATCATAACAAATCACAATCAATATTGCAAGATTTTTTATCCAAAATTCATGCATTTATTAATGTTAATAGATTGTATATCAATAATTTAAACACGTTGATCGCTTGGCATTCTATTACCTGACCTACCGTTGGACGGAGCGCTTTTTTGATCCCCATGACATTGCAAGCCGCTGCCTCGTCGAACTGCGTGAACCCTTGCCTTTGCCCGGATTGCGAGGCATTGGGTTTTGCAGTGGTTTAGCCACTGCACCACTCGCTGGTTGCCTGCGCAGTTCAACAAACCGCTGCCAGACGCTCTTCTGCTCAGGCGTCATCTTTTTGATTCTCGCTTGAGCCGCTTTCGGTTTCTCGCGGCCGTTGTAGATGCCTGCGCTTTCGAGGATGCTCTCAACCTCTTTTGCCGGAATCAAAATCCGCCCATGCTCAGTGATGGTCTTGACTTTCCCCGCGTAAATCTGCCGGTACCCCCACGTCTGCGATTTGCCGAACATCTTGGCGAATTCGCCGGGCGAGTAGGCCACGCGTTGAGAAGAGGTCATGTCAGCCAAGAGTTTGCGTTTCACCCCACGAAACTGGGAGTCAGACGGCAGGTGCCTGCTGTTTGATGCGGACGTACAGATGCACCACCGTAGAGCTTCCGCCACCGGCAACTTCTTTTATCTCAATGAATGACTGTTTCCGAATAAGTTCCCCCAGTTTTTGGCAGCCATAGTTACGCGGATCAAACGACGGGCTCGTTTTGAGAAGCATGTGGCCAACCGCTGACAACGGAGCCCACCCGTCCTCCCCTGCCACCGCAGAAATCGCCGCGTCCAACATGGTTTTCAGATCAGTTTGAATCAAAGCAGGAGAACCACTCGATTCCAGCGGACCTGTTGTCGAAGCCTCCTGTTGTGCCGGCGAAAGCTGCGACTGCTTCAATATCTCCGTGTAAACAAACTTGTCGCATGCGGCGACAAAGGCTTCCGGGGTTTTCTTCTCCCCGAACCCATAAACCACCAATCCGGCCTCCCTTATGCGAGTAGCCAGCCGCGTGTAGTCGCTGTCAGAAGATATGATGCAAAACCCGTCGAGATGTCCCGCATGAAGAAGATCCATCGCCTCAATGATCAATGCGGAATCCGTGGAATTTTTGCCTGTGGTGTAACTGAATTGCTGGACCGGTTGAATGGCCAGTTTGTGAAGAACCTCCTTCCAGCTTTTGAGGTAAGGTGTAGTCCAGTCACCATATGCCCGCTTGACGGTTGCGATTCCATAACGCGAAATCTCGGCGAGCAATTCGAAAACCACGCTTGCTTGAGCATTGTCTGCGTCAATGAGCATTGCCAGTCTGGCACTATTTGCACTTTTCATGAACCGTTTCAATTGGAAGCGATTGCAGCGAGTGAAAACGAAGGTGCTGCCAGAAGACCCAAGGTTTCTGAGAGGCCCCTCCGCTTCCCGCTTCCTTCAGTGACGAAGGAAGGCCCAAAATTCAGCTCCGGGCAATTAGTCAGCACCCATTGCAAAAGACGCGTCATTTCAAGCATTCATTCGGTATCCCAGCAGGCGGCTTTCAGGATAGCCGTCAATGCAGACACTGTCGCTTTGATTGCCCCCGAGCACGTAGATCAGACCGTTCTTCTTTTCGATGAAAAAGCCCACATGACCATAGTTGGCGCCACGAGAGAAAACAGTCACACAGCCAGGCACGGGAGACGTGATGCGCTGCCCCCAGTTCAACCAGCTTCGTGCCCATGCGGAATTCGTGCCCTCCATGCCGACGTCTTCGAGGCACCAGTTGGCGAAAGCACTGCACCAAGGTGTTTCGTCATTTTGATTGTCCGGTCTGCCCAGCGTGGTGCTCTGCAGGTATTCCACGATGCGCGGGTTATCCCCTGAACCGGGAACCTCACGCACGCCGATCTCTCCTCGCGCCGCCTTCATCCACTCCGGTTCACCTGCCAAAGGCGTTCCCACCAAGGGACGCAGCCAGCGCAGCGAACACCACCCTTTCAGGCCCGCACCATCGTCGGTCCGCATCCAGGTCTTGTCATCATTGAGCTCGAGACACGGCACGACCGCGCCGAGTTTCAGCGCTCCTTTCACCTTGCTGTCAATTCCGGGCGCTGTCCTCACATTGAGGCTGCTGGCCGTCACCTCGTATTTGCGCGGCAGCTCAGGCGGTGGCAGCGGACCCGCCGGAGTCGTTACTCCACGAAATGGCCACGCAGCCGCCAGTTCTTGAGCCGTGCCCTGAAACCGGTTAAAATCAGCCCCAGGCAGTACGTTTGCAGGCGGTGAACCAAAGCCCCGGTGCTCATCTGCGAACTGCCACAAGGTGTAGGTCGGCCATGTGCGCACCGGAATTCCCAAAGGATCCCAGCGATAGCGCTGATACCACAATGGGCACTTTCCAAGCAACGTGTCACCGAGCACCACCTCCGGGGTGTCCCGCAGCGTGTGCCCCCCATACAGCATGGGATAGTAGCCGGTCCGGTTATTGAACTCTGTCACAAGTTCGCGAATGCCATCAATGTCAGGAATCGTTCCGTCGTGGCTCCTTTCCCAATCCAACGCCATGAGCGTCGTGCCGTCCGCCCCGCTCTCAACGCTGAAAAAGTTGTTAATCTGCTTCTTGGCGCTCGCGCCATTCGTCAGATGATATGCGCCCCAAAGGATGCCGGCCTGATTCGCCGCCTGCTTCCGCGACGCATACTTGGAATCGGTCACCGTGGTTCCCTCGGAGGCTTTGTGGAGAACAGCTGTCACCCCGGCGGCTTGAAGGCCGGCAATGGTGTAGTTGTTCGCATAGTAGACATCAATAATTCCGGTGTATGAATTGGTAGGCATAAATTGTCCCCTCGTTGTTAACACACAGTCTTTATGATAGTGTGTTTGCACTAAAAAATCGTCAGGACAAAATATGTCAATAAGCATTTTAGTTAAATTGATCATCCCATTCTGTTGATCAGGGCTCCGCACGCCAGACTGTCCCAGCGCTTTTGCCATTGGCCATAAGCTCACGTCTGAGAAACCACTGCTCCTCTAAAACTTCCCAAGATGGACGTGAAACAGTTTCATGGGATTCTGTTTCACCGATCATACGCCGATGCGGCGGTTTCTCAACCATCATGTCCGCCTATTTCCACGTCCTTTGCATCAGCGTCCGTTCTTCATCGTCCCGCACATCGAGGTAGATAGCCGTCGTCGCCGACTGGGAATGACCGAACCATAGCTGCAGCAAGTTCAGCGGTATTTTTGCCAGAGCACCGCGCACACCAAACCCATGCCGCAACCCCTTGGTTGTCGCATGAATCCCCTCAATCTGACACTCGGCCATGACACGTTTGATGATCCGCCATCCTGTGGAACGGGAAAACGTCCAAAGCCGCTCCGTCGTTTTATCACACGCTAGCTGACGCAATCCCGACAATAGGGTATCAGGCACAGGAATGCGGCGGAACTCGCGCCGTTGACGCTTCTTGAGCGAACGAACCCGTAGTGCTCCCGTTGTGTAATCCACATCCTCTTGCGTCAGCGACAGCGCCTCCGAAATCCGCATGCCGGTGAAGTAGATCGTCTGGCAAAACAACGCCTCTGCACGAGTCAGTTTCCGGATGGATTTCAGGAACTTCTTTCCTTCCGCGGGTGTCAGGTATTTGCGCCGGCCTTCGCTGTCATACGCGCTGTACGTCCCCTGGGTCATGTTTCGCCTCCGTGAAACAGAATCCCATGAAACTGGTTCAAAAACCGTTAACGACCTGCATTTCAGTTGTCTGCCTGCTGGTTACATTCGCCATTCAACCCTTGGCAGGCATCGCACAAAATGTCAGGCAGACCGCGCCCCGTGCATACTTCGATCCCACCAAGGGCTTCAAGTCTGCCCAAAGGAACCTCACCGAGATTTTACTTCAAATCGCGGGTTCGCTTGAGCATCATGGCAGTCCTGCGCCCTACTTGCGGCATATCCAGTCCGAAGAATTGCGCGTCGCCCGGCAATACAAGCTCAAGACTGGTCACGACATGCCGAGCTGTCGTCCTGCGGATATGACAGACGCTTACATAGACCGTTTGATTTCCAATTGGGATGTTCTCTCCTCAAAGCTGAACCTTGATGGCCTCGCCAGAGAAGCCGGTATTTGCACTCGCAAAGCCATTGGGAGCAGCAATGATACCGGCACGCCGATTATTGACATCCTCAATGAGCATCAAAGGGCAGTTGTTGCGTGCATGGAAAAAGGAACTGCCGCGAGCTTCGAATCACTCCGCACCAAGCTGGCCGCAGAACTGGAGTTCGACCTGCCGCAGGATAAAGAACAAGCACTCGTCATCGTCTTGGAACGTGAAAATGCGCTGAGTGAAGCTGAGCGGAAAGAATATGGCGACCTGCTGCGCCATGAGCGCTTCAGCAAAGCCGAATTTGGCTTGCTCGATCATTTCTACCGAAATGGCTACGACAAGCTCACCGAGAAGGGAAAATATGAAATGAGCAAACGCATCTGGAGCGGGACGCACACAAGCATACAAAACACCTCACGCCAGGATGCCATCAGAGCGGCAAATACTTTCCGAGGCAAGCTGACGGACATCTTCACAACCCTGGACTCTTCTCTGGAACAGCAGAAATCAGCGAAACTGAAATCAGCCATCAGCAGTGTTTTCATTGATCTCGGTCGCATGGCGCAGACTGAACTGGAGCTGGGCGTTCTCGAACAAGTCCTCAAACAGTGAGGGAAGCCTCTTTGTCAGCCCTCAAGCCCGCGCCTCAGTAGCTCACCTTGAAGGTTGGGGAATCCTCAGGCTTCATGCTCCTGCGGTCATAGAGCCTCGTTGTGGAGATGTTGGCGTGACCAAGCCATTCCTGGACCTTGGCGATGTCAGCCTCATGATCGAGGGCATTGGTGGCGGCTGTGACCCGCAATCCGTGCACACACACCTCGTTCACACTGACACCGATCTGTCGTGCGTATTTGCGCACCACATCTTTGTAAACGGCATGCCCAGTCAGCGCCCTACCTGGCACTCCCGAGGAATTTTTCACCGGACGAAAAAGCGCCGAGGCTGCCTCTTCACCGTGCCCGGCACGCTCCAGGTATTCGCTGATCCGCTGCAAGGTGTGCGGATGTGCCGGCACAAAACGGATTTTTCCACCTTTGCCGAGCACCCGGAAATGCAGCACTCCCCGACGCGACTGCAAGTCACCAACAGCCAAGCAACATAGTTCCGCCCGGCGCAGGCCGTGGAAGAGCAGGGCTGAGAGAATGGCGCGATCCCGCAGCCCCTTGAGGGTGTCGGCGCGTGGTGCTTCGAGAATGGCTTTAGCCTGCTCATCTCCCAGGGCAGGGGATTTGCCCTCGTGAGCGCCCATGTTGGGCCGCTTGACACCATCGACGGGATTGAACGCGACAGCGTTGCACTCGCAGAGAAAGTCGTACAGGGAGGCAACTGCGGAGAGCTTGCGCCGCACCGTGGCCGCTTCGAGGGAGCGGGCTTCAAGCTGCTTCCGCCAGGCAATCAAATGCGCTCTTTTTACCAACCGAAAATCCGCAGCCTGACGGATGCCGACATACGTCATGAAGTCATGAACATCATTGCGATATGCCCTGCGCGTGTTCTCATTTTCAATGTTGGCGAACCACTCCACCTCCGGCGGCACATCCGCGAGTGTTTGGAAACCAGCCAATGTCAGCACTCTCTCGACGGAAGGAACAGGGACCTCCCTCATCACAACTCTCCGTTGGTTATCTTTTTATCCTATCGAATAAGCCGATACCGTTCAACTGCGTTCGTTCCTTGAGGGCAAGACTGAGTGATTACCAACTCCAAGTCTTGCAAGCATGCATCACTTGCCGCATGCAGGGCACTTGCGTTCGATCAACGCCTGCGTTCGGATTGGGGTTGGGGCAATGAGGATGCGCTCTGTGCTGGTAACGCTTGAACTGCTTTGATGTCATTGAGCACATCATCCAGTTCCATCGAGCCAAGCCCCTGTGTAGAAGAAGATTTGGCAGTTGTGGGCACATGGCTTGAGGCGAGGGGGCCTGCTGTCGGTTGAGCATCCACCTCCTTCCCACGACGCAGGATCGCAGCGGCAAGCTGCTTCGCATCACAATTCGCCACTGCTCTGGCAAATACAGGCCTGTCCAAAACTTGATAGGACTCTGCCTTGCGACCGGCAGCATGCGCCTCCAAAAAGTCGTTCCGGTCGGCTTCTTTGATCTCGTTTGCGAAAGACTCTCTGGTGCCGTCGTGAGTCAAATAGGAGGCCATTTGTTTTGCCTCTTTTTCCTTCACAGAATCAGGCAACTCGTGGAATTGATATTGCCCCTGTTTAACACCTTCCCATACACGTTTGCTCATTTCAACCTTGCCCTCTTCGCTCAAGCGTTCCCATGTCTGGCTGTAAAACTGATCAAGGCGGGGGAACATTTCCTTGGTGAAAAATTCGCACTGCAAGAATGATGCGAAATCGCGCTGTTCTGACTGCGACAGAGCAAGTTCGCGCTCTGCTCTCGCAATCACCCATCTTCGCTCTTGTTGCTCAGCTCGATCCTTCTTTTCCTTTTCTCGTTGCTCTTCCTGATGAACTGAAGCCGAATTCTGCTGTGCTTCGACCAGTTGTTTCACAAGCATGCTTGTGGTGGCGGCTTGAAACCCGCCACCTTGAAAAATCTTCCATTGCAGTTCACCAATCAAACGATCGAGTCGTGCCAGCTCAATTTCATTCCTTTCGACCATTCAGCCTCCAATGGTTTCACTTTAGCACAGAAGTGTTTCAAATTTATGACACCGAGCGAAAAAAGTCACTCGCCCAAAAACCGCCCTACTCAAGTATTGATAAAACGCATTATCAATACCAATGCCGCTCACGCTGCCAGAACGATTCAGGCGGTTGTTGACCGGAATAATTTGCTATCGGATGGTTACTCTTAACGGCCGTTCGTTGTCGAACATCTGGCCTAAATTTGATTGTTCCACGTAATGCCAAAGCTTTTCATAGGCCCTTGGGTCGGAGAATTCGGTGTCGAACTCATGCGCTGGCAGGCCAGAGCGAGGGCTGTTGCCGCAGAATCGCAGTGGGATGAGGTGGTCGTGGCCACCCGTCAGGCGCATTTTTTCTTGTACGAAGATTTCGCCGATCGGTTGGTGGCCTTCGAACCAAGTACCATTCACACGGGTGGCAGAGGGTGCTGGGATCATCATTTTCACGGCCTTGGACAGAGTTTTGCCCCAGGGCCAGAAGATCGCCACATGACGCCATTCGTCACGGGAGAACAATGGCAGGAACACGAACTGCAAGCCCGGCATCACTCGAAATTCATCAACTATGCTAAACGCTCCAGCATTCGGAAGACGGCCGAAAGCTGTGATATTCTGATTCATGCCAGAGCCTCTGAGAAATCGAATCAGCAGTTTAAGAACTGGCCCCTTCGGGCGTGGGAAGCGTTTATGGAACAGTTTGCGTCGCAATTCAAGATCGGCAGCATTGGCTCCGCAGAAGGGGCCTATCATATCCCCCGAACAGTCGATCTTCGCGGCATTCCGCTCGCAGACCTCTCCGGGCACCTTGGTATGAGCAAGTTGTTGGTGGGGCCATCCAGCGGCCCCATGCATCTGGCGATGCTGTGCGAGACTCCACTGGTGACATGGTGTGAGCATACAGGCTGCCATCAAAGTCATTGGAATCCGTTCCAGGTACCCCTTTGTCTCCTGCCGGGATGGGCACCACGACCTGAAGTGGTTTCTGCCAAGGTGCGTGAGATGCTCCGGCTGACTTCCGCCAAACCGTGCAGACGAATTATTGCATGCCCCAGCGGCACGGACTACCAGGCTTTCGTTGATTGGATCCGCCGCACAGACCATTCCGTGAACCATGTGGTGATGCCTGATTGTATCACCGACGCTTTTCAGAGCCATCCACGGTTCCGACTCGCGACGCCCACCAGCCAATTGAGTCCCAAGTATTTGAATGAGCCGAACCTGAAACAACAAGTTCAAGGCGGCACCCGCAGCAATGATCCCGCCGTTTTGCTGCCAGTGGTTTTCGATCTACCCATGGACAGATGGAGCGAGATCCTCGTCAAGCATCCGGGAGCGCAAGGAATTGTACTGCTTGAAGATCTTGGCACCACGCTAATGCGGTTGAAGACAGAGTGGCGGGGATATTATGACGTGCCGCTGCCTGATGACGTGTTTAAACGGGTAGCTGCTTCATACAAAAAACTGCTGGAGGCTGCTCTTGGCAAAAGAGACCCAAACACAGGCGGGATCGCGTTTGTCAGCCTCAATCGATTGAGGAAAGAAGCGGACTACCGCAGGGAAATAGCACGCTCAATTCATTGCGGCGACATGGATAATGACCTGCCATGGCCTGAGTCCGATGTTTCTGCCGAACTCGGCGCAAAGCTCATCGGCGGGAGATTCCGCTCGTTTGTGACCCAGCGGAAATTGGAGGAGTTGGAGCGGCAGTTTCACCACTTCGAGTCGCAGGCAAAGGCTGCTGCACGCAAAAACCATGGTGACCTCGCCACTAGACGATCCGGTTGAAGGTCGAAATCGATTATTCCCTGAAAACTCGGGAATCAGTTCGGCGTCCTCATCGTGCCCGGTGCCCGTGCCTCTGATAGCGTTTTGATCACAGCCCACCAAGGCACGTCGGTCATTTTCTCCGAAAGCAGTTCGTCAGGGAAATAGTTGCGGTTGATGAACCAGTCCTCCATGGGTTTCCCTTCTCCGGCACAAACATTTTCTGCGGCCAGCCGATACTGTGGGAATCCCTTCATCCGGTCAGTCACAGCTTCCTTGGCCTGGCTGCCACGAGAAAACAGGTCATGCTCAATCGTCATGACCAGAAAGTCGTACTTCTCGAACGGGAAATTCATCACCGCTTTTGAGGTGGAGTTATCTACGTCGAAGGAGATGTAATCAATGACACGCGGCAGTTTGTGATTGCTAAAGCATGCAGCGAAATCGAAGGTTGTTACATCAACACAATAAGCAGGAGAAAGCCGGTTGGCCTGGCAGTTTTCAACAGCCTCAGGATTGCGGTCAAACAACAATCCTCTCCACCCTATGCGTTCTAGGTTCCACGTATTGTTTTTAAAAATCCCGTGACCCGCTCCTACGTCGACAAAAGTGCGATGTCGCAGCAAAAGCGAAGCGAACGTGTCTTGACCTTGCAATGATCCTGTAGGGCCGTGAGCTTCCCAAATGGGTCGGTTGATTTTCATGGATTATTTACTGCTTCGACATTCGACTGATAGCATCTGCTTCTAGAATAATGGTTCTTCGCAGAAGATTGATTAGCCTAACTCCACTGGCAGATGAGAATCAGCCTTACCCTAGATCCCGTTGTCACTTTGCAGGCTTGATGCTGGAAACCCTGAGATCAATGTTCAACACAGGTTCGGCCACTGCTGTCATGTCAGCCCGGGTGATGGTGCCGGTGACGACGATCTTCTTGCCGGGACGTATGTTCTTCAAAACACCATCGGGATCGGCCCGAATGTAGGCCCAGGCGCTCACAGTTATGTAAAGGCTGCCTTCCTTGACCCTTTCGTCCTGACAATGCACCCGCCAGCCTGTGATGTTCTCGCCTGCAAAGGGCCAGGAGTCCACCTTGCCGACCTCAATGCGGAAGGTGGTTTCTTTGTTGAGTTCACGGGCAGTGATGTCCTTGGACATGGCTGCCGCTGTTTCGGTCTTCGTGTTGCCGCGCAGCTTGAGGAAGTCCTTGGAGGGGATGTGCTTGAGCAGGTCTTTGAATTCTCGCACAGTTCCAGCGGGAGCTTGCGCTGATAGGGAGAGAGTGAGTGATAGACTCACGGCAAGTATACGAAGAAGGAGTTCCCCTGTGATGTTTACTGTGTAAGTATTCACGTCTAATCTCGATGTTATTACAAAATTGTGGAGATCTCTCCACTCTGGAGGTCACCTCTCTGTAGCTTCAAAGTTGTCTTGTTTTATACCTCACTCCGTCGGAAGTTTTTTTGCTTCCTGCTTTTTGCTGTCTAGGGCTTGCAACCGTCGACGATCGTCAAGCCATTGAACACGCGTCCATTGTGTAATGTATCCTCCTAAAAACAGCACTTCAACAAAGGGCTCAGTTAACTCTCCTTCATATACAACAAGAGGGTCACTCTTAAATTGCGGTTTGCAAATTAGAACCCCCTTTAAATTGCTGTTGGCAGCATATTTGCTTAGCTTGTCTCTGATTTGCTCGATGTTCCCTGATGCCTCCTCTTTGTTGACCAACCCTGCCATGTCCCTCAGCATAGCGACGACAACTTCACGCTTTCTATTCTTATCAGTGGTGATTTGCACGTCCAAATAAAACTTGAGCAATACCACCGCAGCAAAAGTCGCTAACAAGAAGAAGATTGTCCTCCTAATTTTACTTATCAAATTCATAGGTCCACTCAAAGTCTCTATAGTCTTTAATCTTGTAATTTTGAGCGGTGCCTAGAGTCATCGCTCCAAATATCCACTTTAATCCCGTATTGCCAAAATTTCCATTTTGATCCCCTGAATAGGATCCAAACCCATAGTCATCTTCGACGATTACATGTAAAGTCGTTGATGCCTTGCAATGGCACCCGTTTTTGCCATTACCTTGTGTGCAATCAATAGTCACGGGATGCCCCTGCAAAACTCTAACATCTAACCCGCCCGCAATCACCGAAGCATGAACATTTTGAATCAAGTTCATGCCTTTTGAATCTTGGGTGTGAATATGATCGGCGAAGCCTGGACCTTTTGCAATTTTCACCTGTGCCTTAATAGCACTATTTACCGCCAACACACTTAATGTCTCCTTGTACTCAATAAATGCCTCCGACTTCTCTACAGCTTCCCATACAGAATCAGGATAGTGAGTGGGGGGATCAAACAGCCCAGGAGATAAATATGGGAGAAGGTGGCCAAGTGGAGTGTCATTTTTGAACGAATAGCGACCGAGATAATCGAGCTTATTTATTGGGGATTCCTGAGAAAATGCATAGAGGTTATAACCATCCAGTTCGGCTAAATCTCTGGCTGCCCATCTCCCCAACTCCGGCTGATAGTATCGGTAGCCATAGTTATCCCAGCCAGTCTCGCTATCGCGGAACTGCCCGTGGAACAGGAAGTTCCAAGCGGACAACGAACTCGTCTTAGGAGTGAAGTCATACTGCAAGAACTGCACCAGGCCAAAGGCACTAAAGGAGTAGCGTTCTTCCACGGTGCCATCGTCATCGGTGATTGCGATGGGGTCAAAGTAATCCATCAGGCAGTACAGACTTGTCCCGCTGTTGTCACGGCGCAGCAACTCATCACGGTGACCGGAACGCATGCCCCAGAAGTACTGCTGCTCAGGTGTGGTGCTGGCGTCTAAACGTTCCTCCACACACTTCCAAACATCGTTGTAGAAGTAGTGGCGTACGACGCTGGCTGATTCCGTGGTCGTGCGTCGTGTGGTGCCATCGTAGGTATAGCGAGCCACTTCATCGGTGGTCTGAGCATCATTGACTTGCACAAGGCGGTTCCAAGCATCCCAGCTCATCGTATAGCCCTTCGACCAGTCTCCGTCCTTGTCCGGGAGCGTGGCAGTCATGTTGCCGCTGGCATCGTAGCTGGTTCCGGCGGCGATGCCGCTCAAACTCACGATCTGGTTGTCCTGATTGTTTTGACGCGGCTGTTCCAGCACCGGGAACCCGTCCTCATCGCGCTGATAGTTCTGCCAGTTGCCAATGGGATCGTAGGCGAACGATTCAGCGCTGGCCGGGATCGCCGCGATGGCAGTGCGGTTGATATTGAGGTTGCCTTGGTCTGCACTCATGACCTGGCCAAGTCCGTCATATTGATAAAACTTGTCTTGTTTCGTGCTGGCAGGCGCGGCCAAGTCTTGACGCCACAGGCGGCGGCTGGCTCGATCATATCCGTACTGAACTCGGTCCAACATGGTGGCCGCCTCACCAACGAGCTTGTTCCAGCGCATATCCACGGTGCGGCCAAAGCGATCGTAACCTGAATACGGATCGCCGGAGTCACCCACCGGTTCATCGTCAGGTTTGTGATAGGTCAGTTCGAGACCTGGCTGCGGCATCCCCAGTCGCAGGAACCTGCCCGCCCCAGCCCATTCGAAGGTGGCAAGTGTATCAGACTCTCCGGCAATTTGAGTTGCGGCCATACGGTCAAGACGGTCGTCGATGCTGTCCGCATCGCCATAACTAATGTAGATGACCTTCCCTGAGGGATAAGTGATACTCGTGCGTCGTGTGGTGTTGGCGCTGCCGTCGGCATAGGAGTAGCTGACTCGAGGCGTACTGCCATCGGCGGCTCCGCTGTGGCTTTGGATGTCGGCCGTCAACTGGCCAAATGCGTCGTATTCGTTGACCACCTGATTCACCACGCTGCCCGCCCCCACCGTGGGATCGTCATGACTGGTGATACTGCTGACCAGACCACGTGCATCATAGGCACGGCTGATGCGACGGACAGCTCCATCGATGGAAGTTCCCAAGGTCACGACCCGATCTTCCAAAATTCGGCCCAGCTTGTCGAGATCAAAAGCATGCTCTGTGCTGTTGGCATCCGTGGTGCCGGTATTACGCCCCTGGCGGTCATATGTGTAGCTCATGCTGCGCAAGATCGTGCCGTCAGGCGCGACATCGCCCGGATACATCTTGGATCGCAGCAGGTCGGTGCGTGCCACGCCGCTGTCCTCCAAAGTGGTGCCGTAGTCCCAGCGAGTGACCTGGTCCCCCGTCATGATGTTCTTGACGATCAACCGGCTCAACCCGCCATCGGGCGCATACACATATTCGGTGGTACGGTTGGCACCGCTGTCGGTTTCTGCCGCATCAGCCACAAAGTTCTCGATGAGTTTGATCTGACGGCCCAGGCGGTCTTTTTGTGTCCGGGTTACCACACCATCAGGGGCGACTGTTTGTGCGGGCTGGCCGTCCTGCGCGTAATCAGTGCGTGAGACGAGAACGGTGTCCGATGGCGCAGGTGCCACAGCAGGCCTCACCAATTCGGCACCACCATTGGTGCCATAATCAGCCTGCACGCGCTGGCGTCCAATCGGATCAGCCCATTGCGCTACGTAAGTCACACGTGCCAGCGGCTCCAATCCGCTGGGGCCTTGCAAAGTCCCGGTGCCAGTGGCGTCATGGAACCGCTGCCGGGCCGTGGTAAGCAGAACGTTGCTGGCATCATCGTAGCTGTTTTCATTCTGCTCGATGACAATGTCATCCGTCACGTCATTGCTGTTGCCATCAAGTCCGCCGGTAGGCGGATAGGCCAGGAAGGAAGCAGTCCGTCGGCGTAACGTATCGAATTGCGTTTTGGTGTAGCCATTGAACCCAGGCTGGACGGTCTTGATCAACAGCCCACGCGGGTCATACCAAGCACTGGTTTGAAGCGGATAAGTCAAAGCCCCGGTGCTTTGGTTCACCCCATAGTTTTGCTGCAGATATGGGCGCCCCAGCGCATCAAGCGCCGTGGTTTGATAAGCCGTGCGGTTGGCGTCATCCACCGCCGTGTGATAGCTCGTGCTGGAGATAGGACGGTTTTGGTTGTCGTATGCGGTGGCCTGGATCAGCACGTGGGTTTCATCGCTCGTGGTGCTGCGAGTGCGCCGGCCACGGAAATCATAATCATAGACTGTGACCTGATCATCCGCCGAGGTGGCATTGAACGGACGGCGATCCTCAAGAAGGTTGCCGGGATTGTCCACCTGGCCGTCATCATAGGAGTTGATCAGCACGCACACCATGTTGTTGCCGCTGGAGGGGCCGCTGCCTGCGGGATTGCTGTCCGTGGCCCCGATGTCATTGGTGCCCACCCAGCGCTCCGTGACAAGGCTGCGGGCATCCAGCACGTCACGTGAGATGGTGCCACCAGGACTGACCGTTTTGTTCCGGCGATCCTGCACATCGTAGCCATAACCGGTTTCAAGATAGTGTTCGTCTTTGAACCCAAGCACGGGATTTTGATCCACCTCACGATCTGAGGAAGGAATCGTGTGATAAGCACAGGAGGCCAGCAGCAAGGATTGGTCGGAGTAAAGGAGACGTGTCCACTTCGTCCAGTTGGACTGCGGGAAGCGGTCACCTCCGTCGATCTTGTCCCCGCCAGGATTGGAGGACTCGATTTGATCCGTGATCTGATTGCGCAGATCGCGCTGGGTGATGCTCACCGGCCCCAACGTGCGATAGCCGTCTCCCACGGCATACCCCTGACTGACCCAGGTCTGTCTGCGACCGTCCAGATAAACGCGGAACACGGCACTGCGCACCAGCTTCGCGGTGCCGTCGAGATCGCAGGAGTGCAGCGGTCCAAGCTCCTGAAGGTTGCGCCCTTGCGCATCGCATTCAAAATCACTGATGAGGTGATAGCCGCCGCCGCTGGGCGTGGACCAGCCGTCTGGAACCACATCGGGGTTCATGCGCAGGGTGTCGACATCCGTGATGCGCTGCCACAACCCGCCGGTGATCGGATCGAAGACCTGAAACACCAGCACCCCAACCTCGTCCTTCAGCCATTCAGTGTTGCCAAAACCGTCATAGCGTTCGACCTGCGTGTAGGTGTCCCCTGTGCCGTTCTCACCGGTCGAAACAACCGGCAGCGTGGTGGTTTTCTGGAGCGGGCGGAGACTGCCTGTCGTGAACCATTCGTAGTCGTAGCCGGTGGTGGCAGGATCACTGCCTCCTGCGGCATCACTGCGGTACTCGGTGCGGGAGGCCGTGCGATAGAGCGTGTCGTCTTCAATCACATGCGCGCTGTACGTCAGCTCGTAAATCTTGGTGATGTCCCCGCCACTACCCTCCTGCACCCCTTCCCATTTCACGTAGCCTGGAGCAGCACCGGTCCCGCCTCCCGTCATCGGATAGTACTCCCAGCGTTTGAGCAGCCCTTGATCTGTGTGCAGAGTGACCGTGAGATCCTCATCAGAGGACGTAGGCTGGGTGACACTGGCGATGGCGTCCGCTCCGCAGCGCAACACCGGATGGTACTGGTCGTCATACTCCGAGTATTCCATCGTGGTCACACCGCCGCCGGAGAGCATTTTCAAAATCGGCTGGTTGGCCTGATTGTAATACACCGTCTGCACACTGCCGTCAGGCGTGGTCTTGATGCTCCGGCGGCTCCAGTTCTGCCCCGTGCCGTCGCTGTCAAGACGGTCATAGGTCGTGGTCAGCGTGCCTCCGCGTGCCTGCCAGAGCGTGACACGCTGCTGTGCGTCATATTGCCGGTACGAGGTGGCGTAAGTTGCCAGCAGGCTGTCCGGCGACACGTTCACATCCTCCGGCGGATAGCCGTCCTGAACCATGCGTGCATAGTCCTGTGGATTGAGCGTGAAGCGCAGCCCGTATTTGAAGCCCTCGGAGGAGTCCTCCGTGTAGTAGCGGTAGTAAGTCGTGTACAAGCTCTCCCATTCACCGGTCTGAGCATTGAACACCTCCTCCGATGCAGTCTTGAGGTCGTTCAAGTTCCCCGTGCTGTCCGTACCCGTATGGTAGGTGTAGCTCCAGCGTTTGACCGACTGCATCACCCCGTCGCGAGAGATGCGTTTCTCCACCGAAAGATAGCGCCCCGCATGTGGACCGCTGGTGGCTGATGTGTAAAGCAGGCTCGCGTTGTGTTGTGTTCCCGGCAGGCTGCGCACCAGCGAGACAAGCCGCTGACTGCCGTCATAGGTCGCAATGGTCTGCGTTCCATCCGCTGCCGTCATCTGCTTGAGCTTGCCTTGCAACGCCTCCAGCGCTTCGGGACCATAGAACAGCCACGAAGCTCCGCTGGGCTGAGTGACCAGATAACCGTCCACCGTGACCGTCACCCGCCGTTTCGTGCCATATTCGCCCACGTATTGCGAGGTGTCAGTATCCCACAGCCACCGCGTCGTGCCACGCATACTCTCCACCATGAACACCTCCCGCGACATGTCGTCCACCATCACTGTGCCAAAACTCATGTAGGGCACCGTGGTCACCAGCCAGCTGTTGCCGTTGGCACCGAAAGCGTTGTTGGTGAGCAGCGCAACGTATTGCAGCCGGTGGTTCAATCCCGAAGCGATGCCCTCGCCGCGGATTGATCCCGTTGGAAGAACAGAAGAGTCTGGCATGAGTCAATTGGTTGAATGTTTTTTGCCGATAATGGTCGCGAATCAAAACCCAGGGGAGTATCCACCACCGCCCTCTTCGCAGTCTTCGCCTCCCGTCTCATTTCCATCGCCGCACTCTGGCGGAGAGGGAGGAGGGTTAGGAGGAGGTTTGCAACTACAGCTGCAGTCCGAGCTTTCCGGTTCCTCTGGTGGAGGGGGGGGCTGGGAACCTTTGCAGGGTTCCTTGGGGACCGGCTGACCGGGTTTCACGGGATCGTCTGAACCTTCAGGCATGGCGAGTTGGCTTAAGTGTTAATTTTTTTTTGATTAAGCACGATTTGATTGCATATCTTGCATTTTAACAAGATTCTAATTTGCACCCGTGCGGCATAAATAAATATTTATACCTAGGCATTATTGTAAATGAGTGAGCTATATACAAGCGCTGAAGCGCAAATTTTTCGTGACTCATCAAGTCCGGGTGTTGGGACCGCCGCAAAGCCGGTCAAGCTCATCTTGAGCAACAACCAATCCCCCGGTGATGTGACGATGCTGACCGCCGCTGTGCGTGATCTGCATGCTGGCTACCCTGGACGTTTTGTAACCGATGTGCGGGGGAAATGCCCCGACCTCTGGCTGCACAACCCGCATGTCACACCATTGCATGAGGACGATCCGGCCGTCCGTGTGATTCAATGCCGCTACCCGTTGATCAACCGTAGCAACGACTGGCCGTACCATTTTCTGCATGGGTTCATCCACTTCCTGAACCGGGAGCTTCGGCTTGCCATCAGACCGCGTGCCATCAAAGGCGACATTCACCTCAGTGACGAAGAGAAACAATTGCCTTCGGCGGTCCAGACAATCCTGGGCAAAGATGTTCCATTTTGGATCGTGCCTGCCGGAGGGAAAAAGGACTACACCATCAAATGGTGGTCCACCGAGCGATACCAGGCTGTCGTGGATGCATTGCGTGGACGTGTTCTGTTTGTCCAAGTCGGACAGGAAGATCACCACCATCCGGCCCTGCGCCATGTGATCGACCTGCGAGGCAAGACCAGCCTGCGTGAACTGGTGCTGCTGATGCATCACGCACAAGGAGTGTTGTGTCCGGTGACCGCCGCCATGCATCTCGCGGCCGCAGTGCCGGTCAAAGCGGGTTCCCCGCAATTGCGTCCCTGCGTGGTGATCGCCGGAGGGCGTGAACCGCCTCACTGGGAATGCTACCCGAACCACCAGTTCATCCACACTGTCGGAATGCTTTCATGCTGCGAAACCGGCGGCTGCTGGAGAAAGCGTACCGTTCCTCTCGGAGATGGCAACGACCGCGACCTTCCTGAAAATCTCTGCGAGCAAGTCGTTGAGGGCCCGCTGCCCCGCTGCATGGCCATGATCCCGCCCGACGAGGTGGTCAGACGCATTGAGGGGTATTTCACCGGCGGCATCATCCGCCACCTTTTGCCGGACGAGGTCTTCGCAATCCGGCAGCATGGCATCTGGCCCCAATAGAGCTTTCGTTTTATGCAACACACACGCAAACCCAAGCTTTTCATCGGCCCGTGGATCGGAGAGTTCGGCGTCGAACTGCTCCGCTGGCAGAGCATCGCGCGCACTCTCGCACGAAGCCGTGAGTGGGCGGAAATCATTGTCGCCACTCAGCCCGACCGTTTTTTCCTGTACGAGGATTTCGCGACCAAGTTCGTGGCCCATGTGCCCAACACCATCCACACCATCGGCCACAAGTGCCTGGGCCATGTTCCCCGGTCCATACATGACCGGTACATCGACGTGAGTTCCGGCGATGTGTGGTTCAATCCGAATGCCGAGCCTGCCGAAGGCAGAATCTCCGAACGCATTTTCTACCCCATCAGCGCTTGTATGCCCACCCATCGTGATTTTGGCCGGAACGTGCCAAAACCGGCCAAGGCATACGACATTCTGCTCCACGCGCGCGCGACCCCCAAGTCCAGCCAGACATATAAAAACTGGGCCACCGACAGATTCAACGCACTGGTGGCCGCGCTTCCACACAACCTGCGTGTCGCAAGCGTCGGCGCGGTGAATGGTGCGCATAAAATCCGCGGCACCGATGATTTGCGCGGCATTCCGCTCAGCAGGCTGGCCGGCTACTGCAAGGCAGCCAAGCTCATGATCGGGCCGTCCAGTGGCAGCATCCATTTTGCCATGCACTGCGGGCTTCCGGTCGTGACCTGGATTGACCAGGATGAGAAGCACAACTATTACCCTGTTTGGAATCCTCTGGCTGTCCCTGTCTGCTGCCTGCCGGGCTGGAAGCCTTCACCAGAATTGGTGTTTCAAAAGGTGCATGAAATGCTCCGTCTCATCGAAAGCCAGCGGCATCCCATCGACATGCTGGTGGTGGGCACCAAACGCAGTGGGCATCACGGATTCATTGAATGGATCACCCGATTCCGCCCTGCGCAGCGGTTCATCTTGTGGAATGATTGTGTGAAAGCCGGGATGATGACCTACCCGGACGAGCCGCACGGCCTGCCCACAACCGTCTGCTATCCCAAACAATTGCACTACAAGGGACGAAATCCCTGCATCCATGAATGGAACACAGGTGCCCGCACCGCCGTCCGCTGCCTGAGCTTTGAAGGCCCTTCCCTCACGTCCCTAGCGCAATTACCCGAAGCAAAGCAGGCACGGAAAGTGGTGATTGTCCTGCGCGATCTGGCCAACACTGCCGCCAGCCTCAGCGCCGGCATCCCCTCACTCAAAAACAAACCGTTTCTGCACCCTGACTTTTCTCGCATCATCGAACAAGCGCGCGAATACCTGCGTGAGGCAACGGGAGAAACAAACCTGTTGGGCGGTCTGGCGTCCAAGGTGGTGTTTATCAGCTACAACCGCTGGCATAAAGAAACGACATACAGGCGTGAGATTGCTGAATCCCTCGGCCTCGGGCGGCGTGACATGGATCGTGGCATGGTTTCTGACTACGTACACAGAAGCGGCTTCCAGAAACCCGGAACGGCTGCCGACAGCCTGGAAACCATCACAAGATGGCAGAAGTTTGCAGGCGACATTCAGTTCTGGAATCTGGTCTGCGACCCCCAAACTCATGCCATGGAGCAACGATTCCACGGCGACTCGATGCCTCACTATGCCAAGTGGTGGTTCTAAGCAGCCAGTTCATGCCCGTATGTCTTGTTCATAAGCGTCGTAGCTGGTCTGTTACGACACTTATCTTAGCCTCGTCAAGGGCGTTAAAGAAGGAGACGACAAACTCTCCGCCGCTCGAATCGAGAAAGCAAAAGCTGAGGCTGAGAAAGCCAAGGCAGAAGCTGAAAAGGCCAAGGCAGAAGCAGCCAAGACGAAGGCAGAAGCTGACAAAGTAGGAATCTAGGCACAGCTTTCAACGCGTAGCTGGAACAGGGGTCTGTTTTTGCAGCATTTGCCATCCAATGAGCAAGCCCTTGATGCCTCGCCATGAACCAGCCTTTCAGGCATCGGTCATTTATGGTCACGAGTATGTTGAAATCTCCGCCCCGTGGTTTTCGGCAGGTCGGTTTGGCAGGATTGATGTGGTCTCCAGCAGCCTCATGTTGAAGCCTTGATTCCACCACCAGGCCCGCAGAACCTCTGCCGCCTTGTGCATGACCTTCCGGCTTTGAAGGGCGTTTCCCATCCGTGCGGTATGCGCCTTATCCGTGGCTTGCTGTGTCCGACGTTTTCCAGTCTCCTCCTTTGGTTCTCCCGCTTGGGCTTTTGGGGAGTTGTGGCATCCGTGCGCAGCAGTCAATGCCCGGCCCGCTCCATTCTCTGCGCTCCCGTGTTGAGCATGACAACGCTCCGCTTCTCCGGCTGCCTTTCACACTCCCAATCCCTGCGGGGAGAAACCAAAAACGGAGTAATAACATGAAAACGAAACAGACACACGAAGCACCAACCAACGGCGCGAAAACCGCCACCACCAGCAAAACGCCCAGCCACGTCGCCTATCAGGTCCGTGACACCGAGAGCGGCGAAGGGTTCTGGACGCGCATTGGCAGCGCGTGGCCACACCAGGACGGCCAGGGCTTCAACATCCAACTTGATTGCGTGCCGCTTTCCGGCCGCATCACCCTGCGCGTCAAATCCGACAAGGCCTAATAGCCTTTAACCACGGGGGCGGGCTTCCAAGCCCGCCCCCAAACTCAACGGAGTTCTACCATGACAGTAGCCTCCATTCACGAACTTGAGTCCATCAACATCCACGAGATTCTTGAACACAGGCACGAAATCGCCATCATCTGGGCAACCGGAGACGTGCAATGCGCACGGCCAGATTTAGACTGCGTCCAATCCTGAGAAGTTCTCAAGACTTGCAAGCGTGCTCATGAGCTGGATCACGGGCGAACTCGCATGGATGGTGGAATCCTTGTTCCCCAATCAGCAAGACTGATAAAGTGGCATCCTGCCTTCAGGCGGGAGTTATTCCTTTGTGGCAGCGGCTTTCTTGACAGCGCGCTTGTTCTTTGCCCAGCGTTTGCGCTGTGCAGCTGCAATCTTTTCCCTGGCTTCCGCCGACATGGCCCGCTTTGCCTTCTTGGAACCTCGCCCTTTTTTCGCAGGTGCAGCACCGCCCTCGCCAAGAAGCGCGGCGAGTTCCGATTGCAGTTTTTCGATTTTCTCGGTGAGGTCGGCGGCTTTTCTAAGTTGCGCGGCAGATGGAAGTGACATGGCTGTAAGATCACGCTTTCAGCCTCATTCTCAACAGAAAAGCACGCTGTCGCTGCCACAAAGACACCGCTGCCCGCCAACTGAATTCTCAATACAACGGATACACAACACCATCTTGGGGAATAACGGGATATTTGGGATGCCTGTCCCTGAGGTCCTCCCAATCCCACCCGTCAAGGACGGTGTCACCGTCACAGCCTTGGTAGGGACACATTTGAAGGCCTTTTTCCATTCTGAATTGGCCTCGGTTATAGGTCCTTTCACAGTGGAGACACCACAGAAAATCAGACCGACGCTCTTCTACAAAAGCTTTGTCACGGTGATAAACCTTGTCCATTCGGGATTTTCAGCGGCCTTCACATCCGGTCAACTGGATGCTTTTTACCAGCTCCAAGGCCATCTCCAAACCCTCCGACTCGTATGCCTCAAATGTTCTTTGGCCGAGTGATGATCGGGAACTAGCTGCAACAGCTTCTTGAACGATTCTGCCGCAGCCCTAAAGCGTCTGCATTGACCCTGACAAATGCCAAGTTGGAAAAGCGAGTCATGGTCGTTCTTGTTTCGATTCACGACGACCTCATAAACAGGCAATGCACGCTCAAACTGTGAGGAAGCCATACAGGCATCGGCAAGCAAGCGCAGGGCAACTCGGTCATCTTGGATCTTCGAATATACATCCGGTCTGGAAAGAAGTTCACAAGTCACATGAAATGCCCCCTTCGAAAAGGCGCTGTCTGCTTCCCGTATGAACCTGTTCAGGTCCGCCGCCCCGCGCAGCTTTTGGGACAATATGTCAACGATGGCGTCCATCCCCAAGGCACCAAAAGATAGAAAGCCTGTTGTCGGAAGCAGGCCTGGCAAGTCGGTGGAATCAAGACGTATGGGCAGAATGTAATCACTCCCCAATTCTTCAAACGCCCTGGCCTGCGCCGCTTTCCATTCAAGTCTGGTCCAACGTTTGGAGGCGTAGTGGCGTGACACGAGCACCACGCAGTACCGAAACCGTTTTTGGTAGTACTCGGTCAGTTCTTCAGTGAGGCACATTTTTTTCAACAAGTTTGCCTGTTCCTCCGTGTCTAAGAACACTTTAAAACCAGCAGACTTTAGCCGTCGGGCGATGTCCGTCGCGATCTCCCGGTTTTCACCGGCGAAGGATATACCAACATCGAACTCACTCGCACTCATACATATCTTTGTTGGGAGCCGTCGCTGAATTTGTTCGCTTCTGGATGCAGCAACGACAAAGCATGTTGGCTGCTCCCTTGAAGGATAAATAACATAGAGTAAATTTCAGCTTCAATCGCTCCTTTTTGAAAGCTTCCCAATAGGGGCGGAACTCGGCAACAATGGCGTTTAGCACGCTTAATCGGTTGTTTACCGCCGCTTCATGTAATCAGGAGTGCCGAATCTCCAAAGCATCATTGCCGCCCTCCACTGTCAATCGCGGCACGGATGGCATCACGCGGGGTTTTAATGGGCGGAAGGTTGAGCATGACAACATAGCGCACATCACCGTCGTCTCTTGTCATCCAGGCGAAAGCCTTGCTGGCCTGCGGATGCCCTTCCAGATCGAAGGTGTCCACGCTGCCTCTCCAGACTGTTATGCCCGCCACCTTCTCGTGCACGAACATTGTCCCGCTGTGGGTGCAGGCACAGCCATGCTCGGCTTCCACGGCACGTTGGAGATTGTAGAGATAGCCGGAGAGCATTGGGTCAGCCCGACATCATTGCGCCGGCATCTGCCGCCGTCCAGTAAGATCCTGGTCTTCCCGGCTCCTGACCTCTCCATCAGCACCCGGATTCCTGATGTCGATTCGGGCACGTTCACCATCAGGCCGAAACCGCCGGTTTTCTGTGCCGCTCCCGGTTTTGGTTCCGCTGCGGATGTGGCTCGGGTTTGGCAGAAGCCGGCTGACCGTCAACCCCCGGCCCGCTCCATTCGCTATGCTCCCGTGTTGGGGGCATGACCGCCAGCCTCATAGCTCCCGCCTTGGCACCGTCGCCCCGCATCGGGGTGAAACCAAAACAAGGAGCAAATATGACGCAGAAAACACTCACGAAAGAAGACCTCAGCCAGTTCACTGGCACCGAACAATGGTATCGCCACGGCATCGCACGCAAGATGCTCTACACCGACGGCGCAAAGCATGTCGCCGAACGCGGCGGAGCCTACTGGCTCCTTGATGAAATCGCTTTCGCTCAAGCCATCCGCCAAGTCGGCGCGGAAGCATTCCAGGTCTGGAAGCTGAAGGTCTCTCCTGACCATTCAGCTACGCTTGCCTGTGAAGACGGCAATTCAAAGATCGTCTTCACCAAGGGAATCGAGTTCACCGATTTCCCGCTCGATGAGATTGCCTTCTATTTCACCGGCAACGTGATCATGCTACCCGGCGAATACTAGCTTGTCAGCCTGCTCGCCCAAGGCAACTTGGGCGGGCTTCTACACACCGCCCACCTGGATGAATGCAATCGAACAGATGACATCTATTGGAGCATTGAGCGACTGCATGAAGGCGCTTGGAATTCGTAAAAGTCTGGGGGTAAGGCACTCCGTCTCCGCGAGAATTCGCAATGCCAATTTCACCGTTCCCCATGATGAAGTTGACGTTTGTTTTGTGCTTCTCGATCTGAGCAATGGTCCAGAAATCGACTGTGATCCCGAGACCATGAAGGGCTATGGAATCCCGTTCGGAAATTTTAGGCCTTGGTTTCAGAGATTCAGCTTCGACAAAGCCACCAGAGAACTTCGCATCTCGTCCGATAATCCGAGGAGCAAGTATGATTTCGTTTTATGCTTTGATCTGTAGTTGAGTTGCACTCAGTGGGAAAAGGCTTTCCCTCGCGCCTACTGCGTGCGGCGCTACCCATTCCAACGGGAGGTGTCCCGTAACGCCCTCACCAAGCCGCTCCGCGCAGCCACCACAAGCAATCCCGCCATTCGTCGGCTCGGCCGGGACAAGCCCTCCCCTCACTGACAAACGGCCAGCTTGCTCCCCTCCTTCCTCTTGGACCAAACCTCCGCCATGCAGGACGGCGACCACTTTGCCCCTTCTTCCACCATTCTTGTCGCACGTCCTTTGCATTGGCTGCGTTCCGTCCGCTTCTGAAATTCTTGCCCGCCTGTAGGGCGGGGAAGCGCGTTTCTGCGCAGGCTTGAAATCAATGAAGCATCCGCAGGCGAAGCCTCGCCTGAGCCGCTTCCCCTCACGCACCTGCAATCTCTCGCAAAAACTTGAAACCATCGATCCTAGTCACCAAGACTAGCCACTATACATAATCTGGTTTTTGTGATAGGACTCAAGACCATGTGGTCAGATAACGAGACTGTCGAGGACTTGATTGGATTTGAAGTCCATGCCGACCTGCTGAAGCAGGTCATCTTGGATGAAACACTATTGCCTGTTACGCTGGGCGTATTTGGTGATTGGGGCAATGGCAAGACGAGCATCATGAAGATGCTGGAGCAAAAGCTGGCGCCCGATGAGTCTGTTGCGGTGCTGTATTTCGATGCATGGCTTTTTGAAGGCTACGACGATGCAAAAAGCGCTCTCATTTCCTCAATAATCACCCAGTTGACGGAGCACAGAAATTTTCCACAAGAGGCCAAAGCCCAAGCCGCCAGCCTGCTTGGCCGAGTGAACTACATGAGATTGCTCAAAATGGGTTGGGACAATGTTGCGCTGCCGGCAGTCCTTGCCTATGCGACGGGAGGAGCTACTGCCGTTCCATCGCTGATTTCTTCGCTTAGCGGCTTGTTTCGTGTCAACGGGAAAGAGCCACAAGCCCCCAAAGATTCTCCGCTTGGCTCGGAGTCCTTATCGGAATTGGTGAAAGAACACAAGGAAGCTCCTGAACAAGACGTGAGATCCTTCCGCCGAGAATTCGGCGACCTTCTAAAGGCGAGCAAATTCAAGGCACTCGTTGTTCTCATTGACGATCTTGATCGCTGTTCGCCTGACAGAATTGTTGAAAACCTTGAGGCCATCAAACTCTTCCTGAACGTCGAAAAGACAGCTTTTGTGATCGGTGCAGACCACAGGATTGTGCGCCACGCCATCGCGGTGAGGTATAAGGATGCGCTGGAGGCTGCAAAAACCTATTCGCTCGCAGGTCAGCAAGGGGACGCCGGAGAACAGTTGGTGAGGGATTACTTGGAAAAGTTGGTTCAGGTGCCATATCACCTTCCTCGCTTGGCACCTGCCGAAATTGAAACCTACCTCACGCTGCTTTTCGCCAAACGACACCTCAGCGAGGAGCAGTTCAAGACCTGTTTAGCGGCTTGCCGCAAGCGACGTGAGAGCAATCGGTTTGGAAGCTTCGGAATTGCAGACGTGCAGGAGTCATTGGGAGCTGCTGTAACAGTTTCGAGTGAATTGCAGGCTTCGCTCTCATTCACAGCAGGAGCAGCATCGTTGATAACCGAGCATTTGAAGGGCAATCCCCGTCAGGTGAAGCGATTCTTAAACGCCTTCGTTCTTCGCAAGAAGCTCGCGGAAGTTGCAAAAATGAGCCACCTCAAGGACGCGGTTCTTTTGAAGTTGATGCTCCTCGAATACTCCAATGAGGCACGTTTCAGGGAGCTTGCGAATTGGTGCCTTGAACAGAAAAAGACGTCGGATCAGCTTACCAAGATGGAGAAGGAGCAAACCGATTGTCCTCAGGGTTGGGAGACAACTTCTCTCCAGACTTGGGTAACAATGGAGCCATTGCTCTCGCAGGTTGACCTTTCAGATTATTTGTGGCTGGCCCGAGATCGGCTAGCAACTTCATTGGTCGGCCTTTCGCTTGTGCCTCCAAGTGTTCGGGCTGCATTCGACGCAATGATTTCCGAGACTGGCCGCAAGGTTCACGGTGGTTTAGTTAAGGCATTACGGCAAGATGAAGCCGACGTTCTTGCCGAACTCCTCACCAAGCATCTCCAAAGGGAAACGAAAGAGTCTAACAGCTATCAAGCCATCTTGGAGTATGCCACTCAACGTTCCGAGTTTCTGCCGCACTTGCTGAAGGTTTTTCGCTCAATACCTGCGAAGGACATTCCGGCTTCTGTTGTGACAAGACTCCAAACCATAGCAAAGACTCAGACAAATCACGGGACTGCTGTGCAAGAGTTTATCGAATATCTAAAGAACACCAACAGCCAGGCAGGAAAAGCAGCGGCCATCAAACGCCCAGGAGGAAAATAGCATGGGAACATCTCGCTCAGCCCCTCCTTCACCGAAGTGGACGCAGGTTAAAACTGCTGTCAGCACCGCTCTCAATTCTGGACCTGTTACGCCTCCGGTCGCACATGATTTGATTTCTCAGTTCGTTCAGCAAATGGCGAACGCGACCAATCATGAAGGCTTCGGCGCACCAATTACATTTATCAGCCCTGCTAAAGCGGATCAACAGTTGCAGGCTATCGTGACCTCTTATCCTGCTTCGTCAAGAGCCTCAAGCGGGACAAGTAGAGCAAGCGAGAATAGGCGAGGAGGTGGGGGGCGATCTTCCTCAAAGTCCAGTGGTTCAAGGAACGGTGGCGGTCAGAGGGGCAGCCGCTCCCGAGCGATTTCTGGAAGTGGGATTCAGCCGACAGCTCAACGCGTTGCCAGCTTTCTTTCTGATGTAAGACATGTTGGCTTAGTGCAGGCGCTGGCAGAACGAGGCTTTTCCGACCTCGAAAACCTGCCGCCAGAGCGGCTTGCCATCGCGATTGCTGATGCGCTTCAGGAGAACTCAAGTTACATCATTGAGATCGAGCTTCGAGAGGCATTGAGCCAGGTGTTTGAGAAGATTTGTGTGAAGCAAGACGATCTCGCTAACCTTGAAATCGCCCTAGACAACGCTGCGGGTGACATTGGCTCCGTGCTCACCCAACTATTTGAGTGCTACATCATTGAGCGATTCAAGACTAATCATGGTGAGCACCTAGCAAAAGAGCATGGCTATGAAGCCGCCGACAAAATTGTCAACGCGGCACGTGACTTTGTGGCCGCAGAGTTAGCCTTCGAGGAAACGACCCGTCGCGATCTAACGAACGTTGATTGGGGTGGGCGGGAGGGGGAGGCCATCGTCAATGCGATTCTGGAGCGCACTGTTGCAGTTTACATAGACACGGAGGGCAGCCGATGAAAGTAGAAGTCCAAATACATCCAACAGAGGCAGCGCACGAATTTGCCAAGACCGACCTCGTGATCGCTGCTCTTGATGCAAAACTGCAATTGGACCTCAACATTGAGCCATACCTCAAATTTTCATGGACAGCATCACCGGTCGTTCTCGATCTTTTGCTGATTTCAGCGGTGGTATATGCCGCCGATAAAGCAATCAGCCGCGACTATTTTGAAGACCGTTGGACACGCACGATAGATGTGTCAATCCCGGTTCATGATTCCGATAGATGGAACTCAGCTTCCGCACTGCTTGCACATAGCATTTCCTTCCTCACGGGCGATCACTGGCGGTTTGAATTTGTCCCAACGACAAGTCGATGGATTCGGAAGCGAAGGAATCGCCGCTCTGCTAAGGGCTTCCCGTCTTCACCAGTGGTGAGCCTACTTTCCGGTGGTTTAGACTCCTTTATCGGCGCATTGGATCTCCTGTCGGAGCACTCTAATCGCTTTCTGTTTGCGAGCCACTATGACGGAAAAGTGCCTGGCCCCAAGAGTGACCAAAGCAGGCTACTCGAACTCCTTGAAACACATTTTCCAAGGCAAATTCGACACCTGCAAATGAGGATTGGCGTGCAGAGCCCAGAGCGTCTTTCCGAACCGACTTCCGCGGAGTGGCAAGCCGCTTTCAAATTTGACCTTAACTTCAGAAGCCGTTCGTTTGCTTTTCTTGGAATCGCCATTTTAGCCGCCAACAAGATTGGAGCCAATACACCTGTTTGGATACCAGAAAACGGACCAATCGCACTCAATATGCCGCTCAATCCGAGCAGGCGTGGATCATGCAGCACGAGGACAGTTCACCCTCACTTTCTATCCTCAATACAGAAGTTGTTAGATGCCGTTGGAATCCAGCATGAAGTGAGCAATCCCTACGCCCTCTATACCAAGGGCGAGATGGTGCGGGACTGCAAAGCCCAAGGCGTGCTCAAGGTCGGCTGCCAACTGACAAATTCATGTGCAAAATCAGGTCACAACGTTCACTGGGATGTGCGCAATGCAGGCGCTTGCGGACGATGTGTTCCTTGTATCTTCCGAAGAGCTAGTCTTCACGTGGCGAGCTTGGATAACCAGACCTACGGCTATGATGTGTTGAAGCGTGACTTTCGCGAAGACGAGGATTTCTACGCGCTACTTGGTCTGATACGACGCAATCCAAGCGACAGCGAAATCGCTCGAATCCTCCTTGCTAACGGCACACTTCCGATTCACCAACTCAATGATTATGTGGAAGTTGAAAGTCGTATGATCGCAGAGGTGAGACAATGGCTAGCAGATAAGGCAAACCAAAAGATCAAAAATTTTGCGAGGATCAAGTGAATCAGCCCCTTATTGATTCCCACTGCCATGTGGACCTTTACGACAACCCCCTCGCAACAGCCCAAGCAGCCGAGCGAGCTGGGATTTTAACTGTGGCCGTAACTTATCTGCCGAGTCACTACATCCAAGCTAAGCTTCATCTACGTGGGTTCAAATACGTGCGACCAGCTCTTGGCCTTCACCCGCAAGTGGCAGATCAACACGAGCGCGAGATTCAAGACTTCATTGAGCAAGCGAAAGACGCTAATTACATTGGGGAGATTGGGCTAGATTTCTCAAAAGGATACCACCCAACGAAAGAGCTTCAGGAGCGGAGCTTTGCGCGGGTTATTAATGCGATTAAAGATCGCCAGCGATTTGTTACGCTGCACTCCCGAGGAGCAGAGTTGGCAGTGTTGAAGCAGTTGACCTCTGCACGGATGTATCCCGTTGTCTTTCATTGGTTTTCTGGCAGCCAAACGCACCTTACGCAGGTGCTCGACGCTGGTCATTATGTGTCATTCAACACAAAAATGGTTGGCTCGGCACGATGGGAAGAAGACATTATGCGGATTCCAAAGACGCGGGTGCTCACGGAGACGGATGGCCCGTTCGTTAGAGACGGAAAGAGAATTGCGGTGCCTCAGGATACCCAGACTGTCATCAAATGGCTGGCAAAAGCATGGTCGGTATCGATCGAAGAAGCGATGCACCAAGTAACTGAAAATTTCAGCGTTCTCCTGAAATAAGGGGAGCAATCAGGAGGGAAGAGGCTTTCCCTCGCCGCTACTTCGTGGGCGGCTACCCATTCTAACGGGAGGTGTCCCGTAACGCCCTCACCTGCCGCATGGCGCAGTCTGACGGCGCTTTCACCTGCGGCTCGTTCGTGACAACGAACACGCACCGTCAGACACCGCCATTGCCGCCGCTCCTGAACACCAAAGGAAGCTGACCCGCTGCGCTTCCGCCTGACCGTCCGCTTCGCGGTCATCTCCTTCCGTGTGAATCCTGCTGCTCTTCGGCAGCCACAAACGCCGCCCGCTTGTTCCTCGCTTGGCGGCTTTGATGCCTCACGGACGTTCGTGCCGTCAAGGGCATCCAAAGGCTGTCCCTAAAGGGCACCCTCCTTCGGAGCCTCCCTGTGACTGCCCGCCCGTTCCTCCGGCTTTTGGCACTCATGTTTTGCGCGCGTCCGAGTGCTGTTCGCAAATCGCTAACCAGAGGAATCAATATGAAACAAGACATCTATGAGCAGGTCACAGACCGCATCATCACACAGCTAGAATCAGGGGTTGTCCCTTGGAAATCGCCATACTTCTCGAAGGTTGGTCTTCCCCGCAATTTCAGCACGGGGAAGGCATCCGTGTTTCATGCTTCGCAGATTGAAGGAATCGAATTCCCGCAGCCTGAGAGCCTGCCAGAGCTTTCCATCACTGAGATCGTCGCAGCGATGCCGAACGTTCCCACCATTCATGAAGGGAACGCGGTTCCTTACTATCGCCCCAAGACTGACAGCGTCCACATGCCAGAGCGCTGCTTTTTCGACAGTGAAGAAGCCTATTACTCCACGCTGTTTCACGAACTGGCACACTCGACAGGGCACGCCTCACGCCTTGTCCGCAAGTCTCTGCTTGAGAACAAGGGCATTGATTCCGCAGGCGACACTGCCCGCAAAGTCTATGCAGAAGAAGAACTCGTTACAGAAATGGGCGCTTCGTTCCTGAACGCTCACGCCGGATTGATTGAGGACGAAATCAGCAACTCCGCCGCCTACCTGCAAAGCTGGATTGATGTCCTCAAAGGCAAGGACGCCAGAGGCTGGATTGTCCGCGCTGCTTCGCAGGCGCAGAAGGCAGCCAACTACATTTTGAACATTCAGCCGGAGGTTCTGCCATGAGTGCCTTCGCGAAAAGATTTATATTGAATGTATTACTTTTGCTTCTTGCCCTCAAGGGCAAAATAATATGCTGTGAGAACCAAGATCAATGTTGCGCCACAGAGTTGCTTCACCCAAGGAAACTGTTGTCCGTTCGATTGGTGTTCACCACTGACCAAATGCTCCCCAACCATACTGGTCGCCAACATTGCAATCAATAGCCCCACCGAAAGTGCCTTAACAGCAATCAAATCTTCTTCCTTCTTTCGAGGGATTTCTTCTGAAGATCCCTTCCTCTTGTTCCGCTCAACTAGAAAATCATGCTCAATATAAGTGGCAAAATAGTCACCAAGCGTTCGTAATTGGAGGTAGATCAATGGGGCAAGGAGAAAAAACTCCAATGATGAAACTAATGTTGAAATTCCCTGATGTGGGTTATATCCCGACCAATGAATACCGAATCGTCGGCAGACTGGTAGAGCGGCTTCTTTGAATTCAAAGTTTATACCGGCAGCTTGCCAGACGCCGGTTACCAATTGAACCAGTCCAAGCAAAAGAACCACTCCAGCAAAAAAAACTGAAATCCCAGCGGTAATACGCAAAAACCGTAGAATTCGCCAGTCACACTCCTGTTCATTCTCGAGTTTAGCCAAGAATGATTCTTCCTTTTTCATAACAGCCCAAGTCTTTGCTTATTGGAATGAGGCGTCAGCATAGGCAGCATCAAGTCCACATGGCTCCCAAGAGACATCAATGTCTTTTTTCAATGTGAGCAAACACGGAAACTCCCTTTCAAGATCACACATGAGTTCTTCCACTCGTTTGCGCCCCTCGTCAAACTTTAGAAGCTGATCCTTGAACGCAAACATGAACCACTGTCCCCCTCCCGGAAGCAGTCGAGCACGCTCAAGTCGTTCGTCTGAAACAAGGTCCTTGATCGTAGCACTACGAGCCCTCATTTCGAAAAGAAGATCGCAAGAAGATTGCTGAATAATGTTATAGATTTCGGTGCAGATTTTTTGAATTGACTCCTTGATGTCCTTAGAAAAAATAAGCTTGCCATCAAGGATCGTTGTCAAAACCTTCACCAAACCATCGAGATAGTCTATTTCGTAGCTAGACAATAGATATGCTGGGAATTTGTCCGCCCAAGCGTCAGTGCGTAGCCCACGGGTTTTGTGAACATATATTAGGCTGGCCGCGTATAATGTAGATAGGTACGCTGAATGGTGCATTTCTAGTCGGTTGGGAAATGTTTATGCAACCAAGCTTAACGCAGAACACATGCCTCGACTGGCATTTCGAAGCCATATTTCACTGCATTTTTCTTGGCTAAATCACCTATTTCATCGTTTAGCCTATCAACTGCGCAACGGCTTTCCCACGTCATGTCACTAGAAGACATCTGAGTCAGCAATCTGACCCTGTTCTCCGTGTTTTCCAACATTCCATCAATATGCGCAGACTCTGTATGTTGCCCGTCTTCATGCGGCTGCAAGACGCCATGGGCAGCGTGCTGTCTAAGACAATCGTGCGCTTGAGTCAATAACTGCAGTAGGACCGAAGCATCTTGGCGGTAGACGGGATTTGTCCATACTCGATGGTAGTTTCGGGTGGTCTCACGGCCAAGGCTGCAAACCAGCATTGCAGAATGATAACACAACTCAGGTTTCATCATCAATTCGGGTGCCTTCTGGATTGCTCGCTCCAATTCTACCGCTCTTTGCCAATAAATTGGACGGCGCGGAACCTCAAAAGCCTTCAATTTCTGTGCTACGGACATGCAATCTCACCTCGTTTTCATGTTGAATTGTTTCCTAATAAAACAACCTAAGCACACTATGGCGCTGTGTTGACATGTTGTAAACAAAAACTATTTTGATCTACTTGCTCATGTAGCAAGGCAGCAACAATCGAACCAAGATGTGAATTCATATTGCTGTAGATGCCCCCGCTGAGAAGCGAGAAGTTGTTAACGTCCTTGAGGCGCTGATAAACTGTCGAAAAAATTCACCCCTGTACCCCAGACTCAAGTAATTGATATCACTTTGCCGTTTGGATATTTGATAGGAGTATGGGCTTCCGAGTAGCATCTAGCACCTAGCCGCCCGATAGAATCGCTGTCAATAGATAATCATACTGTTACTTTGAACACATTTCCACCCAGGAGCTCAGTGCTTTAGTTGTATCCACTATTTGATTTGAAATTGATTTGAAATCATAGGACGAGATAAACCGACTGTCTGCCTTGGTATCACCAAGCCTTCGGAAGTGAAAGAAATGCCCCGGTTGTCCGTCCTTGTTAGTGCCTTCTGGCTGGCGAATCCGGTCAATGCTTCCACTTCTCGATATAGACGAAGCGCGTCAACGGCTTCGAAAGCGGCGCAAACATCTGTGCTTCAGTCTCACCCAGCTTCATCTTGAACATGCCGCCACGAGTCGAAAAGAAAACGATCCCAGCCTCCTTGATGGGCAGAACACTCGACCCAACACGGTTTGCAAAAGTGTAGGGTTCAGTGCTCACCCTCACCTCTTCCTTCCCGATCTGCTTCACCCAGGTTCCGCGGAGATTTGAATCGGGCACGTCGCGGGCACACAGCAAAACATCGTCTGCAATCCATTCATAGCATTGTGCGGGCGTTCCCAGATGCTCGACTTTTTTGCCTTCAATATCGACGAGCACTTGCCCTTTGAAACTGTCACAAAAAATATAGCGTCCCGTCGGTGACGGCCCAGCCATCTCACTGCATTGAATCGGCAACTGCATCACCTGCCGAATCTCCTGCTTTTCGCGGTCGTACACACCAAGAGCCATTCCCGCCACAAGATAGGCGCAGGTGTTGTGATTCACCCATGCGAACTCCGTCACCCTCATTCTGAAGTCGAGATCGAAATACTTCACCTCGTCCTTCTCCACATCGTAAGCAAAGAACTTTTGTCCACTGCGCTCCGTCATCCCGCCGACCAGAATCGCACCATCCGGTGACCGCTGATTCTTGAGACCTGACATGGGAATGCGTGTCGATGTGACTTCACCCGTCACCATGTTCACGCGCAGCAGTTGATTCATGTTGCGGACGATCAGCATCTTCTCGGTTCCAAGAAGGATGTTGTCAGCAAAGAACTGCTCCATGAATCCCGCCGTCGTCGTCACGCGCTGCTCATCCACCAGCTTGAACTCGCGGAAATCAATCGCCGCCTTCCAAACATCCTTGTCTTTGGCGAATGTCACAAAATCCATCCGGTCATTGATGAGCACGCCATAGCGCCCGCCAATGACCGCATCGCGCTTGCCATCCAGATTGAATCGCGCCAGCCCCTTGTCATAGCGAGCAATCAGCTTCCCGCTTTCGGCATCGAGGAAGAGCTTTAGCGGCATTCCTTCCTTGAACCAGTTTTTCAGGAGCAACTTGCCCGAGTCCAGTTGATACAAGTCACCATCAGCAACCAGCAAGTTGCCCTCCATTGAGGGAATCACCTCGGCAACTGCTTTGACTTTTCTCTTCGCGCTGTCATCTCTGACCACATTTTCCTTGTGCGTCTGAGAGCGCTTGAAATACCACCAGAAGCCAAACAACGCGGTGCTGACGATGAAGACACCCAAAACCAAAGCGATCTTTGGGAACTGCTTGATAAAACGCCACTTGAACATGCGGGAGTGATTTATTCTTGAGGTGCTTCTTCTGCTTCTGCGGCGAAGTCTTTGGGTGGCGTGATGACGATTTCTTCAACAAACGAATCGTTGTTCTTGTGATCCTGCATTTCTGAATCGGCTTCTTTCACCCACGCAACGCGCTTCTGCTTGATGCCGGTGAAGATCGGCTGAAGGCCGCGCCCTTTGATCGTCACGAGAAACCCGCCGAAAGCCAGGTCAATGCAGCCGCTCTCAGGATCATGGTTGAACCAAATCAGATCCGTGTAGCTGAAGCAGGTTTGCAATCCGTTGCTGAATTGCAGTTCAAGAAAATGCTCCTGCATCGTCTCGCCAACTAGAATGGAGAAGAACTTGTCCCCATCTGGTTGCAGCGAATCATCAGCAGTCTTTTCTGACTTCTGGCGCTTCTGTTCAAGGATTTTGTCGATTTGATCTTGTCCCATAAAACTCACTTCCTTCGTGCCGGTGGTGGCGGTGGAGGCAATTGTTGTGCCTGTATCTTGAGCTGTAATGCTGCCTGTTTTTGTGCAGCAGCTCCAGCATCAATCGGTTTTTGCTTGGCGGCATGGTTCGCAACTTGAGGCATGTTGTTTTGCTGCAACGGCTTGATTTGGGTATTGCCCATGTTGACCTGCCGCTGCGCCCCCTGCCCCTGCTTGTTTTGAAGTGTCTGGGTTGCCGCCTGCCCTTGAGTCTTGTCAGCTTGGTTGCCTTTGACTTGTCCTTTGACCTTGTCCGCCACTTTGTTGAAGTGGTTTGTGGCAGACTGATACATGTTCGTCGCCCAGCTTTTGCGCGTGTTCGACTGCTGCGGGCCTGCCTTTGCTGGCTCAAGTGCCGCTTGTTGTTTGAAACTCGCCTGCTGCTGTTTCGAGTCAGTCCCGCCTTTGCGCGGTTCCTGAACCGGCTTGGCGGCCTGCTCGACCTTGCGACCTTCTGTCGGTTTTTCCGGCAAAGCCTTGTCTTTGTCCGGTGCAGCTACCGCCTTTTCCTCCACCCCCTTCTTCGCTTCGTGAAGAGCGAGCATTTTTTCTCGGAACGGCGTCGAATGCAGATTGGTTTTGGGCAGTGTGCGGCCGCGTGGCTGCCCGCCCTTCTTCTGGCTCATCGGATGCCCTTTTGACCGGCTCTTGCCATCCGGCCCGGCAAGCTTGCGCCGCATCTCGATATAGCCCTTCCAGTTTGCCCCCGTGCCTTTTTTGAGCGGGTCCTGCTGACGCTGCTTTGCTACGGTCTGAACCCAGGACTTGGATTCATCCAGCCCCCGACGGCTTTGAATAGCATCGCGCCATTGTTTTGATCCAAGTTCCGTGCTCATCGAGGAAATCTCTTTCTGATTCAATTCTGCCAGCTCGACACCCGCCATGCGGGTTGACGAGTTTCCCACTGCCTCTTGGAGGCCCCGGCGGTTGTCAGTGTAGATGTGAATGGTTTCCTTCCCACGGCTGCAAGAGACATAAAACTGTTCCCTGGAACTGGCAACAAACGACGCCTCACTTTGCGCGACGAGGACATGCCGGACACTCTTGCTCTGGGAGGAGTGCGAAGTCTGACAATACCCGTAGGCAAAGTGTCCGTGATCCTTGTCCAGAACCGCCCCCGTGTTCAAGACAATCCGCCCCTTCTTGTCGAACTTCTCGACGCTGAACACATTGCCGTTGTTCAACCTCTTGCCGTCCGCGCTTTCCCCGTTCCGCGTGATGCGAATCCGGTCGCCTTTGCCGATGGAAATCTGCCGTTGCTCAAATACTTGGAACTTCTGCGCATCCTTCATCGACAGCAGACTTGTTTTGCCGCCCTCCCCTTCGACCTGGACATTACCGCTGGCATCATGACCGAGAACGCGCAGGATTTCACCGCGCTTCACTCCCTTGGCGTTCTGATGATACTGGACGACCAGCCCAGGACTGTAATTCTCAGGTAGCGCCCTCGCCGCTTCCTCCCATTGCAAGTTGTGAAACTGAATGAACTGACGTTCCGGTCCCAGCGCTTTGGCGTCGCGCTTCGCGCCACGAATGGCTTCCGTCACTTTCGCGCTTTCCGCATGTGTCGGCGATACCACCAGCGGAATGTCTCCGCGCTTTGAGAGCGCCAGGAAGTCGCTGGCGAGCTGCCGATAGCGCTCCGCTTCATCGGCGATCTCAACAAAAGCCCCCAGCTTGTCCAGCCTCCTGAATCCCGTTCGCAAATCTCCTTTGCTCAGGGAATCAATCGCCTGCTTGTAGTCCTCAAGCTCTTGCCTCCTGATTTGCGTCACTTCGGCAACCCGAAGCCCCGCATGTTGTTGAAGCAGCCGGAACGCATCACCACGAGCAACTGGCGCATGTTGCGCCGTGTCGCCGGTCAGAATGACCCGCGTTCCATTGCCGGCGATCTCCATGATTCGCCACATGTCGCGCACTCCCAGCAGGCCCGCTTCGTCCACCCAGATGACCTGCCCCCGAATCTGCTTTTGCAGCTTCGCATTCGTCAGCAGGTGAGCCACTGTCTCAGCCCCTTCAAAGCCCGATTCTCGCAGCGTCTCACGAGACGCCGAAGCCGAGGGAGCAAAGGCAAAGACCTTGAGGCCCCTCGCCTCAATCGCGGCGACCGCCTCCTTCATCAGCGTTGTCTTTCCGACCCCGGCCCCGCCACGAATCGCAATCACCTGGTCACGAGTCGTCAAAATATGCTTCACCGCCGACCGCTGTTCATCTGAAAGCATTGACCCCAGATTTAGCTTGCCGCGTCCGCCGAGCGGCATCGCCGAATTTCGCCCCGCACGGGCGAAGTTGATGAGCGCCACTTCCTCCGCCAGAACCTCCATTGTAGTGCAGAGATGCTCTTCACCGACCAGCCGCCCGATCAGCCCCCGTTTTTCAAACTCGGATTTGATCGCCTGCGGAGTCGTGTTGCCGATGCCATAGCGCATCGCCTCCGCGAGTATCCGTCCGCGTTCCACGACCGACTGTTTTTCAAACAGTTTGGCGAGGGCGTAATCCACCGCTTCGGACGCCGTTACCCTCGCCCCGCGAGGCTGATCCTTGTCGTAGCAGACCTTGGAGATCGTGACCTTTTCATCTTCTGTCAGCCGGACCGACCATGCCGCCATCAGGTCAGGGAACGTCAGGCCGTGCCGCTTCCCCTCACGAGTCAGTGCCCCAAGCGTCTCTTTTTCCTTCGGGTCCGTGATGCCCTTTTCGTGTGCCAGCCGCTCGATTTGAGCGGTGCGCCGTGAAAACTTCGCGAGCACACTGGAGGGCATTCCTTTGATTTCCCAACCCTGCTTGGTCCGCTGGATGGAATATCCCTGCATCGAAAGCGCCGCCGCTAGACGAGAGTGAAAGGCCGCTTCGCTGTAGGGTGCCTTGCGTTTGATGTCGCGAAATTTCGCGGCCTTCCAGCGCCCTTCCTCGTCGTCAAAAGTCGCGTTGAAAGCGAAGCAGTGAACGTGCAAGTGAGGGTCTGGTATCCCCCCGACCGGACGCGCCGTGAAGTGGACGAACTCCCCCCAAGCCAAGTTTCCCGTCACTCGATTGCTCGACTCGCCCCGCCTTCGCACCCGCGTTGCGGTGTTCTCTTCAATCTCCGTCATCGTCTCCTGAACTGCCTGCCGGAACGCTTTCAGGACGTTCTTATCCAGCGTCATCGCATACAAAACCGAGAGACTTTTTGGCGCGTGAAAATTGATGTCGTAGCCGACGATTCGGTCCGACTTCGTGTGTGGCGTCAGCCTCCCGCCATCCACTGGATGCCGGTTTTCGACCAGCGCGGCGAACGCTTCACTGGTGACGTTTCCCGACAGCCCCATCCGTTCGGCGGCTTTGCCATGCCAGTTGCCTACCACCTCCTGTTTCTCGGTGTAGTAGTCCTCACGCTTGAGACCTTCCGCGTAATATTGGCGGGCAGCAGCCGCACTTTTGTGAGCCACTACCCTTAACATGAATTGATTATATCACAGATTGGAGCCGCACTCCAGCTTCGTCGGCACATGGGAAAATCTTGCCTGCTTGCCAGCTAAAAAGCCAGCTTTCAATCATCCTTGCCAGCGAGCAAACAGCCATGCAAGCCATCGAGCTTGCGGACATGCTGGCAAGCCAGTTTCCGTGCTGTCTTGCCGTCATGCGAGCCGTCTTTCTTGCGTGCTAGCAAGCTAGCATTGTTGCAAGTTTACTTTCAGACATCTGCCCTATGCAGTGCATAGGGAGGGGTTTTCACTCGCCCGCAAGCCGCCCACCAGCTAGCCTTTTCCCACCTCAGCAGACCACCACACATGGAAGATTTTTCCCTCGCCAAACAGAACCCAACACCGCCCAAAGGGGGAGGTCAGTCCGCCGTGAGAGACTGGCCGGATGATGACGAGGCCATCCTGGAATTGGGCAAGGGGAGGGAGACACGACCTGAAAACTTCTGGTGCTTGAAGGATGCCTTTGAAGGGGTGCAAATTTTCGGCGGCACCGGGTCCGGCAAATCATCGGGGAGCGGGCAGGCGCTCGCCCGAGGCTTTCTTGAATCCAATCTGGGCGGCCTAGTTCTGACCGCAAAGCTCGATGAAGTCCTCTCTTGGAAGAAGGTGGCAAAGGCAGTCGGACGTGAGTCAGATTTGCTCATCGTCGAACCGGGCGCACCTCACCAGTTCAACTTCTTGCGCTACGAATTGAAGCGTCCCGGAACGGGAGCAGGCCACACCGAAAATCTGGTGAACCTGTTTTGCAGTGTGCTCGAAGCCGCTGAGCGGAAACAGGGGCAAAGCAGCGGGGGCGGGAACGACGCCTATTGGCAGCGCACCCTCAAGCAGCTCCTTCGTAACTCCATCGACCTCGCCATTCTCGCGCTCGATGATGTGAGCTTGCCATCCCTCTACCGCATCATCACCACTGCCCCCAGAAGCGCTCAAGAGGCGGCTCATAAAGAGTGGCAGGACAACTCTGTTTGCTTTGCCTTGATTGAGACCGCCGAGGCCAAGGCGGAGGAGAGGCATAGAAAATCCGACTTCGAGCTGACCCGCGACTACTGGCTGAAGGAGTATCCAAATCTCGCATCCGAAACCCGATCCGTCATCGTTTCGACCTTCACCAGTATGGCCGACTGCTTCATGCGCGGCCTGCTTCGAGACCTGTTCTGCTCTGAACTGACCTTTGGCCCGGAAGACACCTTCAGCGGCAAGATCATCGTCCTGAATCTGCCGGTGAAGGAGTTCAACGAGCTGGGGCAGTTTGCCCAGGTGCTTTTCAAGTTCGTTTGGCAGCGGGCAGTGGAACGACGGATTCCACCGGGCATCGACCGTGCTAAATCCCAGGCCACAATCCGTCCGGTTTTTTTATGGGCGGATGAATCGCAGTTCTTCGTGAACTCCTATGATGCACTGTTCCAAAGCACAGCTCGCAGTTCGCGAGCCTGCACCGTCTATCTGACCCAGAATCTCCCCAGCTACTTTTCCGCCTTCGGCGGCCAAAACTCCCGTTCCGACGCCGAGAGCTTCCTTGGGAATCTCCAGACGAAGATTTTCCACGCCAACGGCGACCCTACCACCAACAATTGGTCCGCAGAATCCATCGGCAAGACCCGGCAGGCTCAGTTCTACGGAGGACTTTCCGAGGCGATGGCACGGGCTGGGGGAAGCATGAACCAGAATGCCGGGGGCAGTCTGGTCTTTGAATATCTGGTGCAGCCGCAGGAGTTCACCATGCTGCGCACCGGAGGACCGGAATGCGATTTCCATGTCGATTCGATCATCTTTCAGGGCGGCAGACGATGGCTCGCCACCGTCAAGGACAAGGAAGTGACCCAGAACTTCATCCGCCACGTCTTCCCACAGAAATATGAAGGATAGGCAAATCCACACAGCAGGACCGCAGCCACGGGTGCCAATTGTCAGCTCCGTGCTGCACTGGTTCGCCGTCCCCGCGATTGTCTATTTGAGGTCTGGATTCGGCTTTTCGTTTCTCAGTCCTAAAAGCGTATTCATCGCTTTTTCGTGGGCCACCATCCTCTTCACTATCTACGCATGGCTGGAGGAGGGCGCTTGGCAGTCCTACTGGGCACTCAGCAGTTTCGGCACCGGTGCTGTCATTCTATACATCACGCATCTGATGATTGCGTTTACACGGGAAACACGGCGCACCGGAGAACACGATTTCTACTCGGGCACGTCCCACATTCTCAGACTGCCAGGGCTGACACAATTCCGCGGCAATGCGCGAATCGAACTCGCCATCCAGTTATGGGCAGAGCCGTTCATTGTGCTTGTCATCGCGACGATCTTGAGAGGCTTTTTCTCAGAACACCTGCTCTCCAAATGGCTCCTCGCTGTCGCCGCTGCGATGTGGTGCAAAGAATTCATCAACTACTGGTATCAGCTTCGCCATCGCAAGAAGCAGGAGGACGTGTTTTCCGATGCCGAGGAGACGATGGAAGGCAACCCTTCGGCAACGCAGTTCGCCGCCCCCAGCGGCAAGGGGCGCAAGCCTCGTGAGAAACGCCAGCGTGCCAACGGGGCCAGCGGGCAGGGCAATGAAGAGAGACGTTTTGCAGAACTTCTGCGGCTGATGCCGCCATACGATTTGCAGCAAGCTGAACTGAATTACCGCGCACTGATGAAAACATGTCACCCCGACCCAAATAATGAATCAGCAGAGAGCAATCAGAGAGCCGCTGAACTGAATGATGCGATTGAGTTTTTTCGGCAAAAGTTTGTCTAATCACTAAAGTTCGCGGCCACGAATATCAGGCAACAACAATTGACATTTAACCCACATTGACATAATTTCAACAAATCTAAATAATTACTATGGGAAGGAGGACACAGACTATGACTGACCTGCAACGTGCTAGTTGGGTCGAGCGTCTCAAACAAGGTGGGGGCAGCCGACACACATGGACGGTGGCTTTTGACGAAATTCCACCAACCGAATTGACCAGACTTCTTGATACAAAGAGAACAAGCGGGTTTGATCAACTATTTGTCAATGTGATAACCGAGCCGGACATCGAAGGCGACCTAGTTGTAGTCAACCAGATGGCCGAGAATCAGTCGCCTGTAGAGGGATATTCCGCTTTGATACAAGATGGCGGAGATTTTGTTTATCTCGAAAGGAGCTACCATCAACACCGCGCTGAATCACCAGATAATGTGCGCTGTGTGTCGAAGAATGCCGGAACCTTCTTTCCTGACAAGAGTGGCGATGACCCCGAGTTCCAGGCCACTGTAGAGCGCTTTGATTCCTTCTTGAGCTTGGCGACACGATTTGGCAAACAAATCGAATCCCCGTCGAGGCGTTTCACATAACTTCCAAGCGTGCGACGCACGTAAGAGCACCTTTAATGCTAACAAGTCGGCAAGGTAGCACTTTTACTTTTCGTCCTTTCAGTAGATTACGACATTTGGCCAGCGCAATTTCACACAAAACATCGTTAAGGATGCGCGCTTCAAATCGATGCGCAGTGATAAGGGGCATAAAGCTGGGAGGACGGCGCTCAACTTCGTACAGGATGCTTTGCATAGTGGTAGGAGAGGTTCAGGATTCCATTAAAAGCGGGCTTTTTGGCTAAAGTTTTTTTCAACTTTATCGAAAGTAGGCATATTTGTCAGCCAACGCAAGAACGATTTAGTTAAATTTGAAATTTACCGTTGAAACCGAAGCTGTTTGTTGTATTTTTTTAAAACACGTCATATGGCGAAACTCAACATCCTAGACTCCACTGAAACGCAACTTGAGAATCTACTTGTGGCGGCCTCAAAACTCCCTCCAAGGTCCAGAGTACTATTGCTCCCGCGTTTAGCGTCAGATATTGTAACCGGTCTACCCATATCCGTGAAAACGAGTGTTGATCCGATCATGGATTTTGCTCGAACGGTGATTGAGCATTATGACAACACGAAATCAGGGCTGCCCAAATCGGATGTTTCAGTTGAAAAACTGGCCGGACGCATCCTCGCGCTAAAGACTGGAGTCACTGGTTCAGAGCGTGCTCTTACTGCCGCAGTTCTTCTTCACCACAGAGGAACATTGTTGGCACCAGCACGAACAATGAACGAAACCAACAACGAGTTTAAGGGGGCATTCGTTGCCAATATTTCAACTGCAATTGCGTCGGCTGTCAAAGACCGACTACTCGAAGAGGTGCCAAACGGTGGACAGTCAGACTATCGGGTGACCCCACAAGGTTTTTCATTCTTTTCTTTCTTGTGCGAGCGTTTGAAGGACCAACTGGCCGAACAGCAGGCTGACGGAACCATCGAGAGTCAAGCTGTTTGAGGACGACAGATCAAAGCAAGAAAAGCTCCCTACGTGATATTTTTCGCCTTCGCTTCAATGCAGATTGAAGCCACTGGGTGACCAACTGAGCGCCATGCTTCAATCAGTTTGAATCGGTAATGTGTTTCGACCCATTCGCCGATGAACTTCGTCGGTGCATGATAGGTGAGGGTGCTTCCTACGATTCCTTTCAGTCGCAACTTGGAAAGCCACGAATTCACGACGGCATCACCGAGATGCTTCCGCATCACTTCAAGAACGATTTCCCAAGCCTCCTCAAGAGGCGTCTTTTCAATCAGTTCAATCTGCTCCGGTTGAGCCTTCTCAGTCTTTGTTTCGGCCACTTCGCGCTTCACCGTGCGCTCCATCAGAAGCATGTCATCGCCACCGGCTGATTTCGCGAGTTCCAATTGCAGCCCAGGCAGTTCGTTTTTCTTCACCAGCTTTCGCAGGGCGCTTGCATAGTGTTTGTATTCCTGTTGTGACGCTGACTTGCGATAAAGGCTCTTCAACGTCTCCTTCCAAACGCCATTCGCACCGCCAGTCGCCTTCCTTGCGTAAAGATAAAGCCAGCGTTCAACGCTTCCAGGAATATCGAAATAGCGTTTGTCGAGCGTGAGCACATGGAAGTCCTGAACGCTTTCAAACAGCCATTCTGCGAGAACCACTTCCACGCCTCGAATCTCCCCGTTCTCTTCGGTGATTTCCCATTCTGAAATCCACGAAAACTGTCTGATGCGGTTGCGCGTGCGTTTGCCCGACTCCGAGCGAATCGTCGTTTGAATGCTGGTCATCTTGAGGCGGTGCAGCGCATCCTTGAGGCGTTGATATTGTCCGCCGCCAGGTTCTCGATTGATCCATGCGAGGAACTGATATGGCGTGAAGTGAATCCTTCGAGATGGTTCAAGACCCATGCGCTTTGCGTCAATCCACTGAGAAACAGCAAAGATGAGCAAGTCTTGATCGTGAATCGTTGCAATGCCCTGTTCAGCACTGCCAGTGATCCTGACGGTTTCCGTCTGGCCTGTCTTGGCATCTACATATTCATGTTGAATCGGTTCAGTGCGCCCAGGAGTCAGGCTGAACCAACAGCGAGCCATCAAATCAATCTGCTCTTTGGGTGCCACATCGGCAGAGGAAGCCGTGAACCGCGTGAGATCCTGATGCTCCTTTATTCCTCCCTCTATCTTCCTTCCCATGCCTTCGGCATATCACATCGCAAAATAAAACACAATATCGTCAGGCCAGCGACTTTTTGGCCTCCTTTGCTTCGTTTTGGGTAATGTCGTCAGACCAGCAACCCTTTGTATCGTCAGGGGAACGACCGTATCGACAACCCAGCGACCAGCTATCGTCAGACCAACGACCGGCATATCGTCAGGCCAGCGACCCGGCATCGTCAGGCCAGCGACCGGAACACACTTCAAAGCCAGTCTCACTGGGCTTCTCCGTTCCCTGAAACCTTACTTAAACTTTCTTTTATTAAACCTCTAAACGCCGCTGGCAGGCAGCGAGCTATAAATGAGGCTCACCTGCCATGCGGCTGGAAAGTGTGTATTCACAATAGGCGCAGCCAGATGGCATGACGGTTTTGCAAGATTGCTTGCAAGCTAGCAAGCTAGTTGTGTTGCTAGAATGCCACCACGGTTTGGAAAAAGCAGTGAAGACACATCTTCAATGTTCGCATTCATTCCATGCTTTGAATCAACCCTCTATTCTCCAATTCGGAGCAGGGATGATATACGGACTCACAAATTCAAAAGGCGGTGTTGGCAAGACAACCATTGCGGTTCACTTAGCGGCATGGCTCGCCAAGAAAAAGCGCAAGGTCATTTTCATTGATGCCGATCCGCAATCCTCAGCCTCGCAATGGATCAAGGAACTCGGTCTTCCCATTCAGCTTGAGCAGATTGTTTCACCGGAGGCGATAATTCATCGGCTGGCGAAAATCGGCAGCGATGCAGATGATATTGTCATCGACGGGCCTGCGGGTCTTTCAGCCACAACACGCGCAATCATGTTGCGTGCAGACAAGGTTTTTTTCCCGTGTGGACCGTCCATTCTCGATCTTCGTGCCGCTTCCAAGGCCGTTATGCTGCTTCGCGAAGCGCAAAAGACGCGCAAGGGGAAGCCGACTGGTTCACTGATTCCGAACAAACTTCAAAAGCGTGGACGCTTGAGCCGCGAGATGATGGAAGCTGCCAAGAAACTCGGCGTTCCGATGCTCGCTGGACTTTCAATGCGCCAAAGCTTCGCAGATGCCGCAGGGCAGGCGAAGGTTGTCTCTCAAATGGGCGCATCATCACTCCTTGCATCCCACGAGATGCAGAAGCTCATGAAGGAGATGACCCGTGGCTAAACGACGCTCCCTTGATGACGCTCTGACACCCGAAGAACAAGCATTCTTGGACAAAGGCACGAACCCGCCGTCCAAAGCGAAGCCGAAACCCACTTCAAAGCCGAAGCTTAAAGCGCAGGAAAAACCAACCACGAGAAAGGAGGAACCCACTATGGCAAGACCCGCAATGAAAGAAGACTTCACTCAAAGGAATGAAGCCCCCGTTCAACAAGCGCCGATGATGTCGGGGTTCTCAATGCCCGGAGTTGTGTCCCTGAATACCAGAATTGACCCAGAAATCAGTGCCGCACTTTTGACCGCTTCCATGCAACGGAAGATTCAACGCCAACAGCCCTTCACGCAGCAAGACATTGTTGCGGAAGCACTTCGTATGTGGCTAAAGTCTCAGGGGTATTTACAATAGGCGAGGTGGCTGTTCCGTGCGGCTCAAGGAATTGCTTTCCCTCACGTCTATGGCAGGAAATAGCCATCTCCTCTTAAAAAGACATGCAAACCCCCTTGAATATTCGGCACCTAGAAATCCAAATCGCCGATTTTAATCGTCCTGAGAATCAGATGATTGCACCGGGCGGCCGCTGATTGTCGAACAAATCGACCCACAGTGTACCGTCAGCTTTCAACACGCCAAATTCAAAGCATCTAGGCCAAACGGTGCCATCGGCGTATATGGGGCGATTGAAAATCAGCGTCCCCGGATGTTCACTCGCGTAGCATTCCATCTCCCGAAATTTTTTCCCTGCCTCCGACCAACCGCGATTGAGTGCCCGAACCTGCGGGAAGATGTTCATATTCGACGAGCCTCCCAAAGTGTGAGCGATGAAATGACCTTTATCGACCGGACCAACCCAGGTTTCCGTGGGTCCAAGAAACCGCTGCCGCAGCTTTGCAGAAGGCCATTTCAAGCCGGCCAGTTCACCGACTCTTCCATAGACCGCCACCAAACGTCCCGCCTTCTGGCATTGCACTTCGTCCTCTACCACTTTGGTATCGAACTGATAAATTAGATCTCCCTCAAAGCATTCTACGATGTCCATCTCGAATTCCGTGTTTGCCTCATACGCTTCGCGCCAACACCAGGGCAAGTGCTTCAGAAGATGTTTAGTGATCTCAACGCAAGGCCTTCCTTCCACGTCGAGCCAGTAGTCGTGATAATCCACGTTCCATTTTGGGATAACATCGGCAAGATCGACGCTCATAATACGCTGTGTTCGGTTCACTTACAGTCTACAGGAAAGGCTTTTATCGCCTGGCGTCACCACAGTGAGTTTCCAAACTGGAGGTCACTCAACGTTCTCCCGGATGCCATCGAAGATGCCCGGCCTGGACGTTTTTGGCCGGTGCTCAGTCACCTCGAAACGAAGCTGCGCCAGCAAGTGCTTCGCGTGGTCAGGTATAGTGTCGGATGGCGTTACACACAGGACGCAAGGCGCGTGCGCTGTGACCGGCATGCCTACCAAAATGACCACCATGTCATCAATCCCATAGTCCTTGCAGCGGTCAATACATCGGGCCCTCACCGCATCCTTGGTCCATACGGGATTCGGCGTACACGCCAATCCAATCGCAGTTCTTGTGTCTGCGCAATTAATCACCGACAATGCAAACGGGCATTTTTGCTGCAAAACACGTTTGAACTGCAAATGAATCTTGCCGAGCAATTTTTCCCTGTCAGGCGGATCAAACTCCAAAAGCTGAAGCGATGCCGTCATCCAGCCTTTCGGCCGCCACTTCTCCAACAGGCCAAGGAATCGCTCAGTGTGCGGTCCGAGCCTAACCCGTGGCTTCGCACCCTTTTCTGTCAAGCCTTGCCTGCGTCGGTAATATTGATCAAGGTCATCCGTGTAGGCGACAATTGTGAGATGTTCATTCTCCCTTGGTTTGTTTTTTCCACGGAAGAACAAACCCTGAATCACATAGTGCATCATGTAATCCAACTCGTCTGAGGCCTCAACATTACGTAGCTGATCCGTATCGAATCGACGAATCAGGTAGTGCAGAAAAACTGCAGGTTGATCCAGTATTTCCACAACCACTCTCAAGTCGTTGAGCGAGACCGACCAGCAGCGTTCCGTTTTTCCAACGAGCCCGATGTCTGACAGACTCCAGATGCTTGAGGCCACGGGGCTAATGAGGTCCAAGGTGACATTCACACGGAACACCCATCGGAAATCCTCAGCCTTGAGAGTCATCTTTTCTGATCCCTTGTTCTGAATGACCAGTTCTCCACTGGCCACTAGTTCATCAACTAGGCGTTCTGCCTGATTTAGTCCTTCGGCGATTGTCTTCTTCACATCCGTTTTCACCCTCATAGGCCCGCCTCGCTTTGCGGAGGGAGTGATGGTTCCCGCTTTGCACTCCACAACAACAAGAACATCATCTAAAACAATGACGATGTCCGCCTCGGCACGCCCTCCCGTTCGAAGTGAATAGAATCCCTCCGCTAAAACATGTGCTGTGGGCAAAGCTTTTTGGAACAGGCGAACTGTTTCATCTTCCAAATACTGATCTCTGCCTGGCAAAAAATGCGAGTGCCAGTATTTGGGATTTGAATCACGCAGAGCATGCGAAACGATCTCGCACCCATTTCTGCCGATCTTAAAGAGGTTCAACGCATAGAACATCCCTTGATGCTGGATAAAGGGCTTTTTGTCCATGATGGTCTCGTTAAGGGGCCAACATCGGAAGCGCTCCTTCTCTCCGCAAAAGGTTTTATTGTCACCAAAACCACAACTGAGGGATTTCAGAATGCTCTGTTCCTGAGCACTGGTCGGATCCACAAGGAAGGATTCAGGCGAACCAAAAGTCTCTGAAATGGCTTTCGCCGCCATGATCTGATCGTGATGTTCGCGAAGGAAATTCTGGCATTCGTTGCTCCATGGTTGGCCACTTTGCATCTCGGCAACCCATGGTTGAAGAAGCTTTCGGTAGGGCGGATGCTTTTGGTCGGCTTCTTGATTGATGCGATCCTCAATGACTCTCTCCTGCCGCTGTGCGAGATTGAAATAGTCTGGAAAGGCAAAGCCTAGAGTCTTTCGAAACACCTCGTTGTGAGGCGTCATCATGTCATGCCAGGTCTGCTTTAGATGATGCTCATAGCCGTCTCCCCGCACATGAAGCTTTTGGAGTTGAAACGCTTTTGACAACTCCGACAGCGCTTCCCCTTCTGGTTTCGACGATTTTATGTACGCGGTGTAAGCTACAGTCCCTTGCGTATGGATGGTGGCAAGGAGGTCGATGGTGGCTTGCACGTCCTCACCCGAGGGAAGAGCAACAGCCGGTGAATCTGGCAGGGCAGTGGCGAGGCTGCATAGGTATTCCAGATTTACCTCGCTGCTTTGGGCGTGATCCTTTGCACCACCTTTTCGGCCTTGAGAAAAGAGAATGTAGGTCGCAACCCTGCTCAGGAGTTCGAGCCGCTTTCTTGTGATGAGGAGCATACACAGTTGTTCAATCGCGTGGTTTACTTTCAACTCAGCCCCTGCCGCTATGGCACCCCAGTCTGGCGTATTGGGTTCGGCGTTGTTAGCGGCTTTATTTGCTTCGCTCATTCTTCATCATATTCGGGCCGGATTGAGCTGCTTTCCAAGGGAAAAGCCTTTCCCTAGCCGCTACTTCGTGCGCAGCTACCCATTCCAACGGGAAGTATCCCGTAACGCCCTCTACCAGCCGCATGACGCCAGCAGGCTTTCCAAGGCGGCCTTCCGCACAGGAATCCTGCCCGCGTCAAATCAGCCCCCATATGCACCAAGGCAGCTTGCCGCCTCATGCTCCGCCCAGCCTTCACCATCAGCGGCAAGCTGCCTCCGTGCCATGATCTTCCTGCCTTTGGCAGGCAATATGCGCCAGCCAGCACGTGCCTTTGCTGTCTGGCTTTGGTGCCTTCAGGCGGGCTAGCCGTCAAGGGCATCCAAAGGCTGTCCCTAAAGGGCGCCCTCCTTTGAAACCTCCCTGTGACCGCGCCCGCCTTTTGGCAGTGGGTCAGGAGGTTTTGCAAAGCGCAAGAGCTTTACAAAATCCGTTGGGAGCCAGAACGAAACGCGGTGACGCGCGCCGCGCAGCGTGCCAGCTTGAGCACCACAAGCAGCAGATCAGGCAAATTTGTTATTTAAGCAACCCGCTAAGTTCTTTTGCTGCCGCACAGAGGGCTTTCAGAACAGGCCACAGGAGTGAAACAACAAGAATGAAGGACGCCACCACAGGCGGTGGAGGAAATTTTCCCTCCAAAGTGATGCCCACTTTCATTTTGTTCTCACGTCGTTCCACACGGATTGACATCGCCTGCCGTTGATTGGGCGCGGCCGGAGCCACTTTTTCACGGCGTGGAGCATTTTTGACTATCGATTTTTTTTGATGCGTGCGCAAGTATTGCGGAGCATGTCAAAGCACCATTTCCCAGTTTACATATTTTGCAGATGAAAATCACAATGTCCTACCTCGTGAGGGAGTCCGGATACACACGCCAATGGCTCTCTAGGATGGCTGCGCTAGGCTCAATTCCAGGGGCAATTCGCAGTGCATCCGGGCGATGGAAGTTTGTGAATTAGCCAACCTTCGAAACTTGGCTTTCAAGACAGCGAAAAGATAACAAGGCCCGCATTCGACACACAATTTATCGCGACGTGCATGCGGTGCGCGTTTTGCGCCAAAGGCGCGAAAATGCCTGGCGGGACCACGCAAGCGCCTATCAATTGAGCAAGCTCAGCCGTGAAATCACCACCGCCCAGGACAATGTGCGTGACTATTTGAAGACTGATGAAATAGCCCGCATGACTGGTCGATCAAAGCGTTGGGTCACATCCGTTGCGCACTTGATCCCAGGCGTCACGGTTGCAAAGAACCGTATGGTCTTCCGCAAGTCCGATGCCTTGGCAGCGTGGGTTTGGCGTGAGCAGCTAGCTAAACAGGCAGAAAATAGAAGACCGCCCCGTTTCAAGAGATCCAGACTGCCGCCTCCAGCTCGCCTGCTCTTGGACCTGCGGGAATTGCGCCTAGTAGCGGACAATTTTTTCAGAATGTGCCCGCTACACGTCTGGCCTCCCAAGGCTCGTGAGGCTTTTGAGCTTGAAACCACAGAATTGATTTTGGTTTTGAATAGCCACCTGGCATCACCGTGAAGCATGGCTTTGGATTTGACCGTGCGCTTGATCCAATTTTCCCATCATTCTTATCCGCTAATAAATTAAAGTGTGTTCTACGGTCTCGTTCTACGGTCAGGCTCAAAACTGGTGCAAAACAGTGAAAAGCCATGCAAAGCCGATCTCCATTTAATTGACTGATTTTCAGCGACCTGTGAGGTATTGCAAAGCTGTGCAAAACCACGCAAACCCTCATTCTTGAATTAGAAATCCGCTGCTCTAGTCCACTGAGCTACGGGCGCCTCGCGAAACGTGCGCGATCATAGTTCTGTCCGCCGGATGAGCAAGCGCGCACATCACTCGGGATGCAGGCCGAACATTTGCAGGACGACACGAAACATATCGCCCGCTTTGGTACGATACGGTCGCGCAGGATGCAGGATGGTCCAGTCACGCAGTCGGCCGATCTCGGCGAGGCTTTTCGAAGGATGGATGAGCACGGCAAAGCCAGCGTATTCGAGCAGCGGCAGGTCGGCGGAGCTGTCGGAGTAGCTCCAGCAGGTCGAACGCTCCTTGTCGGTCAATTCGGCCACGCCGGGCACGCCTTCCTCCATCGCGACGATCTTGGCCTCGTGCTTGTTGTTGCCAGTGACGAGCTTCGGCATGCCGGGAAATTTTTCGCCGATCTCGAACTGCGTGGCGATGCAGTAGTCGAAGCCGAGCGCATGGGCGATCTCATGCGCGTAGAAGTCCGGGCTAGCTGTGTTCAGCACCAGGGTGCGGCCTTGGTGTTTGTGGCGGAGGATTTCGGCGCGCAGATCGGCGTAGGCCCATTTCGGCACGCAGACTTCGGCGAATTCATGCGCGTAACGAGCCAGCCGCTCACGCGGCATGCCGCGCAGATAGCTCAGGAACGCACGTTTAGCCGTCGCGGTGCTGGCGAGACCGCAAGCACGCGCCAGAGCGGCCGGGATGAACAGGCCGTGCAACAAGATGCGCCACGGTTCGCGATGGAGCACGAAATTGCAGAACAGCGCCTGCGTGTCGAATGGCAGCAGGGTGTGGTCGAGATCGAAAAAGGCGAATGAGCGTGCAGGCATGCGCGGCTGAGCCTAGCGCCCGCGTTTCCGTCTGGCAAAAGATTCCCAGCCTTGACGCAGGCAGGGGGGGGCGGCACTATGCGCGCCCTTTCCCCCAGAAAACCCATGTCCCAAGAAACCACCCTCATCCTGCTCAAGCCCGACTGCGTCGAACGCGGTATCAACGGCGAAGTCATCAAGCGTTTTGAAGACGAAGGCTTCCGCATCCGCGGCTGCAAGATGATCAAGCTCACCGACGAGCTGCTCAAGGAGCACTACGCGCACATCGCCGACCGTCCGTTCTTCCCCACCGTGGCCGATTTCATGAAGAGCAAGCCGGCCATCGCCATCGCCCTCACTGGCGACAACGTGATCGCCCATGTGCGCGATTTGCTCGGCCCGACAGACTCCAAAACGGCACCGAAAGGCACCATCCGCGGTGATTTCGGTACGGACAAGATGACCAACGTCGTCCACGCCTCCGATTCTCCAGAGAACGCCGCCATTGAACTGGAGCGTTTCTTCCATCACGGCGAGCTTTTCAGCTATTGAGGCTGCACCCGGACCCGCTACACTGGCGGCGCTTCGTTCCCCACGCCGATGTGGTGAAATGGTAAACACAGCGGACTTAAAATCCGCTGGGAGGAAACTCCCTTGCCGGTTCGAGTCCGGCCATCGGCACTACGGCGCTACTGGAAACCATTACGCCAGAATTGCGGTGCCTCATGACGGCACGAACCGTAGCAGACGACAATATCGGGACAATCGCGGCATGGCATGATCTGCATCGTGAAAGCAAACCACGAACGTGTCATGAGCACCACCGCTTCCCATCCCACCGCCCGCCAGCGCTTTATCCAAAATCTCGCCGAAAGCGAGTTGTTCCAGCGCTATCAGAAGGCGTTCCACACCCTGACCAAGCTGCCGCTGAATTTGGAGTCTATCGGCGAGAACGTCCACATCGACAGCATCACCACCCGCACCGGGATCGCCGGCGTCGTAGAGACACAGGTACCCGTCCGAGTCGGCAAAAACACCATCGCGGTCATGCTCACCGGTGGTGTGCGCCTTCAGCCCGCCAACGCAGACACCTTTGCGCCCGTCGCGAAGGCTCTGCTCGATGAAGGGCGCTCCGCTGCCGAAGTGCGCAGCGCACGAGTGCAGTTCGAGCATGTGCCGGTCATGCAGCCGGAGCGTTTTGACGCCGCGATCGCCATCCTCCAGTCCTTCGCCCTCCAGCTCGGCGAAAGCGCCCACCGTCTGCTGTTTGCGAACGCCACGCACGAACCCGAGGCCGTGCGCAACGCGAAAGCCTTCATCCACCAGCACCTTGCAGAGCCGATGTCGCTGGAGGCCGTCGCCAAGGCGGTGAACGTCAGCCCCTTCCACTTCTGCAAGCTCTTCAAACGCGCCACCGGCCTGACCTTCACGGACTTCGTGAACCGCGCCCGCGTGGAAAAGGCCAAGCGCATGCTGATGAAGCCCGCCGCCCGCATCACCGAAGTGGCCTATGATGTCGGCTTCCAGAGCCTCTCGCACTTCAACCGCAGCTTTCGCCGCATCGCCGACGAATCACCCACAGAGTTTCGCAGCCGCATGAAGAACGGAGATCCCGCCCTACTAGCCGCATAAAGTTTGTCGCCATGCGCATCGCACTGCGATGTTTCGACGACATCAGCCCCGGAGAGAGCCTGAGCGCGTTGGGTACCTCTCCGGGGCTTTCTTCTGCCCGGATGGAAGCCTAGGAGACAATGCAGACGACGGAAGCGCCAGAGCGTTTCCCTCTTCATGCGTACTTGACCCACCGCTGGCCTCTGCGCACACTCGCCGCCCAGTCAGAAACCAAGAACCCAGCATTTGTTTATGAGCCGGAAAATTCGTTATGGCATGATCGGCGGCGGACGCGGCGCCTTCATCGGCGGCGTTCATCGCATCGCGGCATCTATCGACCAGCAGATCGAGCTCGTCTGCGGCGCGTTCTCATCGAATCCGGAGAAGTCGAAGGCCAGCGGCGCGGATTTCTACCTGTCGCCCGATCGTTGCTACGGCACCTTCGAGGAGATGATCAAGGCGGAGGCCGCCCTGCCTGCGGACAAGCGCATGGACTTCGTCAGCATCGTGACGCCGAACCACATGCACTTCCCCGCCGCGAAAGCAGCGCTCGAAGCCGGCTTCCATGTGCTCTCCGACAAGCCCGCCACCTTTGACCTCGCCCAGGCGAAGGAACTGGCGCAGATCGTGAAGAAGAGCGGCCGTCTTTACGGCGTGACTTACAACTACACCGGCTATCCTTTGATCCGCCACGCCCGCCAGATGATCGAGCAGGGCAAGCTGGGCAAGATCCGCAAAGTCGTCGCCGAATACCCGCAGGGCTGGCTGGCCACGATGCTCGAAAACACCGGCCAAAAGCAGGCCTCCTGGCGTGTCGATCCCGCCATCTGCGGCGCCGCCGGCTGCATGGGCGACATCGGCACGCACGCGATGAACCTCGCCGAGTACGTCACCGGCCTGCACGTCAAAGAACTCGCCGCCGACCTCACGCATTTCCTCGGTGACCAGGGCCGCCGCCTTGAGGACGATGGCAACGTGCTGCTGCGCTTCACCAATGGTGCCAAAGGCGTGCTGCACTCCAGCCAGATCAGCGTCGGCTGCGAAAACAACCTCACCCTGCGCGTCTATGGCGAGCTCGGCGGCATCGAATGGAGCCAGCTCGATCCGAACACGCTCATCGTCACCTGGCTCGACCAGCCGAAGCAGGTGCTGCGCACCAGCACCGGCTTCCTCGGCACCGCCGCCGCCGCCGCCAGCCGCACACCCGCCGGCCATCCCGAGGGCTACCTCGAAGGCTTCGCGAACCTCTACAAGAACTTCATCAACCACGTCCGCGCCTTCGAGGCCGGCACGCCCGCCAACCCGCTCGACATGGACTACCCCACCATCGAAGACGGCGTGGCCGGCATGGCCTTCATCGAGGCCGTCGTGAAATCCTCCGCCAACAACGCCGCCTGGACCCCGCTCGACTTCACGCCCACGCCGCGTGCCAAGTATGGCGATGCCTCGCTGAACAACGACCGAGGTGGGTTGAGCTAGCGTCGAGATTCATACTCCAGCCGGAACAGCTCCAGCAGATGCAAGTCCAGGCGATCCTTCATGCGCCCGCTGGCTTTCTTGCTGGCGATGATATCGCGGAGATTTGCCACCGGGAAGATGTCTTCCTGGATGAATCGTGACTTGGCAGCGGCGAAGCTTTCGATGCCATCAGGCGCGAAAATGAGATCGAGGTCAAAAGGACCGTCCTTGAGTTGAACGAAGTCCTTCCCTCGGATGATCTCGGCCTGCGTGTTGTCGTCGAGGTTGAAGCCGAGTTCGAGCAGTGCCTTGAACATGCGTCGCCCATTCTCCGCTGACTTGTCCGGGAAAACATCCACATCCTGAGTGGTTCCTGGATAGCCGAGCAGGATGGCGGCGCTCTTCCCGATGAAAAGGTAGTCCACACCTGCCTTGTTGAAGGCCTTGGCAACCTCCTGCGCCTGAAGCGGATTGAATGGCAGGCGGTCGTTCATTCAGCGGGCGCAGGCTGAAAACCGAGGTAGGCGGGCAGGTTCCGGGCGCACCATTCACGGTAGTCCGCCGTGCTGGAAAAGATGCGTGTGCCTGGCGTGTCCAGAACAGGGCGGTTCACGCGGCACCAGCCATATTTCATCCGCGCCTCCAACGACCGCGCCATCTGGCGGCGGCACTGTTCGCGGAAGGCTTGCGCCTCGATTGCTTCGCGGTCGGAGGTCATGACGGCAAACTCTAGCTCTTTGCCAAATCCTGTCGAGGGCTTCATCAAGAAGAGCAGGACTTACGCATCAAATCGGCAACTGATGGTAAATCATGGCAGCAACTACAGGATCTACATGATTCACAGGATGAACAGGATTTTTCAGACCTGTAAATCCTGCCAATCTTGTTAATCCTGTAGCAAAAAGCCCTTTTTATTTTGATGCGTAAGCCCTTCAAGAAGAGTCCGCCACCTGCTTTGTTTTTGGGTGGATCCTGTCGGTGCTGGTGGCCCTAAAGAAGGCAAACTCCCCCTCATGCCCGAGAAATTGAAGGCCAAGCCAGCACAAAGCCGTCAACCGTGCCAAACCGGCCCATTGGAGGCTCCGAGTCGCAAGGATGCGAAAGGAATTGGCACCTCCGAGTCTCCGACACGCCATTTCCCAATCCGAATTAGCACCTCCGAGTCTCCCGCTCGCGTCCGCCCCATCCTCCCGCCCGATCCCGACCAAGTTCACGACCACCCCTTGACCATTTCCCTCCACCGCCGCCATACTCCACGGTCGTAGCACGGACTTTCTAGTCCGTGTTTTCTGAACGAGTTGGAAAACTCGTTCTACGTCCCGTGCCTCTTTTCATTCGTCATTCGTCATTGATTCACTTCGTTCACCCTCCGGGCACTCGTCTGTCTCGCTTCGCTCGGCTCTGATTTCGTCATTTCCGCATGTCCACCCTCCCCGCCACGCCCGAAGCCTTCATCGACCACTGGCAGAAAGCGGAGGCCAATGAGCGCGCCAATTCCCAGGCCTTCCTCCTCGGCCTCGCCCACCTGCTCGGCGTCCCGGCCCCGTCAAACAACCACGCGGAGGGCTACAGCTTCGAGTATCCCGTCAAAGTCCTCGGCGGCAGCAGCACGAACTTCATCGACCTCTACCGCCGCGGCCACTTCATCTTTGAGTCGAAGCAGTTCGCAGCTCGTCGGGAGGAGCTGAGCACCTTGGAGGCCGCTCCTCATCTGGACGCAGCCCGCCGCGCCCGATCCCGCCAAGGTCAGCGCAGATGTCACCCGCGAGATCGCCGTCAAACCTTGGGAAAATAAGCAATTGAGCATCTGTGTGCCCGTAACGATCCGAAAAGCCCATCCAACTCGTCTCGACAGTCACAGCGCCTCGTTGCATCGTCTCGCCGCATGAAAAATCACGCTGCACTCAAAAAAGTATTTTTGACAGCTCTAAAAGAGTTTGCCAAAGAACTGCGCGATCATGCGGCAGGAGAAGACGGGCAATGGGCAGTTAAAGGCTTCATCGACATCTATCGCAATGTCTTCACGGTGAGTTCAGACACCAAAATCGTATCAAAGATATTGGAGATTCACCTCTTCCTCAAGCTGCTGGCCTTCGCTGAGCAGAATGGCTACTCCATCGTGCTTGCTGAGAAGCAAAACTGGTATCCCGACTTGAGCTTTGTGAACAAATCCGATCCCAGCCTCAAGTTTGCGGTCGATTTGAAGACTAGCTATCGCGACCCTGATTTCGCAGGGCATGTGAATGGCTTCACTCTCGGAAGCCATGGTGCCTACTTCAAAGACCGCACATCGACCAAGAACATCCAGTTCCCTTACTCCAGCTACGCCGCTCACATTTGCCTCGGCGTGATCTACACGCGTGTGGGTGCCGATGAACTGGACGAGACACGGTCATTTGCCGTGAAGGAATTGGGAGGAGTCAATCGGACACAAAACGCAGACGGACCCGAGATTACTGTCGATGACCTGCGCTCCATCACGTCGGTCGTGCGTGACTTTGAATTCTTTGTCTGTGAGAAATGGCAGTTGGCGAGCGACAAGCAAGGCTCTGGAAATACTGCCAACATTGGTGCAATCACCTGGATCGAAGACATCCGACGCGGCCATGGTGTCTTTGCCAAGCTAGGCGAAAAGTGGTTCGACGAGTATTGGATGAATCACGGTCAGGCGACCATGCTGCGTGCAGGAAAATCTGTACCCATCAAAACGCTGGCTGATTTCATGGACTTCAAGGGAGCGGACAAGAAGCTGATCATTCCCGTGCGCACCAAGACAAACCCACGTAAAGCCAAGAGCGAATGAGAGTCATTGTTCCACCGCTTAAGAGCCAAGGCATCAAAACCAAGCTGGTGCCGTGGATTCGTGATCTTGCTCCCCGCTTCAATGGGCGCTGGATAGAACCCTTTTTGGGCACGGGCGTCGTAGCCCTGAATTGCGGGTGCAAACAAGCCATCTTGGGAGACATCAACCCGCATATCATCCGTCTTTACCAGGCAATCCAGTCGGGTGAGATCACGCCCGGCAGTGTTCGGAAACACTTGGAGAAAGAAGGAGCGATCCTGAGTGCTTCAGACGAGGCTGGATATGCCCATTTTCGATTCCTCCGCGACCGCTTCAATGCCGAGCATGCCCCACAGGATTTACTCTTTCTCTCCAGAGCAGGATTTAACGGCATGATGAGGTTCAACCGGAAAGGCGCATGGAATATTCCGTTCTGCAAAAAGCCCGAACGCTTCGCGCCGGCCTATGTCACGAAAATCGTCAATCAGGTCGAGGATGCGGCCAAGATCATTCAACCTGAGTGGCAGTTCATTACAGCAGACTTCGAGGCGATCATCAAAATGGCGGGACCAGACGATCTCATTTACTGTGATCCGCCCTACCTTGGACGCCATGTGGACTACTTCAGCAACTGGACGGAAGACGACGAGCGTCGGCTGTCGGCGCTATTGTCGGCGACTCCTGCTAAATTCATTCTCTCCACATGGCACCACAATGACTACCGCAGGAACGAATCAATCCCTGCCTACTGGAGCCAGTTCAACGTGGTCACCCGTGATCACTTCTATCACACTGGCGGCAAGCTCGAAAACCGCCGTTCTGTTGTTGAAGCCCTCGTCTTCAACTTCGAGGCAAACGTGCCTGAGCATACCCAGAAGCCGACGCCAAAGCTCAAACAGTACGAGCTCTTCGAAGACCTGGTCGCCGAGGTCGCTTAATGATAATCGCAAGCGCGTGCAGGCCCAGCATCCCGGCCTGGCGCTGACCGGGATGTACAACGTGCTGGAGAAGCTGCGGGCCGGCGTGGCGCTGAATGCCAAGGACAAGCTCATCCACGACCAGGGCCTCGTCTCCCTCCTCCAGCAGATGCACGACGACCTCGATGAAGCCGTCTTCACCGCCTACGGCTGGGTCCGGGGCGGACGGCCGGACACCGCCCTCACCGACGCCGAAATCCTCGAACGCCTCGTCCACCTCAATGCCCAACGCGCCGAAGAAGAGAAACGCGGCATCATCCACTGGCTGCGTCCGGAGTATCAGAATGCCGGAGACAAAAAGACGGAAGTGCAGGGCACGCTGGAGATGAAGCCCAAGCGGGGTCAAGTGGTCAAGGGTCAAGAAGTAAAGAGGGCCGGAGCCAAGCAGCCCTGGCCCAAAACGCTGGCCGAGCGCATCCGCGCCGTGGAAGCGGCCCTGCACGCCGCCGGTTCCCCCGTGACCGCCGCCGAGCTGGCAAAGCACTTCACCTCCACCCAACCCGCCGCCCTCCAGGAAATCCTCGAATCCCTCGCCGCGCTGGGAAGAGCGCGGGTGGATGGGGAGAGGTTTGGGGTGTGAGAGCGCGATTTGGAGTGCCGACGACTCGTCGGCATCCCTCTCTCTGTTTGGCGACGAGTCGTCGCCACTCCACAGGCAGCGCTTCTAGGGAGAGGTTTGCGGTGTAGGAGAGCGATTTGGAGCGCCGACGACTCGTCGGCATCCCGTTTTCAGGCGACGAGTCGTCGCCGCTCCTGAAGCAACACTTCCTCCCGGTGCCCCCTTATGACACAATGGCCACATAGCCGCCGTCTGGAAGATCCGTCAGGAGGTCGGCCAGGGTTTCGGCAACCTCCTTGGTGTCTTTATCGGGCGGTGAGGCCTTCAGAAGCCCCCTGATCTGGGCGGCTGCCTTGGACGGCGAGTCGCAGGTGCCTTGATCGATGAGCTGGATCACGTCGCGGTGCTTTTTCTTGCTGGCAGCCGAGTCGATCCAATCCATGAAGGCGGAGTAGCCGCCGTTGGAGGCGAACTCCGAGGGTTCATCGTCGTCAGGGGAGGTGGCGAGGTATCTGCTCATGAGCCGATGAAGAACAACCAGGCACGAATGCCAAGGGCAAAAACCATGGAGGCCGCCCTTTAAATCGACACCGGCTTCTGCGTCTTGGCGGAGGTGTAGATGGCGTCGATGACCTGCATGAGGCGGAGGGCCTGCTCGGGGGTGTTGAGCGGGGCGGCCTTGCCAGCGAGGAATTCGATGAAGTTCGCGGCGGAGCCGATGCGGCCCATGTCCTCGCACTCGGGGGTGATGATGGTGCGGTCCACGCTGCGGCCGTTTTCCTGGGTATAGAGCTCACAACAGTCGATGGCGGTGTTGTCGAGGCCGTCGATGCGGAAGAGACGCTGCACCATGCCGCCAGCTTTCGTGCCCTGGAAGACGACGGAGACTTCCTCACGCTTGATCATTTCTGCCCAGGAGACCTGGAGGGAGAGAACCTGGCCGGTCTTGAACATCACGAAACCGTGTGCGGCGTTTTCCACGTCCGTGGTGCCGCCTACTTTGTCCGGGATGCCCCAGGGGCCTTTGAACTGCTTGTCGGTGATGAAATCAGAGAAGGTCTGGCCGAGGACATGGGCGGGCTCTGGGTAGCCCATGAAGTGCATCGCCAGATCCACCATGTGCAGCAGATCGACGAGTGAGCCGCCGCCGGCGAGCTCCTTCGTGGTGAACCAGCCGCCGAAGCCAGGGATGCCGGTGCGGCGAATCCAGCGGGCCTGGGCGGAGTTGATCGTGCCGACCACGCCCTGATCGATGTAGGCTTTCATGGCTAAGGACTCGGGGCGGGCGCGGTTATTGAAGTTGAAGAGCACCTGCTTGCCCGCCTTCTTCGCAGTGGCGATGATTTCCTGAACCTCGGCGGCGTTGAGCGCCGGGGGCTTCTCACAGAACACATGCTTGCCGGCGGCGAGGCACTGGACGGCCAGCGGCTTGTGGAATTTGTTCGGCACGATGACGCTGATGGCCTCGATCTCAGGACTGCCCGCGAGCATGGCCTCCACGGAATCATAGGCGGCGGGGATGCTCCACTTCGCGGCGGCTTTGGCGGCGGCGCCGGGCGCGGCATCCGCCACGGCCACGAGTTCCGCACCCGCTTGACGAAAACCCGCCTGATGGTACTGCAACATGCCGCCTGCTCCGATGACTCCGACTTTGATGGACATAACGTGTGTGTTTGTTGGTTGATGGAAGAAATTTCCGGCTGCGAGGATGTCGATTGAGAATGGTGGAGTCAAGATTTATGGACAATGAGCAACCACGCCAACGATACGCGCCCGCTCCTCACGGTATCGAGACCGATTCATCGAGATTGCCAAAACAGCTCCCAGCCGGTAGCCTTGCCTCATGAAGTTACCTTTTCCAGCCGGCCTCGGCGAGACAGACTCCATCGTGAATCTGGACGAGGACATTGGGAAATGGACAGGCCGGAGAACGGTCGGCCCGCCGCAGGAGGTTTATGCCAGGTTGCTGCGCCAGGGGCGATCTCTTTCCGGCGGAAAAACACCGTTTCCACGCGGGGTGTTCCGCTTCAAATCACACGAGCAGGCCGACGCATGGAATCAGACGCACATCCTCAAGGCGGCGATGAAAAAGTAACTCGCGAACCCGATTTCTCTGATGTCGCGGGAATCTGCCGCTCGCTCAATGAGCTGGGCGCGAAATACGTCTTGGTGGGAGGATTTGCGATCATCCTGCATGGCTTTCCGCGCTTCACCACGGACATCGATTTGCTGATCGAAGTCGGCACCGAAAACGAAACCAAGGTTCTCGACGCGCTCGCCCGATTGCCAGATGGAGCGGCCCGCCAGGTCGTTCCTGGCGAAGTGGATGCTTATAGCGTGGTGCGCATCGGTGACGAGGTGCTCGTCGATCTTATGAAGTCGGGCTGTGGCGTGACTTACGCGGCGGCCGTTCAAGACGCGGTCATCAAGGGTGTTCCTGTGACGGTTGCTTCACAGCAAACCCTCTGGCGCATGAAGCAAACCCTGCGCGAGAAGGACATCCCGGACAAAATCTTCCTGCGTCGGTGGGCAGAACAATTCGGCGTGCAGCTCGATCCGCCGCCGCAACCTGTCGCGTCCGACACCGACTCATGGCTCGTTCGCCTTGCACGCAAGATCGAACACCTCTTTGGCAAGAAAAACTCCTGACCATGCCCTTTTCCCTCCGCCCCGCTACGCTCGACGATCTCGTCGCCATCAACGCGATCTACAATCACTATGTCGAGCACAGCACCTGCACCTATCAAACCGTGCCGAGCACGGCGAAGGAGAGACGCGATTGGTTCGACGCTCACGGCCCGGAGCATCCCGTGATCGTGACTGAAGAAAGCGGCATCATCACGGGCTGGGGTTCGCTCAGCCGTTTCCACCCGCGCCAAGCCTACTGCCACAGTGTGGAGGATTCCGTTTACCTGCATCACGAGCATCAGGGCAAAGGACTCGGCAGCATACTCCTCGGTGAACTGCTGCGACTAGCGAAGATCGCCGGGCACCACACCGTCCTCGGCGGCATTGATGCCAGCCAGCAGGCTAGCATCGCACTCCACACGAAGTTCGGCTTCGAGAAGGTTTCCCATCTCAAGGAGGTCGGCTTCAAACAAGGCCGCTGGCTCGATGTGATCTGGATGCAGAAGATGCTGTAGCCTTCGCGACGACGGAAGGGGATTTACTTGTCGGAGGGAGGCAGATCCTTCTTTCCTTCGAGCACCTTGTCCACGAGGCCGTATTCAGCGGCTTGGGCGGCAGACATGTAGTTGTCACGATCGGCGTCGCGCTCGATCTGCTCCACCGATTTGCCAGTGTGGTGGGCGAGGATGCGGTTGAGGCGCTTCTTGAGGTTGAACATGTATTCCACCGTGCGCTCGACGTCGGAGGCAGTGCCGCGCGCGCCGCCGGAGACCTGATGGATCATGATGTCGGAATTCGGCAGGGCGTAGCGTTTGCCCTTGGTGCCGGCGGCGAGAAGAACCGCGCCCATGGAGGCAACGAGGCCGATGCTGTAGGTGCAGACATCACAGGTGAGGAACTGCATGGTGTCGTAGATGGCGAGACCGGCCGTGACACTACCGCCAGGGCTGTTGACGTAAATGTTGATGTCCTTCTTCGGATCCTGCATCTGGAGGAACAAAAGCTGGGCGATGATGATGGAGGCCATCGTGTCATTGACCTCCCCACCGAGGAAAATGATGCGGTCCTTCAGCAGGCGGGAGTAGATATCATAAGCGCGCTCGCCGCGTCCTTCGGATTCAATGACGGTAGGCACCATGTAGCTGGCGTGTGGGGCGATGACGGAGGGGAAATCTGAATTGGAGTGGAGGGACATGGAGGGAATCAAGAGGTTGTGAGGAAGATTGTCAAACTTGAGGACAAACGGATTACGCCTGCGAGGCACCGGTGAGTTTCAGCCCGATGATCCCAGCGACGATGAGCACGATACAGACAAGGCGTGCGATGGTGCGCGGCTCGTCAAAGAGAAGGACGCCTACCACCGCCGTGCCAACGGCACCAATGCCCGTCCAGATGGCATACGCGGTGCCAATGGGCAGCGAACGCAATGCGAGCGAGAGGAAGAAGAAGCTCGCTATCATCAGCAGCACGGTGATCACACCCGGCCACAACTTTGTCCAGCCGTCGGTTTGTTTCAAACCAACGGCCCAGGCGACCTCCAACAGGCCGGCGATGACAAGGTGAAACCAGTGCATGATCTAGGAGTGCTTTCAGAAAGGGAGCGCAGGAGGCAAACTGACCGCTGCCAAGCGGTAAAATCAACAAGATGCCGGAAGGGTGGCAGGGAGAGTGAAGGGCAGGTTGATTTCTGCGCCGGACTCGCCTAACTCGGCGGCCCATCATGAATGAGTCTTTGAAGATTTTAAGCGGCTCCGCACATCCGACGCTCGCACAGGCGATCGCCGAGAACATGCAAATGGAGCTTTGCGCCGCAGAGCTGACTACCTTTCCGGACGGGGAGACGTTTGTGCAAATCCACGAGAACATCCGCGGCGGCGATGTCTTCATCGTCCAGCCGACCAGTCCGCCGACGAACCAAAACCTGATGGAGCTGCTCATCATGGTGGACGCGGTGCGCCGCGCCAGCGCCCAGCGCATCACTGCGGTGTTGCCTTTCTTTGGCTACGCCCGCCAAGACCGCAAAGACCGCCCACGCGTGCCGATCACCGCGAAGCTGGTAGCAAACCTCCTCGTCGCCGCAGGAGTACACCGTGTGCTCACCGTGGACCTGCACGCCGGGCAAATTCAGGGCTTTTTTGACATCCCGGTGGATCACCTCTACGCGGCACCAGTTTTGATGAAAGCGATCCGTGAGCGCGACCTCGGCGACATCGTAGTCGTCTCCCCCGACGTGGGCGGCATCAAAATGACCCACGCTTTCGCCAAGGCGCTCAAGGCACCCATGGCCATCGTGGCAAAAAACCGCGTCAGCGCCGAGGAAGTCGAAGCGCACAGCGTCATTGGCGACGTGGCTGGGAAAAACGTGCTCCTCGTGGACGATCTGACCGAGACCGCCGGCACACTGACCGCCGCCGCGAATCTGCTGCTGGAGCACGGCGCAAAGACCATCTATGCGGGCGTCTCCCACGCTGTACTAGGTGACAAAGGCCGGGCGCGCATCGCGAGCTCCCCCATCGTGGAGCTTTTGTCCACGAACTCGACACCCCAGGCCACCGGGGAGAAAGTCACAGCCCTAGACATCGCCCCTCTACTGGCCCAGGCCATCGCCCGCATCCACGGCAATGAGTCTGTGACATCCCTGTTTGACACACGGGGGTAGGCGTGTATTCTCCGCGCCCTTTTTCCAAAACCCACACCTCCGCAGAGGAACACGACCATGGCTAAAATTCTCGATCTCCAGGCAGAACCCCGCACCCAGTCCGGCACTGGCGCAGTCAAACGTATGCGCAAGGTCGGCAACATCCCTGCCGCCCTCTATGGCCGCAGAGTGAAGCCCTCCAACATTCAGGTGCATGGCAAGACCTTCTCGAAACTCCTCGAAGGCAGCGCCTCGGACAACATCCTCGTCTCTCTAAAGATCGCCGGTGCGCAGGACCAACTCGCCTTGGTGCAGGAAGTGCAGCATGACTACCTCCGCGGTGGCATCCTTCACATTGATTTCCACGCCGTCGCCGCTGACGAGGAAATCCACGCCAACGTTCCCGTCGCCATCGTCGGTGAAGCCAAGGGGCAGAAGCAAGGCGGTCTCGTCGAGGCCATCCATCATGAGATCGAAGTGCGCTGCCTGCCAAAGGATCTGCCGGAAAGCATCCAAGTTGATGTATCCAATCTCGAACTCGGCAAGGGCATCCATATCAGCGAGATCCAATTCCCCGAAGGCGTCAGCTGCCGCCTCGGTGGGGATGTCGTCATCGTCATGTGTGAGGAGCCGAAGGTCGAGGCCGAGCCTGAGCCTGCCGCTGCCGCCGCCGCGCCTGCTGCTGGAGCCGCCCCCGCCGCTGCTGCTGCCACCCCTGCCGCCACTGCCCCGGCGAAGAAATAATCCTCCCGCGATGTGGCTTCCGGCGCGGACACAACGAGCAGCGGCCTGAACACGCCGCGTCTCATTGTCGGCCTCGGCAATCCAGGCGAGACCTACTGCGACACCCGTCACAACATTGGATTCATGGTGCTGGAGGAAATCGCACAACGCTTGGGAGCCGCTTTCCGCGAGGAGAAGCGCTGGAGCGGTCTTGTGGCAAAATTTTCCGGAGGCCACCTGCTCAAGCCGCTCACCTTTATGAACGACAGCGGACGTTCCGTGCAGGCAATCGGCCATTTCTACAAGACCGCACCTGCGCAGACGCTCGTCGTTTACGACGATGTCGATCTGCCGCTAGGGCGCATACGCTTCCGCACCAGCGGCTCCGCCGCAGGGCACAACGGCATCCGCTCGCTCATTTCCTCCTTTGGCACGCAGGATTTCCCGCGCTTGAAAATCGGCATCGCTCCCACCGGCGGCCGTCCTGGTGGCGAGCGCATGGTCAACCATGTACTGGGCAGTTTTCGCGCCGAGGAGCAGCCTGCGCTGCAAAGCGTCATTCAGCGTGCCGCCGATGCGGTGCTCGCCGCGCTTGAACGCGGCCTTGACGCGGCCATGAATGTCTTTAACCGACAACCAGAACCCTAAACCACAACACCGACATGACACGCAACTACGAGGCACTCATCGTGCTCGACACCAAAGGCAAAGAAGAAACCGTTGACTCACTCGTCAGCGCCATCAGCAAGGATATGGAGAAGTCCGGCCTGAAACTCGAACAGATCGACAACCTCGGCAAACGCAAGTTCCCCTTCAATCCACGCCATGTCGAAGCCGGCCATTTCGTGAAAATCCAGTTCACCGGCGAAGCCCCTGCGCTCGACGCCCTGCGCTCAAAGCTGCGCCTCAACGAAAACGTGTACCAGCAGTATTACCAGAAGCGCTGCGCGTAAATCAGGCGCTCCTGCAGCCCATCTTCGGAAAAGAACCCCGGCTCCGTTCAACAACGGGCCGGGGTTCTGTTTTTGCCACATGCCGGACGTTGACAGCAGGGATATTTCACCGCTACAAACCGTTGCTTCTCAAAATGAATCTGCCCAACCAACTCACCATCTCCCGACTCGTGCTAACGGTCGTGTTTGTGGCGTGTTTTTACCTCCCATGGGCAAACACAGTGTCGCTGGCGATGATCATCTTTGGCATCGCTTCAGCCACGGATTATTTTGATGGCCATATCGCACGCGCACGCGGAATCGTCACGAACTTCGGTAAGCTGTTCGATCCGCTGGCGGACAAGATCCTCATCGCCGCCGCCTTCATCCTCCTGTCATCAGACAGGACGATCCCCGAAGATCTGCGCATACCCGCATGGGTCACGATCTCCATCCTCTCACGTGAGTTTTTTGTGACGGGCATCCGCCTCGTAGCCGCTGGTCAGGGTGCGGTGCTGGCGGCTGAGAAGCTGGGAAAACACAAGATGCTCTGGCAGATCATCACCGTGCTCTATTTCATGATGCGCCAGGCGTCCACCGAGCCGCTATTCGGGTTCATGCACCCAGCGTTCACAGCCAGCTCGGCGGTGGAGCATGCCGTCGCGACCATCATCGTCTATTTCACCACATTGCTGACGCTAGTGTCCGGGTTCAGCTACTTTTGGAAGAACCGTCATCTCTTCGACGATGTTTGAACACTCCCCTCTCCCACCATGACTGCTGAACAACAAATCTCCGCCCTTGCTCTCAACCTCCCTCCTGCTCCACCACGTGGCGGTGTTTATAAGCCGGTCGTGATCGTCGGAAATGTGGCCTATGTCTCAGGCCACGGCCCTTATCTGGGCACGGACGCCTACCTCACAGGGCGCGTCGGTTCGGATGTTGATCTCGAAGCGGGCAAGGCAGCCGCACGTCAGACCGGCCTCGCGCTGCTGGCCACGCTGAGAAACGAACTCGGGAGCCTTGATCGTGTGAAACGCGTAGTGAAGCTGCTGGGCATGGTAAACAGCGTGCCGGAGTTCCAGGACCACCCGAAAGTCATCAATGGTTGCAGCGAATTGTTCGCGCAAATCTGGGGCGAGGACAACGGTGTGGGAGCGCGCAGCGCGGTGGGTATGGGATCATTGCCGGGAAACATCACCGTCGAGATCGAGGGCATTTTCGAGTTGCAATGAAATAAGCCACGTCGTTGCAGGCGAGGACTTCAAAGATGCCAGGTTCTATTCAGAACCATCGCGAACCAAAGCCGAAACCCGGCCCCCAGCCGACTGGCATACCAAACCCGTAGCCACCGCCCCAAGGCCGATTCGTGTAACTGTAGATGGAGGAGGAGCTACGGCGATAGTAAGGACTGTAATAGGTGCCGTTGGAGTAATATGGATGGCTGTAGTACGACCTCGAATATGAATAAGGCCGGTAGCTGCGACTGCCGTAGATACCGCTTGTGTAATAGTAACGGTCGCGATTCGCACCGATCGCGTTGCCTGCAACACCGCCAAGCACACCGCCGATGAGGGCCCCGCGGAGTGGGTGCCTGCGGCTCACGAGGCTCCCAAGCAGCGCACCCCCAGTCGCACCATAAATTGTGCCTGCCCGCTGGTTGTAGCCCACTCCATAGGAACGGGTGTTGTAATAGTAGGGATACTGGCAGGAGGTCAATGTCAGCAAAGCGCCAACGACAATAATCACAACCGAACGAAAAGAAGACGTTTTCATGAGGATGGGGTGATGTGAGGTCAATAGCGCACCACATCTCCCAACTTGGCAATCACGAAAGTGCAGCACATGGCCGGGAAAATTCATCCCGGCTTGAGTCACTGTGGTTTTTATGGACGAAAGAGAACCAGCCTCTGTGCCTTGCTCAGAACGCGATGATCTGGAACGGCAGGCTGTCCCGCACATGGACATCAGGCGGCGTGCTCATGAGTCTCTCAAACTGCCGCGCCCATTCGCGTATGGCATACTTCGCCTGGCCTGTGGGGAACAGCTCCTGCGGGAAGAACAAGAAGAGAGATTTCGCCTCCTCCTTGTCTGCGAACTCAAACAGAGATTTTCCTGTCTTGGGTTCGACGAGCATGCCTTCGATCGCGATCGACCCACGGGCGGGTTTGCCCAACACGCTGCCCACCATCGGTAGAGTGACCAAGTCCACCGCCTCACGCGCCAGCAGTCCTGAGTAAGTGTTCGGCTCCCATTCAAAGATAGAGAGCTTCAAAGTCATCGCATCCTTCGCCGGCTCGTCCACCACCACATAGCGCGAGTCTTTCTTCGATTTGAATGCCTTCACAAATTTGTCATGCGTGTACTTCAGCAGTCCCTTCAACTTTCTTTGACGGCGCTTCTCGGTGAATTCCATCTTGGCCACCAGCTCCTTCATTGGCCTGATATTTTCCTCCGTCACCGGGGCGATGTGGATCTTCTTCAGCCCATCGGCGGCCTTCACCACCTTCGGATCGGTGTTCCACCAGTTGCCGAGGAAAGGCGAGCGCTTGCGGTTCTCCTTCAACTCTTTCCCATGGGTCAGGAAAGCTGTCGGCTTCACCTCCACGGCTGCCACCACGCTTTTGACCGTGCGGCATGAAACCATCATGGATAGAAGCAGAGCTAAAGCAACGCGGGAGGACTTCATGGGGTACTGGATACGAACGTGCTGGAGATATGGTCATATTTTTCCATGAAATCATCCGACAAAAAATCATCTCTAGGCCGCACAAACTTGGCCCTGCCATTTGCGCTCGCCGTGGCGGGTGGTAATTTTCCTCCCTCTTTCGCCAAAGCATTCCATCCGAGTGGTTTCGGCGCTCCTCATCCTTCTTTATGACTTGGCTCTCCTCCCTTGGCACCTTTGGTGAAATCATCCGCTTCTGCATTCTCATACTGGAGGTGGTCATGGTTTTCAACCTCATGATTGTCGTCCACGAATGGGGGCACTTCCTCGCCGCACGCTGGCGCGGTCTGAAGATCGACAAATTCTATATCTGGTTCGGCAAGCCTTTGTGGAAAAAGACCATCAACGGCGTCGAATACGGCCTCGGCAGCATCCCGGCAGGCGGATTCGTGGCGCTGCCGCAGATGGCCCCCATGGGCGGACTTGAAGGGGATGTCCACCAAGAGTCCCTGCCCACCATCACACCTCTTGACAAAGCCATCGTGGCTTTCGCAGGCCCCTTGTTTAGCTTCCTGCTCGCCTGCGTGTTCGCCGTCGCCGTCTGGTGCGTGGGCAAGCCGCAAAGCGAAGCGCACAGCACGACCATCGTCGGTCATGTGGAGAAAAGCAGCCCGGCGGCCAAGGCGGGCATCCTCCCTGGAGATGTGGTCAAAACTGTCGATGGTCACGCGGTAAAACGCTTCGAGGGCCTCGTGGATAGTGTGCGCTGGAGCGTTGTGGCCAGCGAAGGCGACACCATTCCTTTCGAGGTTGAGCGTCCCGGCCAGCCCGGCGTGTTGAAATTCAACGTCGATCCCAATGCTTGGCCGAAATCCGCCGAAAAAGCCGCTCCCGTTTCCTGGTGGCGTTCGATTTTCAAACGCCCTGAACTCCGCAGTGTCGGCCTCGAAGGCCTGATGACACCGATGGTGGGCAGCGTCTCACCCAACAGTCCTGCGGAAGACGCCGGGCTCAAACCAAGCGACCTCATTCTCCGTGCGGACGGCAGTCAGCTTCACAGCCCAGGGGATCTGAGTGATTACATCAAGGCCAATCCAGGCAAGGCAATCCAGCTTGATGTGGAGCGTGGTGGCAAGCTCATTCAAATCTTGGTGAGCCCGCGCGTTCCCGATGAAAACAACCTCTCCGAGTTCACTGAGGACAAAAAACCTTATCCCATGATCGGCCTCGCATGGGACACCGAAGGCAGGCGCGTTCCCGTGACAATCACCCCCTGGGAGCAGATCAGTGACGCCGTGCGCCACATGGGCAACCTTGTCTCCAAGCTGTTCTCGCCCAAATCAGATCTCAGCCCCGCGCACATGAGCGGACCGGTGGGTGTGGGGCGCCTATATTACAAGCTCTTTCAACATCCTGATGGCTGGCGCCTCGTGCTTTGGTTCAGCGTCGTCTTCAACATTAACCTAGCCATCCTCAACATGATGCCCTTCCCCGTGCTCGATGGTGGTCACATCACCATGGCCGCCGCCGAAGCCATCCGCCGGAAACCGCCGCAAGGGCGTCTGCTCGAATACATGCAGACCGCATGTGCGCTCATGCTTTTCGGCTTCATCATCTTCGTCACACTCAAGGACACTGGCGACATCTTCGGAAGCCCGGGCAAAGGAGACCGCCAGTTGAAGATCAAATGGCTGCCCAAAGACCAGCGGGCTGCGGCCCAAGCAGGAGCCTGATCCCGCCTCTTGAGCCTCATGCGCGTCCTCATCCTCGTCGAAAACCTGCCCGTTCCCTTCGATAGACGCGTCTGGCAGGAGGCCTGCGCGCTGCGTGACGCCGGGCACGAGGTCACTGTGATTTGTCCGCAAATGCGCGGCTACACGCAGATGGAGGAAATACTCGAAGGCATTCAAATCTACCGCCACTGGATCAGCGGAGAAGCCAAATCCCTCACCGGCTTCATCTCTGAATACGCTTCTGCATTGTGGGGCGAGCTATGCTGCGCAATCAAAGCCTGGAGACGTGGCGGTTTCGACGTCATCCACCTTTGCAACCCGCCCGACCTACTTTTTCTCGTCGCGTTACCCTACAAACTGTTCTGCGGCGTGAAGGTCATCTTCGACGTGCATGATCTCTGGCCGGAGATGTTCGAGGCGAAGTTTGGAAAGCGTGGCCTGATGTATTGGGCCGTTCGTTTTGCCGAGCGCTGCACCCTTGCGCTGGCTGATGTCGTCATAGCCACCAATCAGAGCGTGCTACGCGCCGTCAAACAGCGCGGCAAACTCCGCGATGATCGCGCCTTCGTCGTCCGCACCGCGCCGAATCGCATGAACACCGCCGTGGAATCCGATGCGTCGCTCCGCGCCGGAAAAAAACACCTCGTCGGCTACATCGGCGTCATGGGCAATGCCGACGGTGTCGATTACCTCGTCCGCGCCGCAGAGCACATCGTCAAAACACGAAAACGTGACGATGTACAGTTTCTCCTCATGGGTTCCGGCCCGGAGCATGCTGAGTTGCTCAACTTGCGTGATCGACTCGGTCTCCAAGACCACGTCTGCATGCCTGGACGTGTCAGTGACGAGTTTTTGTGCCGGGGCCTGCGCAGCATCGACCTTGGCGTCGCGTGCGACCCTATCAACGCCTACAACGACCACTGCACTATGAACAAGGTGCTCGAATACATGGCCTTCGCGAAGCCCATGGTCATGTTCGGCACCGTCGAGGGCCGCTATTCCGCCGGCGAAGGTGCTGTTTATGTCATGGAAAACAGCGCTGAGTTGCTAGGAGAGGCCATTCTCGCATTGCTCGATGACGAACCGCGCCGCCAGCGCCTCGGCACCGCAGGTCACATGCGCCTGACGCGAGAGTTGAACTGGACGCGCAGTGTGGAGCAGTTGCTCGCCGCCTACCACGCCGCCGCCTGAACTCACATTCGGACGCGCAGCAGGGCTCATGACTCCCACTGGCTCTTCTGTACGCCGATAAAGGCCATGCTGATTCCAACGAGCACATGCACGAAGAGCACGAAAGCGGCGACATCCGGGCTGATAAGATCCGTGTGGGTGACCTGCTTGACCGCGTCGTAAAATGCGGTGCTCCGCATACTGGAAAGACTGCCGCTCCAGCTCCAGAAAGCGGCGATGAGCGGCTGCACCCAATTTTCAAGCCAGTCAGGCAGCGTGAGCACGGCACCGGAGAGGGGCAGTTGGAAGCCGACAAGGTAGATGCAGAGGATGGTGGACTTCTCGGGAGATCTGCTCATCGCGGAAATGCCTAGGCACACACTCGTCATCGCGGCCGAGGCCAGCACGAGCAGAACGAGCCTCATGATGAGATCCCCCGGCAACCCTCCGACGATGAGATCGACGAAAAAGCCCATCCACAACGCCTGCGCGAGAACGAACACGCCGAGAAAGAGCACCTTGCTGCCAACATACGCGCATGGATGCAGCCCACCGAGCTTCTCCCGCTCTAGGATGAGCCGTTCGGACGCCACCTCGCGTGCGGCGTTGTTGCTCGCCATCAAGGTGACGAGCACGACCTGGAGCATCACCAAGCCAGACACTAGACCGCCTGCGTCGAGCTGCTCCCTGGCATGCTGCTCCTGCTGCTTTGCCTCGTGGCGAAAGTCCACGTCCTGATAGGTGGAGAGCGAGCGCAGAGGCTTGATGCCATCCAACGCAAAGATCACCACCAGCAACGGGAAGCCCAGCAGCATCGCGAGGTGCAGCCAGACTTGCGCCTTGTCGCGCCGGAAGATCGTCCAGCGCCGTTTCAACAACTCAAACAACTGGGTGGTCATGGACGGCATCTCGATCGGCGGGAACTCATGATGCACCGGAGCACCGAATGCCTCCGCAGACGCCACGGCGCGCTCCTCGCGCAGTGCCGTCCTGCTAGGCTCCTGGGACACGGCGCGCCCACCATCAAAGCCGTGGCTTTTGTAGTAGGTCTCACGGTGCTTCTCCCACGACTCAAGCCAGTCGCCGTTCTTCCGCTCAGTGAGCTTGAGATAAACTTCCTCAGGGTGCTCCACGCCGAAGTAGTGCATCATCGACTTCGGCGGCCCGTGATAGGCGAGAACGCCCTGATACATGACCATCACACTGTCGTAGGCATCGAGGCTGGCGAGGCTGTGGGTGACATTGATCACCACGCGCTTCGGATGGCCGCGTGAGAGCACGCGGAGAAGGTCCGTGATCTCCCGCTCCGATTTGGGGTCGAGGCCGCTCGTCACTTCATCGCACAGTAGCAGACAGGGATCGGTAACGAGCTCCAAGGCTAGGCCAAGACGCCGCTTCTGCCCGCCTGAGAGCACTTTCACTAGACGGTCGGCCAGATGTGTGAGGCCCGTCACTTCGAGGATGTGGTCGAGTGAGGGGATGAAATCCTCCGTCTGCGAAAGCTGGGTGCGCAGCGCCATCGCGCTCGCGATGCTTTCCTCCACTGTCAGCAGATCATAGGCCACGCTGAACTGTGGGACGTAGCCTAGGTCACCAGGATGCAGATCCTCCTCGTTGCTGAGATTGAGGCCGTCCCATTCCAGATCACCGTCGGTCTGCTCGAAGATGCCAGTGACCACCTTCAAGAGCGTGGACTTGCCGCAGCCTGAAGGGCCGACGATCGCCACAAGATGCCCAGGCGGGATGTTGAAGGAGACCTCCCGCAGCAAATGGAGAGTGGTCTCCGGCTCCGAGCCATCGACCTCAAGAGAGACGTTGTTTGCCTTGAGCATGCAGTTTATTGATTGAGCGACACTAGGCCGGACTCCTTCGGTCTGGCGATGAAATAATTCAACCACGCACTCAAATGCCACGTCGTGTCCGCCCCGCCGTCCGTCGTTCCTCATCCCCCTGGCGCTGGCTGCTCTGGCTGGCGGGCCTCTTAGTGGCAGGCAGCCTCGTGCTGATGCTGATCTCCCCTTCTCTCGTCACCAGCTTCATTCGATCCTATCTCCACCGTGATGAGTTCCGCCAGAAGATGGAGGAAATGATTTCCACCGCCACAGGCGGCACTGCGCGCCTCGACACCCTGCGGTGGAACGATGACACGGCAGCCATCGGCGAGGCACGATTGGAAAACGCGCGGGGCTGGGATGTCGATGCGGCGGGCATCCACGCCTCGCTCGATTTCGGTGCCATCAGGCTGGGGAAATGGAGCATCGCGAACGCCGGGGCTGATGAGGTCACGCTGCGCCGCCTGAGCCTAGCACCCGCACGGAACCTGGTGGCCCCGCTACCCAGCCCCCAAGAAGCCGCTGGCATCGTTCCCTCCTTTCTACGCAAACACATCCCAACCAAGATCGAGGTCAACGGCATCAACGTTCAGCGTTTCTCCCTCGAGCAAGATGGCTGGAAAATCGGGGATACCAACCTAGGAACAGGCCCGTGGAGCAGCGGACAGAACTCTGTCTCCGTCAAACTCGAAGGTGGCTCTTTACAGACGCCCTTGCAGCCCGCGCATCTGAAAGCGCCGCTCAAACTCGACCTCGTCCAGGCCACGCTTCGCGCAGGAACTGGCCAATTGCAGCTCAGTGACGTCTCCTTGCGCTGGAAAACACCCGCTGAGGCCACGATGCGCGGAAACGTGAAATTCGACACAGGCGCGTGGCAGCTTTTTGTGCATGCTCAGGGAGTGCCGCTCGAAGATTTTCTCGATCCATGGTGGCAACAGCGACTCTCCGGCAATATTCAGGCTGATTGCGATCTCACAGGCTCCCGTAGTGCCCCCATGAGCTGGAAGGCCAACGTGGCGCTAGAAAACGGAGTACTCCAGGGACTCCCCATTCTCGAAAAGCTCGCCACCTACACGCGTGCCGAACGCTTCAAACGCATCGTGCTCGACATCTGCAAAGCAAAACTGAGCCCACAAGGCGACGCACTTCGTGTGGATGACCTCATTGTGCAATCCAACGGCCTTCTGCACATCGAAGGCGGAATGACTCTCCGCGGACGCGTCATTGACGGCAGCTTCATGGTCGGCGTCACGCCGGAGACACTTCGCTGGATTCCCGGCGCTGACAGCCGCGTGTTCACAGAAAGCAATCCCAACGGCCCGCCCGGCCTGCTTTGGACTCATGTGCGCGTCACCGGCCCGCTGGACGCGCCGCAGGAAGATCTCAGTGCGCGACTGATCGGCAGCGCCGGGATGTCCCTGCTGTTTGATACGCCTGCAAAGACCGTCCAAGAAGGGGCTGACAAGCTGCTGAAGCCCGTTTTCGACGGGGATGCTGCCAAAATGCCTGGGAAAGTCATCGAAGGCGTCGGTGGCGTGCTCGAAAACAGCGTGAAGAAAGGTGCGGATGTCATTAACAAGATGCTGCCTGTGTTCCCTGGAAAATGAGTCTGTTGCAGGATGGAGATGCGCCGCTAGCATGCGCTCTCTATGTCCGACAAAGCTCCGATCACCTTCTCCTCACGCGAGTCCAAACAAGCCGTCGAGGAAGGAATGCTGTTCGCCCCCAAGTTCGACGAACACGGCCTCATCCCGGCAGTGGCGGTGGATGCCGCGACCGGTGCGCCGCTGATGCTCGCCTACATGAATGAGCAGTCGCTCAAGATGACGCTCGCACTCGGCGAGGCGGTTTACTGGAGCCGCAGCCGCAACCAGCTCTGGCACAAAGGTGCCACAAGCGGTGAGATTCAGGAGATCGTGGACATCCGTACCGACTGTGACCAAGACGCCCTAGTGCTGCGCGTGAAGCAACACGGAGGCGGCTGCTGCCACACGAAGCGCCCTACCTGTTTTTATCGCGTGGTGCGAACAGAAGGTGGCGAGGCGGTGCTCAGCCCGGCGGACGCATAGGCCGTTTTTTGAAAACCTGAAACGCACAAGTCGCACCGTAGTCCGGGGCACCGCCGACAGCAATCAACGGTTCTGCATCATGCCGCCCATCGCACCCAACGGCGTCCTCGCCTGTCCCTCCCACGAACGTGGGCGGTTCCAAGGAAGGCTGCTGTAGCCACCGCTATCAGGGCCGACGACTTTCTTCCGCTGTGGTTCGTCCGAGGCACAGGATGTGATCAAGCAAGCGGCAACAACAGCCAGCAAAACTGCGAATGTGAGGCGGGGCTTCATTTTCTCAGCAAACTTAGGGTCAATTTTGCGCCAGGTTTTCGAGGATGACCTTGTCCCCCGGCATGATGACCGCGCCGTTAACGACCGCGTCAGGAACAATGGCAGCAAGCGTGTTTTTACCATCGACGGACATCACACTGACCTTCCCCACCGTCTGGGTGCCGCGGATGACGATCAGCTTCGTTTCCTCGGTGAGTCCGGTGGCCTTCCCGGCGTCGATCACCACGAAACCCCAGTCATAATTCACCGCCACCACTCGGGAGGACAGGCTGTTGCGCTCGAAGCTCTTGCGGCGCTCCTCGATCTTGTGGAGCACGTCATCCAAACGCTTCTGCACTCCGGCGATTTTCTCTTCCTCGGCGGTCACTTCCTTTTTCTTGGCCTCGGCTTGCGCCTCAAACTCCAGCTTCTCCTTCTTCATGCGGTTGATGTCCTCGGCGATCGTCTCCGGCTTCACATCCTTCGGCAGGTCCTCTAGCATTTTGTTTAACTCCTGCTGCTTCTTCACCTTACCATCCAATTCCGCCTGCGTGCGGGTGGTCTCACTCTCAGCCTGGGCCAACTTGTTTTTTTGCGCTTTGAGTCTCTCCCCCTCGGCATCAAGCTCTCCCTGCACACGGGTGATGTCGGCCACCAACTGACCTACCTGGCCGACCACAGTCTTATCCGCAGCCTGCTCACTTTTGATCTTATTGCCGGTTTCAAACAGGTGTTTACGAACCGTGGTGAATTCCTGCCCGTTTTGATAGGCAAAGAAGCTGGCGACGAGAATCACCACCGCGCTGAGAATGAAAAGAACCTTGGTCATGAAGGAAGGGAGTAAAAAATGGAGTCGGTCAGAGAGCTACAAACAAATCAGGGCTTGGCCGGAGGGGCGCTGCCAAATGGATCCGCCTTGCTAGGAGGCGTGGCCCCACCAGCCGGAGCAGCGCCAGCTGGGGGAGGTGGCGCGCCGAAAGGATCCCCTCCCTTCGCAGGTGCCGGTGTAGCCGCCGGAGGGGCACCAAAAGGATCGCCTCCCATCGCGGGGGCTGCACCGCCAGCAGGGGCTGGTGCGGCCGCAGGAGCTGGAGCGCCAAAAGGGTCGCCTCCCATCGCGGGGGCGGGGGCAGGGGTAGCAGTAGCTGGAGCGGGTTGCCCACCAGCGGCGGGAGCAGCACCTCCCTTGGCCGGAGCAGTGGATGCTTTGGCCACCTTGGCGCTCTGCTCGGAGGCGGCGACTACTAGGTCACCTGGACGAATGTGCTCGCCTTCAGCAAGGCTGCCTTTGACAAGATCTGCCACGGAAGAGTTCTGCTCGACGTTGCGCACCTTCAGCTTGGCCACAACATCCTTGCCGCGCTTGACCTCCAGGTCGGCATTGGCGAAAACACCTCCACCATTGCCCTTGTTCAGCACCACGAAACCCCAGTCGGTGAAGGAACGTGACACTTTCGCGGTGAAATCATTGTCCACGATACCACGGCGTCCGCGCTCCTCACGTTCCTGCGCCTGGTTGGCGGAGTTGGTAAGGCTGTTCACACGCTCCTGCGCAGCGGCAAAACGCTGGTTCTGGTTAGCTAGCGCCGCCTCGGCCTCGGTCCGTTCTTTTTTGATCGTCTCAATCTGCGCCAGCAGCGCCTTGATGTCGCCAGCGTCATCAATCTGCTTCTGCAGGTCCTTCACAATCTTCGCGACCTGATCGAGATTAGTTTTCACCACGGCCAACTCCTGCTCCTTGGTCTGAGCTTTGGCCGCAGTGTCCACGACCGCCGTCTTTGTGGTTTCCAAGTCCTTGTTCACCACAGCCAACTGAGTTTCGCGGTTTTTCTTCGCCTCCTCGGCCTTGGTCTTGTGAGAGGTGATGTCAGCGAGGTTCGCCGTGTAATAGGCGTCGCGTTTGCGCTCCTCCACCAGTTTCTTTTGGTTATCCCAAGCGAAATAGCAGGCGGTGCCGAGGCAGACAACGGAGAGTGCAGATAGAATTTTCCAGACCATACAGGGACAGATTTGAGAATTTGAACCTGATTTTTACTGGATGGCCTCAGTTTCGACAACACCAATTTTCGGCCATTTTGACACCGGAAGATGGAATCCTGCTTGAGCCTTGCCAACCCAGCGTCTAGAGAACCCCTGTCAGGGGCCGCGGATGCTCAGCTTGCGAACCCCGCCAGGTCCTGACGGAAGCAACGGCAGCCTGCCTGTCCATGTCGCGGTTCCCTGGCACTATTTTTCACTGGTTGTCTGCCATCGCCCCGACAAGATCACCACGGATCTGGCCGCACAAGATGTTCACCTCAGGCATGGAAACGACCCCATCCCGCCAAGAAAGAGTAGCCGTGATGCGACCGCGGCATTCAGAGAAAAACAGGCCGACTCCAGGCGGCGCGCAGACACTGGGGATCGTGTAAACATTCCGCACTTCCGCTCCAGCAAAGTCGTCCTTCCCGACCATGAAGGCCCCGGTGTGTGAATGAAACAAACTGCAAATCTGACCCCGGTTCGACATGCGCACCACTGGCACGAACCAGCGAGCGGGTAAATATGCCGCTAGACTCATCATCGCCTCCGAAGCCTGCGGCATGCCCTGTTTCATCGCCTCCCGGTATTTCTCCATGACATGGGTAATCCCCGCTGACAGCGTCCCCATCGCTCCGGCGTCCAGAAACAATGGCAGCGTACTCATGTGGTTGCCGAAAATCAGATCCCGCCCGCGTCCGCGAGGCTGAAAGGGTAATTGAAGATGAATCTCTGGACTCCGCCAACCACGTTGCTGGTGGATGAGGCGCATGCTGCGGGCCGCGATGGCAGCATAAAATGGCATCTGCATGAAATCACCGCAGCATCTCCGCAGCCACGATGCAGCCACCTGCGACTCCTCCTCCGTCAGCTCGATCAACCGGAACGCCGGTGCCTTCCCAAATGACATCCCTTTATCCCAAGCAGAAAGGCAGCCAACGCGAGTCATCGTATGCAGACGCTTCATCAAGGGCAGTGCCCGCTTCAGCAGCACACCCGCACCCTCCCTGGGTCTCTGAACCGGAGCTAGCGGCTCTGCACCACCACCTCCCTCCGCCAGTCTCTCCAAAAGGAGATTCACGCCCGATCCATCGAGCAGGGCATGCCGCCAAGTGAGGAGTAGCATGCATTCCTCGTCGCAGGGGAAAACCTCCAGAGAAAGAGGTGCATGGATGATTTCCCCTCCCCGCCGTCCCTGAAGCCTTTCACCAATGACCTCATCACTTGGCGGCACATCCTGTGGTGGATGCCAGAGAATGGCCGGAGCAGTAGCCATGCCGTCCGCCTCCCACACCAATCGCCAGCCACGCCACAGCCGCTTGAGCCGCGCCCCGATCAGCGGTTGATCCGCATGAATCTGACGCCAAGAAGCTTCCAGCCGCGCCGCGTCGGGCACCCCAGCCAGACGCAGCACTGTCACCGCCCGATGCGCCCCCTGGCCGGACTGGAGCATGAAGGACTCCAGCCCTGCGAGAAAAAAATCGACCGTGGTGGCAGGCAGTATCGGCATCAGGAGACAGGACATCTTTTTTCACCCAAAAACGAGGCCAGAGTCCTCGCCGTGGCAAAGCGTTCGCGCGTCATCTCAGCGGGGGTGATCGTTAGTCTGAAGCGCTCCTCGATCTGCAACAGGAGTTGCATCATCGCCATCGAATCGAGGCCCAACGAAAACAGGTCCGTGTCAGCGGAGATGGGTTCCTGCGGCTCCAGGATGTGCTCGGATGTCAGCAGTTCTATCACGGAGTCGGGGGAAATGGATGCTTCGGGCATGGTTTTGAAAAAGCCCTCATCATGGCATCGTCAAGAAGCGCCTGCACGCGTATTTTGCCTTCAGTGGATGTTGCAGAACGCCCATGCACCGCCACCATGCGCACCCCATGAACAAGCTGGACGAAATCATCGCCCACAAACACACCGAACTGCAACGCCTGCTCCCCCGCGCCGAAAAACTCCGCGCCGCCGCTTCGCAGCGCAACGACGTGCGCTCCTTTTATGACGCGCTGCGCGCTGATCCCACCCGCCTGAGCATCATCGCTGAGGTCAAGCGCGCCTCGCCATCCGCTGGCACGATCTCCGCTGACTTCGATCCGCTCACCATCGCCCGTGGTTATGAGAAGGCCGGGGCCAGCGCCATTTCAGTGCTCACCGACGAAAAATATTTCCAAGGACGCCTCGACTACCTCACACTCATCCGCGAGCAACTCGACATCCCCTGCCTGCGCAAAGATTTCATCATTCACGAGGCGCAAATTTTCGAAGCCGTCGTCGCCGGAGCCGATGCCATCCTGCTCATCGTCGCCGCACTCGACCAGCCCACGCTAGAGCACCTGCTCGAGGTTGCGCACACATTCCAGCTCGACGCCCTAGTAGAAGTCCACAACCTGCCCGAACTCGAACGCGCCCTCGCTACCGACGCCCGCATCATCGGCGTAAACAATCGCAACCTGAAGACCTTTACCGTCGATCTTACCACCACCGAGCAGCTCGCCGAGGAAGTGCCGGACGACATCATCCTCGTCGCAGAAAGCGGCATCAAGACCCCCGCCGACGCGGAGCGCCTAGCTGAAGCCGGTGCTGACTCCCTGCTCGTGGGTGAGACCCTCATGCGCAGTTCCAACATCCTTGCCGATCTGCCCGCACTGCGTGCGCTGACGCCTGTGAGAAACCACTGACGCCGCCGTGGTCGAAAAACCGCTTGCCGGCCCACGGGATGCCGCTACCATCGCGCCCCTTTTGCCGGGCCACGTTGGCCGGGCCAAAGGACTCAACCCACAGCCCATTCGACCGGATCAGCCTCACAGCTGAGCGCCTTGCCCCCAAGGCGTGCGGAAGACAGGCACCCTTATAATAACACCCATGTCAGCACAGATCCTTGCCGAGCTCGTCGAAGCCGGCGTTCACTTTGGTCACCAGACCAAGCGTTGGAACCCCAAGATGAAGGGTTTCATTCTCGGTTCCAAGAACCAGATCCACATCCTCAACATCGAGGAGACCGTCAAACAGATCGACAAGGCAGCCGATTTCCTGGCTGACCTCGCCCGCAAAAGCAAAAAGATCCTCTTCGTCGGCTGCAAGCGCCAAGCGCAGGAAGCCATCAAGCAGGCCGCCGAAGCTTGCGGCCAGTTCTACGTCAACCATCGCTGGCTGGGCGGCACGCTCACCAACATGGAGACGATCAAGAAGAGCATCGCCCGCCTCAACTACCTCGAGGACATCGAAAACAAACCTGAGTTCAAGCTCATGTCCAAGAAGGAGCTGGCCGGCCTCAACCGCGAGCGCATCAAGCTGGAGCGCAACCTCCGCGGCATCCGTCACATGGGCGGCAAACCTGACGCCGTGGTGATCGTCGATTCCGCTCGCGAACACATCGCCGTGCACGAATCCCGCCGCCTGAACATCCCGATCGTCGCCCTCGTCGATACGAACGCCGACCCAAACATCATCGACTACCCGATCGCCGCGAACGACGACGCCATCCGCTCCATCCGCATCATCCTCCAGAAGCTGATCGATCCCGTCATCATCGCTGCCTCCGAGGTGAAGAAGTAATTTCCAACTCTCTCAATCCCCCCACCTGAAACCATGGCCGAAATCACCGCCAAACTCGTTCAAACCCTGCGTGAAAAGACCAACGCAGGCATGATGGAATGCAAAGCCGCCCTCAAGGAAGCCGACGGCGACCTAGAGAAGGCCGAGACCATCCTGCGCAAGAAAGGCACCATCAAGGCTGAGAAGAAGGCCGACCGCCAGACGAAGGAAGGCATCATCGCCTCCTACATCCACATGGCAGGCCGCATCGGCGTGCTCATCGAAGTGAACTGCGAGACCGACTTCGTCGCTCGCAATGAAAACTTCCAGTCGCTCGTGAAGGACATCTCCCTCCACATCGCCGCCTCGAACCCACGTTTCCTCCAGCGTGAGGACGTTCCCGCCGACCTCGTCGCCAAAGAACGTGAAATCGCAGGCGAGCTCGTCAAAGGCAAGCCCGCGAACATCGTGGAAAAGATCGTGGACGGCAAAATGGAAAAATTCTATGCCGACAACTGCCTCGTGGAGCAGCCCTTCATCAAGAACCCGGACATCACCGTCCGCGACTTGGTCAAAGGCAAGATCACCGAACTGGGCGAGAATCTCATCGTCCGCCGCTTCGTGCGCTACGCCGTAGGCGAGGAGATCTGACCCCCGCCATCTCATCCTCCAAATCCTGCACAAAGGGCGGACGCGAGTCCGCCCTTTGTTTTTGCCGCAGTACACGAGGGGTGGTAAATTCTGTCACATGAACCTGATGACAACGAGGACATGCCAAACCATGCAGCGCTCCGGACACGAGTATCATTCTGTCAAGCTACAACCTATCCCGAAAGGCACGGATTCCGGCTGGGCAGGACATCTGGAAAGCGCTGCGCGATTGGAGAAGATGCAGCCATGAGTGCTAAGCTCATCGACATTAAGCAGCTATTGATAAAGTCGATTTCATAGCAGGTGAAAGCGCCTGCTAGCGCCGAGATTTCCCCCTATGCCGAAGACGAACCACGCCTGCTCGCCAATTCAGCTCCCATGAGGCTGAAACACCATCGCACGGACCGCGAATGATAAATGGCAGGTTAGCGATGCCCCGGCCACCTAGTACCGCGCCGCCGCACCTAGGACACGCGAATAGCGGATTGCCTATCACAGTCTCACCTTTCCCAATGCCTGCAGCAGAGGAGGCGGCAGCCCCACCCTGCTCCATTCACGCGTCATTTCACAGCAGAGTGAAACCTACAATCATTCACTGAACCACAGTGATTTATCGCCTATTCATGCCTGCATAATGCCTGGCATCTTTTCTCGACGGATTGGATTTTTTCATTCGCAGAAAGCGTCTTTTTAATCTCTTCCGCATAATTTAGCTGCTCGTTAGGAGATATTGATTGATCCGCTAAAAATGCCGCAACGGGTGAACTTGGGTTCAGTTTTTTCCAAGCCAAAAAAGATTCGGCAGCACTCTCCAACAGGACTATATCACCGCTGAGGCCGGTGCGATCAAAGATCGGACGACTGTTGGCATCACCTAGAACATAAAATTGATTTTCTCGCACCAATACAACCAACGATCTATCCGAGATAGGTCTTCTATGAGCTATAAACCTGGCTAGACTAATGTTGGGATCACTTATTTGGCTTTTTGGATAAGCTTGGCCCAAACCCGTGCTTTCGGCATTTAACAAAGATGCCCACCCGAAAAATATAAGTGAAATGATAAACAAATATGTGCGCATATGGGTGGTTTTTAGTTGGCCGGAATTACTTCATGTGAGGTGGACCCCGGAGTCGGGCCAGGGTTGCTGGAAATTAAGCGATGATGGTCATGCCGGAGCGGGGATTAGTTTCGTTGTCTTTGAGCGGCTGCGCAAGGGCTTTGCACCGCGTTTTGAGCTGTT
>CAYQWE010000008.1:0-132916 GCA_964421275.1 uncultured Prosthecobacter sp.
CTGCGAACCCAAGCCACCCATCTCATCTTCCACGGTTTTGGTGCGTAAGCCCTGGTGGAATGTGAACAACTTGGTTTTCCGTCCTTGACACCCCGCCCTCTCCCCCTACTATCGCGGCCCCTTTCCTCCCCCCTCGTGAAGAAAGGTTCCGCACCCGAAGTTCATTCATGAAGACGTTTTCCGCCAAAGCCCAGGACCACAACCCCACATGGTGGGTGATCGACGCCAAGGATCAAATCCTCGGTGATGTGGCCGTCGCCGCCGCCAATCTACTCCGTGGCAAAACCAAACCCACCTTCACACCGCATGTGGACACCGGAGATTTCGTGGTCGTCTTGAATGCCGCCGACGTCCGCCTCAGCGGCAAGAAGGAACAACAGAAGATTTATACCTCGAAAGCCGGTTATGTCGGCAACCAGAAGGTCGAGAATGTTGAGCGTGTCCGCGCCCGCCGCCCTGAGCTTCTTGTTGAGCGTGCGGTGAAGGGGATGGTGCCCCACACACGCCTCGGACGATCCATCATGGGCAAGCTCAAAATCTACAAGGGTGCCGAGCATCCGCACGAGGCTCAGAACCCGAAGCCCTTCGCCGTTTAATTCCTTCTATCCATCCTTAGCATGAGCAAGCCCCTCCAAAACGCCACCGGACGCCGCAAGACCGCGATCGCCCGTGTCTATGTCACCGAAGGTTCCGGCAGCATCACCGTCAATGGCCGCGACTTTGAGGAATACTTCCCGACCGTCGCTTTGCAGAACCAGATTCTTTTCCCACTGGCTCTCACGAACTCCCGCCAGAGTTATGATTTCAAGGTCAATGCCTCCGGCGGCGGCAGCAGCGGTCAGGTGGGTGCTGTGCGCCTCGGGATCGCGCGTGCGCTGATCCGCGTGAACCCTGAGTTTCGTCCGCTGCTCAAGCAGAATGGGCTGCTCACCCGTGACTCCCGCAAGAAGGAGCGCAAGAAGCCAGGTCGTCCGGGTGCCCGCAAGCGCTTCCAGTTCTCCAAGCGCTAAAAGCCGCCCCTCGAAGTCTGATTCTGTGCAAAACCCCGCCTGTGCGGGGTTTTGTTTTTCTTGTCGCCGTCTCCGTTGATTCCTGCCACTGTGAGGCATGAGTTCCAGCCAGCTTCTTGTCCTAGGTGGCAGCGTCCTTTGGATTCTGCTTTGCATGCGTTTCTGGTACGCGATCGACCGCGAATACCGCTGGCAGCGTCGTTTCATCGCGATTGGTGCCGGGCTGGGCGGCGGCCTGATCTACATCATAGGCACGATGATGCTGGAGATGCTCAAGGAGAAACCAGCGGAGGTGCGGAGTTCCACAGAGGTCCGTGTGAGTCCGCATGCTTCTCCCGCTGAACGTCCGGCTGCGCGCTGACCAAGGTTACTCCACGTCGCCGAAGCCGGAACTAACAAGCTCCTCGAGATCTGCCATGGCGGCCTCAGCGTCGTTACCCTCGGCGATGATCTTGATCTTCTCCCCGCGTCCTGCGGCCAGCATCATGAGTCCCATGATGCTTTTGCCATTCACTGGCTCGTCATCCTTTTCCACCCACACATCGCATTGATATTTGCTGGCGCGCTTGACGAACTGGGCCGCCGGACGGGCGTGCATTCCCATCTTGTTGCGGATTGTCAGCTCTTTTTCAATGCTCATGAGGTTGGTGGAGACGGTGGCCTAATCTAATTGATCATCCGACATCTTTTTCAACAATCTTTGGTCAAACTCGACCGCGCTGTTGTGGCCGAAGGCCCGCAACTTGTAGTTCATCGCGGCTAGCTCGATGAGCCCCGCCACATCGCGACCGGGTTCCACCGGCAAGACTACACGTTCCACCTTGATGCCCATGATGTCCCGTGAGTCGGTGCTCACGCCGACCCGTTCCAGATCCTCGCTGCGTGCCCCGCGCGCGAGCTCGACGATGAAGTCCAGCCGCTTGCTCAGGCGCACTGCTCCCACGCCGAAAAGTGCGGCGACGTTTAGGATGCCCAAGCCGCGGACTTCGATCATGCCGCGTGTCATGTCTGGCGCAGAGCAGACGATCTCGCGGTCTTCCACAAGGCGCAGACGTACGGCGTCATCAGCCACGAGGCTGCCTCCGCGTTGTAGTAGGCCGATCACACTCTCGCTCTTGCCGCTGCCGCTGTCACCCTGGATCAGTACGCCGATACCCTGGACGTCCACCATGCAGCCATGCACCAGCATGGACGGAGCGAAGGCCCACTCGAGCTTGATGGTGGCCGCGTTGAGAAACTTCATCGTCATCATGCTCGTCTGGAAGACGGAGATGCCGGCTGCGCTGGCGATTTCGATCAAGTCATCGCTGACGCGGTGTCCGCGCGCGACGACGACGCATGGGATCTCCCATGAGCATAGTTGGCTGAAGCGTGCGGCGCGCAGTTTTGGCTCCAGCCCCTCGAGAAACGAATGTTCTGAGTTGCCGATGACCTGCACGCGCTTGTAGGCGAAGTAGGTGAAGAAACCGGAGAGTGCAAGGCCGGGACGGTTCACCGAAGGCTCGTTGATCTTGCGGGTGAAGCCCACCTCGCTGCCGATCAGTTTTAGCTTCAGCGCTTTCTCATTCTGTTTGAAAAACTCCCCTACCGTGACTGAGGAGGGGCGTTTGACTTTGAGAGGCGGCGGCATGCGCGGACATTACTCGAAGCGCTTCGCCTACGGCAACGAAAAACCAAGCTCGTGCTGGAAAACATCCGCCAACCCGGTTACAACGTCTGCCCCCGAATGCCGTTCTTCACGGCACTGGCTCTTTCCCACTCCGCTCATGCCCAGACCGAAGCACGCCGTCTTTGATTCCGTGGAAGCTGTCATCGCAGACATCCGCGCCGGGCGCATGGTGATCGTCACCGACGACGAGGACCGCGAAAACGAGGGCGACCTCATCTGTGCTGCGGAAAAAATCACCCCGGAGATGGTCAACTTCATGGTTCGTCAGGGGGGGGGCATGTTGTGTGTGCCTGTCTCGCTTGGAATCGCCCAGCGTCTCAATCTTGCCAGCATGGTGCCAGAAAACCGCGAGGCATTTCGCACTGATTTCACTGTGACAGTCGATGCCGCCAAAGGCATCAGCACCGGCATCAGTGCTGCTGACCGCACGCGCACCATCCGTCTCCTAGCTGACGCGAAGAGCAACCCAGACGATCTCGTGCATCCTGGTCACATCAATCCCCTCGTCGCCAAACCCGGGGGTGTGCTCCGCCGCGCCGGTCACACCGAGGCTGCTGTCGATCTCGCTCGCCTAGCCGGCCTGCGTGAGGCCGGTGTACTTATCGAGGTGATGAATACCGACGGCACCATGGCGCGTCTGCCTGACTTGAGGAAGTTTGCGAAAAAGCATGGCCTCAAGATGTGCAGCATCGCTGATTTGATCGCGCATCGCCGTCTGAGTGAAAAGTTGGTCGAAAAAATCGAAGTCGTGGACATGCCCACCGACTTCGGCACTTTCAAACTCCATCTCTACAAGAGCAGCCTCGATGGCATGCATCACGTCGCCCTCGTTATGGGTGACGTTACACCTGATTCGCCCACGCTCGTCCGCGTCCATAGCGAATGCCTCACCGGCGATGTATTCTCCTCCCGCCGCTGCGATTGCGGTAGTCAGCTCCATTCCGCCATGCGGCACATTGCTCAGGAAGGGCAGGGCATCATCGTTTACATGCGCGGTCATGAGGGTCGCGGGATCGGCCTACATGGCAAGATTCTGGCCTACAAGCTACAGGAGCAGGGGCTCGACACCGTCGAGGCTAATCTCAAGCTTGGCTTCCCCATGGATCTGCGCGATTACGGCATCGGCGCACAGATCATCTCCGACCTCGGTGTGCGTAAGATCAAGCTCATGACCAACAACCCGCGCAAGGTCGTCGGTCTCGAAGGCCATAAGCTAGAAATCACCGAGCAAGTCCCCGTCAAATCCACGCCCAAGCCCGAAAACGCCCGCTATCTCGAAACCAAGAGAAAGAAAATGGGCCATCGGCTGTGACTTGCCTGCCGTCAGAGTGGCATACAGGTCATTTGCACGGTGCAGGGACTCCTTTTCAGTTTCGACGACCTGTAGTGGTTTGTCGGTTGCTGCCTTCATATTTCCTCCAGCGCCTTTGAAGCGATCCGACGGTAACAAGTACTGGAGGTACGGCTCTCATGGCATCAGCCTCGTGAAATGCGTTGTTGCAGCAACACTTCAAAAAACAGCAGCGCGAGCAGGGCGATGAGGAGGGGCTGCCAGAGCTCGCTGCCGTGGCGGCGGGTGCGGTCGAGGGACTGGTAGGCTTGCAGGGAGTCGGCGAAGGAGGCTTCGTGGCGGTCGGCGATTTTTTTGACCTGCTCGGCGGGCAGCGGCTTCAAATTGGACTCGGTGTTGTCGGTGTTGAAGGCGAGGAGCGTGGCTTTTTCGGTGCCAGCACGTTGCAGGGTAAAAATGCCGGGCTGGACGATGGGCGAGCTTTGCACAAAGACTTTGTCGCCCTCCTGCTGGCTCTTGAGCGTCTGCTTCTGGCCGGTGGGATCGCGCAGGGTGAATTCCGCGCCGAGATCGGCTTTTTCGAGGCCCATGCGCAGCGTGGAGCCGACGAGCTGCCACGCGGGCGCGCTGCCCTCGGTGGCGAGGTAGGTCGTGAGGCGCTGCATGAGCGGCACGAAGAAAGGCTGCAGCGGCAGGCTGGTCCATTCGGCGTTCGCGGTGGTGGCGCAGGCGATGACACGACCGCGGCCGTATTTTTTTTCGATGAGCAGCGAGGCGTTGCGGTCGAGGCTGAGGATGCGCTGGGTGTTTTCGTTCGGCGGCGGCGCGAACTCGATCCAGTGGCGGAACTCGGCGTCCTGGAGACGGCCGCCGCGTGCGTCGTTGAAGTAGAGCAGCGACGGATGTGTGAGGCGCTGCATGAGCACGCGTGCGGGAGAGTCGGCCAGATCGGCACGGGCCTGGCCTTTGATGGCGGCGGGCAGCAGGCCCTCGCCTTTGCGGAAGAGCTCGCGGTTGTAGTGCTCGATGTCGATGTCCGGCCCGACGAAAAGGAGCAGACCGCCGCCGCCTTTGACGAATTTGTCGAGCTCGGCGAGGTCGTTGCCCTGGATGCGCGGGCAATCGGCCAGGATGATGACCTCCGCACCTTTGTAGTCATCACGCCGGAGCTTGCGCTGGTCGATCTTGCGTGTGCGGATGAGATCTTTGAGTGAGTTTGCGGCGGCGGTGTGCGGCGTGAGGGCGAGTTCGAGGAAATCGGCGGCACCTTCGAGTGGGGCTGCGCCGGGTTTGCCGTCGATGAGCAAGACGTTGAGCTGGTTGCGCACCTGCACGATACTGTGGAAGGCGTTGTCGTCGCTGAAGCTGTCGCCTTCGAGACGCACGGAGAGCGAGTGGTCGCCCACCTTGTCAAAAGCATGCGTGAAGCTCAACACGGCCTCGCCTTCCGGTGCGAGGGAGACACGCGCGGTGCGCAGACGCGCACCATCGGCCTCCAGATGCACGGGAATGTCCTGCCAGGGACGTTTGCCGTGGTTTTTGATGCGCACGCGCACGCCGACGGGCTGTGTTTCCGCCGCGACGAGCGCGGAGAGGGCGGCGCTGGCGATGCTGAGGTTTTCAGCGAGATCGCTGCCGATGCGGTAAAAGGTGACTTGAGGACGAGGTTCTTGTTTGGAGAGGTTTTCGAGCGCGGGGAGCGCCGCGCCGTCTGCGACGGCCTTCCAGTCGGCTTCCTGGAAATCGGAGACGACGAGGATTTCGCGCACGGCGGTCGGCGCGTCCTTCAAAGCCGATGTGGCGGCCTGAAAGACGTCATTGGCCGAAACCGGGCCGGACATCGACGACACATCCGCGAGCTTCTTCGGCACAAGATCGAGCGCGGTGGTGGGTTGATCGAGCAGCTTGCGCGGCGAGCCGCCGCTGAGCACGACCTGCGCCGCAGAGCCGCCGGGGAGGCTCTCGGTGATCTGCTGGATGTCCTGGCGCGCCGTGTCGGCGACGCTGGCGCCCGGTGTGGCGGATTTTTCCGCCGGGGCGCGCATGGAGAAGGAATCGTCGAGCATCACGATGAGTGACGAGCTGCCCAAGCCAAGCGAGCGCAGCGCCGTGAGCACCGGACGCGCGAGGCAGAGCGCGAGGATGATGGGAATGCTGATGCGCGTGATGAGCAGCAGGAGCTGCTCGATCTTCATTTTCCGCTTCCGCTGGCGGATGACCTCGTGCAGCAGATGCATCGCGCCCCAGCGCACGGTGACCACTTTCCGCTTGTTCAGCAGATGGATGAGCAGCGGGATGAGGAAGGCTGCTGCGCCCGCGAGGAGCGCGATGTTGAGGAAAGTCATTGTGGCGGGCAGGAATGACGAATGACGAATGACGAATGACGAATGAATCCCGAAGCACGAATGCCGAAGGGCAAAGCGAGCTCGTGGTGGTGTTCGTCATTTGGCATTGGGGCTTCTTTCTTCATTCGGATTTACTCATTCGTCATTTTTGAGTTTCAGCGCATGCGGAGCGCCAGATAGTTCCGCAGCGCCATCGAGTGCGATTCGTCGGTGGGGAGGGACAGGTAGTCGATCTGATGCTTGCGGAAGCCTTCTTTGATGTCGGTGGCGAATTGTTTCTGCACTTCGAGGTAGCGCTGGCGGATGGTGGCGGGGTCGAGGAGAAGGAAGTCGTCGTCGTTTTCGAGGTTCTCGAAGCGCGCCCAGTTGCCGAAGGGGAAATCGAGCTCGTCGCGGTCCCATAGCTGGAGGGCGATGACTTCGTGGCCTTTTTTGCGCAGGATGCCGATGGCCTTCAAGATGGCGGCGGCATCGTCGAAGAAGTCGCTGATGAGGATGACGAGGCCGCGGCGTTTGAGGCGCTGGGCGAGGGATTCGATGACCGGGGCGAGGCTGGTGTCCTTGCCAGGCTTGGTTTTCATCATCGCCTCCAGCAGCAGGTGCAGATGCGTGATCTTGGTGCGGCAGGGGATGTTTTCGCGCAGTTTCGAGTCAAAGGTGACGAGCCCGACGGCGTCCTGCTGGCTCATGAGCAGGTAGGCGAGCGACGCGGCGAGCTTGCGGGCGTAATCGAACTTCTGCACGCCTTTCTGGCCGCGGTAGTTCATGCTGCCGCTGGCATCGAGCACGATGGTGGCGCGCAGATTGGTCTCCTCGTCGTATTCGCGGATGTAAAAGCGGTCGCTGCGGCCGAAGACCTTCCAATCAAGACGGCGGATCTCATCCCCCTGAACGTAGGGCCGGTGCTGGCGGAACTCGACGCTGAAGCCTTTGTGCGGTGAGGCGTGATGCCCAGTGGTGAAGCCCTCCACGACCGTGCGCGCGAAGAGCTGCAGGTGTTGCAGACTTGTGATGTCTTCGGCTTGGAGGATGTCGGAAAGGGCGGCCACTTTGATGTCAATTTGGAAACTGGTGACGTTGCGGGAGAAAATGACGAATCACGAAATCCGAATGACCAAGGAGGACGAAGATCGAATGACGAACAAAAGCGATTCGGGCTTCGGCATTATTTCGCCATTCGGTTTTACTCATTCGTCATTTGAGCGTCAGCTCACAGCACTCGCGCATCGCTCTTCTTTGTCGTCTTGATGATCTCGAAGATGATTTGATCCACGGTGATGCCTTCCGCCTCGGCGTGGAAGGTGGGAACGAGGCGGTGGCGGAGGGCTGGGGCGGCGAGGGCCTCGATGTCGTCAAGGGTGACGTGGGTGCGGCCTTGCAGGAGGGCACGGACTTTGCCGGCGAGGACGAGCATCTGGCTGGCGCGCGGGCCTGCGCCCCAACTGAGCATGCTTTTGACGTAGTCGGAGGCACCAGGCTCGTTCGGACGTGTGGCGCGGACGAGGTCGAGCACGAAATCCACGACATGATCCGGCACGGGCACCTTGCGGGCGAGTTGCTGGGCGGCATGGAGGTCCTCGGCGGTGATGACGGCGTCGATGTCCTGCGAATCGGTGCCAGTGGTGCGGGCGATGATGTTGCGCTCGTCGTCACGCGTGGGGTAGTCCACCTTGATGAGGAAGAGGAAGCGGTCTTTCTGCGCCTCAGGCAGCGGATAGGTGCCTTCCTGTTCGATGGGGTTCTGCGTGGCGAGCACGAAGAAGGGTTTCGGCAGTTCGAAGGTCTCCTGGCCGACGGTGACGTGTTTTTCCTGCATCGCCTCCAGCAGCGCGGCCTGCGTCTTCGGCGGCGTGCGGTTGATTTCGTCGGCGAGGATGATCTGGCTGAAAATCGGCCCCTGGACGAAGGAGAGCTTCCGGCGGCCGGTTTCAGCGTCTTCCTGAATGATTTCCGTGCCGGTGATGTCAGCGGGCATCAAGTCAGGCGTGAACTGGATGCGGCGGAAGCTGAGATGCATCGCGTCGGCGAGCGATTTGACCAGCAGGGTCTTCGCAAGGCCGGGAACGCCTTCAAGAAGGCTGTGGCCGCCTGCGGCGATGGCGATGAAGACCTGCTCGATGACGGCCTCCTGTCCCACAATGCGCCGCGCGAGCGCGGTTTTGAGTTTTTGGAAATTGGCGACGAGGGCGGAGGCGGAGGCGGTGTCGGACATGGGAGAAATAGCGAAAAAAGGCGGAAAGTTCAAAGCCTGACTGGTTGAACACGAGTCAGTCAATGTGGTTCTTTCCACAGCTCACTTCCGGCACACGCAAGCGACAGCCATGGCTGCAATGCCTTCCTCGCGACCGATGAAGCCGAGGCGTTCATTAGTGGTCGCCTTGACGCCGACTTGCCCGGGCTGGATGCCGAGAGCGGCTGCGATGTGTTGCTTCATCGCAGCTGCGTGAGGATTGACGCGCGGGGCTTCGGCGATGAGGGATGCGTCCACGTTTTCGATCCGCATGTCTTTTGCAGCGGCGATCTGGGCGCATTTTTCGAGGATTTTAAGGCTGCTAATGCCTTCGATGCTGGGATCGGAGGGGGGGAACCAATGGCCGATGTCGGGTTCGCCCAAGGCACCGAGAACGGCGTCGGCGATAGCATGGCTGAGCACGTCGGCGTCAGAATGACCCTTCAAGCCGCGACTGTGCGGGATGCTAACGCCGCCGAGTACGAGCGGGCGGCCTTCCTCGAAGGAGTGTACGTCGTAGCCAATACCGACTCGCATGTTCTCAGCTTGTGATGCGCTGTTAATCACGCGTTGTGGTCAGCCGCTTTTTTTAAGCTGGCGAGCACTTCGGAGATTTTGAGGTCGATGCGCTGGCGGTTGAGGAAGTAGCTGACTTTCTCGTAGCCGGCTTCGGTGAGTTTGTTGAGGGCGGTCACGAACTGCTCGCCGACACGGACGGGGCGGTGAGCGTCGGAGCCGATGACGACGGGGATTTTGCGTTCGGCCATCATGGAGAGCATTTCATCGCCGGGGTTCATCTCAGAGTAGCTCTTGTTGAGGCCGGAGGTGTTCAATTCCATGGCGACACCCGTCGCGGCGATGCGGTCGAGCGCGGTGGCGACGGAATTTTTGACGATGGCGAAGCACCAGGAGTCCGGGTGGTAGTTTTTAACTAGATCGGGGTGTGCAAGGCAGTCGTAGAGACCAGACTCTGCCGATTTGGCGAGATGATCGAAATAGGTGCGGCGGAAGTTCTCGATGGTGCCGGTCTCGAACTTGTTGAGGTATTCTTTGGCCTGCCAGTGGACGGCGCCGAGCACATAATGGAACTCGGCACGCTGGTGGAGATTGGAGATGTAATCTTCGTAGCCTGGGAAGTACTCGCTTTCGATGCCGAGACGGATGTCGAGCTTGCCCTTGAAGGCATCGGCGGCGCGCTGGACGAGGCCGAGGTAAGTGTCGAATTCGCTCTCCGACATGCGCACGGTGGGCCAGAAACCATCTGGCATGGGGCAATGGCAGGTGAAGATGATGCCTTTGAGGCCGGCTTTGAGTGCCTGCTGAGCATACTCTTCTGGCTCACCCCAGGCATGCTTGCACAGCGGGGTGTGCATGTGAGAGTCGTAGAAGAGTGCGCCAGATTTGGTTGGGCCAGGCGCGATGAGGGAGGTCGAAGATTTCTTCGCCGGAGGAGCGGGTTTGGACTCGGTTACGGCCGACGCTGCCTCGGTCGTGGCCGCAGGTTTTGCAGTAGGGGCTGGTTTGGCGGGAGCAGTTTGTGGTTTGACCGCTGGTTTTGCTACCGTGGTTTTTTTTGCGTGGGTTTTGGCGGCCGTCTTGACGGGAGTTTTTTTGACGGGCGCGGATTTCTTGGCGGATTTAGGAGGCGTTTTTTTGACAGGAGCGGGCTTCTTTTTGAGCATCGTCTTCCTTGGCGCGGTAGCCTTCTTGCTTTTCTTGGGCGAAGGTTTGGAGACGGGTCTCTTTTTTACCGCAGGCTTGGTTTTAGTGCGTGCTGTAGGCTTGGCCTTTCCCTGGGCCGCCTTTTTCTTGGTGCTTTTGTTTTTACTCACAATTTAGCTCCTGGTTCCATGCAAAATCAGCCATCCTTTGCCTTCGACATCTGCGATTCTCGCGGTTTTGCCACCGCCTGACGCACCTGGATAGCAAAGTCGCAGGGTGAGTGGTACGTCCTTCCAGTTGCCAGTCTGGAGTTGTTGAAGAAGAGGCTGAAACTTGGGATCTCCGCGGTCGAAGCTGGCATAGATCACTTCGTCGTCGTCAGGATGTTTGATTTCAAGCAGTGTCTGACCTTGTGGAGCGTCGCTGGGGAAGCTGCGCGGTTTGGAGGCGATGACGCGGAAGAGTTTTGGGGACGCGGGTTGGGTTTTTATGAACTCCTCCCAGTCGAGTTCGCCATAACGTACGGAGCTTTCCCAGTCGATGCGGAACGCGCCATCGTCCAATTCTTCGACAATCAAGCTGACTGGCTCGGCGTTGGTGAAGATGGCCTGGGCATAACCGAGTCGATAGCCGGGTTCTTCGACCGGAAGAACCCATCCCAAGCTCTTCCATTCCATCCGGGTTTCGAGGTGGCTTTGGTAGTAGTTCTCCATTAACGGGCGCACTCGCTGAGGATCTCGGGCAAAGGCTAGTTTGTGCTCCACGTCGCTGGCGGCGAAGAAACTGCGGATGGTGAATTCAATGGCAGCGCGCTTGGCCTCAATATTCTGGATGATTGAAGGGGGGGCTGCCGCGCTGGCAGCAGGCCGCAAATCGGCGGTGGGGACTAATCCCAGGGCGAGTGACCTAGGCGCTGAGGGCGCGGGTGCTTTGGCGTGCAGATCTTCAGAGGGGGGCTTGCCTGTAAAGGTCGTGTTTGGGACGGGGACCTGGTTCCCAGTGTTTCGAGCTAGAAGTTCGGGCTGAGGCTTGGCGCTGCCTGACCATCGTTGGCCGAGGTCTTCCTCATAGACAGATTTCACATAGTCCGGATTGACCCTGGCCGAATCCCACAGCTTCACCATGGCGACCCGGACCACAGTGGCGATCATGACCACCAAGGCCAAGCAGCCCAGAATCGTGGCGACGGCGCTGATCATGGCCTCACGCCGCCTTGCACGGCTGCGGCGTGGAGAATCATTGTCCGTGATGCTCGGTTGGGTCATGGCTGACACATGAGGATGGAGCCGAAGGCGGGATTTGAACCCGCGACCCTCGCATTACGAATGCGATGCTCTACCACTGAGCTACTCCGGCTTGGAGGCGTGTGACTGAATGTCAGCCTGCTATATAGACTGGGAGGGTTGGCCTTGTCATTCCCTTTCTTCGGCCAGTCGTGAAAATCACAGGGCTTGCACGCTGCTCTGAGCCGTTTAGCGAGGTGCGGACATGCTCTTGAAGCCTGCGCAGTGTTGAGCTAAAGGCTCCTGATGTCCCCCCTGCCACCAGCCCTGCCGAGCATGCCCTATGGTGAGTTTCTGGCTGAGCGAGATGAGATCATGCGCCTGAAGTGGCTAGCAAGTGAGCGAGAGGGGCTCGATATTGGATTTGAGCAAGCGCTTAATGAATGGGCACAGAACCACCGTGCGGCCTGGCGTGGGGAGCGGAACAAGGCGGGAGCTAGCAGGGGCTGAGGGGACTTCGGTGCCTCATGTGGTAAATGTGAGTCTGCCTGCTGTTTTGAATTCTGGATGATTTCAGGTGCTGCTGGAGAAAAAGCCCAATTTCGAGGTTGCCAAACCTCCGGTAATTTTGTTAATGATCACAAAGCGCATGAAAAATCGCCTCTTAATTCTCGCCGTCACATCCCTAATGGCCTCCAGCACTGCTTTTGGAGACATCCAGTCCCCTCCTGGGCATCATTTCAACTGGAGCCGCAAGCTCAGTCGTGGAGTGGGTAATTTGCTTTTTGGCTGGCTGGAGTATCCCGCAGTGTGGGTCAAGACGAACCGCACCGAAGGTTCCATCGCTGCTGCCTCTGATTTCCTTGTGGAAGGGACGAAGCGCACGCTTGTACGCGCTGTTCATGGTCTCTACGAGACAGCTACTTTCCCGGTGGCTAGCTGGAAGCTTACCTATCGCCCGGCCTACGGATACAAGGACGCCATCGACAACTGGTGGGGATATACCCAGTTTGCACCAGAATTCGGCTATCGTTCCGAGATCCCCTATTCCCGTACTCAAGGCTGGTGATTGGAATCCCGTTTTTTTTGGCGCAGGCTGGTAACAGCCTGCGCCTTTTGTTTGCAAAGAAGGCTGCCTGCTGGCAAAAGACCGCCCGCATGTCAGCCCCTCATCAGATTGATATTCTCCACATCGCCAAGTTGGCCCGCCTCTCGCTCACGGTGGATGAGGCTGCCAGTTACAAGACGCAGCTCGATGGAGTCCTGACTTACATTGACACATTGACCCGTCACGACTTGGGGGCGGCAGAGCCTACCGCGCATGCGATGCCGGTGCATGACGTGGTTCGTGAAGATGTGCCGCGTGCGGGTTTGAGTCAGGAGCAGGCATTGGCTAATGCACCCCGTCGCTCCGGGGACCAGTTCCAAATCCCGAAGGTGATCGAGTGACTCCGCTTATGCTTGCCTCTGCCACGATCTGCTCTCTTCGCCGCCAACTTGTCGCTGGTGACATCACTCCGCGCGACATCGTGCTGGATCTTGCCAGTACCATCGAGTCCGGTAATCCAGCCCTCGGCGCTTATCTTTCCTGGGATGTCGAGGCGGCGCTGGTCGAGGCGGAACGTGTTGATGTGACACGGCCATTGGGAGGCATTCCGGTGGCGATCAAGGACAACGTGAATGTTCGCGGGCAGCCATGCACCTGCGGCTCACGCATCTTGAGTGAGAGCTATCGTTCCCCTTATGATGCAGGTGCCATTCAAAAGCTGCGCCAAGGAGGTGCGATTCCGTTCGGTCGGCTGAACATGGATGAGTTTGCTATGGGATCGAGCACTGAGAACTCCGCACTCGGTATCACCCGCAATCCATGTGATCTATCTCGTGTGCCGGGCGGTTCCAGTGGTGGAAGCGCTGCTGCCGTGGCGGGGAATCTCGCCATCGCAGCTCTGGGTTCAGATACCGGCGGTTCCATTCGCCAGCCGGCAGCCCTTTGCGGCTGTGTGGGCGTCAAACCGACCTATGGCCGCGTTTCCCGTTATGGCCTGGTGGCCTTCGCCTCGTCGCTCGACCAAATCGGCCCAGTTGCGAAAACCGTGGAGGACGCCGCATTGCTCCTCAATCACCTCTGCGGCCACGATCCGCTGGACTCGACCTCGCTTGATGTCGAGGTGCCTGATTTCACGGCTTCGCTTGGACATGATATCAAAGGACTGCGTGTCGGCTTGCCTAAGGAGTACTTCATCGGTGGTGTCCACCCAGGCGTGGCTGACAGCGTGCAGGCAGCCATCAGGAAACTGGAGTCCCTCGGTGCGGTCATGGAGGAGATCAGCCTGCCACACACGGAGCTGGGGGTCGCTACCTACTATGTACTCGCGCCTGCGGAAGCCTCCGCCAATCTGGCACGATTTGACGGTGTCCGTTACGGCCATCGCAACGCTGGCGCGGACGGACTGATGGACCACTACATGCTTTCTCGCGCCGAGGGCTTCGGGCCGGAGGTGAAACGCCGCATCTTGCTGGGCACCTACATGCTCAGCTCTGGATACTACGACGCCTATTACATCCGTGCCCAGAAGGCGCGCACGCTCATTCGCGACGACTTCACCGAGGCTTTCAAGAAAGTGGACGTGATCCTTTCACCCACCACTCCCACCCCGGCTCACAAGTTCGGGGAATTAGCGGAGAATCCACTCGCGGCGTACCTTGAGGATGTTTTCACCATCCCTGTGAACCTCGCCGGCCTGCCTGGGATCAGCATCCCCTGCGGTCGTGTGGATGTGGAAGGAAGTTCGCTGCCAGTGGGCCTACAAATCATTGGCAGGCCGTTTGGTGAAGCTGATATGCTGCGCCTAGCCCACGCCTTCGAGCATGCCTGAAAGTCCAGATCACCACGCACACGGGGCAGAGATCATTTTTTACGATGGGCAGGCTTACCCTTCAAGGGCTGCGGTTTTTGTCCGCAACGAGGCAGGACAAAGACGGCCAGCATGAGAATCAAAGCAGCCGCAGCGATGATGGCATGTTTGTGTTTCTTCTCCAGACCGCCTGACGGTTTGCGTGGTGGGGAGAAATTCTTGCTGACCGCAATGGTCCTGGCAGGAGCTCGCTGCTGCTTCGCCACTGTAGCCACATGCGGGCCGGGGGAGATCGGAATGGTGCTTGAGGTCACATGTCGGTGGATGGGCTGCGCCGTCGGCAGGGGCACCGGAGACGAGGGTAGATGCGGACTTGACGAGACAGGCGACGCCACTGACGGCGAGTAGGCGGAGACCTCTGCATGCGGGGATGGCCCGGCTACAAGGGGAGCTTCACGGCGCAGGAAAAACTCACGTGCGGCGGCGGCTTTGCGCGGGCGCTGCTCAGGGTCGGCAGCGAGAAGGCACATGACCCACGCGCACATCCAGGGCGGTACATGCGTGGCGAGTTTTTGCAGCGGAGCCAGATCATGCCCCAAGTGCTTCATTCGCAATTCCTTCAGCACTTTGCCATCGAATGGCGGGCGCGCCGCCAGCGACTCATACAGCACGCACCCCAGCGCATAGACATCCGTGCGGCGGCGTGAGGTGCCGTCTGCCCATTGCTCTGGGGCGGTGCAGCGGTATGCGCGAATCTGCTCTTCTTTGCTGTTGTCCTTAGCCGCGAATCCTTGCCCAAACCCATGTAGGGTGACGCGCCAGTCCTTGGGTGAAGCTCCGGAGACGCGCACATAGTCGGGGCGGAGGCTGCCGTGGACGACGGCCTGTTCATGGAGCACATCGAGCACGTCGAGCAACTGCAGGGCCACGATCTCGAACTCCTTTTCCGTCAACGGGCCGCGTTGCAGCATCTCGGTCAAGGTCTCGCCTGGCGGTGGTGTCTCGGTCACAAAGAAGAAGCCATCACGGTCGGTACCGAACTCCACAACAGGCTGCAGCCCCGGGCTGTCGAGGTGCGACACCTGCATGAACAACTGCTTGAGCCCCTCGATCTCCTCCACTTGGCGCGTCTTGAAGCGACGGAGACAGGATTCCCTCTTGCGTTTCTTGTCCTGCACGAGGTGCAGCGTGCTGGAGGTGTCTTCCTCTAGAAGCCGCAGAATCTCAAAATTTGATGCCATTCGGAAAAGCTCGCCTGTGATGGCAAATCCTGCAAGCTCCTTGCTACTTCCATTGTTTGCGGGCTAGATTTGCCCCACTGCTACCTGCCTCTCTGCATGGACGACTTCCTCGTCATCGACCACATCACCAAATCCTTTGGCCCCCTGCGTGCCGTGGATGATGTCTCATTTGCCGTGGGGAAGGGGGATGCGTTCTCGCTGCTCGGACCCAGTGGCTGCGGAAAGACCACCCTACTGCGCATGATCGCCGGCTTCGAGCGTCCTCAGAAGGGGCGGATACTTGTCGGCGGGCAGGACATCACGACGCTTCCCCCGGAGCAGCGGCCTGTGAACACCGTGTTTCAAAACTATGCCCTCTTTCCGCATCTCAGCGTGTGGGAGAATGTCGCCTTCGGCCTACGCATGAGCCGCCGCTCAAATGACGAGATCCGCAGTGGCGTGGATCGCATGTTGGAGTTGGTGCGCCTGGCCGAGCATGCCCGAAAACAGCCCGCCCAGCTCAGCGGCGGCCAGAAACAGCGCGTCGCCATCGCTCGCGCGCTGGTGAACCGCCCGCAGGTTCTTCTGCTCGACGAACCGCTCGCCGCACTCGATCTGAAACTCCGCCAACACATGCTCATGGAGCTAAACACGCTCCACGAGCAAGTCGGCACCACGTTCATCTACGTCACCCATGACCAAGGCGAGGCCATGAGCCTCAGCGACCGCATCGCGGTGATGAACTCGGGAAAGGTCGAGCAGGTGGGCACCCCGGAGCAGATATATGAGTCGCCGCGCACCAGTTTCGTCGCCACCTTCATTGGAGACGCCAACTTCCTCATCGGCACCGCCGTCGAGCTTCAACATGAAGGCTATGTGCGGGTATTGATCGAAGGTCTCGGCAGCCCGCTCGTGGCCAGCGACGGCCCCATCGCCTCGAACCAGACTCTGCGTCTTATGGTGCGCCCTGAGAAAATTAGCCTCACGCTCAAGCGTCCTTCCAGCGACGTACGCGTGAACGCGTTTCGAGGCACCGTCGAGTACATCTCCTATTTCGGTTCGCATGCGCGTTATCGTGTTTGTGCGGGCGGGCACCGCATCATCGCGCAGCTTCAGCGTAGCCGCTTTAGCGGCGGTGAGATCGAACCGACACGGGGGGGCGAGGTGTGGATGAGCTTCCATCCTGACGAGGGGCGGGTTGTCTGCCTGGAGGGGGGCGCATGACGGCGGATCACGATCACTCAAAACAATGGCTTCTCACATTGCCTTCGCTCGCGTGGCTGAGTGTGTTTTTCATCATTCCCTGCGCCCTAGTGCTGGTCACAGCGTTCCGTCCGGCGGATTTACAGGGAGGCGTGGGCGTGGGCTGGAGTTGGGCCAATCTGGAGGCATTGCGTGATCCCGCCTATGTACCGGTTCTACTGCGCACGGTGTGGATCAGTGGGGCGACCACTTTGCTCTGCGTCACCCTCGCCCTGCCCATGTCTCTTCACATGGCGCGGGTAGGGCAGCGCACGCGTCGGCTGCTGCTACTGCTCGTTGTCATTCCATTCCTCTCCAACTTCCTCATCCGCGTGTTCGCGTGGAAGTCCCTCCTGCATCCTGAGGGATTTCTAACCAGGCTGCTGATACATCTGCATTTGGTTCCTGAAGGAGCCACTTTGCTCAACAACGTCGGTGCGGTGCTGCTGGTGATGATCTACACACAGCTCCCTTTTGCCATCCTGCCACTTCATGCCGCAGCGGAGAAATTCGATTTCGGCCTACTCGACGCCGCGCGTGACCTCGGTGCGGGACCGTGGCGCTCGTTCACGAAGATTTTTATCCCCGGCGTGCGTCGCGGGCTGTTATCGGCCACTGTGATGGTTTTTGTGTGCTCACTCGGTCAGTATGTCATCCCTCAGCTTGTCGGCGGCGCGTCAGATGAGATGCTGGGAAATAAAATCGCCCAGCGCGTCTTTACGGACCGCAATCTACCGCACGCGAGCGCTCTGGCCGGAGCACTCATGCTCTGCGTACTGGCACCGATGCTCATGGCGGCCCTCTGGCAGCGACTTGGACGGAAGGAGGCCACATCATGAGACGGTCGTGGCTACCGACATTGCTGACCGTGTGCGTGATCGCCTTTCTCTTCACGCCACTGGCCGTCCTCATCGTGAACTCATTCAATGCCTCACGTTTTGGTGGTGAATGGGAGGGGTTTACCTTGAAATGGTATCAAAAACTCTGGGAGGCGGACGATGTGTGGGAATCACTCCTCGTCACACTCAAGATCGCCCTCTCTGCAGCGCTCGCCTCCATGGTGCTGGGTACGCTGGCGGCGTATGTGCTGCACCGCTTCCGTTCTTGGCTTCAAGATGTACATTCCATGCTCATCACGCTGCCGCTGGTCATGCCGGACATCCTCATGGGTATGTCATTGCTCGCGCTCTTTGTTCTCACGGGTGTTGAAACTGGCATGCTGACCATCTGGATCGCCCATGTCACGTTCTGCTTGGGGTTTGTCACCATGGTCGTGCTAGGGAGATTGCAGGACTTTGATTTCACTCTGATCGACGCCGCGCGTGATCTCGGTGCCACGCACGCTCAAGCGGTCAGAAAGGTGCTGTTGCCGCTTTTACTGCCAGGCGTGTTGGCTGGCGGGCTACTGGCCTTCACGCTCTCGATAGATGATTACGTCATCACCTTCTTCGTCTCTGGGCCTGGGACCACCACGCTCCCGCTCAGGGTGGCCAGCATGATGAGGACCAGCCGGAGCCTTCCGGTGATCAACGCGCTTAGCACGCTGCTCATCGCCAGTACCTTCATCTTTGCGACCCTTAGTTTCCGCCTCCAACGTCGATCATGATCTCCTTCCTCAAATCCTGCATTGATTTCATGGAGCCCCCCGGCCTTATCTGGCTGGCGCTGACGGCTGCCTGCGTTCTTCATTACCGCCGCAGACAATGGAGCATCTTTGCTATCACGGGAGCGGCGTGGTTGTTGCTTACCGTCACGGCGTCGCTGCCGGTTCCGCATTTGCTCATGGCCTCACTGGAAGGCGCCTGGCCGCAGGTGCGGCCTTCGGAGTTGCCGGAGTGTGATGCGATTATGGTGCTCGGCGGGAGTTTGGAGCCATCCACCCGTGAGCCAGGAGGAATCCACTTCTTTGGCGGCGACCGTCTGTTCACGGCGGTCACATTGGCAAAATTGGGGAAAGGGAGACAGTTGATCATCGGCGGTGGAAGGTACAGGGGTGCGAACGGTCGCCTCGTCTTCGAGGCAGACAGCGTGCGTGAATGGCTCGTGCGGTGGGACTTGGTGTCGATACCCATGACCAGTCTTGGAGGCTGCGCGGACACGCATGACGAGGCGGTGAAAGTCGCGGCCTTAGCCACTCAGAACGGATGGCGCCGTGTTGCGCTGGTGACATCCGCGTATCACATGCGCCGGAGCCAGGCGGTCTTCGCCAAGGCAGGCGTCACTGTGTTGCCCGTGCCGTGTGATTATCAGAGCGCGACCATGCGTGGACTTCCGGTCCGCTGGGTGACGGTTCCGAACGCCTCTCATCTCTTGCTGTTTGAGACGTGGATGCACGAGATCATCGGCTGGTGGGGCTATAAGCTGCGCGGCTGGATTTGATCCAGCGTGTTCCTGCGCCATCATGCGTGCATGACACGCGAGGACGCCACCGCTATCTTTGAACGCATCGCCACTCTACTTGAGATGCAGGGGGAGAATCCCTTCAAGGTGCGCGCCTACCGCACCGGTGCCGAAATTGTCGAAAGTTTCAGCGGCGACATCATGAAACTCGCCGCCGAAAACCAACTCACCGGCATCAAGGGACTTGGCGAGGCGCTGCGCGACAAGCTGCATGAGATGGCCACGACGGGGAAGTTGGAATTCTACGAAAAACTCAAAGCAGAATTTCCCGATACCATCTTCGAGTTGTTTGATGTGCAGGGCCTCGGGCCAAAGAAAATCGCTTTGTTGCATGCCGAACTCGGTGTCGCTTCCATCGCTGGCCTCAAGCTCGCCTGCGAAAACGGCTCGGCGGCAAAGCTTCCCGGCTTCGGAGCCAAAACGGTCGTGAAAATCCTCGAAAGCATCGCCTTCCGCGAACAGCATGCGTCCGAGTTCCGCCTCGATCAGGTGCATGGCCTTGTACTGGAGATTCTGGATGCGTTGCGCGGTCATCCGGACGTCTCGAGTGCCGAGGTCTGCGGCAGTTTTCGTCGCGGCAAGGAAACCGTGCATGACCTCGACTTCCTCGTTTCCACGCGGCAGCCGGAAATGGTCATCGACTTCTTCGTTAAACTGCCAGCCGTCGTCGATGTGATCGCTAAAGGCCCCACGAAGGCAAGCATCCATGCCACGCATGGTGTGCAGTGCGATCTGCGGGCCGTTTCAAACAACGAGTTCCCCTTTGCGCTCGCCTATTTCACCGGCAGCAAAGAGCACAACGTCGCCATCCGTCAGCGTGCGCTCGCCTACGGCTGGTCGCTCAACGAATATGCCTTCACAGCGGTCGCGGGTGATGCCACCCCCGCCGTGATCCCTCCGGTACAGGATGAGGCGGGACTGTATCGCGCCTTGGATCTCGATTTCATCGCCCCCGAACTGCGTGAGAACACTGGAGAGATTGACGCAGCCGAGAGCGGCAGGCTGCCGCGTCTCATCCAGCTCGAAAACCTGCGGGGCGTCTTCCACAATCACACCACCGCCAGCGATGGTGGGGGCACCCTGCGCGAGATGGCGGCGGCCGCTCACGATCTTGGCCTGCAATACCTTGGCATCGCCGATCACAGCAAATCTTCCTTCCAGGCCAACGGCCTCGATGAGAAACGATTGCTGTCACAAATTGATGAAATCCAAAAACTGAACGAAGAATACGCGGGTGAAGGTTTCCGTATCTTCACCGGCAGCGAGGTGGACATCCTCAAGGACGGCAGTCTTGATTTCAGCGATGAAATGATGGCGCGACTCGATTACGTCGTCGCCTCCGTACACAACGTATTCAACCTACCGGAGGCCGAGATGACGAAGCGCATCATCCGCGCTATCGAAAATCCATATGTCACCATGCTTGGCCATCTCACGGGACGTTTGTTGCTACAACGACCGGGCTACAACGTCAACGTTGCTGCCGTGATCGAGGCCGCTGCTGAAACCGGCACCATCATAGAGCTCAATGCCAGTGCTTGGCGTCTGGACATGGACTGGCGCTGGTGGAAGCTGGCTAAAGAGAAAGGTGTGAAATGCAGCATCAATCCCGACGCTCATAGCACTCGTGGTTTGCAAGACGTCATCTATGGCGTCAAAGCTGCTCGCAAAGGATGGCTCAGCCGTGATGATGTCATCAATTGCTTGGCACTGGACGATGTGGGGAGAGTTTTAAGGGCTAAGCGCGGAGCAAGATGATGATTCCTCAAAGTGACACGCCCCGCTTCCACGGCAAGAAGTCGTCCTGTCCCAGTGCGACCGCCTTGGGCGTGTAGTCACCGCTGGCGGTGGTGATGACGAGATCGAGCATTTCTTCGCCCATTTGTGCGACGGTCTTTTCACCGGTGATGATGGGGCCGGTATCGAAGTCGATGAGATCGGGCATGCGTTGAGCCAGCGCTGTATTGGTGGAGATTTTAAGCGTGGGGCAGACGGGATTGCCGGTCGGTGTGCCGAGGCCGGTGGTGAAGAGCATCATGTTACAGCCGCCGCCAGCGAGCGCGGTGGTGCTTTCGACGTCGTTGCCGGGCGTGCAGTAGAGCGTGAGACCGCCGTGCTGAAGGATGGGTTCGCCGTAGTCGAGGACATCGACGATGGGCGCGGTGCCGCCTTTCTTCGCGGCACCAGCGGACTTGATACCATCAGTGATGAGGCCATCGCGGATGTTGCCGGGACTGGGATTGGCGTCGAAGCCGGAGCCGCATGCCTTCGCCGCGCCTTCATACGCACGCATGAGATGTACGAACTTGTCGGCGAGGCTGGCGGTGACGCAGCGATCACATAAGCTCTGCTCGACGCCGCAGAGTTCAGGAAATTCGCTCAACACGGGCCCACCACCAAGTGCAGAGAGCAGATCGGCGGTGTGGCCGATGGCGGGATTGGCGGAGATGCCGGAGAAGCCGTCGCTGCCGCCGCATTCGACGGCCATGATGAGATCGCTCAGCGGGCAAGGTTCGCGCGTCTGCTCGTTCGTGGTGGCGAGATGGAGGAAGGTGTCACGGATGGCGTTCGTCATCATATCGCGCTCGGATTTGCTCTTCTGCTGCTCGTAGATGAGCAGTGGCTTCTGTAGTTTCGGATAAAGCGCGGTGAGTTCCTGCTCCAGCAGACTCACCTGCGCGTGCTGGCAGCCCAGACTGAGCACGGTGGCACCGGCGACGTTCGCATGATGGATGTAGCCGGCCAGCAAGCGGCACAGCGCCTGCGCATCCTGCCGTGTGCCACCACAGCCGAGGCCGTGTTCGAGGAACTTCACGCCATCGATGTTCTTGAAGACGCGCGATGACGCGGCGGCGGCATCGGCTTCGAGCATGGCGGCCTCGATTTGTGCCTTCGACGCTCCGCCGCGGTGCAAATCGACGAGACGCTGTGCGAACTGCTCATACGGCGAGGTTTTGCCGTAGCCGAGGCTGCGGATGAGCGCCTCGCGCATGAAGGCGAGGTTGCGGTTCTCACAGAAGACGAGTGGGATGACGATCCAGTAATTCGCGGTGCCGGCGGGGCCTTGCGCACGTTTGAAGCCGTTAAAGGTGCGGCTCCTCCACTTTGAGACATCGGGCGGCGTCCATGAGTAGTCGCGCTGCTTGCCGCTGAATCCTGATGTGGCGTGGACGATGTTGTGCGTGTGCATCAATGCGCCCTTCGCGATGGGTTGCGTCGCTTTGCCGACCGTGACGCCATACATGGTGACAAGATCGCCGGTGGCGAAGTCATGCGCGGCGAATTTCTGCTTGGCCGGAATTTTTTCGAGCAGCACGCATGTCTGACCGTTCCACGAGGCCACCGTTCCGTTTTCGAGATCGCGGAGGGCGACGATGGCATCGTCGGTAGGGTGAACTTGGAGGATGGAAGTCATGGCTTTGCAGTGCGCAACGGGTGAGGGTGCGCACGGAACAGAGAGCAGGGCTAGGATTACTGCGAACTGAAATTTGGCCTTGGCTCCTTGCATGGGACCGGCTTAGATCGACGATCATGTTAGAGATTAACAACATCGCCCATGTCGTTCCCGGCAGGAACAAAGAACCTCTCCGTGTATTAGAGCAGGTGAGTTTCATGGCTCCGGGCGGCCATGTGCTGGCCTTGATCGGCCCCTCCGGCAGCGGCAAGACGACGCTGTTGCGTATCCTGGCGGGTCTGACGGCACCAGAGGCAGGGAGCATCACGTTGCGTGGGCGGGATCTGGTGAGCCGACCGCTTTATGCCAACGAACTGGGTTGGGTGCCCTCCGGTGATGACAGCCTGATTGAGCACCTCACGGTACGAGAGAATTTGATGAGCGCGGCGATGCTGCGCGGGGCCGGGCGCACTAGGGACGAAGTCATCTCGCGCGTGTCGCATGTGCTTGTCACGGTGGGCCTAGAAAACATTGCCACGGAGCGTACCTCGATGCTGGCCCTCCCGCAACGCCGCCGTCTGAAGCTCGGGCTCGCGCTGGTGGCCGATCCGGTGATTGTGTTGTGTGATGATTTCACTGTGGGGTTGGATGTGCGTAGCGAACGTGAGTTCGAGGCGCTCTTGAAGCTTGTGGCCTGCGACCGCCCGGACCGCATCGTGATCCACGCGACGGATGCGCTGGCCAATCTCGGTGCCTACGACACGGTCGTGGTACTGCATGAGGGCTATGTGGCATTCCACGGCCCGGCGCGTGCGGTTCCGCATTATTTCACCGTGCCGACGTATGACGAGGTTTACGCACGGTTGGCGAAGCGACCTGCTCAACGCTGGGGAGATTCATGGATGAAGCATCGCGACGCGTATTACGCGGCCTTCAAACTCGGTGGCGACGCAAAAAATCTCTCCGCAGCCGAGGAGGATCCGGGTGACGCTGACCGCACGATCGTCATGAGTCAGCAAAGCGGCGGGGAGGACAAGAAGGCATCTGAGGCGGAGGAGCGTCCCGTCATTCCGCTGCCGGGTGTATTCAGCCAGGCGCAGCATCTACTGAAGCGCCGCTGGTCACTGCTGCGTCGCACGCCGAGAGAATGGATCGTGCATGCGTCCCTGCTTGTGGGGGGGCCGACGATCACTGCAGTACTGCTTCTGCCGAATAAGAGGCTGCTCAAGGAGGCGGTCGGAGGCACGGCAAAGGCGGATGTGCTCTGGCCAGCGAGCTACACGGTTTCGATGATCATGCTGGTGCAGGTGCTCCTACTCATGTTCATGGGCTTGCGGCTAGGTGCGCGGGAGATCGCCCGGCGTCGTGCGATTTACGAGCGCGAGCGCATCGGCGGAGTGTCCCCCGCTGCGTGGTTAATGGGGACACTGCTATTCGTCCTGCCGATCATTCTGGTACAGTCACTCTGCATGGAGATGGCTCTCGATATCATCTCCGGAGGACTGCCGGGAACAGGGCAGGCGAAACTGCTGCTGCCGGCGATGTCTGGTGCGGCGTTCACTGCGCTCTGCCTCGGCATCTCGGCCAATTGCAACGCGACCGAACGTGCGCACAGCGTCTCCCTCACACTCCTTTGTGCCAACGTGCTGTTGTGCGGTGCCCTGCTTGGATTCCCCCAGGCACTCGGCTATGTGGTGCATCCGTTCATCACCGCACATTACGGTTGGTCCGGCATTATTGATTCTATGGGCGAGACAGTGTTTTTTAAGCCGATCGATCATTTTGTCCGCACCTGGTTTGCCACGCCTAATCTTGCCGTGCTAATGCTCGGCGTGCATTTCCTCGTTGGCGTGGTGATGGCCTATATCGGTCTTCGTCGTCGTGGATGATGAGGTGAGGATGCTTTATCGATTTGACCGCTCATGCCGCTGAATTTCGTTCGCTTTAAACACGCTCGCTTCTCCGCCCGCTTTCCCGACACGTTCCGCTACTCACGCTCGCACTACTGGATGGCTCCGGTGGAGGGGGGGGCGAATCTCTGGCGTGTCGGCTTTACAAAATTCGCCACGCGCATGCTGGGTGAATTGGTGGATTGCGATTGGAAAGCCGGTGATGGTGCTCAGGTGACCCCTGGCGAGAACATCGGCTGGGTCGAGGGTTTCAAGGCTGCTTCGGACGTGTATTGTGTGATGAACGGTGCCTTTGCAGGAGGCAATCCCAGCCTCAAAATCGATGCCTGCATCGTGCGGAGTGATCCTTATGAGCAGGGCTGGCTCTATGCCGTGCGCGGCGAGCCCGAGACCGACTCACTCGATGTGGACGGCTACATCGCGTTGCTCAGTGCTACGATCCAGCGCATGGCGGAGGAGGGGCATGGGGAGGATGGTGCGGCTGAGGAGTAGCCGTTTTGCAAACATGGAGTGGTGCCTACCGCACTGGCTCTCAAGACTCACTTCGCCAGCAAAAACGCGATCAGGTCGCGCATCTGCTCCTTGGTGATCGCAGATTCGAGGCCGACGGGCATCAGTGAGCGGTCGAGACACTTCATCTCCTTGATGGAGCCACGCTGGATCGTCTCCTTCAAGCCGCCCATCATGGCGAGCACGACGGCGTCACTGGTTTCGCTTTGAATAAGACCACTGAGGCTGCGTCCGTCCTTCGTGTCGATCTGATAGGCACTCCAACGGGCTTCGAACATGCGGTTGGGGTCGAGGATGTCAGAAAGCAGTGCCTCCGGCGGCTTCACCTTCACATCTGAGAGCGGCGGGCCGACATCGACGCCGAGAGCGCCATGCTTGTGACAGGTGATGCAGATGGATGCGAAGATTTGCTGGCCTTGTTTTGCATCGCCGGTTTTTTTGACGGCATCCATGTAGCTGGCGACGACGGCGGCGCGGTCGCTGCTGGCTTCGCCGAAGAGTTTCTTCGCCAGCTCGGGCATCTCACCTTTGCCGCGCTGGTAACGCCAGCGCGTCTCGACATCGACCCACGCGGTTGGAAACTCGCCCTTCTCCATTCGCTTGAAGAGCGCGAGCGCCGTGACGGCATTTGCGGTGAGGATTGGCACGAGGTCGCGCTTCAAAGCGGGGCCAGCCTTCGGCAGTAGCTCATAGATGAGCGGGGCAGTGCTCCCCGCCGCGAATTTCTTCAACAACGCTACCGTGGCAGCGGTGAGCTCGGTGGGTTGTGGTGTGGTGAGCAGGCTCTTCACGATTGGCTCGACTGCGGTCCATTTCCGTGTGGCCAGCAATGGCAGCACAGCGAGGCGTTGGTCGAGCGGTGTCTGCGAGCTGGCTAGAACTTCGTCGATCTCCGATTGCAGGGCGGCTATCTCTTTGGCTGCGTCGTCATGGCCTTTCGGCAGTTTAGCAAGCCCCTGGAGGAGGGCGGGTTTCCACCAGAGAAGCTTGCCGGGTTCTTTTTGCAGCAGGGCGAGCAGTGAGTTGATGTCAGCGGCATCACCATCCGCGAGTGAGCCGGTGGCGAAGGTGCGGATAGTGGCACTTCTCGTGTCTGAAAATTTGTCGAAAAAGCTACCGCCGAGCTGGCTGAGGATGTGCCCCATTTTTTTCGCCGAGGCGCTGGCGACCATTCTGGCCATCCACGGATCATCGGCATGTTTGGAGAGGATCGCTGCGAGTTCTCCAGCATTCGTGATGGCCGGAACCTTGAGGAAAAGGGCGCGCTCGGCATGTTCAGTGGGCACTTTGCCCCAGCCAGTGCTGGGAATGGCGTGGTATTTGCCGGGGACTTTTGCTACCAGTTTCTTCGTGCCCTTGGGCACCACACGCCAGATACGGCCCTGGTCCTCGCCTTGGCGCATGTCATGACTCTTGACGAATTCTTCTGGGAAGAAGCGTGCGTGGTCGATCCAGCGGCGATACATGTCGCAGATGTAGATGGCACCGTCAGGGCCGGTGGTGAAGTTCACGGGACGGCACCATTCGTCGCTGCTACGGAAGAATTCCGTGCGGTCGCCGACACGCGTGGCTTTGAGCGAGGCACCGTTGGGCTCGACTTTGTAGCGTGTGACGAGCTGGCCGGTGGGATCGGGGACGAAGACGTTGTTGCGCAGCTCGGGCATCAAGCCGCCGCGATAGACGCCCAGGCCGGAACAAGCGGTGTTTGTGCCGGCGTGGGCGTCTGCGGTGGTGTGGGTAATTTGCAGCGGGAACACCCGCGTATCAGCTCCGGCGGGGGCGATGTCCTCATAGTTCTGCGTGATGCCGGCGTGCGGGTTGCGCAGCATGGCCTCGTAGGGCATGACGGTGAACATGAGCGGGTTGCGGTTCGAGCAGTAGAAATGATGGCCCCAGTCATCAAACGCGCCGCCGTATTGGCCGCGACCGCCTGTGGGGGTGATCTTGTCCGTGCGTGGATCCCATTTAAAGTTCACTCCTGGGAGTTGGGTGACGTCCGCCGGTTTGTCGGCTGGATAGATCTCCTTGGCATCGAGGCCGTTGTTGAAATGCACGCAGCCGTCGAGCCCCCAGCGCGGGGCGCTGACCTGAAGCTGGCTATGGCGTGGGTTGAAGCCCTTGATGAGCGGCTTGATCACGTCGGCCTTGCCGTCGCCATCGGTGTCCTTGAGAAAAAGAATCTGCGTGCGTGTCGTGGCGATGAGGCCGCCGTCGTGGGGTAGCAGCCCCTGCACGTTGTCCACATGGTCGGCAAAGACAACGCTGCGGTCCATGCGCCCGTCGCCATCTTCATCGACAAGCTGCACAATCCGCGAAAGCCACGGCTCGTCCGGGTTCGGCGGCCCAAGCGGGTAGTCGCGCATGTCAGCGACAAACATGCGGCCTTTTTCATCCCATGTACACTCGACGGGGTCGCGCACCAGGGGCTCGGCGGCGACGAGCTGCACCTCGTAAGGGCCGTCGATCTGGATGCGCTTCAATGACTCCTCGGGCGGAAGTGGTTGGGCCTGTCCGTCACGCACCACGTCGATGTCGCTGCCGCCGCTGGCTTCGATCGCACTCCATTTCTCCTTAAACTCGCCCAACGGCCACAATTCATAGCGGCGCACGATCATTTCTGCGCCTTCAGTTTGCAGCAGCACTTTTCCTTCGCTCGGCTTGCAATCGAACGCCTCGTTCACAAACGCGCCGTTGACGAAATATTGCAGCGTGTCGCCCTTGGCGATGACTTCGAGGCGGTTCCACTCACCGGGGGGCGATTCGACGTCTTCGCGACCGCGGAAGCCTTTCTTGTCCGCCCAATCGACATCGCGATGCTTCCAGTTGATACGGCCTGCGGTCAATGTCTGGCGCGGGGAGCCTTTCTTCCAAATCTTTTCCTTGTCGCGGTCCAGGGTGAACTCACTGGAGAGAGAGGTGGTCAGAACGGTGCCGTCCGCGAGCTTCGGCGAGAGGACGAGGATGTCGCCCACACCACCCTCGATGATCTGCGCCTCGATGCTGGCCATCCAGGTGTCGCCGTAGGCACCCTGCGGGCCGTAGGCATGCAGCAGGATGCCATTATCACGCGCCGCGTTCTCGCGCTTGCCCCAGGTCTTCGTGCCCCACTTGAATTCGAGCACGAGATGATAGTCGCGGTGGCTGTCCTTGGTGGCGACATAGCCGTAACCGCGACCGGAGACGTGCAGCGTTCCATCCGCCTGCGGTACCCAGATTGTTTTCGGGTCATCATGGAAGTCCGACTTCGGATTGACGTGATAATCGACGTTGCCGGACTTAATGACATCCAAGAGGTCGATTTTTTTGGTGACCGGTTGCGCTGACGCGACAAACGGGACGGCGAGGAGGAATGCGAAGAAGGTGCGCATGGTGAAGGTTGATGGTACGCGGCTGGATTCGCCAGTGAAGCGCCAAAAGCAACGAAGAATGGTGCTTTTGTGCTGATAGGGTTCTTGGCTGGTGATTTGAGCGCTGGCGAAAAGTCCGACGCAAGGCTACCCATGCCGGAAGACACATGAGCGGGCAGCCTTTTCATCAAACCACGCCAGTTGTCGGCCAGCCACTCAGTGTTTGCGGGCGGTGCGGCAGGTCCGGCGCATCGAAATTCGGCGACGAGATCATCTGCGACGATTGCTATACAGCCTGCGGATCGTGCTGTGCAGAGTGGTTTGACAGAGACGAATTAGTGATTGCGCAGGAGGGGGCGGGAGATAGGATGGGCAGCCCAGACTCCCCATGAAAACCGCCTCGATCCTCCTTTGTGCCGCCGCCATCGTCCTTGCTTCCGCCTCCTGCGGCAAGCACTCGTGGAAGGAAACCCAGGTGCTGCATGAGGGCATGCACAAGGCGCATAGCGAAGGCCATGGCGACTCCCATGCAAAGGAAGAGAAGCACGAGGAGAAAAAGGACGCGCACGGCGAGAAGAAAGCCCATTGATCCATTGCCTTGCGCGTGGGCGAGCGTGAGATCGGATTCGCCACCGCTGCGTGAAAGTGGTGATCGACATGTGCTACGCCAGTTCGGCGGTTGCTTCACTCCACCACCCGCCGATTCAAGAAAGGATAACTCGTCACGATCTCGCTGATGAGCGTCTGCATTTTGTAGTCGTCGGCTGCGATGGTTTGGAGCATCTGGTCCACGATGATGTGATCGTAGCCGTCGAGCTGGCGACAGAGGGCGTAGGCGAGGAGTTTTTCCGTTAGGTTGCGGGCGAGATCGGCCTGGCGCGCGGCGATGAGGGCTTTCAGCTCCTTGGGTGAGGAGAAACGCTTGCCGCCGGGGAGTTCGCCGACGGCGTCGATGGGGCCGCCGGACTCGTCTTTGTCACGCCAGCGACCGATGGCGTCGAAGTTTTCCAAACCGAAGCCGATGGGATCGAGGATCTTGTGACAGTTCGCACACACGGCATTCGTGCGGTGCAGCTCGGTGCGCTGGCGCAGGGTAAGGCTGGCGACTTTTTTCTGATCCTGCTTTTCGAGCGCGGGGACGTTGGGCGGCGCGGGCGGGACGAGCTGGCCGAGCACCTGCTCCAGCACCCACACGCCGCGATTCACGGCGCTGGTGCGCGTGGCGAAGGAGGTGGTGGCGAGCACGCCGGGCATGGCGAGGATGCCGCCGCGATTCGCGTCGGTGAGCTTCACCTTTTTCATCACGCTGCCGGTGATCTGCTTTTCCAGGCCATAAATCTTCGCAAGCGTGCCATTGAGGAAGGTGTAGTCACTGTTCACGAAGCCGACCACACTGCGGTTCTCGCGCACGATGCTGTCAAAGAAGAGCCGCGCCTCGTCATACATCGCCGCACGGAGTTCGTGGGTCATTTCGGGAAACTTGGCCTCGTCGAAGGTCTTGTCCTTCAATCCGGCGGTGCCGAGCCATTGCGCTCCGAAGCCGTCAAAGAGCGCACGAGCGCGCTTATCGGCTAAAAGGCGCTTCGTTTGCGTTTTGAGCACAGCGGGATCGCGCAGCTTGCCTTCATCGGCGAGCTTCGACAGCTCGGCATCCGGCATGGTAGCCCAAAGCAGATACGAGAGACGGCTGGCAAGTTGGTAATCATCGAGCGGCGCGATCTTCTCGCTTTTGGGCGCGTCTTTGGAAGGCGTGATGAACAAAAACTGCGGTGAGACGAGCACGGCCTTGAGCATGAATTTCAAAGCGGCGGTGCGGTCGAGTTCGTTGGCCGTCCCAAGATCAAAAACTCTCACGAGTACATCGAGTTCGGCCTCGGTTGATGGACGGCGATAGGCGATGCGCGTGAGTCTTCGCGCCACATCTCGCACATCAGCCTCCTTGGCTCCAAAAAGCCGCTTTTGTACCTCGGTGGACATTTTTAGCAGGGCGATATTGGCGATCCCTAGATACTGCTCCGTCTGCATGGGAGAGAGCGAGTTGAGATAGCCTGCGCCAGGCACTTCATCGGGCAATTCATTCGCGATGGCAGCATCCACGCCGAGGAAATCATGCAACGTGTTGCCATACTCGACCTTCGTGAGGCGGCGGATCACAAACGGCCCAGGATCGCGGGTCGCGAGGTATTTGATCTGCGTCAGGGCATCGAGAAAGCGGGTGCGTTCCTCATCAGAAGGCTGGTCGGCATCCTCCGGCGGCATGTCGTGCGCGTTGACGTTGGCGATGGCTTCCATCCACTTCCGAGCAAAGGCCGGGTCACCCGGCTTGCGCACGGCGACTTCGAGGTTGAGCTGAGCTTTCGATTTGCGATTCCCATGGCATTCCACGCAGTATTTCTTCACAAAGCCAGGCACGTTCTTCTTGAAAGTGTCCTGAGCGGTGGATTGCGCGGCGGTGGCATCCTTGTCAGTGGTTGTCTCCGCATGACTTAACATGGTCAATGCGAGCACGAGGGCCTGAACGCTGAGTTGGATTAAGCGGTTTTGGAAGCTTGGGGTCAAGGGCTGGGCCTTGTACGACGCATGAAGTTTCGATTCTCTATCCCGATTACCGTGTGTGCGGGGGAAGCGCTACATGAAGGCGGTATGTCAGATGGCGCGTGGTATGAGTCCTTGGACGCCCTCACTAAGCCGGACGCGGTTAGGTTTCTCCACTGCAAATTGCAGGCAAAGTCTGTGACAGCCAACCGGTGATCAGAATGCAGCATCACTTCTGGCTCGGCCCATAGCCTGGCAACGGTTTGCCATCTTCGCCCAGCTTGCCGCAGGCCCAGAGCAGGCCGCGGGTGACGAGATCGAGGTAAACCGGATCCTGCATCGTGCTGTTGTTGTGGCCGAGCGTAGTGCCGAAGACGCGTCCGGCTCCGTACTGGTTGGTCCAGATGCAGTGATGGTCCTTCTTGGTGTCTTCACCGTAGGCGGTGGCCAGCGGCTTGAAGTTTTCCCACAGCTTGATGTTTTCGTAGAGTTCGTCCTTCGGGTCGAGCCACTCTTTCGGGAAGCCCTTCATGATCGGATGATCCTCGGCCACGTTGCGCACTTTCAGGTCGCGGTTTTTCTCGTGCTTCATCGAGGTCTGGCCCAGGCATTTGCGCCATTCGTCGGTCTGCGCGGCACGATAGCTGTGCGTGGAGCAGTGCAGCATCACGGCGGGCACGCCGTCGAAATGCGCTTTCGCGATGCCATCGACGAACGCCACGTCCGTCACGGCACCGAAGCATTCATTGTGCAACACCACGTCGTAGCCTTTCGCCCAGCCCGGCTGCTTGTAGATGCTGATCTGGTGCGTGCGGTCGTCTTTCACGCGTGCCTCCTCATGCACGATGGTGAACTCGACATTCGCCCGTGCGCTGATGCCTTCGCTGAGGATCAGCTTCTGGTTTTCGTAATCATGGCAGCAGCCGCCGCAGACCATGAGGACTTTGAGCGGTTTCACGTCTTCGGCGAAAACGCCGGAGACGGACAGGCAGGCAAGGGACAGCAGGGAGAGGATGGTTGAGCGCATGGCGGTATCCATCTTTGTCAGAGGATGACATTTCGCACACTCTTTTTTCATTTTGGGCTAACGGTGCAGCGAACCTCATGAAAATCGTTCTTCTCGACGCCCACACTGCGAACCCCGGCGACCTCACCTGGCAGCCGCTCGAAGCCATCGCTCCCTGCGAGGTGCATTCGCGTACGCCGCTGGATCAAACCGTGGCCCGCTGTGCCGGGGCGGAGGTGGTGATCACGAACAAGGCGGTTTTGTCACGCGAGACAATCGAGGCGCTGCCGAATCTGAAATACATCGGTGTCACGGCCACGGGATTCAACGTGGTGGACGTCGTGGCGGCGAAGGAACGCGGGATCGTGGTGACGAACGTGCCCGGCTACAGCACTCCCGCCGTCGCACAGCATGTGATCGCGCTGATGCTTGAGTTGACCAATCATGTCGGCCACGCGGCGCGGAGTGTGGAGCGGGGCGGCTGGACGAAATGCCCGGATTTCTGCTACTGGGATCATCCGATCGTCGAACTGGCCGGACGCACACTCGGAATCATCGGTTATGGCGAAATCGGCAGCGCTGTGGCGAAGATTGGCGTCGCCTTCGGCATGAAGGTGCTCGCTTCGAAGCGCACGTGGAAGGAACCGCCGCCCGCAGGTGTCGAAGCCGCCGAGATCGACGACATTTTCCGCCGCTGTGATGTGATCAGCCTGCACTGCCCGCTGACCGATGCCACGAAGCATCTCATTGGCGAACGTACGCTCGGTTTGATGAAACGTGAGGCGTTTTTGATCAACACCGGCCGCGGACCGCTTGTCGATGAAGCCGCGCTGGCGAAGGCTTTGAACGAAGGTCGCATCGCTGGTGCTGGACTCGATGTGTTGTCGGTCGAACCGCCGAAGGATGGCAATCCGCTCATCGGCGCGAAGAACTGCCTCGTCACGCCGCACATCGCCTGGGCCAGCCGCGAATCGCGCTCACGCCTCATCGACATCACCGCCGCGAACTTGAAAGCGTTCCTGGCGGGGAAGCCGGTGAATGTGGTGAATCCGTGATTTGCAATCTAGGTGATGGAGGTCAGAAAGCCGTTTGTCGAACCCCGGTGCTGGGTGTATGCAGCAAAATGATCGCCACCGCGACACAGCGCGTCTTTGAAAAGCACGGCCACCGGATTGTGCTGGGGGATGTCCTCGAAGTGCTGGATGAGGCGGCAGGGGACGGGACCGTTGATTTGATTTTTGCCGACCCTCCCTACAACATTGGCAAAAACTTTCATGGCCGCATGGACCGCTGGCCGTCTGAGGAGGCATATCTGGAATGGAGCTATCAGTGGATTGATCGTTGCCTGAAAAAACTAAAGCCTTCTGGCAGCCTGTACTTCATGTGCTCGACTCAGTGCCAGCCGTATTTTGACCTTTATCTTCGCAACAAGCTCACGGTGCTGTCACGCATAGTCTGGTCTTACGACAGTTCGGGCGTGCAGGCCCGGCGTTATTTTGGATCACTCTATGAGCCGATCCTTTTTTGTGTCGCCGACCCTGACAACTACACTTTCAATGCGGACGACATCAGGGTGGAGGCCCGCACCGGTTCGCAGCGCAAGCTGATCGACTATCGAAAGGCCGTCCCCACGGTTTACAACTCCACCAAGGTGCCGGGTAATGTCTGGGACATTCCCCGTGTGCGCTACCGCATGCCGGAATACGAGGAGCATCCGACACAGAAGCCGGTGGCGTTGTTGGAAAGAGTCATCAAAGCCAGCTCAAATCCAGGCGATCTGGTGCTCGATCCGTTCTCCGGCTCGTTTACCACGGGCTGTGTCGCCAAACAACTCGGTCGCCATTTCGCAGGTGTCGAGATCAATGAGGAATATGTGAAGATTGGCCTGCGTAGGATGGATCTGGCCACGCAATTCATGGGAGAGGCTTTGGTGAGACCGCCAAAGACATTCGAGGCTGCTGTCGGCCAGGAACTTTCCACGCCGCTGCTCTGGAAAGAATGACCGATGGATCACGAATTCACACAAACCATCGCTCTGTTCTCAAGCAGCATTTTGGAGCTTCCGGTGACGAGCTTCTTGAGCGCGGCCAGTTGCTCCAATATATCAACCTCAAGACTCGTTCTGCCACTCGTGGCTCAAAGTCTCGCGGCAGCTTCGCCAACCTTTACGCGTTGTATGTGCTGGCCGAGGATTACCTGGCGGGCGGCTTTGACAGTAAAGGCGACTATTCCAGATACGAGGGGGCCGTGTTCAGCCGCTTGTTTGAGCGGCAGCGCGAGCTGCCGTTTGGCGGCAAACTGCAGAACCATGCGTTGAATCACCGGCTCAACGAGGAGTTCAAAAAGTTTTTCCCCACGTCCGACCATGTCCCGATCATCAGGGATGTGCGGAGCAACCGCTACTGGCTCAATCAGCACCTGCTGCGGGCCAGAATCGGGCGGAAGGAACATGATCTGGCGAGGGCGGTGATCGAGATCATTGATGCCTACATCAGGACCAAGTCGGAGGCTTTCAACGCTTTCATCCAGGCATGCGTCCAGTTGAAAGAGCTGACAGAGACCAAGCCGGGCGAGGTGGAGGCATTTATTATTGAGTTGCTGGCGCCGAACAAGGATGCACGGCTTTTTGAGATCGTGAGTTTTGCCGTGCTGAAATACTTCTACCACGATCAGGCGGTGTATTTTGGCTTTGATCTCGACAAGCTGACCAAGGAGCAGCTCAAGCTCTACAAAACCGGACGCACCAACGCGAATGATGGCGGCATTGACTTCGTGATGAAACCCTTGGGCCGTTTTTTCCAAGTCACGGAAACCTTGGATGTGAAGAAGTACTTTCTCGACATTGACAAGATCGAGCGTTTTCCGATCTCCTTCGTCATCAAATCAGACGAGGATGTGGATATATTGCGAAGGAAGTTGGAGGATGGTGCAAAGAAGCAGTTTGGCATCCAGAGAGTTGTCGAGAGCTACATGTCCTGCATTGAGGAGATCATCAATATTCCTGTCCTGCGCGAACGTTTCCGCCAGGCGGAGAAACAGGGGTATCTGCCCCGGATGCTTGATGAGATCGTCCGTCAAAGCAGGGTGGAGTTCAACCACCCTGAGGATGATGAAGACGGGGAGGAGTAGTTCCGTTTTGAGGCAACAGTGGTTGCCCAAACATCAGCCGAAAGCGATTTCCGCGATGGAGTTGATCGAGCTGTCTTCGGGACGCCTTGCGCTCGCTGTCGCTCAATGGCAGAGCCATTTGCTCAAACTCCTCAGCGGAACGAGGTTTCGCTGAGGAGTTCGCATTCACATCTGGTTGCAGCTTGGTCTTCACAGCGCCGCGATGATCGCTGCGCCGATTTCCTTGGTGTTCACCTTCCTCGTGCCGGGGGCACCGCTGAAGATGTCTCCGGTGCGGAGGCCGGAATCAATGACCTTCTTCACTGCGGATTCGATCTGCACGGCTTCTTTTTCGAGGCCGAGGGCGAAACGGAGCAGCAGCGCAGCGGAAAGGATTTGCGCGATGGGATTGGCGATGCCCATGCCGGCGATGTCGGGGGCGGTGCCGCCGGAAGGCTCGAACAGGCCGAAGTAGAGGCCGTCGCCTTTCGGTTTGCCGAGGCTGGCGCTGGCGAGCATGCCGAGCGAGCCGGCGATCATGGCCATTTCATCGCTGAGGATGTCGCCGAAGAGGTTTTCGGTGACCAGCACGTCAAAGCTGCGCGGGGCTTTGATGAGCTGCATGGCGGCGTTATCGACGTAAAGATGCGCGAGGGTCACATCCGGGTATTCCTTGGCGACTTCGATCATCGTTTCGCGCCAGAGGACGGAGTTGGTGAGGACGTTGGCCTTGTCCACGCTGGTGACGTGCTTGCGGCGGAGTTGCGCGGCCTTGAAGGCGACGTGGGCGATACGCACGATCTCGCTCTTCTTATAAACCATGGTGTCGATGACCTCGATGTCGCCATCGGGCAGCGTGGTGCGGCTCTTGGGCTGGCCGAAATACATGCCACCGGTCAATTCACGCACGCAGAGCACGTCGAAGCCGCCCTCAACGAGGTCGGGACGGATGGGCGAGGAACTGGTAAGGGCCGGATAGCAGATGCCGGGGCGCAGATTGGCGAAGAGGCCGAAATGCTTGCGCAGTGGAAGGAGGGCGCCGCGTTCAGGCTGCTCGTTCGGAGGTAGCTTTTCCCACTTCGGGCCGCCGACGGATCCGAAGAGGATGGCATCGCTGGCTTCGCAGGTCTTGACGGTCTTTTCGGGCAGCGCCTTGCCCACGGCGTCGATGGCGGCACCGCCGACGAGTTCGTGGTGATAGTTAAAAGTGATGCCGGAGCGGTTGCCGAGGGTGTCGAGGACACGGATGGCATCGGCCATGACTTCAGGGCCGATGCCGTCACCGGGGAGGACTGCGAGGTTGAACGTGCGGGACATGAGGGGGGAAGCGGGCTGTTTAGTGGATGAGAATGCGGGAGATGGCAAGCGAGAGGCCGATGAGAGTAACGAAATTTTGAATGATGTGAACTCTGGAAAGAATGGGACTGTGCATCCCGCTTTGCCGGTGTCTTGTTCGCACGATTTCCGCTCCTCCCGCCGTTTAAGCCGCAGCCATGATCGCACGCACTATCCTCGAAGCCCGCATCTCGGAGGTTCGCGGGGCATTGCGGCAGGCGCGGCTGCTGCGGCACATGGCGGTGGTCTTTTGCATCGGCACCGTGGTGCGCGGGGCCTTTTTGCTCGCCACGCTGAACGGGAACGCCATTCCGCAGCGCATCGACCGCTGGAGCATGCTCGCGCTCATCGCTCTGGGCATCATCGCTTTCTTCAAAGGCCGCCGGAACCTCTGGAGTGACCGCGACATCGCCCGGATCATCGAGCAAAAGCATCCCACGCTCGATTCGCTGCTGCTCACTGCCATCGACCACGAGCCGCAGGCGGACGAGCCAACCAGCTTCCTGCACGAGCGTCTCATCGACCACGCGCTCGCTCGCGCCGCCACGCAGAACTGGCTCGTCACCGTCGCAAACAAGCCCTACACCCGCGCCCTCACCGCCGCGTGGATCGCTGTCATCGCGTTCCTCGTCACCGATGTGGCCCTGCGTCTCAGCACTCCCGATGCGAAGTCCCAAATCGCCGCCAAAAAAGCCGAGGAGGCCGCTTCGAAGCCAACCGATTTCAAAATCACCCTCACGCCCGGCGATGCCGAGGTCGAGCGCGGCTCCCGTCTCATCATCGAGGCTCGTTTCGACGGCCCGGTGCCTGCGGATGCTATTCTCGTCGTCAGCGATGCGGACGATGGCAAAATCCGCGATCAACTGCCCCTGCGTCTCACGGTCGATGGCCAGGTCTTCGGCGGTTTCATCAACAAGGTGGAGCGCGACACGAAATACCACGTCGAGTTCGCCAATCAAAAGTCGCAACAGCACACGCTCACCATCTTCGACTATCCCGCGCTCGTCCGCAGCGATGTGATCGTGACACCGCCCGAATACACCAAGCTCCCCGCCAAAGAGACGAAGAACACGCAGAAAGTCACCGCGCTCGAAGGCTCGAAGATCGCGTGGAAGATCAAGGTCAACAAACCGCTGATCACTGCCATCACGGCTAAGACTGATCCCTTCTCCACGCATCTCACGGCTGCGGAGCTTTTCGGCGAAGACAAGAGCATCATCGCGCTCACCCCTTCCGCCGACGACCCCACGTTGCTCGAAGGCGTGCTCACCGCCGAGAAGTCGCAGAAATACCGCCTGCATCTCGTCGATGAGGCCGAGCGCGCGAACAAAAACCCGCCGTGGTTCACCGTCACCGTGCAATCCAATCAGCTCGCGAAAATCGAAGTCGTCTTTCCGAAGCGCGACATCCAGGTGTCGTCGATCCAGGAACTGCCCGTCGAGGCAAAGGTATCCGACGACCTCGGCGTGATGAAAAGCGGCGCGGTCTTCAGCATCAACGGCAACAGCAAAGAAATCCTCTTCAAACACGCCGCCACCGCGCCTCAGAAAAAGCAGGACGTGCGCGCCGAGCTCACGCTCGAAAAAGAAAACGCGCAGCCGCGCCAGCTTGTGAGCTACTACCTCTGGGCCGAGGACACCGGACCGAAGGGCGAGGTGCGCCGCAGCATGAGCGACATGTTCTTCGCCGACGTGCGCCACTTCGAGGACATCTTCCGCGAGGCCGAGGCGCCGCCTGCCGAACCCGGTCAGCCGCAGATGAAGGGCCGGACCGACAAGCTCGTCGATCTCGTCAAACAAATCGTCAACGCCACCTGGCGCATCATCCGCGACACCAATGCCGGACGCACGATGGAGTCCGCCGCGCCCGATGTCGATGTCGTGGACCAGTCCGTCGGCCTCGCACAGGAGCAGATCAAGGAAGGCATGGAGGAGGCCGAGGACGCGGAAATCAAACAGGCGCTCACCGAGGCGTGGAAATCGCTCAAAGACACCCAGCCGCCACTCCAGCAGGCCTCCGCCGAGAAAAAGCGCTCGCCCTTGAATCAGGCGCTCACCTTTGAGCAGACCGCGCTGGAGTGGTTGCATCGCGCGCAGAGCCGCGAGCATCAGGTCATGCGCCAGAACAGCCCGCCGCAGCAGGCCATGTCCGGCAGCGAAAGCCAGAAGCAAAACCAGCTCATGGACCTTGAGCTGAAGCAGAAGGATCAGCGTTACGAGGAGGAAAAAGCCGCCACCGAGGAGCAAACCGCCGAGCAGCAGGAGAATTTGCAGGTTTTGAACCGTCTCAAAGAACTCGCGCGTCGTCAGGAGGCGCTGGCGGAGAAGATGAAGGAACTGCAAAACCAGCTCGCCAAGGCGAAGACCGAGGAGGAGAAGCAAGAACTCGAAAATCAGCTCAAACGCCTCCAGGCCGAGCAGCAGCAGCTTCTCAGTGATCTCGATGACCTCAAAGAGCGCATGGAGAAGCCCGAGAACGCACAAAACATGGCCGAGGCGAAGGAGCAGCTCGAAAAAACCCGCGAGCAAGTCAACGAAGCTGCTGAAAAACTCAAAGAGCAGCAACTCACCGACGCTGCGAACTCCGCCACGCGTGCGCAACGCGAGCTGGAGCAGATGCAGGAGGATTTCCGCCAGAAAACGAGCAAGAAATTCGCCGACGAGATGAAGCAGCTCCGTCAGCAGGCGCAGCAGGCCGCTGACGCGCAAAAGAAGATCAGCGAAGCCCTCGAAAACCAAAAGCCCGCCGAGAGCGACATCGCGAAGAGCATGCAAAACCAGGCGCAGAGCCGCCAGGTGGCCGAGCAGCAGGAGAACGTCGAAAAACTCCTCAACAACATGCGCCAGCTCAGCGAGCAGGCCGAGCAGAGCGAGCCGCTGCTTCACAAGAACCTCTACGACGCCGTGCGCAAAGCCCAGACCGCCGGATTAGAGGAGAACCTCCAAGAAGCCCGCGACCAACTCCGCTACGGCACCGCCATCGAAGCCAAGGACGCCGAACGCAAAGCCGCCAACGCCGTCGATGAACTCCAAAAAGGCGTCGAAAAAGCCGCTGAGAGCGTGCTAGGCAGCGAAAGCGAAGCCCTGCGCGTGGCGAAGAACGAACTCGACAAACTCATTCAAGAGGCGCAGGAGCAGAAAGGCCAAGAGGGTCAAAAAGGTGCTCAACAAGCCTCAGCGAAGTCGGACCCGTCTGACGCCAAAGGTCAAAAGCCCGGTGAAAATGGCGAAGGCGAAGCTCAAGACGTCAAGACTGCCGGCCAAGGCCAAGGACAGCCTCAAGATCCTCAAACCGCACAAAGCGGCGAACAAGGCGATGCCAAAGGCCAGCAACCGGGTCAACCAGGTCAACAAAGCCAGCAACAAGGCCAGGGCGCCCAACAACAAGCCAGCGCCTCTTCTCCCCGCGAAGGACAGGGGCAGCAGCCCGGCGAGCAACGCGGAGAAGGCCAGTCACAGACCGCCGATGCCAATAATCCCAATCCAAGCGGACGGGGGCGTCTGCGCTCCGACAACAATCACAACGACAACAACTTCGATCCCGGCGGTCCCACGACGGATCGTGATTCGGACAACGACCGCTCCCGTCCGCAGATCGCCGGAGGCGCGGTGCCGGAGGCGTTGTTCTTCGACGATTCCAAGGAGCAGCCGGACACGAATGTCTTCACCGGCGACGGCTACGACCGCTGGAGCGACCGCCTGCGCAATGTGGAGGAGCTTCTCAACCATCCCGAGCTGCGCAACGAGGCCGCGAAGATCCTCGACCGCGCCCGCGAGCTTCGCATCAACCTCAAACGCAGCAATGAGGCACCGCAGGTGGCCGTCTTGAACCAGCGCATCACGCAGCCGCTCACCGAGCTCCGTGATCGTGTCGTTGAAGAGCTCTCGAAGAAGGACGCGGGCAAAAATCTCGCCCCGGTGGACCGCGATCCGGTGCCTGCCGAGTACCGCGATCTGGTGAAGCGCTACTACAAGGAGCTGGGAGCGGGAAAGTAAAGCTGTCCGAGATTCTTTGCCGGAATGAAGGCTCGACGCCTTCGCACGGAGCCGCATAATCCGCGTCAATGCCATTCACGGTTTTGAGACTGCACAGCGCTGAGGGCCTGTATGAACTGGCCTGCCTGCCGGACGCGTGCATCGATGTAGGCAGCAGTCCGGAGTGCGAGATCATGCTCGAAGGGGCGACGATCCTGCCGAGGCACTGTGTGCTGCGTCGGATAGGAGAGACGCGATTCCGCATCCAGCGTGTGACACCGGAGGCGTGGTTCACGGTGAATGGTGTTTATGGGCCGGATTTGGAAACCGAGACGCCGTTCCGCTTCGGCATCGGGGCCGAGGAAATCACGTTCAGCCTAGTGGCGGATAGTGAAGAGGCGGATGAGGAGGTAAATGTTATCGTGCAGCAAGCGGATGGACTGGTGCATGAAGATCAAAGCGGCGCACGCGTGAACCGCCGAGGCTATCTGATGCAACCCACGACCCTGCGACCACGTGCGAGTGAGCGGGCGGGCGAGGTTGTTTTGAGAAAAGAGCAGGGTGGTGGTGGGGCGCGTCGCTGTGAAGCCATGGTTGAGTCTGAGAATGTTGAAGATGTGTCATTGAATGAGACAAAAACAGAACTGCCGACAGTGGAGGCAGAGGAGTCGTCTTCGACGCTGATGCTCGCAGGTCTGATGATCTGCGGGTTGATGATCGGCGGGATTTTTTACTGGTCGCATTTCCTGGATGAAATGCCGCTTACATCACCGCCGCCTGCCGCCACGACATCACAGAAATTTGGGACGCGTGCGTTATCCGTGGAGGAGATGATCGCTGCCGCCGTTCATCTACGACGAGCTGGCATGGCCATGCAGGCGGTGCCCATGCTCATGCCTTCGGCGGAAGATGGGAACATCCTGGCGATGCACGAGCTGGGGTTGGCGTTTATGCATTCGGCGGAGTTTGCCGGAGAGGCGGTTATTCTGCTGCGCAGCGCGGCGGAGGGAGGATCACGCGAGGCGCTGGCTGATCTGGTGGAAGCGGTGGAAAATCCGTTGAACATGGAGCGCTACAAGGCGTCGTCGTTCCAACACCTCGAATTCGCCGCGAGGCTTGGTGAAACGAGCGCGTGGATGCCACTGGGGGAGCGGTTTGAACAGGGGCACGGCGTGGAGAAGGATATTGATCTGGCTCTCGGGGCATACGAGAAGGCCAGTGTTGCTGGTGAGCGCCGCGCTGCTCCGAAACTGGCGGCGCGGCGGGAGGCGCTGGAGTGTGTGGCAGCGTTTGTGCGCTCGTGGAACGAGGTTTCGGTGGCGACGCTGCTGGATTACGTTTCGGCGTGCCCGCAGCGTTATTTCGCACAGGAAAAACCGACGGTGGAGGCGCTGTTGCGCACTGAGGAGCAGATGCGTGCGCTCTGGCCGCTGCGACGCATCAGCGTGAGTGATGGCGCGAAGGCAAAGCTAAGCAGCTTTGACCGCATCGAGGTGACGCAGCCGTTTCAGTTCGAGCTGCAACGAGGCGGGCGCACCGCCCGCGGCACAGGCACGTTGATGTGCGAGGTGGAGCACGAGGATAACGGCTGGCGTGTGGTCAGCGTGCGGGATGAGATCACGATCAAGGAGCTGCTGCCGGTCGGCGATCAATTCACCGCCGCAGAGTCGCTGCGGCAGTTGCAGCCCGTATTTAGCAAGGAAGAGCAGATGGAGGAGGCGCGGCTGGAGATTCTCGAGAAGATGCGAGGCTTGGAGGAGACGCTGGATTTCAAACCGGCGCTGACGTTGATCCTGAATACGGCGATGACTTTCCGACAGGAGGAGTTCTGGCGGCCGTTCGCGGATAAGCTGTGTGACCGCATGGCGCGCGAATTTTTCGCGCAGGGGCGCTGGTTGGATGCAGCGTGGTCTGCGCCGGTGCATCAACTGGCGGAACTGGGTTCTGTGTCCGCCTTGCTACTGGAAGGACATCTGCTGATGGCGGGCTATGGCTTTGCGCGGGATGAAAAACGCGGTCTAGAGCTGTATGCGAGGGCGTTTGATGCCGGGAAGCGGCGTGACGCACGATTTTACTATGCTGAGGCGTTGTTCCAGGGACGTGGCGCACCGCAGGATTTCGAGAAGGCTGGAGCGTTGGTGCTTTCGTTCATGACGCGGTCCAAACATCCGCTGGAGGCGTATCTGGCGGCGCATTTGCTGTGGCGGAAGGCGGAGATCGATCCCTCGTTGTGGCAGCAGGTCTATGACACACTATCACGCGTGGCGGAAAAGCATCCGCCTGCGAAGCATCTCGCGGGGATGGTGCTGCTCAATCACGGCAATACGACTCGCGAGCGCAAAACGGGCTTCGCTGCGCTCAAAGCCGCTGCAGATGGCGGGGTGCCGGAGGCGATGAAGAATCTCTCACAGTGCTACCAGGAAGGCACTGGCTGCGAGAAGGATCCTCATCTGGCTGTTTTGTGGAAGCAAAAGGCACTCGTGAGTGAACCGCCGAAGCGTAGGCACTACACGGAGTTTGAGGAGTGAGGAGGTGCCGACGAAGGGCTGAACTTTGTCAGGAAGATGCCGGGTTATCCACGAGCTCCAGCCTTGGGAAAAGTGGCACGGGCGCACCGAGTTGATGGCCGCTGGGTAGCAGCCCCCACTTTACATCGCCGACCTGGAAGCATTCGGGCATCGACCAACCGATCTGCGTGCGTGCGGCGGTCATCGCGGTCGGCATGATCGGATTCAGCAGCACACTGATATGTGTGAGGGCCTCGGCCAGATGAAAGAGTACGCTGTCCAGCCGTGCGGCCTGCGCTGGATCTTTGGCGAGCGAGAACGGCTTCGTGCTGTCCACGAACGCATTCGCATGCGTGACGATCTTCCACGCGGCAGCGATGCCTTCGTGGATGTCCCAGCCGTTCATCTTCTCGATGTAGGCAGGCACGGCCTCGGCGACTGTCTGGCGCAGCGCCTGATTGATTTCATCATCGTAAGCACCTGGCGTCAGCACACCGTTGCGATATTTTTGCGCCATGTTGATCGAGCGGTTGAGAAGATTGCCCAGGCCACCAGCCAGCTCCTTGTTGTAGCTCATGATGATGCGTTCATCGCTGAAATCGGCGTCGTAGCCGGTGGCGATGTCGCGCATGAGGTAATAGCGCAAGCCGTCGGGTGTGAAGGTGTCTGAGAGCACGTTGGGATCGATCACGTTGCCGAGGCTCTTGCTCATCTTTGCGCCCTTCACATTCCACCAGCCGTGGACGATCAGTTTCGGAATCTGGTCATCGGGAAAACCGAGCGCATGGAGCATGATCGGCCAATAGACGGCGTGCGCAGGAACGAGGATGTCCTTGCCGATCACATGCGCATTCGCAGGCCAGAGTTTTTCAAACTGCGGGAGGCCGGTGTTACCGACTTCATCGGCCAGATAGCCAGCGAAGCTGACGTAATTCACCAGCGCGTCGAACCAGACGTAGTTCACGAATTTTTCGTCAAACGGCAGCGGGATGCCCCAGCTCAGGCGCTCAATCGGACGCGAGATGCACAGGTCCTGCGCGTCGCCACCGAGCGAGTTGAGCACGTCGTTCGCACGATGCGGCGGATAAATGAAGTCGGGATTACCGCAGATGTAATTTTTGAGCCATTCGACATGATCGCTGAGGCGGAAATACCAGTTCTCCTCCTGCAACTCGACCACTTCGCCCCACTCCTCGCCGAACTTGCCGTCGGGGCCGCGTTCCTTGTCAGTGAGGAATTGCTCCTGACGCACGGAGTAAAAGCCCGCGTAGCTCCTTTTGTAGAGCTGGCCGCAGTCGTGCAGTTTTTGCAGAATGGCCTGCACCACGCGTTTGTGCGCTGGGGCCGTCGTAGCCGCCCAGCCATCGTAACGCACGTTCAGCTTCTCCCACAGCGCGGTGAAATGCTGCGTGATGCCGTCCACGAATGCCTGCGGCGTCTGCCCGGCTTTCTCGGCGCTTTTCTGCACTTTCTGACCGTGTTGGTCCACGCCGGTGAGGAAATACACCTCGTTTCCATTCAATCGCTGAAACCGCGCCATGACATCCGCTAGCACCTTTTCATACGCATGGCCGATGTGCGGCGCGGCGTTGGTGTAGTCGATGGCGGTTGTGATGTAGTAAGGCTTCACGGTGGGGATGGGGCGCGAATGATGTCGCGGAATGTCGAAGGGGCAAGGTGAAGGAGAATAACAAAATGGGGGCCGTGTGGCCCCCATTCGTGAGTCGAAATCACTGGAAGAACGCGTGCGTGGTTATTTGGGTAGCATAGCCAGATACTGGTCGGTCATCTTCTTTACCTTGGCGCGCATGGGTTCAAGCTGAGGCTGGAGCTTGGCGAGTTCGGCGGTGGCTTCGGCGATGATCTTGTCCTTCTCGGGGATTTCCTTGATGGCGGCGGCGATGGTGGCCTCGGCGTCGGACTTCTTCTTCTTGGCGGCTTCGAATTCGGCATTCGCTTTGGCGACATCGGTTTTCTTCGCTTCGAGAATCTTCTGTTCAGCGTCGAGCTTGCCATGCGCGGCGGTATAGGCTTGTTCAAGAGGAGGAAGTGCAGCAATGGCGGCGGCGATGGCGGCGTTGAGCGGCGCGATCTTGGCGGCGGTGTCTTTTTCGATGTTTGCGGGGGCGGCTTGTTTTTCGGCTAGGGCTTTGGACTGCGCGTCGATCTCCCTTTGAATGCTGTCGCGCTGACTGCGGATTGGGGCGGCGGCTTTCTCGGCAGCGGCGAGTTCGTTTTTTGCATTGTTGAGTAGTTGCTCGGCAGATTTCGCAGTGCTGGCGGCCTTGATGACCGCTTGCTGGTTATTTGCAACATGCGCTGTGTCCCTGGCTTTGGCTGCGGCGGTCTTGGCGTTGTTCTTTGCCTGCGCATCTATTTCGGCGGCCTTGATCGCGCTGGCGATGTCTGCGGCCATTTTTTCGGCTGCTGCCACTTTGGCGCTGAGGGCAGCGTCGCCTGCCTTGGCCGCGAGTTCCTTTCTGGCGGCAGCTACGGCATCTGAGGCAGGTTTTAGTTTGGCGCGGGCGGTGGTTAGATTTTTTTCAGCGCTGGTCTGCGCCGCAGAGGCGGCGGCGAGTGCGGTCTCCGCCGTTTTTTCAGCCATGGCTTTGGCGGCGAGATCAGCTGTGGCTTCTATGTGTGCTTTCTTTGCGGCTGCAAGCGCGGCATCCTTCGATGCGGCGGCGTCTTGCTTCGCTTTGACGTTTTTCTCGGGATTGGCGAGCTTGGCGTTCACTTCGGCGAGCGCTTTCTTTCGTGAGGCGATCAGCTTGGCGATGTCCTCGGATGCTTTTCTGGCTGCGGTGACGGCGTCATCCTTTGCTTTGTTCGCGGCGGCGATCTCGGCTTGCCTAGTGGCGATGATTTTCTTTTGTTCGTTCACTTTGGCGGCTGCCATTGCATCAGCATCGCGCGTGGGTTTGATGGAGGTTTCGAGAGCGGCTTGTGCGCCCTGGAGTTTCTTCAACGCGGCTTCCAGGCCGGGCTGTGCGGTGGTGGATTCGGCGATGGCTTTCTTCGCACTTTCGATGCGGGCTGCGGCGGAGATTTTGGCGGCCTCGGTGTCTTTTTTGGCTCCGGTGAAGTCGTTGAAGTCGGCTTCGAGTTTCGTGAGCTTGTCCTTCTCCGCGAGGACACCAGTGTTGAACTCGGCGGCTTTGAGCGCGGTTGGCACCTTCTGCAAGACGCCGATCTCATCGTTGGCGGATTTGGCGGCTAGTTGCGCGGCGGCGAGGGCTGTTTTGCCTGCGGCGACGCTGGCTTCGGCTCCTTTGATGCGATCTGGGCCGGCTTTGATAAGCGCGGGCAGTTTCGGCAGCTCGGCTTTCTTCGCATTGATGCCGTCAGCGGTGGCTTTGATCTTGGCGGTGGTTTCAGCGATCAGCTTGTCGAGATCGGTGACGGGAGAGGGTGCGGTACCGAGCGCGGATTTTGCTTTGATTAGGACGGCGGTGAGTTGATCTGCCTTGGTCTTTTGCTGGGCGATTTTTTGCTGTGCGGCCTTCGCGGCGGTGAGCCTGTCTGTAAGTTCTTTCACTTTGGGCTGTTGCGCAGGATCTTTCTTCGCGGCTTCAAGCGCGGCACTGGCGTCGGCGGCAGCTTTGTCAGCGGCGGGGAGTCTGGTGGCCTCGGCGGCAATGGGGACGAGCTCTTTTTCCAGCGCAGCAATCTTCGCGGATTTTTCGCCGAAGGCTTTGATGGCGGCGTTGCGTGCGGCCTTGTCTTGGTCGGCTTTAGTGCGTGTGGCCTTGAGGGCGGCGAGGGATTTTTCGTCGCTAGCGATCTCGCCTGGTAGATTCTTGCTGCGCGCCTCGGTGGCGGCGACTTCGGCGCGGGTTTTATTGAGCGCCGTATCGCGTGCAGTGGCGTCGGCGTCGGCCTTTTTCACGGCCTCTTGTAAGGCGGGCAGTTTTGCGGTGAGCTCGGCCATGCGTTGCTCAGCCTGCACGATGCGTTGGGCGATTTGGGAGGGATTGCTGGAGAGCTGGCCGGACTCGGCGAGCTTTGCGCCGTCAATGTTCCAAATCTTGATTTCACCACGCCAGTTGGCGGAGACGGCAGTTTTGCCATCGTGCAGTGCGACGACTTTGGTGACGAGATCGCCCTGGCCCGGAGCCTCGGCGAGCTTGTTGCCGTTGATGTCCCAGACGCGGACGAGGCCGTCGTTGCCGGAGGAGAGGAGCTTGCCGTCGGGGGTGAAGGAGATGGACTGTACTCCGCCTCCATGCGCGGCCCAGTTTTTGACCTGCTTGCCCTCGCGCATCTCCCAGACGCTGATCGTGCCGTCAACAGAGCAGGAGGCGAGGATGTTTGAGTCGGCGCGCCAGGCGAGATTGACGCAGGATGCCTTGTGTTGTCCGAGGATGTAGAACTCGCCGCCGCTGGCGGATTCCCAGACCATGACGTTGCCGTTGCGGTCGCTGGTGGCGAGCAGGACGCCGTCCGGGCTGAATGCGGTGTCCATGATCCACTCGGTGTGCTTGCTGATGACGTACTCTTCTTCGCCGGTGGCGGTGTTGTAGCATTTGACCTTTTTCGAAGGGCTGCCGATGACGATGTGTTTGTGGTCAGGGCTGATGTCTGCGGACATGAGTTGGTCGAATTCTTTGCCGACCTCCGTGATACGCTTGCCGGTCTTCACGTCCCAAACAATGGCGCTGCCATTTTTGCCACCGCGACCGCCGCCCATGATGAGCAGTGAGCCGTTGCGACTGAAGCGCAGGCTGTGCGCGTAACCTTCGGTGTAGGGGAAGATGCCGACGAGCTGTCTTGTGTCAGTATCGTAAAGCAGAATCTGCTTCGGGGCGGCGAGTGCGACGAGGGAGGTCCAGGGGCTGGCGGCCATGGCGGTGACTGCCGTGGTGCGGGGGGCGACGAATATCGGCTCCAAGAGGACATGCTCAGGCACCGCGATGGGGCCCTCTGGTCTGCCGCTGGTGACGACGACGGCCATGTCCACCTTGGGCTTGGTCGATTTCTTTGCGAGTGAGGATTTCGTGTCGAGGATGCCTCCTTTGATCCACACGGAGAGAAGATCGAGATCCTTTGTGCTGAGCGGGGCACCTTCCGGTGGCATGAAGGGCTCTTCTTTTTTTGCACAGGTGCTCCAGATGCGGCTGCCATCGACATTGCCGGGATCGACGATGGTGCCGCCGCCGCCGCCTGTCATGAGGCCTCCGAAACTGGTGAGGTCGAGGTCGCCTTTCTTTTTATCCGGGTTGTGGCAAGAGAAGCATTTATTCTCTAGCAGAGGGCGGATGTGGTCCTGGTAGGTGATTTTTTCTCCGCCTTCCTGGGCATGGAGGGACACTGCGGCGAATGCCGCGCAAGTCAGCGAAAAAATAGTTTTTGACTGCATAGGGGATGACGGAACTACGCCGGATGCGCGTGCGTACTTTCGGTTGAGTGCAACGCGAATGAGGAAAGGCACGCCTTGCGATGAAAGAAAGGCGGGCAGGCCAGTCTCTTGGCGGTCTTCCCTGTGCTGATCGCCTAGCTGACGACGCTGGCCGGGTCACTTCTCCAGCTTGTAGATCGCGCCATTCCAGTCGAGCACGAGGATGTCCCCGGCGGCGTTCGCGCAGAAGGCGGTGGGTTTGACGAGGACAGTGGGTTTCTTTTTCGGATCGGAAGCGGGAGTCTGCGGGCTGGTGTAGAGGAGTTCGTTCGAGATCACCTTGCCGGTGTCGTCTGTTTTGAGCGCCCAGATTTTACCGAGCACGAAGTCGCCATAAATATAGGCACCCTGGAGTTCTGGGAGCGATTTGGCGGTGCAGACGAGGCCACCAGTCACACTGAGGCCGTCTGCGTGGTTGTATGCATGAACCGGCTCGATGAGCTTCACACCGGTGGGCGGTGTGTCGGTGTTGAGAGGGAAGGGAGCTGGGCCTTCGCGGAACTGCCAGCCGTAGTTGCCACCATTGGTGATCCAATTGATTTCCTCCCAGATATCCTGGCCGACGTCGGCACACCAGAGACGGCCCTTGGTATCAAAGCTCATGCCCCAGGGGTTGCGGATGCCATTGGCGTAGATTTGAGGCAGGGCGTTCACGCCGTTGGCATGCGGATTGTCGGCGGGAATGCCGTAGGCACCGTGGTATTCCCGGCTATTGACGTCGATGCGGAGGATCTTGCCGTAGAGTGTGGCATTGAGCTGCGACATCTTCAGCTCGCCGTTGCGCTTCGAGGTGTCACCGACGCCGATGTAGAGATAACCGTCAGGGCCGAAGAGGATGTTGCCGCCGTGGTGGTTCCAGTTCACGAGCGGGATTTCGAGCAGGGTGCGTTCTGTTTTTTCGTCAGCTTTGTCACCTGCAGCCTTCATCTCGGTGACGACGAGACGTTTTGGTTTCTGCACCGTGTAGCAGAGATAGAAGAGGCCGTTGTCCTTGAACTTTGGATGGAAGGCGAGGCCGTTGAGACCCTCCTCAAACAGCCCATCCTTCGCCTCCATGCCGCGTGAACTCAGGTCGAGAAAGGTTTTTGCTTCACCGCTCTGTTCATCCTTCGGCAGGATCAAAATCTGGCCGCGCTGCAACGCGAGAAACTCACGCAGCGTGCCATCGTCTGGGATGACCACCGCGATGGGCCGCTCCGTGGTGATCTTTTCATGGACGCGAGTCAGTTTGTGCGTGTCGGCGGCGAAGGAGACGGAAGCGACGAGGGCGAGGCAGAGAAGCGGGCGCATAAGTGAGGAGTGAATTAGAAAGCACAAGCTGGGTGCGTCTTGCACCGCAATGGTGATTTTCCCTGTGAAAAAACTCGGGACTACTGGGCGTCGTCAGCCATTGCGTGGCGTCAAAGTCGTTGGGGGAACACTCAAGTGAAGAACGCATTTGCAATGCGCATGTGGTACCGCAGCTCAGGCAAGGCATGATGGCTGGCTTCAGACCAATCCAAGACACATGGAGTGCTGGTTTCCCAAAACATATCAGAACCCGGCACTAGGGTACCAGCATGGCAGCTTGCGCAAGCATGGTGTCCGCCTTCCATGCCCGCACTATGGAACCCACCATCAAGATCGCCCTCGTCGGTGCCGGCATGTTCGGCGGAGATGTGCATGCACGTGCGTATGCAGACCTGCAACGTTTCGGTATTGCCGGGCAGCTCGCCCGCGTCGGATTGGACAAATACTCGCGCGATTTCGCGCTGGTGAAGTTTGACCTCGTGGCCGTGGCGACGCGCAGCGAGAAGTCGGCGAAGAAGGCCGCCGCAGCCTTCAAGGACATCACTGGTCACGAGCCGCAGGCATTTTATGGTGATGAACCTTGGGATGACATTCTCAAAGCCTTCCCCGATCTCGACGTGATGGCCGTTGCCACGCCGGATCATTTGCACACACAGCCGATCCTGGCCGCGCTGGCGAAAGGCGTGCATGTTTTGACAGAAAAGCCGATGTGCCTGTCGATTCAGGAGGCCGATCAGATCATCGACGCCGCGAAGGCCGGGAATCTCATCGTCGCTGTGGACATGCACAAGCGCTACGATCCCGACCACCTGCGCATTCGTGATGATATTCAAAACCGCATCGGCGCACCGCTCTACGGCACAGCCTATCTCGAAGAACCGCTCGAAGTTTCGACGAGCACCTTTAAGTGGGTGGAGGACAGCGACCCTTTCAGTTACGTCGGCCCGCATTGGACCGATCTGATATGGAGCTACTACAAGTCTAAGCCTGTGAGCCTCACTGCAGTGGGCCAGAAGAAACGCCTCGTGCGCGACGGCATCAACGCTTTCGACGCTGTGCAGGTGCGCGTGGACTTTGACAACGGCATGTCGATCAACTTTCACAACAACTGGATCACGCCCGCCGACTTCGAAGGCCCGGTCAATCAAGGCCACGAGATTGTCGGTGCCGACGGTAAGGTCGAGAGCGACCAGCAGTATCGCGGTTTCCGTTGGTGGAATCAGGGTGGTGGTTCGCGCACGAGCAACAATCACTTCACCCGCGAAGTCGTGCGCCCTGATGGCAGTAAAGGTTACATCGGTTACGGCGTGGACAGTCTCACCGTCGGCCTAGTCGCGATCTGCCGCGTAAAGTTTGCCAAAGAGTCACGCGATGCGGTTGCCGATATCTATCCGACCGCCGAGGAGGCCCGTATCACCTGCGCCATCGTCGATGCCGCCGCACGTGTGCGTGATCTGAACTGGAAATACATGCAGGAAGGCAAGGGGGCGACCGTTACCGCCCGCTTCGGACAGGATGGCATCACCATCATCGATCCAAACTCGAAGGAGGTCTTTCAAAGCATCTATGACAGACCAGTTTGAACCGTCCGGCAGATAGTTTTGCCCGTAAGTCCATGATTGACAGTGTTTAAATCAAACCTTAGACACCTGCCCTCAAACCTATCCTCAACTATCATGAACTTGTCCGCCGTCCAACTTCGCCGCGCCGCCGCCCTGCAAGAGAAAATCGAAGCCATGCAGGCGGAGCTGGCCTCCCTGCTCGGCGAACCTTCTAAAGCGGTCGGCAAGCCCGCGAAGAAGAAGCGCACCATGTCCGCCGCCGGCCGCAAACGCATCGCCGAGGCTCAGAAAGCTCGCTGGGCCAAGCAGAAGGCTGAAGCCGCCAAGAAGGGCAAGTAACTCACTCCAGCACCCAAAGAATCCAAGCTCCGAGGCGCCCTCAGGCATTCGGAGCTTTTTCTTTTGCCGTCAGCTCTTCCACTCGGCTGCGTGAATCACTTCACAAACATAGGGTCGTCCGGATTGCCCTTGCTGAGCAAGTAGGCCATCAGGTCGAGGATGTCGTCCTCCTTGAGCATGAAGAGCAGACCGGGCGGCATCATGCTGATCTTGCTCTCCTCGGTCTTCACCACATCGCGGGCATCGACGTTGGTGAAGTTGTTCGGGTCCATCATGTTGGTGCAGACCATCATGATGTTCTCCTTCATGTTGGCGATGCGGCCCACAACAGTGCTGCCGTCCTTTTTGGTGAAGACCGTGCTGCCGTATTGATCGCTGATCTCCTTGCTGGGCTCCAGGATGTGCTCCAGCAGGTCGCGCGGGCTGTATTTGCCTGCGACGGATGTCAGATCGGGGCCGACGGCACCGCCTTCGTTGTTGAAGCGGTGACAGGCGAAGCACGTTGCCGCGCCAAACATGTTCCGCCCGTTTTGGAAGTTGCGATTACCCTCCAGGCCGACGCCGAGTGACTTTTCGAGATCGGCCAGTGTCCAGGCTTTGACAAAGTTGAGCGGCTTGGTGGTGAAACTCGGTGCCCTAGCCTCGGGTTTGGCATCGAGCACGTCTTTGATCGCCAGCTTTTCCTCCGCGCTCATCGTCTTGAGGGCATCGGCTTTGATCTCGCCGATGAAGAGGTCGAACGAAGCGCCGCCCTTGTAGTTCGCGGCACGCAGGAACCAACGGAAGTAGTCAGCGCGCAGTTCCTTCGTCCAGCCGGTCTTCGCAAAGCGCAAAATGCGTGCGTAGTCGATCTGCTCCTCCTGCGTGGGCGAATCGTTCACCAGAGGAGCCGCTTTGGCGACGATGCCTGCATCACCGAGATACACGAGCACTTCCGCGAGATCGCGATTGAGACCACTGTCGCTCGTGGGAAAGAGCGGATTGAGTTTCGCGATCAACTCGGCTTTCGTGGCCGCATCCGGCTCGCCGAGGCGGGTGAAGACGAGCATGTAATTGCGAATCAGCGTCACACGATCGATGCCTTTGAGCGATTTGAAGTCGATCCTGACCAGCGCGTCGAGAATGGGCTTCTGGAGGGCTTTATCTCCGCCACTGCTGCGGGCGAGCGCCATGAGCGCGGTCAAAGCGGCACGCGTATTGGTTTCATTGATGGCTTTGTCCTTCCAAGTGGCCACCGGCTGATGCTCGATGGCGACACGAGCGGCGAAGCGGAGATTGCGATCAGTAGAGGAAAAATGCGGCCAGGCGGCCTCAACGCTCGTGCCGAGCTTTTCGAGGGATTCGCGTGCCTTCGCGAGGTCGGGCGAGCCTGACTTATCCGAAGCGTTGGATTTCTCCGAACCTGTGTAAGTCACGCGATACAGCCCAGACTGCACCTTCCGGCCACCGACGCTCACATACATCGCGCCGTCCTTCTTCGAGACTTCGATGTCGGTCAGTGGCAGTGGCGAGGCGCTCATGAATTCCTCGGCAGTGCCGTTGTAGCCAGCGCCGTTTGGGCTGAGATGTACGGCATACATTTTGCCATAGCTCCAGTCGCAGATGTAGAGTGCGTCCTGGTATTTTGCAGGAAACTTCGCGCCGTAGCCAAAAGCGACACCGGTGGGCGAACCGGGGCCGATGTCCACGACGGGCGGCAGGCTGTCCTCCCAGCGCACGGGCCATTTTTTGCTGCATGTGCGCCAGCCAAATTCGCCGCCGGTTTGCATGAAGCACACGCGTGTTGGACGATACCAGGGCATACCGGTGTCCCATTCCATGTCGGCGTCGAAGCCGAAGATGTCGCCATTGTGGTTGATGGCGATGTCGTAGGTGTTGCGGGTGCCGGTGTTGATGAGTTCCCATTTTTTGCCGTCGAGATCGGTCTTCGCCAGCCAGCCGCCGGGCGCGAGCACGTCGCGCATGAAACCGCGGCCCAGCAGCATCGGGAAAAGCTGGTCCTCGGCCCAATGACGCGGTACGCGGCTGGTTTCGCAGCTCGGTTCCGGTGTTTGATTGCCGCACATGACGTAGAGCGATTTTCCGTCCGGCGCGGTGATGACGCCATGCGGCCCGTGCTCGCCTGCTTTGCCTGGGAAGGCACGTAGAAGCTCCACTGCGTCGAATTGATCGTCGCTATTCGTATCTTTGCAGCGGTAGAGGCCGCGGCCCTGATAGGCGTCGTCATTCACGACGCCATAGAGCGCCCCCGCATGATACAGCAGGCCCTGACAGTGGCCGAAGTCGATGCTGAGCTTCTCGATCTTCGTTTCGCCCGGACTGCCATCAATGGCGGGTGGTGTGATGCGATACAGTGCGCCGTATTGGTCGCTGCAAATCATGCGCCCTTTGTCATCCTGCGTCATTGCCACCCACGAGCCTTCGGTTTCCTTCGGCACGGAGTAGAGCAATTCGACTTTGAAACCCTTGGCGACCTTAATCTTGTCCACCGGTGTGGCCTGGGTGGCGAGCTGCGCCTGACTGGACGAGGCAGCGAGAAGAAGCGGGAGGATGAAAGATTTCATGACTGGGCTGAGGCGGGCGGAAATGGATTCCTGGTTACTTCATGAGTTCCTTGACCTTGCCCTCGATGGCGTCGGCCCACATCTGGTAGCCGTGCGCGTTGAGATGCAACAGATCGGGCATGATCTCCTTCGGCAGCGTGCCGTCGGGCTGGAGGAAAATGCTGCCGATGTCCATGTAATGCACGCGTTTGCCATCTGCGAAGCCGGAGATGATGTTGTTGGTGGCGATGTTTTGCTGGCGCATCTTGTCGTCCTTCGTTGCTCCACGCGGGAAGATGCCTAACAGGAGCACTTTGGTCTCCGGGAGCTTCTGGCCGAGGATGTCGAGGATCATCTTCACGCCCTCGGCGGTCTGCTCCGCTGGGCTGGTGTAAACGGCACCGCCATGCTCTTTGGAGGGGCGGCCTTGGTGGCCGGTGTTGTTCGTGCCGATCATGAGGACGACGAGCTTCGGCTTGATGCCGTCGAAGTTGCCGTGCTGGAGACGCCAGATGACGTGCTCGGTGCGGTCGCCGCCGATGCCGAAGTTTGCGGCCTTGAGCGGAGCCCACTTCGCGGCCCACACGTCCCTGCCGCTGCCTTCCCAGCCTTGTGTGATCGAATCACCAAGGAACACGAGCTGCGCTTCGCCTTTTTTTGATATGTCGTTGAAGGACTCGTGGCGCTTGAGCCAGCCACCTTCACGCGGTTGCGGGCTAGTAGCGAAATTTTTGGGAGTTTCGGCGAGAGTGATCGCGGCGACGCAAAGTGAGGCGAGGGTGAGTGCGAATGTTTTCATGGCTGGAGACGGCGATGATGCCGGGGAGCCATGAAACTCGCAAGCTGCGAGTGTTATTTCACGCCTTCAACGCCCAGTCGAGCAATGCCTCCGCATCCCTCCACACGTTGCCGCTGCTGTCGTTGAGCACGACGACGATGCGGCGGCGTCCGTTGCGCTCGCCCGTGGCTACGAGGCAGTAACCGGCGGCCTCGGTGTAGCCGGTCTTCATGCCGTCGCAATAGCTGGCAGTACGCAGGACACGGTTGGTGTTGGCGAGGTCGATGGATTTGCCATCTGGTCGGGTAAATTTGAAATGCTGCAGTTTCACGATCTTGCGGATTTCTGGTCGCTGGTCGGCAGCCTTGGCGATCATCGCGAGATCCCTTGCCGTGGAGTAGGGATCTTTGTCCGTCGTCGAAGGCAGGCCGTGAGGGTTGACAAAGAAGGTGTTCTGCAGGCCGAGCGCTTTTGCCCGTTCGTTCATCTTCGTGGCGAACGCCGCTACGCTGCCTGCATTGTCACGGGCGAGCGCTTGGGCGATGTCATTGGAACTTTTCACCATCATCGCGGTGAGCAGATGGAGGCGTGTATAGGTCTCCCCGACTTTCAAGCCGATGCGAACCGGCGCGCATTGCGTGTCTGCGAGCTCCACGGTGACGATCTTGTCTAGGCCACCTGCTTCGACGACGAGTAGCGCGGTCATGATCTTCGTAGTGCTGGCGATGGCACCCTTGTCATCAGCGTTTTTCTCAAAGAGCACGTCGTTCGTCTCGGGATCGATGACGATGCAGCGGCCCGCGCTGATGTGGGGAATTGCGCCACGGAGGTTTTTAATCTCGATTTCACGGCGTACCTTGCGCGTCTTTTCGATCTCGAGGGCGAGCTGGGTCTCCAACTGCTTTTTCAACTGCTGCAGCGCGGCCTCGCGCGCGGCGAATTGGGCTTTCTCCTTCTCGACGCGCTGTCGTTCGACGGCGGCGTCCCTTTGGATTTTTGCGGCTGCCGCCAGCTTGGCCTCAGCCTCCTCTTCGCGCCATTGCAACTCTTTCTCGCGCTTTTTGTCGATGCAGCCCGTCATCACGCTGCTGAAAAGAACCGCAAGCAGGACGCAGCGGTGGAGGATTTTTGGGAAAGGGGAGAGCATCATCAGAGTTCGGCGAGGAGTTCTTTCAGTCGAGAGACCGGCCACTGGCCGGGGGCGTTCGAGGTGCCAATGAATCCGTAATTCAGTAGGCTGCCACTTTTTGCCAGCACCAATCGCGAGACCCGTCCGAGCGGCCCCATGCCCATGACTGAAAGCCGCAGACGGTGCGTGCCACCGACCAGCTTCATGAGGCGGATCAGATCGTCCTGCGTGTTCAGATAGGTGGCGATCTTTACCGCGTCGAGCCCGGTTTGCTGGGCGAAATTCACCGCGCCAAGCAGCACGTCATCCGAAGGTGTGGCCTGAAAATCGTGAAACGAGCCAACGACTGGCACGCCGGCGGCGCGTGCTTTTTGGATCGTGCTCTGCATTGGCATCACGCTGCGAAGTTCGATGTCGATCAAGGCGGCGAGATCGAGCACCGGTTCGATCAAGGCACTGCGGGCTGCGGCATCTTCGAGTGCCTGGCCGCCTTCTGCTGGGTGACGTGCGGTGATGAGCAGCGGAAGCGTGTTGCCAGCCAGCTTGGAGCGCAGTGTCTCCTCAGGAGTTTTGAGCAGGTCCAGCCGTAATTCCGCGAGATCACAAAGTGCCATGCGGGCCGCCGGATCGAGACTGGCGAAATGATCCAAGGCAGCCGCGTCCGAGATGACCCCCACAGCGAGCGGGCGGGAGGAGAAAAGTAAGCTTTTGGAGGAAACAAGTTGTGCCATTGACTAGGTTGACTATAATTTTAACAACTTTAAATAAATTTAAAATAACACTTCAGCCATTATGCTGGGTCGGAAGCAAGAAATCAATTTGCAGCTCACGGAACTGCTCGACAGCGCTCTGCTGGCGTTCTGTCTGTGGTTCGGGCATTACCTGCGTTACCGACTTATCCCGGTGTTCATTCCTGATGCGGCGGAGATTCCCGCGTTGGAGAAATTCTACTGGGTGATCGCCGTCGTGGCTCCCTTCACACCGATCGTGCTCGAGGCGCGCGGCTTTTACTCGAATCTCGCGAACAAGACTCCTGCGCGCTCCATTCGCCAGCTCGGTGAGGCTCTGGTGATCATCGGCATGTGTGTGGCCTTCTGCATGGTGTTCTTCAAGTGGTCAGTGGAAAGCCGCGCCGTGGTCATCTTTTCCGTGGCCCTGGGGGCCTTGGCGCTGCTGTTACGCGAGGCATGCCAGCGCGAGATGCTGCGCAAACAGATGATTTCCGGTAGGGGGCGCGAGCGGGTCATTATCGCAGGCGAGCAAGGTGACATCGATGCGTTCATCTCCAGTCTGACGGCCGAGCAGCATGCCGAGATTGATGTGCTAGACCGTGTGGACATCATGCGGCGACCAGTTTCCGACCTAGTGGCTGCGTTACACGAGCACTCTATCAGTCGGGTGCTGTTCGCCGCACAGCATGTGCATTTCAACAAGATCGAGGAGGCCGTGCAGGCGTGCGAGACCGAGGGCATCGAGGCATGGATCGCCGCAGATTTCTTCCAGACCGCCATCGCGCGGCCGACCTTCGACGTGCTAGGAGGTCGCCTGATGTTGGTGTTTCATAGCACTCCGCAGGCGTCGTGGGAGCTGCTTTTCAAAGGCATCGTCGATCGCGTGGGTGCGCTTGTCCTGCTGTTGTTCTCGCTGCCGCTGTGGCTTGTGGCCGTCGTCGGCATCCGCCTCGGCTCGAAAGGGGCGGTTTTCTTCCGTCAGGAACGTGCCGGGCACTACGGCAGGCCTTTCACCATGTGGAAGTTCCGCACCATGCACACCGACGCCGAGGCGAGACGCACTGAGCTGGAGGCGCGCAATGAGATGGAGGGACCCGTCTTCAAGATCACCAACGATCCGCGTGTTTTCGCCTTTGGCCGCTGGTTGCGCCGCACGAGCATCGACGAGCTGCCCCAGCTCATCAACGTGCTGCGCGGGGAGATGAGCCTCGTCGGCCCGAGGCCGCTGCCTATCTATGAGATTCAGCGCATCGAGAAGCACGCGCAGCGCCGCCGTCTCAGCGTCAAACCTGGCCTCACTTGCCTCTGGCAGGTCACCGGGCGCAACGGCATCAAAAACTTCGAGGAATGGGTCGCGCTCGACCTCAAGTACATCGACAACTGGTCGTTCTGGCTCGACTTGAAAATCCTCCTCCAGACCCTCCCTGCCGTCCTGCGTGGCAGCGGGGCAAGCTGAGGGTGGCGTGACGGCGGCAAACGCGTTGCAATCATCTTCATTTAGGCCATTCATGACGGGTCAATGACCCCCAAGATCGACCCCGCCCTGCACCGTGACAAAAAGCCGGACTGGATTCGCGTGACCTTGCCGCGCGACCCGAAATTCTGGAGCACGAAAGGACTCATCACGGATTTGAAGCTGCACACCGTCTGTGAGGAGGCCCAGTGCCCGAATCGCTGGGAGTGCTGGAGCCAAGGCACGGCCACCTTCATGATCGCTGGGGACCGCTGCACACGCGCCTGTGGTTTCTGCGCCGTCAAGACGGCCAAACCCTTCGCCCTTGAGGCCGACGAGCCGCAGCGCGTGGCAGAGGCCACGAAGCGCATGGGGCTCAATCACATCGTCATCACCGCAGTGGCGCGTGATGATGTGAAGGACGGCGGCGCGGAGCACTTTGCCCGCACGATCGAAGCCGTGCGTGAGGCCGTGCCGAAGATCACCATCGAAATTCTCGTCCCCGACTTCAACGGTAAGGACGACGCGCTCGAGATTGTGATGAAAGCGAGGCCGCACATCTTCAACCACAATCTAGAGACCGTGGAGCGCCTTACGCCGCTGGTGCGTAGCCGCGCACAGTATGGCCGCAGCCTGCATGTGCTCAGGCGTGCGAAGCAGATGGCGGGGGAACTCGGGACAAAATGTGCCACCAAGAGCGGACTCATGCTCGGTCTCGGGGAGACGGAGACGGAGCTGTTCCAGGCCATGGACGATCTCCTGGAGCATGATGTCACCGTCCTGACGCTCGGCCAGTATCTGCGCCCATCGCCGCAGCATCTGCCGGTGATCGAATACATCCCGCCTGACACGTTTGAGAACTACAAGCAGATCGCCTTGAAAAAAGGCTTCAGACACGTCGCCAGTGCGCCGCTGGTGCGCAGCTCCTACCACGCGGCGGATTTCAAGCCCGAGCAGGATTTACAGTAAGCGGCTCCTGACTCCACAGAGCGTGGAGGTGTGGCATTGCGTTCATTTCCCGACAGCTCGCCTCAGCGCATGCTGTGCCTTATTGAAGTCAGCCACAGCTCTCACACGGCTTTGCCGCGCGTGGGTGAGTTCCTCTCGTGCGAGCAGGTACTCCAAAACCACGCCGATCTGGCTGGCTTGGCGCTCCCTGGCGAGCTTCGTCATCTCTTCCGCTGCCTCGACGGCCTCGTCGTTGATCTTGATCTGATCGTTCGCTGATTGTGCTCGTGTGGCGGCTTCGACGACCTCGCGGCCAATGGCTGCTTTCACCTGGTTTGTCTGCAACGACGCGCTTTCCTCGCGCGCATCCGCGATGTTCTGCCGCTGGCGGTCAAACAGGCCGCCTGGGCCGATCTTCCAACCGAAGCCAACATAAAAATCCTGCTGGCTGCCGAAATTGCCCCACTGGTTACCCACGCCCGGACCGCCGCCGAATCCGCCGCCGGTGTAACCTGCCTGTACGCTCGGAATCATCGGCGCGATGTGCGCACGCTCCCTCTCCGCGCTCATCGAACTGTGGATGGCCTGCGCCGCCTGCATCTCAGGTCGGTGCTGATGCGCGAGGGAAATCATCGTCGCCACACCCTTGCCGCTCATGATCCGCACTGGCACGAGGTCGGACTTTGCCGGACGCAAAGCTGCCTCCGGCGTGAGGCGGAGAATCTCAGCGAGCCTAGCAGCGGCGAGGTCACGCGCCTCCACACCTTGGCGGATGACGAGCCGGGCACGACTGATCTGTGTTTTGACACGAAGTGAGTCCGTGCGGAATGCGGTGCCGGCTGTCACCGCACCTTCGAGCTGTTTCCCATAGTCTTCGGTGATGCGCAGATCGTCTTCGATGATCGCCACTGATGCCTCGGCGGAGAGCAGGTCGTAGTAGCGCTCCACTGCCTGTGTCACGGTGTCGATGCGTGCCTTTTCCGCGAGGTATCCGGCTGCCAGCGCACGCTGCCTGGAGGCGAGGGCCGCGTAATACAGATCTCCCGGAGCCCAGTCGATCATGATGCCAGCGCCGGTGCTGTATTGCTGCTTGTTCACATCAAACACGTTGCCAGCGATGTCTTGCAATCGCCCCTCATGACCGCGATAACCGGCCCCGAGGCTCAAGGTCGGCCAGAAGCGCTGCCATGCCTGCCGCGACTCTGCCACCGCCTCATCATGCTTCACGCGTGCGAGTTGGATCTCATCGTTGTTCGCACCTGCGAGCTTCATCACTGTCCGCAGATCGACAAAGGAAGATTCGGCGTGAGCCATCGTCGCAACGAGGAAAAGAAAGAGGACGGGTTTCATGGTTTCGCGAGGGTGACAGGTTGTTTGTCGGAAAGCGGCGCGGTGCCCGGCAGCAGAATCACATCCTCAGTCTTCAATTCAGGTGCCTCGACATGTGTGCTGTCGTTGAATCCTGTTTTGACGGCGATTTTGACCGCCTTGCCGTCCACATGCTTGAATACAAAGCTGCCATTCTTCTCTTTAACGAGTCCGGTCACAGGGATGATGGTGGCGTTGTCATGCCGCTCCACGGCGATGCGTGCGATGGCGAACATGCCTGGGCGGAGTTTGCTATCGTCGTTTTTGAAATCGGCCTCGATGAGCATGGTGCGTGTCGATTGGTCGAGCGTGCCGGTGATGCGGCTGAGCGTGCTTTTGACGGTGGCACCATTGAGCGCATCGACTTTCGCTTCGACCAAGAGGCCGGGTTTGAGGAAGGAGGTTTCAGTTTCGACCACGGGCACCTGGAGGCGCAGAGTGCTGGAGTCGGTGATTTGCACCAAAGTCCCCCCACCGGCAGCGGCAAAGGCTCCCGGATCAACGCGGCGGTCGGTGATCGTGCCTGCGAAGGGGGCTTTGATTTGGGCGAGGCCGATCAAGGCGTTCGTACGTTCCATCCCAGCTTTGGCGATGGCGAGCTTTGCCTCCGCGTCATCGACAGCCTGAGGTAAAATGATGTCTGGTGACTTTCTGCGGGCTTCGTGCAGACGCCGCACCTCGATTTCTGCAGCGGTGATTTCAGCGTGGTGGCGGATCAATTCAGCCTGAAGCTCAGGAACCTCGATTTCGATGAGTTGCTGGCCTGCGGTGACGACATCACCCTTATCGACGGAGATCTTTTGGATGTAACCGGCCACGCGGGCTTTCAATTCCACCTGCTGCCACGGCGCGAAACTCGCGGGGAGCGTGATCCAGCGGTGAATCGTGCCCTTTTGCGGCTTCGTGGCCGGAAGTTCGAGGGCGGGCACGCTCGTGGTGATGAGGTAGAGGGCGAGGATGGATTTCATGAGCGTGGAAAAGTTTCAATTGGCCTCAAACAGCGCGCTTTGCGCATCATCAGGATCGAGTGATGCCGATGTGGCCTTTTTACTGGCAAAAAGAGCGAACACGGCGGGCAGGAAGAACAGCGTGGCCACGGTGGCGAGCGCGAGTCCACCGACGACCGCACGACCCAGTGGCGCGGTCTGTCCCGCGCCGAGCGCGAGCGGCATCATGCCGACGATCATGGCGAAGCTGGTCATCAAAATCGGGCGCAGACGGCTGACGGCACCTTCGATGGCGGCGGCATGGCGGTCGCCTTGTTTTTCCAACCGTGCGCGGTCGGCGAAGGCCACGAGCAGGATCGCGTTCGCCACGGCCACGCCCACGGCCATGATCGCGCCCATGGCGGACTGAATGTTGATCGTCGTGCCGGTGAAGAAGAGCGCCAGCACCACGCCTGCAATGACGGCAGGCATCGTGGAGATAACGATGAGGGCGAGCCGCAGCGACTGAAAGTTCGCGCACAGGAGCAGGAAGATCACGATGATGGCGATCACGAGGCCGCTGCTGAAGCCATCGTAAAGCTGGTTGAAGGGCACCACCTGGCCGCGCAAGTCCACCTTGGTTTTGCCACCGGGCGCGGGGCCGACTTCGTCGATGGCCTTGCGCACCGCTTTGATGGCGCTGCCAAAGTCGAGGTCATGGATGTTCGCGGTGATGCTGGCGATGCGCACCATGTTGTAGCGCTCGTAGGTGCCCACAGCGGTGCCTTGCTCCAGCTTCGCGATGGTGCGCAGCAGCACCGTGCCGCCCTTGGCGGACTTCACCGGGATGTTGCCGAGGTCTTCGATGCTCTTCGTGCGTTCTTCCGGAATTTGCACCTGTACATTGAAGCTGATGCCCGTGCCCGGATCGGCCCAGAACACCGGCTGCGTGAAGCGGCTCGATGTCGTGGCAGCCACAAGGCTGCGCGTGACGTCCTCCACATTCACATCGAGCAATCCGGCGCGTTCGCGGTCGATCTGCACGTTCACCGTCGGCGCATCGAGCGTCTGCGCGATCTGCGCATCACGCAGGAAGGGAAGTTCGTTCAGCTTCGCGAGCAGCTTCTCCGCGTGCTCCTTGCTCGCGGGCAGGCTGGGGCCGCTGACGGCCACTTCGATGGGGGTGGACGTGCCAAAGCTCATCACGCGGCTGACGATGTCGTTTGGCTCAAACGACACGCGCACGTCGGGAAGATCGCGCTTCATGATCTCGCGCAATTTTTCCTGAAGCGACTCAATCTGCATTCCAGCATCGGTTTTGAGCTGCACCGCCAGCCAGCCCTCTTCAGGGCCGCCGTTCCAGAGATGCACGAGATTGACGGGGAAGCTGGCATTGTGAACGCCCACCATGCCGATGCTGAACTCCACGGGTGCCTCGTCACCGATGATCTTGAGGATTTTCTGCGCGATGCCTTCGGTGATGCCCACCTGCGTGCCGCTGGGTGCACGGAAACGGATGGCGAACTGGCCGCTGTCCGTCCGCGGGAAGATTTCCGAGCCGAGGAATGGTCCGAATGACACCACGATCAACGCCGCGCCGCCGAGATACGCCGGGACAAGAATCCAGCGCATCGTGACGGCGGCTTTGACAAGACCGCCATACATTTGAGCGATGAGGCCGGGCTTCTCCTCGTGCAGATGGATCTTCTTCGGCAAAAACCACACCGACAGCACCGGCACCAGCGTGCTGGAGAGCACGAACGACGCGAACATCGCAAAGCCGACTGCCAGCGCGAGCGGCACGAAGAGCGCCTTCGCCGCGCCGACCATGAAGAAAGCGGGAATGAACACTGCGAGAATGCAAAGCATCGCCAGCAGGCGTGGTAGTGTCGTCTCCAGCGTGCCGTCGAGCGCGGCGCGGGCCAGCGTTTTGCCGCGTGTGAGATGTGTGTGGATGTGTTCCACCGTCACCGTGGCTTCATCGACGAGAATGCCCACCGCGAGCGCCAGGCCGCCGAGTGTCATGAGATGGATGTTCTGCCCGCTGATCCACAAGCCGAAGGCGGAGGCAAGCAGCGCCAGCGGGATGTTGATGACGACGATGAAGGCCGAACGCAGGTCGCGCAGGAATACGAGCACCATCAAACCGGTGAGAACTGCCCCCAGCGCTCCTTCTTTGACCAGATCGCGGATTGTGCGGTTCACCACGGGCGTTTGATCGAACTCAAAGCTCACCTTGATGCCTTCAGGCAGCAGTTTTTGGAACTCGGGAATCGATGCGCGGACTGTTTTGACGACCTCGAGCGTCGAGGCCTCGGCTCGCTTCGTCACGGGCAGATAGACGGTGCGCTTGCCGTTCGCGAGTGCGTAGGAGGTAGTCACATCGGCGGCGTCAGAGACGGTGGCCACATCGCGGATGAAGACCGCCGCCTTGTCCGTCTGTTTCAGCGGCACGGCCTCCAGGTCCTTCACGTTGGTGACGATGGCGTTCGTCGGCACGATGGGATACTTGCCGTCGAGGTTCATGTTGCCCGACGGGCTGATCGGATTGCCTTTGGCGATGGCTTGCACGATGTCGTCAGGCGACAAATCATAGGCCCGCATACGGTCCGGGTTCACGTTCACCACGATCCCGCGTGAACTGCCTCCAAACGGAGGAGGGGCGGAAACACCCGGCAGTGTCGCGAAGGCGGGGCGCACCTTGTTGAGCGCCTGGTCCTGCATCTGGTTCAGCGTGATGTTTGGGTCGTCCGTGGAGAAGACGAGATGGCCCACCGCCACGCTGCCCGCGTCAAAACGCATGATGAAGGGGGCCACGGTGCCCGGTGGCATGAAGGCGCGGCTGCGGTTCACCTGCGCCACGGTCTCCGACATCGCCTGGCTCATGTCGGTACCGGGATGAAACTGCAGCTTCATGATCGACGCGCCCTGGATCGACTTCGATTCCACATGCTCGATGTTCGCGATGTAGAGGAAGTGGTACTCGTAGCGGTAGGTCAGGTAGCCTTCCATCTGCAGCGGGTCCATGCCGCCATAAGGCTGCGCCACATAGATCGTCGGAATGCCCAGCGGCGGGAAGATGTCGCGCGTCATGCGCTGAAGCGCGACCCACGCGCCGAGCACGATGGCGACGACGGCGACGATGATGGTCCAGGGATGACGAAGGGCAGTGCGCGGGAGGGACATGCGGAGAGGTGCAGGGGGGCTCCTAGATTCGGAGGTCGATTACGGGCACCGTAAACGAGTAGCGAGCAAGTTCTTTCCACGAAATGCCGGGCGGATGTTACGCCGGACTCACTTTCCGACCTCGATGCCGAGTTCTCTGAGCTGCTTGCGCACAATCTTCAACACGGCGCGGCCTTCCTTTGTGATGCTGTAGGTGCGCGGTGCCTTCGGGCCGCGGGACGCGTCTGCCTGCGAGGTCAGCCAGCCGTTTTTCTCCATGCGCTTGAGCAGCGGATAGAGTGTGCCTGGACTGACATCATAACCGTGGTGCCGCAATTCCTTGAGCATCCACTGGCCGATGAGTCCGCCCTCGGCCGCATGATGGAGCACATGCACCTTCCAGAAGGAGAGCAGGATTTCGCGGTTGAGGAGCTTGAGGTCCACGGTGTGCTTGAAGGCGGGTTCTGACGCCAGAGCATGCGGCGGCTCTCAGTGAATTCAAATGCGGTTTTGTGGAGGCCACCACGATTAGCGCAGGTAGATGAACTCATTGCTCATCATGAGGGCCTGGCAGAGAAGGGTCCAAGACTCAAGGTCGCGCCTGGCGGAATCCTGGCGGCTGGAATTGAGCGCCGCGTTCGTGACGGTGAGATAGTTTTGCGAGCGGCGGATGTCTTCATCGGCTGCCTCTCGTGCATAGGCGATGCGAAAGGCGGCGCGGAGGCGTGTGCTCGTGTCGTCGGAAAGCGAGGCGAGGCGATGTGCGAAATTTTTCGCGGCGTCGGCGGCGAGGCTGCTGTTCATGAGCAGCAAAGCTTGCGGGGAGACGACGGAGCTGTTGCGCAGGCCAGTGCTGGTGGCTGGATCGGGGTAGTCGAACTGCTGGAAGAGGTCGTAGAGGTTATTGCGGATGATGGGCAGGTAGAGCGCACGGCGTGTGCTGCCGTAGGTGGTGATGTCCTTCGAGGTGTGATTGAAGACGAACTCGCGGTTGCGCAGCGGGATAGTCTTGCCGCCGATGGTGTTGTCGAGGCTGCCAGCGGTTTGCAGCAGCGCGTCGCGGATTTCCTCGGCCTCCAAGCGGCGGACGGGGAAGTGATGCAATAGGGTGTTTTCCGGATCGGCCTGTGCCGCTTCTGCGTTCACGGCGGAGCTTTGCTGATACACCTGCGAGGTCATGATAAGGCGGTGCATGTCCTTGAAGCTCCAACCGCTGCTGCTAAACCAGCGGGCGAGCCAGTCGAGTAACTCAGGATGCGTGGGTTTCAGGCCGAGGAGGCCGAAGTTGTCCGTGGTGGGAACGATGCCTTGGTTGAAATGCCAAGACCAGATGCGATTCACGATGACGCGTGAGGTGAGCGGATGCTCCGGGCTGGCGAGCCAGCGGGCTAGCTCAAGGCGACCGCTGTGATCCGCTGGGAACCGGGTTTTTGTCTTCTGCGTGGCTGCGACGACCTGGATGAAGCCCCGTTTCACAGGCTTGCCCAGTGAGAGGTGGCTGCCGCGGATGTGGACAGGTAGCTCCGCGACTACTTTTGGAGCGTCCGCAACGGCAAGGGTGGTGGGCAGGTCGGGGAGGCTACTCTCCGTGGCTAACATGGTGCCTTTGAGCGCACGCACTTTGTCTGCGACGGCCTTCGGATAGAGCACGATGGGTTCCGGCGGCAGGGCCAGGAAGCCGGCGGTATTGTCGAGCGCGGCGCGGGCCTGATGAAGCAGCGAGTCCCCCGCTTTCGCGGTCTTTTTCGGATCGATCTTGATCTGTGCGGCTGCTTTGAAGATGGCAGTGTAGTATCCGCGCAGGCCGTTCACGTTGCCCAGGGTCTTGAGGGCGTCTTGCCAGGGTTTGAAGACTGGGAGGTTTTCGTTCGCGGCTAGATAGACGCGGCAGTTCAGGAGAATGTGGGCGCGCAGGCCGTGCTTTTCAGCGACGGGCCTCACTTGGCTCAGCGTGGGAGTGCCTGGTAGCTCACCGGCGGCCATGAGATAATCGACCGCGTGTTCATGCACTTCTTTGCGTAGCGCGGCGTTCGCCTCGTTCTCCGCCTTGCTGACGGCGGCCTTCTGCGCTTTGAGGACGCGCTCGGAGGACTTTACCGCGGCAAAATCGTCGAATGTACCGAGCGGTGCCTCGTAAGCGATGCGTAGCGAGCCGATGTTGTCAGCGCTGAAGCTACGCGTGCTTTTGAAGATGGCTGCCAGCGCGTAGTAATCCGTCTGCGGGATGGGATCGAACTTGTGGTCATGGCAACGGACGCAACCCAGCGTCAGCCCCATGAAGGCGCGGCCCATGACGTCGATCTGCTCGTCGATGACATCCATGGTGAGCTTTTCCTTGTCCGGCTCGGCTAGCACCTTGGCACCCAGATTGAGGAAGGCAGTGGCGGTGGTGTGCTCGTGGCGCGTGGGGATGTCTTTAGACTCCAGCAGATCGCCGGCGAGTTGCTCAGTGAGGAACTGGTCAAAGGGCTTGTCCTCATTGATTGCACGGACGACGTAGTCGCGGTAACGCCAGGCCGTACCGAGCGCGATGTTCTCATCAAGTCCGTTTGAGTCGGAGTAGCGCGCCACGTCCAGCCAGTGACGGCCCCATTTCTCACCATAATGGGGTGAACGCAGCAGGCGGTCCACGATTCTAGCGAAGGCGTCGGGCGATTTGTCGGCGAGAAAGGCGGCCACTTCATCAGGTGTCGGCGGCAGGCCGGTGAGATCGTAGGTTGCGCGGCGGATGAGCGTGTTTTTGTCAGCAGGAGCGGCGAGCGCCAGGCCTTTTTCGGCGAGTTTGGTGATGATGAAGGCGTCGATCGGGTTCTTCGCCTTCACCGCCGGCACGGAAGGCCGCGAGATCGGACGGAAGGCCCAGTGCTTGCCGCCTTCAGCGATGTCGATCACGCGCGGCGGCGCTTGTTTGGCGGATGTGACGGCTTCGCGTGGGTCAGGTGCGCCCATCTTGACCCAATCCTCCAATGCCTTCATCTCGGCGGCAGGCATCGCGCCTTTCGGCGGCATCTGGAGATCCTGGTTGTGGTAGCGGATGGATTCGATGACTAAGCTCTTATCAGGGTTCCCCGCGACGATGGAAGGTCCGCTGTCGCCACCTTTGAGAACGGCGTCACGCGAGTCGAGTCGCAGACCGCCTTTGCTTTTGCCGGACTCGACGGAGTGGCACTCGTAGCAGCGGTTGATGAGAATGGGGCGGATCGTTTTCTCAAAGAACGCGATCTTGGTGTCACTCACAGGCGCGGCATGGCTGGCGCTGCTGGTGAGCAGGGTGAGGATCGGTAGGATGGATGCGGCTCCTTTCATTGGGGCGGGGCGAAATTACGCCTGGGAAAGGGCCTTCTTGCCGTGGTGCTGTGGTTCGCTAGGCTGGGGCATGTCCCCCGTCCTGCAGACCCTCGCCGACCTCGTGCGCATCAACAGCGTGAACAGCTCCTACGAGGGCGGTCCGGGGGAAAAAGAGGCTGCGGCTTATGTGCGGAGTTTTTTCGAGCAGCGCGGCATCGAAGTGTGGGAGCAGGAGGTATTCCCAGGCCGCAACAACGTCATCGCCCGCATCCCCGGCCGTGATTCATCGCGCCGCATCGTGTTCGAGGCGCACATGGACACCGTTTCGATCAAAGGCATGACGATTGATCCGTTCGATCCGGTGATTCGCGACGGGAAACTTCACGGACGCGGTTCGGTCGATGACAAGGCCGGCCTAGCTGCGATGATGCACGCCGTGGCGGACATTCACGCGAGCGGCGAACCGCCTCCCTGCGAGATCTGGCTCGCCGCCGTGGTGGACGAGGAGTTTTCGTTCCGTGGCGTGGTCAAACTGTGCGAAGACCTCAAAGCCGATGCCGCCGTGGTCGCCGAGCCGACCGAGTTCAAATGTGTGATCGCAAGCAAGGGCGTCCTGCGCTGGCGCATCCGCACCAGGGGCAAAGCGGCTCACAGCTCGAAGCCGCATCTCGGCATCAACGCGATCACCGCGATGTCACGCGTGGTGCTGGCCTTGCAGGAAGATCACGAACGCATGCAAAAGCTCGCGCATCCACTGCTCGGGCCCGCAACCTGCAACGTGGGCGTCATTCATGGCGGCGTGCAGGTCAATTTCGTGCCCGATGAGGCGGTGATCGAGATTGATCGTCGCCTGCTGCCCGGAGAGGACGTGGAGCCGGTGCTCGCGCATTATCAGTCGCTGCTCGATGCGCTGATGAAACGGCATCCCGAGGTGATCTCGGAGATGGAGAAGCCGATGCTTCAGGACTGGTCGTTTCAAACGGATGAAAACGCTCCGCTGGTGAACCTCGCACGAGACGTATTGCGCGGCATGAATCGTGATGCTGGCGTCTGCGGCGTGCCGTTCGGCAGCGATGCGAGCAAGTTTTCGCGTCTCGGCATTCCGACGATCCTTTTCGGGCCCGGCAGCATCGATCAAGCTCACGCAGCCGTCGAATACGTCGAATGCGCCGAAGTCGAGGCCGCGCTGGCGTTTTACACTCACATCGCACGGCGGTTTGTGTGAGGCGAGATCGCAGGTTGAGCTTTGGCATCCTGGCGGTAGCTTCAAACCATGGAGACCGCCACACCACGCCTTCGTAGCGTCAAGACGCCGCTGGGACTTCCTGCGTCGTGGTTTTGGGATGTGGATCCTGCCAGGCTTGATCCAGAGAAGCATGCGAAGCAGATCATTGATCGTGTCTTGGTCGTGGGCGCACTGGAAGGCTGGCGTGCCATCAGGCGGCACTATGGAGATGAGCGTCTGCGCAGCGTGGTGACTCAGCTTCGCAGCATCAGCCCGCAAAACATCGCGCTGCTGTGTCTAGCGCTGGATTTGAGAAAGGAGGACTTCCGATGCTGCACTGCGAGGCCGTTCCCCCCGGCACCTTGGATCTACTGAGGCGGCTGTGCGCGCATCAGGCCACAGATGGTTTCGCCCTCGTCGGAGGCACCTCGCTGGCACTTCGTTTTGGACATCGTATGTCGGTGGACCTCGACTTCTTCCGCCCGGAGAAGTTCGACAACAAGATCGTTTCGGCGGCCCTTGCGGCGGATTTTCCATCGTTTCAGCTCACGAACGACAACAGCAACGGCATGATGTGCTTCATCGAGGACGTGAAGGCGGACTTTGTGACCTATCGTTACCCGCTGCTTCATCCATACGAGACCATCGAGGGCGTGCGCATGATGAGCCTGCCGGATGTCGTCGCGATGAAGCTCGGAGCTATCAGTAATCGCGGGGCCAAAAAAGACTTCTACGACCTGCACACGCTGCTGTGCGAGCTTGGACTGGAAAAGCTGCTGGATTGCTACGCCCGCAAGTTTCCAAACCACGATCCCATGATCCCGCTGCGCAGCATGATCTACTTTGAAGACGCGGAAGAAACCGAGACACCCAAAACGCTCATCAAGACCACGTGGGCCAAGGTGAAGGCGGATATTCAGAAAGTGGTGCGTAAGGCGCTCTGAGTGCAGCGCATCGAATGATGCGTTGCCACGACCGATGATGCCTTATTTGGCAAACATCGCGCTCTCCTTGTTTCCGCCGCTGATGACGTAGGCGAGGAGGTCGAGGATTTCGTCCTTCTTGAGCATGGCGAGGAGCATTGGAGGCATGGGGGAGACTTTGCTGAGTTCGATGCTTTTCACTTCTTTGCGATCGACGTTCACGCGTTGATTCGGGTCAGTGAGGTCGGTGTTGAGGGTGACGCCGTCGCCGCTGAGGTTGACGACGACGCCGCTCATGATCGAGCCGTCGTTTTTGGTGACGACGATGGGGGCGAACTGCTCGTTGATCTCTTTGCTGGGGTTGATGATTTGATCGAGCAGGTCGTGCGGGCTGTAGCGACCGCCGGCGCCGGTCAAATCAGGGCCGGTCATGCCGCCGGCGTTGCCAAAGCGGTGGCAGGTGTAGCAGGCGGCGGCGCTGAACATCTTCCGGCCGTTTTCAAAGCTGCGGCCCTTCATGCCGTTCTTCGCGGTGGCGCTGAGCTCGTCTAGCGTCCACATGGTCAGTGTGCGGCCGACGAACATCGCGCCGACGTTTTCGATGGCGGTTTTGCGTACGGGTTTCTTCGCGATGAGCTCGGCGAACTGCGTTTTCTCGGCGTCGCTGAAAGTGCTGAGGCTGTCGTTGCGGATGAACTCGAGGAATTTGTCGAAGCTGGCCCCGCCTTTGTAGTTCGCGGCCTTCAGGAACCATTCGAGCTGCTGCGTGCGCAATTCGTTCGTCCAGCCTGCTTTGAGGAAGCGCAGGCTGCGGGCGTATTCCATCTGCGGCTCCTGGCTTTCGGCAGCGGCGATGAGGGCCATGCCTTTCGCGGCGGCGCTGGGGGCCTGGAGGTAGGCGAGCGTCTCGGTGAGCAGCCAGTTGAGCTCGAAGTTGTCGGCGGGATAGGCGGGATCGAGTTTCGCGATGATCGCGGCGACGGTGGCGTCATCGGGATTGCCAAAGCGGTGCAACACGATCTCGATGAGGCGCACATAGCCGAGCTTTTGCTCGTTCGTGAGCTTGGCGAAATCGAGTTTCATCAACGCGGCGAGAATGGCGTCGCGGGATTTTCCATCGGACTGATAAGACGGATCGGTCCGATGGGTCGGGCACACGCCGGTGCGGCGGGTGAGAGCGAGCAACGCTTCGAGCTGCGCGGTGACGTTGGTTTCGGCGAGCGCTTTGTCCTGCCATTCAGCGAGCGGTTGGTGCTCCAGCGCGGTGCGTGCGGCGGCGCGGATGTAGCGGTCGGTGCTGCTGAGATGCGGCCAGGCTGCTCCAACTGCTGCGCTGGATTTCTTTCCATGAAACAACTCTAAAGTTTGGCGAACTTGTCGGTTAGCTCCGTTGTATACTTCGTCGATGTCCGTGCGCGTTACCTTTGGTTGGTTTGTGCTTTCTTTCCCCGTGTAACTCACCCGATACAGCCCGCTCTGCACGCGGCGGCCGCCAATCGTAAAATACATTGCGCCGTCTTTGCCGATGATGACATCGCTCACGGGCAGCGGGCCGCCGGTGACGAATTCTTCCTTCGTGGCGGTGTAGGTGCTGCCGTTCGGCGTCAGATGCACGGCGTAGATTTTGCCCCAGCTCCAGTCGAGCGCGTAGAAGGCGTCTTGGTATTTCACGGGGAACTTCGCGCCGTAGCCGAAGGTGCAGCCGGTGGGCGAGCCGGGGCCGATGTTCAGCGTGGCGGGCAGGTTGTCGATGTAGAACTCGGGATACTTGCCCGCGCCGTTGCGCCAGCCGAACTCCGCGCCGCTGACGACGTGGTTGATGCGCGTGGGGCGATACCACGACGTGTTGAAGTCATACTCCATGTCCGCGTCATAGACGAAGAGCTCGCCGTCGCGGTTCACGCCGCCGTCGTAGATGTTGCGGAAGCCGCTGGCAAAGATCTCGAAGGTCTTTCCATCCGGCGTGAAGCGATACACGATGCCGCCGGGAGCCATGACGTGGCGGTTGTGGCCGCGACCGTCCGGCATGCGCGGCAGCAAGTGGTCATCGCCCCACAGTTTCGCGACGGGCGAGCTGTCCGGCGTGCCGGCCTTCGGGCCTTCTTTGAGCACGGCGTTGTTGCCGCTGATGAGGTAAAGGCCCTTGCCGTCCGGCGTCTTCAAAATGGCATGCACCCCGTGATCGCTGCCCGCGTCGAACTCGCGCAGCATCTCCACCTTGTCCGGCATGTCGTCGCTGTTGCTGTCGGTGATGCGATACACGCCGCTGGGGATCTTTTTCTCGTAATCATTCACGCCGACATACAGCGCCCCGAAGGCAAAGAGCATGCCGTTCACGCCGCGAATGTCCGCAGGCACCTTTTCGATGTCGCCAGCGCTCAGCGTCTGGCCTGCGGCGGGCGCTTTGAAGCGGTAGAGCATGCCATACTGGTCGCTCACGTAGATGCGGCCCGCGTCATCCGTCGTGAGGTTCACCCACGAGCCCTGCTCGCCGCCCGGCACGCTGTAAATGAGCTCCACCTTGAAGTCCTTCAGCGTCTTGATGTTCGACACCGGCGTCGCCACATTCGCCCCAATGGCCGGCCCGACCGCGTCGGGCCGTTTGGGCTTGGCTTTGCCTTTTCCCTTCGCCTTGGCGTCTTGCGCCATCAAAGAGCACGGCAAAGTCAGGGCGGAGAGCAGCAGGGAGGTGAAAAGCAGTCGTTTCATGGTGGGTCGCGTGGATAAACGCGCCGCTCTCGCCAAACATGCCAGCAAAAGCTGTGTCGGATCTGGCAAAGAATGCCGATCGACACGCCACAAGCTCTGAGACTTCAAAGCAAAACCCCGAACTGCCCTTCGACCTCGAAGCTCTTGCGCCCTGAAAGGAGGGGGGATAGACTCCGGCAAGATGAAGCAGTATCGGCCCACCATTGAGCAACTGAAAAAACGCTACTCCTCCGACATGGCGCGGCGGAAGATGCAACAGCGGCGTGATGCAGCGCGTGATCCGAACGCGAAGCGGACGCAGATACCCGATAACTCTGAGCCATGGCTGCCTCACAAGCCGCGCTCGCTGGCGGAGTGCATGTGGATAGCTGCGCAAATCGACTACCGCACTGAACAATGGAAACGCGACTTTCTACCGATGACTTCACCCGCGAGTTAGCAAGCCGCCACCGGGTGGTTCTGCTTGGCGGCATGGCAATCATTGCCCACGGATTTAGCAGGCCAACCAAGGACTCGGACATCTGGTTGGAACCTTTTGGCTCGGCGACTGAATGGGCCGAGAAATGTCTGGCCGTAATGGCCAAATTCCCTGGCAGCTATGTTTGGTCACTGGCCGAACGCCGCCGCTTGGAATCCTTGGCTGAAGTTGTGGCTGACATCTCGGACTATGATGTCATACGCATCGGCGGCCTGGACCTGCCGCTGGACATCTTCCGAAAGCCGAACGAACTCGAGATGGATGAGTTTGAGGCCGTCTGGGCCGCCTCCAGCCCGCTGAATTCTGGACTACGACTTCCGCATGAGGCTGACCTCTACCGCACCAAGGCCAACACAGGCCGCGACCATGATTGGAAGGATCAGCTTTTCCTCGAATCCTTGCTCAAAGCCCGTTTTCGCGAGCGCCTGCCAGTCTGTGATCTCGCCGAGGCAAAGTCTCTGCTCGACCGCTTTCTCGACCCCGAGGTGCTTGGCGCGGCACAGACCAATCCGTACCCCGAGGTGCGGGCGCTGGTTCTGGGCTATCTGCGTGAGTTCGAGGCGGAGGGCGATCCCTACTCACGCGACATCCTGGCGGCGTGGAAAGAGTGATCGCTCGCTTGGCCTTCGCCAGGAAGGAAAGCTGCCTTCCGGCTCAGCACGCCTCTAGCCGCCCTTTCCATCTTTATCCCTCAACTTGGTCTCCGCTCTTTCTCCTTGGCACCTTGTGCCATCAAAGAGCACGGCAAGGTCAGGGGGAGCGTGTATTCTGAAAATAAGCATTTTAGCGCTTGATGGCACCTGTATAATGCTTGGCTTCTTTTAGAAATCAAAACGCGGCACTCAGAAATCAGCGTGCTCCATGCGTATGAGTGCTCTCAGCCATGAAGCCGCCCTCCAAAACCTCCCGCCGCCAGTTCCTCCTCGCCTCTTCACTCGCCGCCACGGCGGCGGCTCAGGACTCTCCGGCGCAGACAGCACCGCAGGCGGCAGCCGCGAAGAAAAAAAGCAAATCTGCCGCGCTGCACAAAGAAATCCACGGCCCGGTGCCCGTCATCACACCCATCGCCGGTGCCGCCTATCTGCACGCCGGTCCCTTGGTCGGTCATGTGTCTCACGATTCAGCGCGACTCTGGGCCAAGGCATCCAATGCGGGCGCGCTTGCCTTCAAGATCGGTCTCCAGCCCGATCTGTCCGATGCGCAAATCATCCAGGCATCCGCGCTCAGCGAAGACGCCTCCTTCACCGGCCAGGCTGAAGCCACCGGCCTGCAGCCCGCCACGCGCTATCACTACGCACCGCTGATCGACGGCGCGCCGGCCATGTCGCGTCCCTTTCCCAGCTTCATCACCGCCCCTGTGCCGGGGCAAAAACAGCGCCTTCGCGTGGCCTTCGGCTCCTGCGTGGGCCAGCGCGGCTACTCCAATGCCGCAGCCTTTGGCGAAATGGCCGCCCGGCGGAACTTCGATCTGCTGCTCATGCTCGGCGACAACCACTACGGCGACACCACCGATCCCGCCCTGCTGCGCGACTTCTACTTCATGCAGCGCACCGTGGACGGCTTCACCCGCCTCATCCGCGAGACACCGACTTATGCGATCTGGGATGACCACGACTTCGGCCCGAACAACTCCGACGGCACGACCAAGGGCAAGGAGGACTCCCTGCGCGTCTTCCGCCAATGGTGGGCCAATCCCGCTTACGGCGAGCCGGAGCATCCCGGCTGCTGGTTCCGCTTCCACCGCGGCGGCATTGATTTCTTCATGCTCGACAGCCGCTACCACCGCACGCCGAACCGCAGCCCCGAGGACGGCAAAAAAACCATGCTCGGCCAGCGCCAGCTCCAGTGGCTCAAAGACGGCCTCGCCGCCTCCACCGCCCGCTTCAAAGTCATCGCCTGCGGCAGCGAATGGCAGACACTCACGCAGGCGGACTGCTGGTCATCCTTTGCGCGTGAGCGCCAGGAAATCTTCGATCACATCACCTCCCGCGAGATCGACGGCGTCATCCTCCTCTCCGGCGACCGGCATTTCACCGCCGGCTATCAGGTGCAGGGGCGTCACCTGGAGTTCACCAGCGGCCCGCTCGGCAGCGGGAACGGCACGCTGATGGAGAATCCCGAGCGCTTCACCGGCGCGGATGAAGGCAAGCTGTGGATGGTGCTCGACATGGACCCCGCCACCAGCCCGCCCGCCTTCCACTACGAAATCTGGCAGGCCGGCGGCGGACTGCTGGAGCGCCGCCAGCTCGCCTATGATGAGATCAGCGGACGGCAAAAAATCTCTCCCTCGCCCACGCCGCTGCTGCCGGAGCGCATGGAGCCGAAAAAAGCCAGCGTGTGAGCTGCGCATGAGCTGATCAAAACAGCGTCGGGTCGGACTTGCAGGTCCATTTCATCCATCACGCGGGCGAGTCTCGCGGCCAGAGTCATCACGTCCATTTGCGCGGTGCGGCGGCTGCCGGATGCGTTTAGCCAGCGCCTTTGATGAGGCGCTCAAAAAAACATTTGACCCTCCAGCAACAGGAGGCCCGATCATCGCATCCAGTTCAGACAACTTTATGCCCACCAATCCCGACTATTTCAGCATCGGCGAGTTCTCTCAGATCACCGGTTTGTCGGTGAAAGCCCTGCGCTTTTACGATGAAAAGGGAGTTTTGCGCCCGGCCCATGTGGCTTCTGACACCGGCTATCGCTACTACAACGTCGAGTCCGTGGAACGGGCGCGTATGGTGGCTCGATTGCGCGAACTGCAGTTCTCGCTGGATGATATCCAGCAGGTTCTCGCCGACTGCGACGATGACACCCAGCTCGTGAGTTATTTTGCCAGGCAACTGCGCACGGTCGAAGAGCGTCTCCGCGCAGACAAAAAGACTGCCAAAGCTCTGGAGGCTGCCATCGCCGCTGAGGCGGAGGCAGGCCGGGTCGCAGCAGCAGGGCAGTTTCGGATCGAGGAAAAACTCGTGGCGCCGCTGGTGATCGCTGGAGTGCGCATGTCGGGGCGCTATGAAGAGTGCGGGCGTGCTTTCAAGACTCTCGGCAGGACCATGGGGCGTCACATCGCAGGCAAGCCGCTGTGCCTTTTTTACGATGGCGAGTTTCGCGAGGAGGATGCGAACTTCGAGCCATGCTTCCCACTGCGGCGGGAAGTGGCGCCGGCTGCGGGTATCGGAGTGCGGATGCTGCCGAAGGTCCGGTGCCTTGCCTTGGTGCATCAAGGGCCGTATCCGCAACTTGGGCGATCCTATAAACTCCTGCTGGCCGAGATGAAGCGGCGCGGGGTCACGGCGGAGTTGCCGACCCGTGAAGTTTATCTCAAGGGGCCGGGAATCATCTTTCGCGGAAATCCCAGGAACTATCTCACCGAAATCCAAATCCCGATCCACGAAGCATGAAACCATCAGCTAAGACGCCGCCCGGAAGCAAACCTCTGCGCGGCAAGAAAACGTGGAAGGAGAAGCTCGCCGATGACAAGGACCTGCCGAAGGTGGTGAGCCTCACAGGCGATGCTGCCGCCCGTGCCGGTGGCAAGACGCTGGCCATACCTGCCCCACGCGAGGTGGACGCACTCATGCGCAAAGTGCCGCGCGGCAAACTTGCGACCACCACGCAACTGCAGGCTGCGATAGCATTGAAGCATTGCGCGGAGGCAGGCTGCGGCATCACCACGGGCATTTTCGCGTGGATGGCCGCGCAGGCCGCGGATGAAGCGGCCTCCGCAGGAGAAGCGGACATCACCCCTTACTGGCGCATACTGAAAGTGAATGGAGAACTGAATCCGAAATACCCCGGCGGTATTCCGGCGTTGACCGCGCGATTGGAAGCGGAAGGGCACACCGTGGTTCAGAAGCGGAAACGGTTTTTTGTCCATAACCACGAGCTGTCACTGGCGAAGCTGTAGAGTCACCGTGTGTGAGAATCAGGCCGAAGTGACTTCACGGGCGCAATACCACAGCATTCGCGGCAGATGAAACGGGCCTTGTCACAGATTGCCATCCGCAGGCTGGGCCACGGCGCCGCCTCGCCGCCCGGAGGCGTGGTGTCGTGCCTGTCGGTGAGGTTGCGCGACCATTGCGTCGTGAGCGTGATGCCGGTGGCGGCGAGGTTGGGCGTCAGTCCTTACCAAACAACTCCGCGATGATCTCTTTCACACGCGCGGCATCAAGGCGGCCACCGCGATCTTCCGTGACGATCAGTTGACCGTCAGGATTGGTTTCCGCGTCCCAAGGCGTGATGCCGTGGGTGACATACCACGCGAGTTTGTTCCGCCATTTTTCGGCGTAGCCGGAATTGTCCGGCATGCCGCAGTGCTCCCAGTAGAAGGTGCGGCCGAGTTCGTCGCGCAGGGTGAAGTCCGGCACACGCTTATCACCGTCGGACATGATGAGATGCTCCTCGTAGGTGTAGGTAAGCCAGCCTTTCTCGCGGGCGTAGTCGAGTTCGTTGGCGACGATGACCTCGGCCTTGGAGCTGACGAGATCGCCCCGGCGGGTGCGGTGGATGAGGTATTGCTCATACCAGCCGTCGCGGCCGGTCTTGCGGTCCTTCACCCGCACGGGTTGCGGGCGACGGGCGGGTTCGGGTTCGTCGAGGTTGACCGTGGTGAAGCGCCGGGCGGTGGCGGATGCGGCGTGCGAGGCCCAGTGGGAGAGGTCGCGGATGTCGCCCTCGTGAAGGAGGATCACCTTGTCCTTGTGCCGCGTGAGCGCGGTGTAGAGCAGCTCGCGGCATAGCGTGGCAGCGGACTTGGGCAGGACGACGAAGGTTTTCCGGAACTCGCTGCCCTGCGACTTGTGGACGGAAATGGCGTAGGCGAGCTGTAGCGGCGCGTCGCCTTCATCGCCGAAGCCGCCAGCGAGGAAGGAGTAGGCAAAACCCGGCTGCGAGGCGAAACAGACTTCCACTTGTTTCGGAAGCCACGGCGATTTGCCGTCTTTGGCGAATAGGTTCCGCCCGGTGACCACTCCGATCTCCCCGTTGGCAAGATAGAGCAACGGCTTGGTGCCGTCATCCAGTTGACGAGGCCAGACGTAGCGGGAGCCATGCGGTCGATTGACGGTGTTGATGACCTTGCAGCCATAGACGATCTGCTGGGCTCCGAGGGGCTTGATGACGCGAAACTCTTTTTTCTGCCGACCACTGGCATAGCGCACCATGCCGCCGCGCATGGCGTTGTGGAGGATGCGGTTCAGCTCCTCGGTGCCGCCCGGAGCGAGGTTCATGGGCGAGAGGATCTGCCAGTCTTCGATGCTGAGTTCCGCGCCGCGATTGAAATGCCACTTCCCGCTGCCTCCGCTCGCACCGAGCGTGCCGCACAGTTCTTCGAGTTCGTTGTTTTTCAGAGCGAACTCCTCGCACAGCGTCTGGCGGAACCGGGTGCGGAAATCCTCCGCATCGTCCCAACGCACGCAGCGCAGACGGGCCTCATCCGGCGAGGCGGCGAGGTGATGGAGAATTTCGTCGTCGGCGACACGTCCGCTGAAGAACTCGGCGAGCTGGAGGTCGGGTGGCTCCACGCCATCACGCTGGTCCTGTCTCATGCGCTGGGTGAGTTCCGCATAGCCGGGAGCCACACAGGGCCAACACGCATCGACAGGGCGCAGGGCTTCCACGAGGTCGGCGAATGGGCGGCCCGCGTCGATGGGTGGAAGCTGGCCGGGATCGCCCACGAGAATGACGCGCTCCGCGCCGCGGGTGGCGTCCAGCAGCGCGGCAAGCTGGTCCTCGGTGAGCATGGAGGACTCGTCCACGACGACGGTCTTGAACTGGCTGACGGGGTCCGCGTCCGGATTGATGAAATACGCGCCGGTGGCTCCGTTGTAGCGCTGGTGGCGGTGGAGGAACTGGGCGAGCGTTTGTGCGGGATGTTTCGTCTGCGTCTGCATCCGCACGCGGGCCTTGCCGGTGGGGGCGAGCAGCAACACGCCGCCGGCCCGGATGCCGGGCTCATCCAGCAAGGCACGAAGGATGCTGGTTTTCCCCGTTCCCGCCGGACCGATGAGCACGGAAAAACGGGCTGCCGCCAGTTCGGCCAGCGCGCCGGCTTTTTCCTCGCGAGCTTTCAGTTCGCGGGGCGTGCCATCACTGGCGGGAAGGATGTTTTCCAGCAACGCGTTCCAGTCGGCGGTGACGGGCAGGCGCTTCAACTTCCGCACGCGGCGGGTCAGGTTGCGCAGCGTCCGGGTGATGGAGTCGCGCCGCTTTGTCTGCACCAGGTGCGAGCCATCGCCGAGCGGATGAAACACCAGTTCCGGAGCGGGATCGTCATCGTCTTCGGCGGCTTCCCAAATGGCTCGCAAAGCCACGAGTGAGTCGGCGTCCACCTGCAACGGCGGCTCGATGGCCAGCGCGGCCACCCGCTCCAACAGCAGCGGCTGGGGCAGCGCGGTATGGCCGTCGCGTTCCGCCGTGCGCAGCACATGGGCGAGCAGTGCGCGCACGCGCCGGACGTCGTCCGGCTCCCAAGCCGCTTGCGGGCCGGGCAACGGGTGATGCGCGGCGAGCGCCTTCGGCAAATACACCGCGCGGTCCACCGTCCAAAACGTGGGGGGCGGAACGATGATCACGGATTCTTCCTGGTTGCCATCCTCATCCGTTTGCACGGTGGTTTTCACCGCAGGCTGAATCCACCGTTCAGCGATGAGGTAGGGATTTTTCAAAAGCTCCGCTTCCGGTTCCTCGATGCCGGTCAATTTGATCCGGTCGGCCGCGTGCCAGAGCACCGCCGCCTGCTCCGCTGTGAGTGCGAGCCGCGAAAGCAGGCGCAGATAGGCGCGACGCGGCGCGGGCAGGTGTTTCCATTTCGATTGGAGCGCGACGGTGATCTGCGGGCGCAGCCCAGCCGGGAGCGACTTGCTGTCGGCAAATGCGCGCTCCACTCGCTGCCAAGGGTCGTCCTCGTCCCTCAACTCTTCGGTCATGGTCCCGGCGACTACCTCGCCCAAGGGCATGCCGAATGCCGTGAGCGCCGCGCCGAGACCCGGATACGCGCCACGCTGCCGCCGCACTTCGATGAGGCGGTCATTGATCCACGACAGCACGCGTTCCCACGGCCCCGGCACAACCTCGGCGCAGCGCGCCAGACAGCGCCGCATTTCCTCCAGCGCGCCCAGAGCCGCGTCACCGCCCACCTGTTCGGTCGCGTAACTGAAATCACCACGATGCTCGTCCGGCGCGAAGGCGACGAAATCCGGCAGATGCAGTGGCTCGCCCGCGGCGATGCGCTCCAGCAGGGCGTGATAGGGCATCAGGAATCCATCGGCAAACCCCGGCCTCAGCGTGTGCACCACCGGGCGCTCCCAAACCCATGCGGCCACCCCCTCCGGGTCGCCTTTGATGTATTCCCGCAATGGCTTGAGATCGCTGATGCGAGCCGCGCCGATGAGCACGCGGCGATCATCCTCCACGCCGGGAATCGCTTTGGCGTAGAAGAACACGAGCGAGCGTCCCGGTTTGATCGCGCTCCAGAACGAGTCCAGACAAGCCCGCTGGTTCTCGGCATCCAGCACCCAGGTTCCCTTTTCCTTCCATCGCTCCATCGGCTCGCGGTCGGAGTCGTAGCCGATACCGAGACGTTCTTCGTTAGCCGCCGCGCCTTCGCGCATCAGCCAGCGGAATGGCACCCCCGGCGCGGACCAGGCAGGCATGGCGAGCGGCGTCGGCAGGATGTGCGCGTAGTCCTCGTCGTGCCCGAGCTTGTGACTCACGTTCAGGTGGAATGGCCGATCCGACATGAATCCGGCGCGCTCGCGCAGACAGGGCGGCACTTCGTCGCCCATGTCCGCCATGTGCTGCCCGGCGCGTTCGTGTTCCCACGCGTCCTCACGGCTCTCGCTGATGCCGCGCAAGCAGAGGCAGGCATTGTTATTCAGCGGCCGCCGACAAACGGTGCCGTCCCACCCGGCATCATGCCACGGAACTCGGATGGAGAGATGACGGAAAGGCAGTGGGGCTTGCATTCACCCCATCTGAGCAACCGACACCCAACCAGCAAGGAAAAACCGGGCTGCTTCCCATCACGGACGGGACACGCGGAGGCGGTGAAAGCGGGCGGGCAATCCGGCGGGCGGGGCGGTGTCGAACCACTGGGTTAAATCCGGAGACCATTGCGGCGTGAGCGTGATGTCGGTGGCGGCGGGGTTCGGGGTGAATTCGAAGACGAAGTTGTTCATGTGCGGGAGTTCGGCGCTGCTCGATTGATGCGGATTCCCGGCGAGGGCGTATTCGAGGAGGTTGACGAGGCTGTCGTGGTCGGGATTCGCGTCGTCGGCAGCGATGCCGGTGTTTTGATGCGTGCCGAAGTGGGTGGCGCGCCAATTTTGAATGGGCGTGTAGGCGCTGGTGGCGGTTTGCGTGGTGGCGGAGCGTTCGACGTAGCGGGTGTCCTGCACGGTGGCATCGAGCGTGAAGGTGCCGGTGGCGGTGGGCGTCCAGTCGAAGGTGAAGGGCGCGGTGGTGTCGGTGAAGGCGAGCGTGTTGTTCACGAAGAAGCGCACTTCCTGGAGGGCATAGGTGCCTTGCGTGACGTTGGCGGTGAGCGTCACAGGCGTGTCCGGCGAGACGTTGGCGGGGGCGCTCAGCGTGATGAGCGGCGGGATGATGAGTTCGAAGGCGACCTGGTCGGAGTTGGCGAAAGCGCCGCTGGTGTCGTAGGCGCGGGCGATGAGTTCGTGGTAGCCGGTGTTCGCGCCGACGACCCAATCCATTTCATAAGGCGCGGTGGTGTCGGCGGCGAGCAGGGTGTTATCCAGCCAGAACTCAACGCGCTGGATGCCGAGCGCGCCGGTGTGCTGGGCGTTGGCGGCGAAGCGCACGGTGCTGAACGAGGGCGCGAATTGCAGGCCATCGAAACGCGGGGAGGTGATGAGGGCCACGGGCGAATTCGCCGCGCCGACGGCAATGATGTTCGTGGGCGAGGTGCCGGTGGTGCCGGTCGAGGAGGTGGCGATGGCATACAAACGATGGTCGCCGAGGGCCAGCGCGGGCGCGGAGGCGGTGGCGCTCTTGTGCAGGACGGCCCGGTAAGTGCATTTTACTCCAAACGCCCGGCATTCATGATCTGCACCCATAGCGGCAACGCCAACCTTGCTCCCGAGCCACCCCGCAGCACCGTAGGCTTGTCGCAGCCCACCCAGATGCCGCAGGTGAACTGATGGTCTGTGCCGATGAACCAGCAGTCTTTCGCCCCATTGGTGCTGCCGGTTTTACCCATCGCTTCTTCCGTAACGTCTAGCCTTGCAGACTTCGCCGTCCCTTTCTTGAAGACCCATTTCAGGCACAGGGCTGTCACCTGGCACCCTTTCCGGTCGGCAACCAACGTTGGAACTACGGAAGGAGTAAAGAGCACCTCTCCCGTTCGCGAGCGGACTTCCCGGATGATGTGCGGAGAAGGGGCCTCCGCTCCCTCAAGCGGGAAAATCGTGAATGCCTGGGCTAAGTCCGCGAGCCGTGCCTCGAATGAGCCGATGAGCGACGAGGGTGCGGCCATGATTTTTGCCGCATCCGCAACGCCAAGCTTGTCGAGCATCGCTGCATAAGCGGACAGACCCACCTTGGCACCGAGCCGCACGGTAAGGCGGTTCTGGCTGAAAATGAGCCCATCCGCACAAGGGATCAGGTCCCCGCGATGTCCAGAGTTGCGAGGCGACCAGTTCAATCCTGGCCATAGCTCACCAGGCCCGATCTCGTCATTTCGCATTTGATGTTCCGGTCGAATTCCGGCAGCGAAAGCCAACAGGTAGGTGAAGGGTTTCGCAATGGACCCGGCCTGTCGCCGAGCCTGAAACACCCGGTCCAATTGATCCGCCGGTAGTCCCCGTCCGCCCTGCAAGACCTTGATTTCCCCGGTGCGCGTCTCAATGACCAAAGCCGCACCTTGCAGTGGGCGACCCTTGATGCGCGGATCGACTCTGTCGAGATGAGCCTGCGTCAGCGTGTGGCAGCGGGCATCCCACGCAAGGTCAATGGTCAGCGTCACCCGCAGCCCGCCCTTTGCCAGCACAGCTTGCGGAATGCCTGAAGCCTTCAACTCCCGCGCTGCCAACCGCAGTTCTTCGCTGCCGTTTTGCGCCGCAATCCATTCCTTATATTTGGTTGCCAGCGGTAGCGCACACAATCTCCGCGCCTCGTCATCTGCCAGTTTCCCTGCCTTTACCATTTGGTTCAGAATGAGGTTCCTCCGTTCCTTGCAAGTCGCTGGATTTACGAGGGGCGAATACAGATGAGGCCCGCGGATAATGCTCACCAGTGTCGCCGACTCCAGCACCGTCAATGCTCCCGGCACTTTGCCAAACAATCCCTCCGCCGCCGCGTGGATGCCATGAAAGCCGCCGCCGAAATCTATCCGGTTCAAATAAGCGAGCAGGATTTCGTTTTTCGTGAATTTCCTCTCAATGCGCCGGGCGAGGCACCATTCCAGAAACTTCCGGTCAAACTTGGCCCAAGCCGATTCGTTTTTTGGAATGCCAAACTTCCACATTTTGGCGAGCTGCTGCGTGATCCCGCTGCCACCTTGGCGCAAGCTGACTGTTTTCAGATCATGCACGACCGCACGGGCCACGCCTTGCCATGCCACGCCTCCATGTTCGAAGAACATGCGATCCTCCATCCAAACAAGGGCATCAATCAAATGCTGCGGCAACTCCTCAATCGCCGTCACTGAGCGCCGCGTCGTCCCCCACGGGATCGCCCCCAGCCATTTCCCCTCGCCATCGTAGAACTCGATCCGCTCCGGCAGGTCGGTGATCGTCGAAAAATCCTCCTGCGCCGCCCTGCTGTCGTAGTGCGAATGCCCTGCGATCCCCACCACCAGCCCCACGAACGCAAACACCGCCGACGCCTTCACAAAGCAGACGAAAAGCCGCCACCCCACCCGCCGCATCCGCTGCCAACGACTCGGCGGCAGATAGTCCGACACCCGCACCGGAGCCGTCCGCGCGCTCCGCAGGTAGCGGGGCGCCGGACGGCTGGCGCGCAGATGAGGGGCGATGACCATGACGGGTTCAGCCTACGAGATTATCGAAGTCGCGGAGGTTCTTCTCCATGGCCTGGCGCAGTGGCTCGGCGGCTTCTTCCCAGGCCGCTTCCCATTCCCCTGCCTGCTCCGGCGGCGGTTTGGTGGCACCATAGCGCAGTTTGAAAAAGGCTGGCTTTCCAGCCGCTACCACCTGCTCCTTACGGAGGATTTGATACATGGCGAATTCCTGCCGTTCATCGGCGATTTCCTTGAGAGTGGGAATCCGCTCCCGCAGTTCATCACGCACCATCCGTTCACGGACCAGATTATCAGCCCGCTCCGGTGCCATCCGCTCCATGCAATCCGCCTCTGCCTTCGCCTGTGCAACCCGCGCCCGACGAGCCGCTTCCAGTTCATCTCTGGGCACGAAGAGCATCGTCAGCAGCGGCAGCACATCCAGCAGCAGCAGCAAGGCATGGATGATTGCCAGCCCTGGCAATCGCTTCACCGGATCATCTAGCACCCATTTCCAAAGTAAGTCCTCGCGCTCCGACCAGCCCGGGCGAGATGCCTGAGCTTCGCCGATCTGCTGCGATGCCGCATCTCCCAGCTTTTTGAATATGGGATCGTTGCCCAACTTGGCCAGTTGTTCTTCGTGCGCCTTTGCCAGCTCAGTCAGTTCCGTCTGAAGGCGACCCTCCTCTTTCTCGATTCTCGCCAGCTTCTCTTTCTCCTCATTCAGATAGCCCAGGCGCTTGGCATACTGGTCGCCCCTGCCTGGCTTTGTGCCATCCAGTCCGTCGAGGTCTTCCTTCTGGCGCAGAATATCCAGCTCGATGATCCGTGCGTTCACCGGCCCCTTGCTGGCGGTCATCGTCAGCAACTGATCTTCCACGAGCTTCCGCCGACCCTCGTAGTGTTCCGCCAGCGGCAGTTGCGCCGCCAGCGAGTCTTTCCGCAAGGTCTCGCGCTCCTCCGTGGTCCGCCGGATTTCCTCCCAGCGGTCCTTCCGATTCAGCCCATCAATCGAGCTTTGATAGATCATTAAAATCGGTGCCCGTGCAATGAACCACCCCAGCCCGATCGCCACCGCCGAGCGATACCCCACCAGCACCCACGAAGCCTTGCCACTCCGGCTCCCACTCAGTGCCGCCACCAGAATAAAATCCAGCAAGAGGACGAACAGCCCGCCCCCCAGTGCCTTTGTTAGTGCGCCGCCCCGCTCAAATGCCTCGCAAGTCGCCCAGATCCCCGCAAACGCGATCAACGGTGGCACCAGGACCGCGCGCCACCACGCCGCGGACCGCCAGGCCACACTCGCGTCCAACCGCTCAAACTCCGCAGGGTGATGTCCGCTCAACCTCAGCAGCCACCCCGTCACAGTCCCAAATGGCCGCTGCACATAGCGCAGGGGCTTTTGGCCGCCGCCCCGGAAGAACAAGAACAGTGTGAACAGGATGAGCAGCAGGAGAACCGCGCCGATGACGATCAGGACGAGTGTGGTAGTGTTCATGGCTTGTGTGGTCGAAATGACTCTGTATCCATACGCATCCATAGTCAAGGGGCGTATTGCTTCCGCCAAATCTTTTTTTCCGGGAAAATTTCGTCCTTCGCTTGGTGCGGGGCGGATCGCTTCCGTCTGACAACGTCAGCCCGCGCGTCCCTTGAAGATCAGCCATCTCCGCGTCTCCTGGTCCACCGGATGAAATTTCTGTTTGAAGGTGTGGAGTCCCTGGCTCTCAGAGCCTCCGATGTTCAAGTAGCGAAATTCCCGCTCCTTCGCCACTTTCAACGCCCGGTGGATCACGAATTCCGAAAGATACTTGTGGTCCTGATAGAGTGCGAGGTTGCAGTAGAGTCCCAGCGCGTTGGACTTCCCGATCCGCTCCATCACCAGAATGGCGGCCGCTTGACCATCGATGGAACAAATCTGGCGCACTAGAGAATCGGCGTTCCACGATTCGCTCGAATTCGTCAGCATGTTCTCATAGTCACAAGGCTTTGAGATGTCGATGTGGTCTTCCGCTTTGAAATGGAAAAACCGCTGGATGACCGCCCGCGCATCTGTGTAACGCTTCGGGGAAAGCGGGTGCCACGCGACCTCCCGCTGTTTGGTGCGGTTGAGGAACCGTGCGTATTTGTCCCGCACCTGGTTGAGTCTCCCGGCTTCAAATAGCGCGAGACTTTGATCCACATCCAGCAGCAGCACCGGGTAGGTATCATCCTCCTGGGGAGCCTGTGGATGCCACGCCATGGAATCGTCCCAGGTAAAGTTACCTGTCGCCTCCAGATCGCGGCAAAGCTCCAGATCCGCTTTCTTGAGGTAGATCGCGCAGTCGCACACCCTTCTGATTTCCATGCACAGCTTCGCCACCAAGGCTGCGGCACGCGGCCCGGCGGGATTGATGAGGTGGACCGCCAGCTCCCCGGTGTGTGGCCGGGGAAAAATCCCTGCCACGCAAAACGCCTGTGTGCCCTTCGCGTAGTAGCCTGTGGGGCTTAGCTCCAGATCGTGGCCATTGGCCGCCTGGGTCACATACGTCCAGCTATCCGCGTAGTCCGGGGTGGCGCTGGCCTCATACAGGTCCGCCGCCGCCAGCCATGCGCTCTTTGTCAGAGGTTTGATCGGCAGACTTCCGGCCAGTTGCCGGGCTTCGTTACGGAGTGATTCAGCGCTGTCGCTCATGCGGAATGCAATTGATAGTTTGTGGCCTCGGACATCGCCCAAAGCATTTCTTTGATGTAGGCAGGCTCCGTTCGCAGTTCCGGCTCGACCTTGAACTGCCTCGTGATGGTGGATCCCGTGTCGCCACCGCGCCCCAGCACATAGACGCGGTCCGCCATCTGCAATACGTCGCGAAAATCATGACTCACGAGCACGGCGGCGAATCCGTGCACCCGCCACAGGTCGCCCAGGCAATCCGCCATCGCGGTCTTCACCGGCCCATCCATCGCGGAAAATGGTTCATCAAGGAGCAGGAGCGCCGGGCAGGGATAGAGCGACTGCGCCAGCGCCACCCGTTGCGCCTCCCCCCCCGATAGCTGCGCCGGGTATTTCCGGGCCAGACCGGCGCATCCGAATTTTGCGAGGTGCGCGTCCAGCCGTCCGTCCTTGCCATGTGCCGCCGCTGTGTTCGAGGCGGTGCCGAATCCGATGTTCTGCTTCACATTCAGCCATGGGAAGAGCGCCGGGCGCTGGCGTGCATAGCCGATGGCTCCTCTCCTGTGCATCAGCGTGTCGCTGATGATGATCTCTCCGTCCACTGCTCCGCCGGGCATCCGCGCGCCTGAGATCAGCTTCAAGAGCGTGGTTTTCCCCGAGCCATTCGCCCCGATGATGGCCACCCGCTCTCCCGGCAGTATCTCAAGACCGACGCGGCGGAGAATGGGCGTCCTCAACCCGTCGGCGGGGCGATACGACAGATCCGTGATGGTGACGAGCGAATCAGGCATGGGCAAAAAATCACATGGATGCACCGCCCGGCCGCCACCAGAGAAACCGCTGCTGGATGAAGAGAAAGAGCCGGTCCGCCAGGAGTCCCAGCGTGGCCAGACAGAACATCCCCAGCACCACGATGGCGTAGTTGGTGGACTGCCGCCCCTGCCACACCAGCGACCCCAGCCCCCAGTTTTTCTGCTGGAGGCCCACCACCTCAGCGATGAGCACCGCCATCCATGCCGCGAGCAGATTCAGCCTCACGGTAAAGAACGTCTCTGGCAAGGTGGCGGGGATCACCACCCGCCACAGCCGCTCCATGCGCGTGGCTCCCAGCATCCGCGCCGAGTCCATCAGTTCTGGATTCACGTTCGCCACGGAATTCGCCGTGGCGATGGCGATGGCAAAAGCGACGCTCACGACCACCAGAAACACCGCCAGGCTGTTGTCATCGGCGATCAGCAGCATGCCCAATGGCAGCCATGCCACCGGTGACAGCGCGGCAAACCAGCGCAGCACGGGCAGCAGCGCGTGATTCACCGCCGCCACCAGCCCGATGAGCAGCCCCGCTGGATACGCGATCACGACAGCGATGCCGACACCTGCAAACACCCGCCAGAGCGTGTTCCACGCGAAGCGCCCCAGCAGCCCCCATGGCGAGGGAGCATCCGGGAAGCCTGCCGACAGCGCCGCAGGATCATTCAGCAGCGCCCACAGCGCCGCCGGAGTGGGAAACACCCGGGCCTGCTGCTCGGATAGCAATGAGGGCAGAAGCTGCCATGCCGCCACCAGCAGGCCGACGGTCAGCCACGGCAACAATGAACGGGGAATCTTCAATCAATCGACAGATTTGAATTTCAGCTTGGAGAGCAGTTCCGCGTCCTCCCGCACCACTTCCTTGAGCAGGGAGAGATCGATCAACCCGTCCGCCGTTTTATCACCCTTCACATAGTTGAGCTTCTGTAGATCCTGGAAGCGAGCCTGCATGAAGGGCAGTTTCGAGCGGATGTCCACCCCCGGCGGCTGGGCCTCCGCAGCCATCAGCACGTCCGCGAGGTCCGCTTTGTAATACTTCCCATGCGCCTCCTTCACGGTCGCCTCGCGGTCTGTCTCGATCCGCAGTTGCGCCCGCAGCATCGCCCGGATGACACCCTTCACCAGTGCTGGATTCTCCTTCAGCACCTTCCCGCTCACCGTCAGCACGCAGTCCGGGTGGTCGCCCTTCCAGACATCCTTGCCGGAGGCCAGCTTCCTGCCACCGAACTTCTGCACCGCCTGCGTGGCATACGGCTCCACATGCGTGATGGCCTGCACCCGCCCCGTGGCAAACGCATCCATCATCTCCGCCCCGCTCGTGAAGTAGGATACTTCCAGGTCCTTGTAGCTCAGCCCGTTCTCCTGCAGCGCGGTGTAGAGCAGCATCTCCAGCGTGTCGGACTGGAAGGTCCCCACCTTCTTCCCCTTCAGATCCGCGATCGTCTGGATCTCCGGCCTGCCCACCAGAAACAAGCCGTTGATCCCGCTGCCTGCCACCACCTTGATGTCCGCCCCATTGGCATAGGCCGTCATCACATTGGTGAAGGGCGTCACGGAAAAATCCACCCGCCCGGACGAGATCGCCGCAGGATGATCCCCCCAGTTCGGAATGTTCACCAGATCGAACTTCACCCCGAAGTCCTTCCCGAGGTTCTCCTCGGCAGCGATGAACAACGGCAGGTTGCAAAGCCCGATGGCATGCGTGCAGCGGGCGACGGTGTAAGTTCCGCCTGCCGAAACCGGCCCGGACGGGTCTTTCTTCTGGAAGACAAGGAACGCGACTACCGCCAGCACGAGGATGGCGGCGATGAGTGTGAATGGCTTTTTCATGATGCTTTGGATGGTTGATTGTTGGGATAAAGATTTGGCCAGTGCTGTTGGATGCTGTTTAGGATCCGCTTTCTAAGCTCAATGGGATGCGTGAGTGCGGAAACTTCGACCAAATAGCCAGCCAGGAACGAGCTGTCCCGAATCATCGCATCAATGTAACTATCCCAGTTATCGCCCACGTCTCCGGCCGATGTCACCACGTTCGACAGGAATTCGGACGTCGCCTCCTTTCTCAAAAAATAGATGTGTTCGAAAATATCAAAAAACATCTCCGCTATAGCCATTGCGCGATAGTATGTTACCGCTCCGTCGGAAATAATGTCGTGCTGCTCAGGCGCAGAAAGCTGGACTTTATTAAAGAAGTATGGCCTTAGAAGGGGATGCTCAACAAACACATGATGTATTTCATGAAGTTCGGAGTATATCTTGCTAATCTTGTCCGCCTTGATGATGCGGATTCCGATGTAGAACTGCACGATAATGATTCCGAACCCAAGTAATGAGACGATCAAGCTGCCGAGTTGAATTTTTTGATCCAGCGTCATTTCTTTACGTTTTGTTTGCCTTTGGCATTTGTGGCGGGATTCTTGTAATTGTTCGGCACAGGAACATCCGACAGGCGAGTTGGGGCTTTCTTCAGATCATCCAGAATCATGACGGCGTCGGGCCCAGCCATGCCCATAAGTTGAGCGCCATCCGGGTTTTCCCCGGCGTGATCAGTTGCTCCGATGAAGCTTTGGCCTTCGATTGATCCGTCGCGCAGCTCCGCCAGCCAGTATGTTTTAATGCGCTTCGCCGCCTCAATAAAGTTGTATGTGTTTGTTCCGTTATGAGTTCGCGTCGCGATTTTTACCAATGCAAATACAGGGCAGTCTCGCGCCAATTCCTGGAGGTTAGGCTGCAGTTGGGCGATACGATCATTCAGTTTGGCAAGAGCATCGCCAGTGTAATCGGAGAGTTTTAGTATTCCATTAAACGTTTCGTAAAGCCATTGTGATAGCTCTTCCGCGTCTTTTACGTCGTCATCCAACAGCCAGATGTATTTCGTCAGTTCTAGAAATCGTGACATCATAGAATCCTTCAATTGCGTATTCAGTGATGGAAATCGCTTTGGGGTTTGCACCGGAGCAACGAACCAGATAACATCCGCTTTGACACACTTCTCCCATTGCAGGGCATCGTAAATGTTGATGATTTTGCCGGGTTCAAATCCAGAAGCGGATGGATAGCTCGATTGAGCAGGTTCAACCGTAAGACCACTCCTGCTGCGAGGCTCCGCAACAATCGTGAACTTACCGTTCTTCTCCGCCATCAGCACAAAGCCCGTTTCCTGACGTTCCAGGACGGTGGCGTAGGTGCCGATGGCGGCCCATGCGAGGCGGGCGACCGAGGGCGCGGCTCCGGCTTCGACCATGCGGGTCATGGCTTCCTTGGTGGAGGGTTCGATCTTGAGTTCGAAATTGCGGCGTGGGGTCTCCCGGTCCGGGATGGGCATCGCCTCCCGGTTCCAAACCTTCGGGATCGGGAGGCGCACCTGCCGGCGCTCGCCTTCATGACGCAAGACAATCTCCGAGCCTGCCACCACGAGCCGGTGCAAGGTCACATAGAGCTCCACCGCCCGGCGGACGAAGTCGGACTCGGAGACGGAGTGGCTCTTGAGGTGCAGTTCCTTGAGTTCATGCCGCTCCTGAACCGTGAAGTTCAGGATCAGCCGTTCGTTTTTGGTTTCTGTCGTGTTTGCAGTCATGGTGTCATAAGAATCAGGATTGGGCAGGTCCGCTGTCGGAGCCGGGGGTGAAGCCGAGTTTCTGGAGCATCCGTGGGACCAGCTCATCGAGAAACGCGGCAAAAAGGCTGAACACGCTGCCTCCGATGTGCGGCAGGATCATCAAATTCGGGCCATCGAGCGGCGGTGTCGGCTGATCGCCGCAAAGGTCGCGGTAATACGCCCAGAGCGGACTGTGCGCGGGATCGCTGGTCTTTTCCGCCGTCGGATACAGCACATCCGTGGCGTATCCGGCGATGCCTTTTTTCCGCAGGACAGTAACGACGGCTGCCTCATCCACCAGAGCACCCCGCGCAGAATTGATGACGATGGCCGAGGGCCGGAGCAAATCGAAGAAGGCCGCGCCCAGCGGCAGCGGCGATGATGCATCGGTAGCGGTAGCGGGCTTGATCGGCCCGGCATGGATCGAGACGACATCCGCGAGGGCGGCGGCGGCCTGCCAGTCGTTGGTGGCCTGCACGGTGATGCCGTCGAGCGCGAGCGCGGCCGAGTGGCCGGAGCTGGTCGTCGTGACAGGCGCGGGTGAAACGGACCCCAGAAGCTCCGTGCAGCGGGCGAATCCTGTGGCGAACTTGGCACGGTCCTTCTCCCGATACCAGACCGTCACCTTGCTCACTCCGAAGGCTCTGAGCAGCGGCAGCAGCTCCCGGACTTGCCGCCCGCCCCCCAGACACAGCCAGTGGCTGCCCACCAGCGTGCCGGAGCGGATCAGGCTCTCGTATTGGTTGTGAAAGAGCCTCTGCTCGGTGCCGGCTAGCGTTGCGGCCAGCGGAATGCGCCGCAGCAGGCAGACCGCCTGCACGGCGGTGAGTTGCGCCACCATCTTCGCACTCAGCTTCACCGCCGCGCCATCGGGATCGGGCAGGATGAGCCGGACAGACGCCTGATCGTGGAACTCCTGCAAGTGTTCACTGCCCACGCCAATGTTGACAACGTAGCAGTCGGGCGGGAGGTCGGCCACACGCAGCGGCACGACGGGCCATGTCGTGGGGCGCTGGATGACGGCCACGGGCTTCATCGCCGCGGCCATCGCCGCCACAAAGCCGGAATCGCCGTCCATCTGCCACTTCGAGAAATCATAGACCTTTAGCTTGCCCTCAAAATCCAAGCGTTCGAGTTCCTGAACCGCTTCAATGCCAGCAAAATGCGCCATGAGGCCGAGCCAAAAAATTGGCACCGGCCCCGACGGCTCTGCTGACTCCGACGCGAGTTCCATATGGACAAATATGGAAGCTTCAGAACAGATGGCAACTAAATTTTACCGAAATCACTGATCAGCGAAGTCGCGGCGGATTCTTCGTGCCTCTCACGGACGCGTAACTTCAAGCCGCCGGAACAGGCGCGTCTCACCCGTCGGAGGCGTGGTGTCGTGCCAGTCGGTCAGGTTGCGCGACCACTGCGGGGTGGTCGTGATGTCGGTGGCGGCGGGGTTGGGGGTGAACTCGAAGGTGCCGTGGTTGAGGCGTGGCAGTTCGGCGCTGCTGGATTGATGCGGATTCGCGGCGAGGGCGTATTCGAGGAGGTTGACGAGGCTGTCGTAGTCAGGATTCGCGTCGTCGGCAGCGATGCCGGTGTTTTGATGCGTGCCGAAGTGAGTGACGCGCCAATTTTGAATGGGCGTGTAGGCGCTGGTGGCGGTTTGCGTGGTGGCGGAGCGTTCGACGTAGCGGGTGTCCTGCACGGTGGCATCGAGCGTGAAGGTGCCGGTGGCGGTGGGCGTCCAGTCGAAGGTGAAGGGCGCGGTGGTGTCGGTGAAGGCGAGCGTGTTGTTCACGAAGAAGCGCACTTCCTGGAGGGCATAGGTGCCTTGCGTGACGTTGGCGGTGAGCGTCACAGGCGTGTCCGGCGAGACGTTGGCGGGGGCGCTCAGCGTGATGAGCGGCGGGATGATGAGTTCGAAGGCGACCTGGTCGGAGTTGGCGAAAGCGCCGCTGGTGTCGTAGGCGCGGGCGATGAGTTCGTGGTAGCCGGTGTTCGCGCCGACGACCCAATCCATTTCATAAGGCGCGGTGGTGTCGGCGGCGAGCAGGGTGTTATCCAGCCAGAACTCAACGCGCTGGATGCCGAGCGCGCCGGTGTGCTGGGCGTTGGCGGCGAAGCGCACGGTGCTGAACGAGGGCGCGAATTGCAGGCCATCGAAACGCGGGGAGGTGATGAGGGCCACGGGCGAATTCGCCGCGCCGACGGCAATGATGTTCGTGGGCGAGGTGCCGGTGGTGCCGGTCGAGGAGGTGGCGATGGCATACAAACGATGGTCGCCGAGGCCCAGCGCGGGCGCGGTGATGCTGAAGGGCGCGGTGGTGTCCTCGCCGAGCAAGGTGGAGCCGTCGTAGAATTGCACGCGGGTGATGGTGGCGAAGTTCACGCTGGCCTCGGCGCTGAGCGTGGGCGTGGCGGGCGCGGTGAGGATGCCGCCGCCGGCGGGCGCGGTGAGCGTGACTTCGGGAATCGCCGGGCCGGTGATGTGGACCGTGATGGCGGCGTCCAGCGTGCGGCCGAGCGCGTCCACGGCGCGGGCGCGCAGTTCCCACTGGCGGATGGAGTCGGGCGTGAAGTCAGCGGTGAAGGGCGCGGTGCTGTCGCTGCTGAGGAAGCCGTTGTTCGCATAAAAATCCACCCGGGCGATGCTGCTGCCCGGCGCGCTGGCGCTGGCGGTGATGGGGATGGTGGCAGGGAAGGGAAAGGACGAGTTGTGCGCGGGCGAATCAATGCTGACGCTCATCGCGGGCAGCGAGATGATTTCAAAAGTGGTCGAGGAATCCGCGCTGCCGCCGTTCGTTTCAAAAGCCCGCGCGGTGAGCGTGTGGGTGCCCGCGGCCCAGCGCGAGGAGATGAGCCAGTCGTCTTCAAAGGGCGCGGTGGTGTCCTCTCCCACGGGTGTGCCGTCCGCGTAAAAAACGACGCTGGTGATGGCGCTGCCGGGCGCGGTGGCGGTGGCGCTCATGTGAAAGAGCGCGCCATTCGTCGTCTGCTGGCCGGTGGTCGGCGCGGTGAGCGTGACGCTGGGCGGCGTGGGCGTCTGCACGTTCACTTCGAGCGTCTGCACGGTGTAGCCGCCGTTGTTATCCCAGGCCCAGACTTCGTAGCCGTGGGTGCCGTGGAGCAGGCCGGTGAGGGTGTGCGCATACGGCGGCGCGGTGTCCTCGTGCAGCGGCTGGTAGGCGCGGGTGAAAACGACGCGCGTGATGGTGCTGCCGCTTTCCGGCGTGGCCGTGGCCTCGATGGTGACGGTGGCTGGCGCGGTGAAGGTCGCGCCATTGGCCGGGCTGGTGATGGTGAGCTGCGGGTGCGTGGGCGAGACGACGTTGAGCGGCACGGGCGCGGAGTTTCCCACCACGCCGAGCGAGGTGGTGGCCCGCGCGGTGATCACATGGGCCGGCAGCGCGGCGATGACGCCGTTCCATTGGAATGAATACGGCGCGGTGGTGTCCTCGCCTATTTTCACCGAGCCATCGAAGAACTCGACCAACGCGATGCTGCCGCTGGTGGTGCTGGCGCTGGCCTCGATGAGGATGTTCGCGGGCGCGGTGAAGTTTTGATTCACCACCGGCGAGGTGATGGCGACCTGCGGCGGCGGGGAAACGGTATCAATCACGTTCATGATCCACGACAAGCTGGCGGAGGGCCGATTTTCCCAGGCGAACTTGCGCGGCGGGATGCAGCGATAGGCGGTGAGGCCCAGCGGCGGCGCGGCGGGGCGCGTCCAGTGGTTCACGCCGATGTCGTAGGCGAGGTAGAGGTCTCGGGCGTTCGCTTCCATCAGCGGAAACGGCACGCCATGCAGCAGGTGCTGGAAATAGCTGCCCCACGCGATGGTGGTGAGCACTTCCTTCGCGTGCTCGATGGTGGAGGTGTCGTAGCCGTCGAGCGCGTCGGGCGTGCCGTCGAATTTCGCGAGGTAATACGGATAGCGCAGCGCGCCGGAGTATTCGTAATCGTGGTCGTTGTTGAAGTGCGTGCAGGCGGCCTGAAACTTGCCCGCGCGGCGGAGGAAGTCGGCGATGGCCGGATCCTCCGAGAGCGCATAAACGCGCAGCATCGCGTCGCTGAGCAGCGCCATCATCCACGGCGAGGCGATGAGGTCGGTGAAGACGCCATCGCCATGCTGCGTGCCGTAGTGATAGAGGCCGCCGTCGAGTTTGTTCGCGGGGATCGCGCCATCGGCGCCGTTTTGATGCCAAAGATAATCCGCCGTCTGGGTGAGCACGTTTTGCCGATAGGCCGCCTCGCCGGTCAGCTCGAAGGCGACCACATCCGCCAGCGTGCGGAAGGCGACATGGCGCTCCGTCCATTCGCCGAGAGCGGGCGTCCAGCGGCTCGGCTCGGTGAGCGCCTGATGCGTGGCGGCCACCCAGCGCACCGGCTCGATCATCTGCGGATCGCCCGTGAGCCAGTGGTCGTAGGCGAGGCACTCGGCGTAGGAATACATCGTCGTATTGCCCGCCGTGACTTCGGCGACGGTCGGGGCCTTGAGGCTGAAGATGCCGCGATACGGATCGGCCACCGCCGTGCCGAGGAGTTTGTTTTTGTAAAACTGCGTCGCCCGCACCGCCTCGCGCAGCGGCTTGAGGTGCCCGCTCTTCACATGGAGCATGAAAAACGCGGAGGCGCGGTCGTAGAGCCACGGCTCGGACCCGGTCTTGTAATCCACGCGCTGGCCGCTGCCGTAGCCGGTCACCTGCGGGTCGTCCTCATTGATCGAGGTGTAAAAGAAGTTTTTGAACGCGCGGTCCGCCTCCTCGTAGCCCGGCCAATGCTCGGTGGCGTCCATCACCGCCGGGTCATCGCGCGTCTCCGTGATGTGCGCCGCGAACGGCTCGCTGCGCCGCAGGCTCAGCGCGCCCTGCGCGAGCGTTTGCTTCGGCAAAAGCGCATACACGTCCGGCTCCTGGATGCCGTCCGCCGCGTCGAAAGTGCCGCTGGTCACCGCGTGCCAGCCCGTGCGCGGGTCGGTGAGCGTGAGCACATTTTGCGTCCGCGCCGCGCCGCCCCACTCGATGGTGATCGTCTCCGTCTGCGGATACGAAACGGCGAAGGTGTGGCTGATCTGCACCCGCGCCACGCGCACCGATGTGCCGTCGAGCGAGGCATTCGTCAGATGCCGCCACGGCGTCTGCTGCTCGACGTAGGCGGGCACTTCGTTGCCACCCACCAGCACCCGCAGCGTGCCCAGCCCCGCCGCCGTGATCGAGCCGCGCGGAAACGGCACGCCGAACGTCACCAGCCGCGCCGAGCCGGGCGTCACATTTTCCATCGGGCACAGCGTCACCGTGATCGAGCCGGACGGCTGCGCCGGGGCATGGAACGACGGCACCTGGGCCGCCAGCGGAGCAGCCAGAACGATAATCAAGAGCAGCAAACGTGTGAGCATGACGAACGTGTCTTTGTGGAGCGGATGAAACCACCGGATTATCCAACCAGCAACCGCTGTGGTAGCCGGTCGTCACCGCAACGACGAACCGAACGGGTCAGCGAGGACGAAGCTGACGACAAACTTTCACACGCCGCCCTGCGGACGTTGGAGCGCGCCGTTGCGCGATCCGTCAGTCCGTGAGCTGAAACACATCTTTTCCGACTTCGATGACTCCACCCGCCGTGGCGGAACGCGGTGGATAGCCGCTGGCGGGCACGGCGCTGAAGTTCACGGTCAGGGTCGCCTCGCCTTCGGGCAGGCGGAAGGTGGTGCGTTGCAGCAGACGATCCGGGGTCAGCGTTTCAAAGCGGATAAGCGGCGCCGCGGCGAGGCGGCGGTGCAGCGGCGACCAGAAGGCAAAGTGGCGGAGGATGGCAGGCTTCCGCTGCGGCCAAGTGGCGCGGTTCAGGTGATACATCGGCGGCGCCATGTGGAGCAGCTCCATCAGCTCGCGGTCTCCGGCCACGCCGGCCAGCTTCAGCGAATCGAAATTCCAGTGGTGACTCACGATCAGCTCGTCGCCCAGCGCGCAGCGGTGGAGCGGAATCCGCACGCGCGGGTCGAAGTAGGGTGACATCAGCGAACGCGGCACCGGCACGGGTTTGAAAAAGATCGCGGGCGCATCCGACGGCCAGTAGCGACCGAGGAAGCTCGGGCTGGCGGCGTCTTTGAACTCTTTCGCGAGATGGCCGAGGTAGGGCGTCTGCGGCCCGTGGCCGAAATGGATCACATCGGCAAAGAGTGCCGATCCGCCTTCGCTGCCGACGATGAGCTTCTTCTCCGATTCCAGCCAGCCCAGGCGTTGCCGTCGTGCGCGGATGTCCTCCACCTTCGTGGCGGGATGCGCCGGATTGAAATCGTCGAAGCACTCCGCCGTGGCGTCGCAATCCACAAACCATGCGGTGAACGGTGCCGCATCGAGCATCCCGGCCACCCGCTTCTGCACGAAGGGCCACGCGGCGGCGGGCGCGAGATGATAGCCGCGTCCTTTGAATCCGGTGTGGCCGGAGCCGTCGGCGTTTTGCACCCGGCCCAGCCGATAGGCGGCTTCGCCAAACTGCGCCGTCTCCCACGTCGCGTCCGGCGGCGCGTTCGGATCATGCACGGAATGGTAGGAATCATACGGCCCGATGACAAAGCCCAGCTCCGCAGCCCGGCGCGCCACGTCCGGGCGAGGTGACGCGCTGCGGAGATCGCTCAACAGCAGGAGAGCTCGGTCCATCCCCGCATCCCGCAATGATTCGAGCATGGGCCGCGAGAAACCATCGCCCCAGGTTTCGGGCGCGTGGACCAGCCCGCGCATTGCCTCGGCGAAGGCCGTGATGTTGCTTTGAACCACCTCAGCCTGCGGCAGCCCGCCCAGCGCCGCATCCATGGCACCGGCGACTTCCCCGGTGAGCCAATCCTCCGCCCGCTGAGCATCGGCGAGTTTCGCCAGGCTGGCACGCTGCTCCGTGGAAAAGCGCGCCACCATGCGCCCGGCGATGGTTTCCGCACCTGCGTCGCGCAAAGCCCGTGCGAAGGCGGGCCACTTTGCCTTGTCCACATCATGTCGGCTGAACAAGGCCGGTCCCCAGAGATAAAGATGCGGTGCCCCGAAAAGCCGTGCGGTGGCGGGCAGGTCGGCGGCCTTGGCCGTGAGCGGGCGCGGCTTGGGGATCGCACCCGTGTCGGTGGCCGTCGCGCGCCACGCGCGGAAGGCGGCGGCCACCTCCAGCGGCTCGTTTCCGCACCAGCGGGCCACGATCTCGCAGGGCGTGGCGTTCACGCGCCCGGCGGGAAAGCGGAAGCGCACGCCGACGCGCTCCTCCACAACGAGTTCCGCATAGTGCGGCCAGGGCACGATGACCGCCGCCGTGCGCCCGCCGTAGCGGAGACCGAGCAGCGGGAGCTCCGCCAGCTCCCACGGCGAACCGTCCCTGAGCCAGCGCATCACCGGCGCATCACCCGCCTCCACGACCACGCCTGCGGACATCGGCAGCACGAACGCCTCCGCCCCCTGCGGCAGCCACCAGGTGAAAACGCCCGCCGCATCCGCCTTCCCTCGAAACGACTGCGGCTCCTGAGAAAGCCGCGCCAGCGTCAACTCCATGCCAGCCTCCGCAGCCCAGGAGCGTGCGTGGAAAAGCAGCAGCACCAGCAGCGCAGCGCCGATTTGCATGCTCCTGCCCGGCAAAGTCATGGCGTGATGTTCGGTTTCATTCAATCCGTCAACACGTGTCGCAGCTCGTGCGGCTTTTCCACCTGCGTCTTTCCCACTGCTGTCGGAGCAGCCAACGACATCGTGGCCCGGAGATTCAAGGTCGGCACGCCGACGTTGTTCGCCAGGGGATGCGCTGGAAGCCCGCTTGGCAGGCGGGGGCGGCAGCTACCTTTGCACATGCAGCCAGAGCGTGTCGGAGACTTTGATGTCGAGCGGCACGGTGTCGGTGTCGCGGGCGAGCACTTGGTTGGTCAGCATTTCGGTGACTGTTGCTTTGAACGGCAGGCGCAGGGTTTTGCGGCCGCCTTCGATGCCATGCACGACGATGAAATTGTCGCGGTGGAACAGGGCGGCGTCACCGGCTTCGAGGAAGGGCTGCACGCCGCCGAGCAATGCGAGGTTGTGCACGAGCTGCGGCGTCAGGCCGCTGGGATGGCCGAGGTAGATGCTGGTGAAGCCGTCGAGCTTCTTCACGGCAGCGGAGACTTTGCCGTCGCAGAGATAGGTGGCGAGTGTCTGCGCCGCCGCGTCCTCGACGGCGAAGCGGGATGCGAGCAGGTCCACGCCCAGCCCCATTTTCTGCTGCGCGAGGCCGTCGAGCAGCGTCTGCGCCTCCGCACCCTGCGGCGTGGCGAAGGCGGAGGCGAAGCCGCGCGGTTTGTTCAAGGGAGCCGCGGCAAAGGTGATGCCGGTGAGCGTCTGCATCGCGGCGATGGACAGGCCATCCGCTGTGACGTAGCCGGGGGCGTATTGCCAGGCGAGGACTTTACCGCCGCGCTTCAACTTCGTGTCGATGAACTGGCGGGCGCTGTCCGTGACGGTGTAGAGGTTGAGGAAGACATAGACTTTGTAGTCGTCCCGGCCATCGGCCACGAGGTCGTCGATGTAGCAGAGGTCATAGGACACGCCGGAGCGGCTGAAGGCGCGCTGCTGCACGGCGAGGGAGTTGTAGCTCAGGCCGCTCTCGCCGTTGATCTGCTCGGTCGTGAGGTGGAAGCTCCGTTCGTCCACCACGCAGACCACTTCGCTCTTGCGCCAGGAGTTCGGCTCGGCGGCGATGATTTGCCCGGCGGTTTGCACTTTCTGGATCGCGCTCATCAGCGCCGGATCGTGGAACCAGCCGCCGGTCATCTCCATCCACCACGCGCCACCGCCTGCGGAGAGCACCTTGCCCGCGTCGCGGGCCATCGCTGCGGTGAAGTCCGCGACGTTCCAGGTGCGCGACATCTGGAAGTCGTGCCAGAGGCTTTTGTATTCGGAGGCGGTGGTGCGGAAGTCGAGCTCCAGCATGGGGAGCTTCTTGTGGCGGCGCGCGGAGTCGAAGACCCAGTTGAGCATCCCTTCATTGCCCGCCTCGCGCCAGCCGTAGTAGCCGGGCTGGGCGCCGATCATGTCCACCGCATCGCTGCGGAAGATCACGCTGTTTTCCGCGAAGAGCGGATAGGTCATGGACGACATGGCGCGGCCGTAGTAGGCCACGCCGATCACCGGCTTGCCGATTTCCTGTTTGCAGACGGTGAGGCCGTCCACCAGCAGGTTCGCCACTTCTTCATTGAGGAAGCGGATCACGTCGCTCTCGCGCCGCTGCGTTTTCGGATCGAGGAAGTCGCCGCGATACTCGTCGTTCGAAATTTTTGGCCTGGCGGTCTCGAAGGTCACCGCAGGGTCGTTCCATGCCGTGCGCAGGTCTTCGACCTTCGCGTATCGCCGCCGCAGCCAGTCGCGGAAGAGCGGCAGATCACCGGGGGACTGGCCGTCCTGGAGCGTGCCCCGATCACCGTTCACCTGATAGTAAAACTGCCCGTCCTCGCCGCCGGCGAGCATGAAGCCGACGATGGCCCGCGCATACGGCTGGGCCTTGATGTGCCGCACATAGGCGCGCAGCAGCCGCATCACCTGCTCGCGATATACCTTCGAATAATAGGAGGCGGGCGCGAACTGATCGTGGCGCGAGGTGGCGACCTTGCCGTCCGCGGTCATGGCCACGTCGTCGGGGAATTGCTTGTGCCAGTCCGGGTAGGCCGAGACGATGATTTCGATGATGAAATAGCCGCCGGGATCGCGCTGCACGCTGTTCCAGATCACCTCGTCGATCTTCTTGAAGTCATACTGCTCCGGCCCGGTCCAGTGCTTCAGCGCGGGGTTGGAGAGCGCGATCATGTGCAGGTTCACGCCGCTCTGCGCGAACTCACGCACATAGCCGCGCGCGGGCTTCACGCCGTCGGAGAGATGCACGAAGGGCACACGCGGGCGGCCATCGAGATACAGGCGCGGACCGCCGTTTTCCTGTTTCACCTCGGCGCGGGAGTCGGGCCGCTGTGCCAGCGCGCGTTCGGTTTCTTCGCGCGAGGGGACTGCTTCGGGTTCGGGCCGTGCGAGCTTGCGGGAATCGGCCTCGGGCAGATTGAAATAGAGATTGTCGAATAGGATCGTGGCGGGCGGGCCTTCGACGATCAATGCCAGCCGCACGAAGCGGGTCTTCGATCCGGTGCGCAACATCTGCGTCTTGCGCCGCCACTGATCGGGGCGGCAGTTATAAACCAGCGAATGCCCGGTGAGGCTCGACTCACGCGGCCCGGTGATGACCGCATCCATCGGATCCTGCGCCTCCGGCTGGGATGGATCGGTGATCTCGATGAGCTTCCACTCCGCCAGCGTGCCAAACTTTGCCTCCGTGGTGTGATACAGGCCGGTGAGCAGATATTCCGTGCCCGGCTTCACCTCGATGCGGTCGGAAACCATCCGCACCGCGCCAAAGCCGCCCGTTTTCCGCATACGCAGCACCGGCTCATCCTTGCAGCGGGCATCATTGGCCCGCGCCACCTCCACCGTGGCGCTCACGCCTTGATCCATGCTCTTCGTCCAGCCTTTCAGTCCTTCCGTGAAGTCCGCATTGGGCACCAGGCTCGGCGTCGTCACCTGCGGCACGACTTCGCCGTCCGTGCCTGGGCGGAGGACAAACGACTCCGCGTGAACGGCACTGAGGCCGCAAAGAAGGGATACGGTGATGAGCGGCAGGAGAGGATGGGTGCGTTTCATGGTGGATCGCTTGTGGATGTTACAAGTCTGTTTCAACGGCGGTGCTGCGCTTCATCTCCACCGGCTTCGCCGCCTTGCTGCCGGTGATCTTGTTGCCCTTCACGCTGCCACCTTCGACACCGTTGAGCGAGATGGGCTGGCCGGGGAGGTCGAGGGTGTTGTTTTCGATGACGACGCGTTTCGAGGGCGCGGGATTGTAGCGCGAGGCACCCCAGACGTAGATGCCAGTAGCCTCCCCGGCGCAGCGGATCGTGTTTCCGCGAATGACGATGCCGTCCGCGTAACCGAACTGCATCAGGGCGTGCTTGCCGGCTTTGCCGTGGAGGCGGTTGTTTTCAAAAACGCCGTTGATGATGCTGTTGCCCTCGATGCGGCCATGAATCTCGTTGTTCGCGACGACGAGATCCTCCGCGCCGCCGCCGACGAGCAGGCTCGTGTGGCAGATGTTCTTTTCGATGCGGAAGCCTTTGCCGCCCTCGGCGTGTTCGACGTGGATGGTGGTGCCGCCGGGCTTCACGGTGTGCTCGAGATCGCGGCAGCCGGTGACAAGATGGTCGCCGTCTCCTTTGCCGCCGCCCATCTGCACACCCTGGCGGAGGAAATTGCGCAGGCGGATGTTTTTGACCACAAATCCCCGGCAACCCTGCGAGAAGCTCACGCAATCGCCGCTGAAGTTTTCGATGAGGCAGTCCTGCACCGTCACGCGTTCGATGCGTCCGGCCTTGCAGTGGAAAAACACGCCGTGATTCTGCTCCGCTGTCTTGCCGCCGATGTAGGCCGCGTGCGTGTTCGCGCCGTCGAGATGCAGATCGCGGATGGTGATGTCCGCAGCGTCTGTCGTGGAACCGAGCATGCGCCAGAAGTTTGATTCATTGACCTTGGCGTTGAACTTCAGCACGGACGCGTCGCCCTCGCCGCGCACGGTGGTCTTTGACGGGATGCTGAGGATCGGTGTCTCGCTCTTTTGCCGCGAGACGATGAACACGCCCTTGGGAACGATCACCGTGCCGCCCCCCGCCTTGCCGCAGGCCTCCAGCGCGGCTCGGATGGCGAGGGTGTCGTCCGTGGCGTCATCCGGCGTAGCGCCGAACTTGGTGATGTCGAAGTCGGCGGCGAACGATGTGGCGGTCAACAGGAGCAGGATGAGGCAGGTTTTCATGGTCGATATTCCGCTCATGGTAAATTCCGCCTTTCGTCTTCTCCCACTATTTCTTTTGCAGCCCCATCTTCTCCACCGGGATGCGCTGGAAGCCTTGCTTGTAGGCGGGGGCGTCGTCGCGCAGTTGAAAGGGAGGCTTCGCGGCATCGAGGAGGCTTCGTTCGGCGTTGGTGAGGTTGTTTTGGAAGGTGACGAAGGGCGCGGCTTTTTTATCCACCTCATCCCACGCGCCGCCGATCTGCACGTTGCGGACGATGAGGCTGCCGGTGGGGACGGCGGGTTCTTGATCGAGGATGCGCGGCAGCTCGGGATAGCGCGTGCTGTAGGGCGGCTGATCGTAACGGATGCCGGAGAGGGTGCCCTTTTCCTTGATCTCCTTCACCCACTCGGCGGGCCACTTGGCCGCCCAGCCGAGGCCGCGCGAGTCCACATGCACCGCCGGTTTGCAGTCCACGAAGAGGTTGTTCTCGATCCGGTTGTCGTGGCCGCCGCCGATATAGGCGGCGCGGGTCACGTCGTGGAACACATTGCCGAAGATCGTCGTGCCGCTGAATGTGTCGTCGAGATAGATGCCGATGCAGCCGCGGCGGTCGAGGCCGTGGAGGTGGTGCAGGTGGTTGTGGCGGATGATGGTGCCGCGCATCGTCCAATTCCGCCCGGCGTAGATCGCGCCGGCGTCGTTGGATTCCAGGCACACGTTGTGAATCTCGTTGAGTTCGATCACATGGTCGTTGCCGCTGAAGAAGATCGCGGTGTGCGGCGAGTCGTGCAGGAGGTTGTGCGCGGCGCGGTGGCCGACGCCATTGAGTGAAATCCCCTGGCGGTTGATCCGGTTCCACCGGCTCCAGTGGTGGATGTGATTGTTTTCCGCCACGAGTCCGGCGGGCGCGAGCGTCTGGCGGTCGCCGCCGCGCAGGCTGATGCCGCCATCGCCGGTGCCGGTGATTTCGCAATCGCGGACGCTGCTGTCCGCGCCGCTGAGGGTGACGGCCCAACTGCCGGTGTTGCGCAGCGTGCAGCCGACGACGTGGTTGTGCGCGGCGTTCTCGATCTGGAGCGCGGTGCCTCGGCAGGCCTCGAACGTCAGTCCCCGGAAGCTGACATGGGCGGCGCTTTTCAACGAAACCAGGCTGTCGAGGACGGACACCGTGGCCCGGCCATCGGCGATCGGCGTGGGGGGCCAGAAGTAGAGGAGGCCGGCCTTCCGATCGAGAAACCATTCGCCGGGGCGGTCAATCTCGCAGAGGAGGTTGAAGCCGGCGAACCACTTGCCCTGCCGGTAGCCGTAAGTGTGGTGCGGCTTCGCCAGCGTCATGCGCTTTGCCGCCGGATCGATCGACTCGATGCGCTGGCGCCCGTCGGCCCAGTCGTGAAACCAGTAGCCGAGCGCCCACGGCTCCTTCTCGTCCTTCCAGCGCGCAGGCCGGTCGCCGTCGTAGGTGACGATGCCCTCGCCGCGGCCGCGGCCGCTCTTCTACGCAGTCGGGCCGAGGGCGGCGGTGATCGTGATGAAGCCTTCGTTTGGGTAGCGGGAGAGGGACATCGGCGCGTCGTTGAAAAACAGTTCGAGGCCGGGGCTGCCGCGCTGTCCGAAGCCGCCGCTGATCGCGCCAAAATCCGTGACGCCCGCGGCGCGCAGATCGGCCTGCATCACCTGGCCGCGCGCGGCGGGATCAAGCCGCTCCAACACGGCCTTGTCGGACACCGGTTTCCAATTCGTGACGCTCTTGCCGCCAGAAATGCGCACTTCATCGCCAGCGCGGGCGCGATAGACGACGGGCGCGGCCTCCGTGCCGGAATCCTCGGCGGACAACTCGAACGTCCGCTTCAGTTCATGCAACCCGCCATGCAGCGTCACCGTCACACCACCCGGCGGCAGACCGCCTTTCTTCTCTAGCGCCCGGATTTCATCCCGCGCCCGTTCCAGCGTGGCGAAGGGCTGTGATGACGTGCCCGCATGTGAGTCATCGCCGCGCGGGGAGATGTGGAGTTCGGCGGCGGAGAGGGCCGCGCTGCCAAGTGCAATCGCGAGAAGAAAGGTTTTCGATTTCATGTGTGTTCTGAATCAGTGCTCTCGGTAAAAACCATGCCGCTGGCTCAATATTACAGTCTGAGGATACGCCGTCAGCGCATTCCTGCCGGTTTCCACCCGCTCATGCGCTGGAGCTGCGGTGCGGCGGCGGGAAATCGCTGCGCTGCCCTGAGCGCAGCAGAGGTAGCGAAACATGCGCCCCCCTGCGCCAGATCGTCCGACTCTTCCACCCGCGCCCAGTGCCGCCGCACGATCCCGTCCACATGCTGCTGCAGCGCCTCAATGAGCGCCCGCGCATCCACCCGCGGAGCGCGGCGGGTGGGGATTCATTTCGGGTGCGGACATTCATCTCAATCTTCAACCTGCGTGTCGCCTTCGCAGCCATGCTTGCCGGAGGCGGCTCATTTCAGCCGCACCACGTCGGGCACGTCCATGGTCATCTTGAGGCGCTGGCCGTCCTTGTCGAGGAAGTGGACGCGGAACTCGCCGGAGCCGAGTTTTTCATTCAGGTCGGTGCGCTGGTGAAACACGTCGTCGATGGTCAGGAGTTGTTTGCCGGCCAAATCCCAGGCGACGAGGCGCACGGGATCGGAGGTGGCAAGCAGGCGCTCCAGCTTGGCGAATTTGCTCTTGCCGTTGATGAGCAGCGCGGACTCTCCGGGCTTGAGTTTTTGCGCAGCGATGACTTGCGGCTTGAGATCATGATCGGTGGGTGCTGCGGGCTTGCCTGCGGCGGGTGCTGCGGTGGCGGAGATTTTATTCAAAAACGCCTCCATGCGCGGGAGCGTTGTGGCGAGTGACTTTTCTTGCAGCGAGGCCCCGTGACCGCCGCTCACGGGGATGAATTCGATCGACGGCCACTTGCCTGCGAAGTCGCGCAGGCTCTCGAAAACTGGCTCGCGTTCGCCGGAGAACAGCAGCGTGGGCGGCGCGTCCGCGCGCCAGTGCCGGGAGGGCGAGAGGCGCTCGGCGAGGGTGCGGTCATTGTCCACTGCGGCGAGGAATGGGGTGCTGCGTGTGCCGCCTTCCAGGAAATCCATCAGCGGGGAGTGCAGCACGAGCGCCACGGGCGGCGCGACCGCGCTGCGGCCTGCGGGATCGGCGAGCACTGCGAGGCTGGAGGCGAGCTGGCCGCCGCCGGAGACGCCGCCTGCGGCGATGCGTGAAGGAGCGATACCCAGCTCTCCGGCGTGGGTGCGCACCCAGCGCAGCGCGGCGAAGGCGTCACTCACGGTGTCTGTGGCGGAGGCGCCGTCACGCTGGCTGGAGCGGTAGTCGGTGTGCAGGCAGACCCAGCCGCGCGCGGAGAAATACTCGGCGGGTGCCTGGATCATTTTGCCAAAGCGCGGTTCTTCCTTCGCGGCGCGGTCGTTCGCCTTCTTGGGCACCGGGGAAAATGCGCCGCCTTGGAAAAGCATCAAAGCGGGCCGCTGATCGGAGGGCTGCCAGCCAGGCGGCAGATACGCGAGCATTTGCAGCGGACGCGCACCGCCAGACTGATAGGTGAAAATTCGCGTGGAGGCGGTGGCTGCTATCGTCTTTTCCCGCGCTGCCGCTGGTGGAGCGGATGTGGCGGCGGTGGCGGCGGTGAACCAATGTTTCGCGAACGAATCGGTGCGCCAAAAAGCGAGCAACTCACCCGCGACGCGCGTTCGGCCCGCGTCGGTGAGATGCACGCCGTCTTTGACATTCATTTCGGCTGTCCAGCGGTAGCCATCGTGGCGCGGCTGATCGCCGTTGGTCCAGAAATAGCCCGCCCATGTGATGAGCGGGGCTTTGGCGGCGTCGCCGTCAAACTTCAGCTCCGCCGCGTCTTTGGATTGCGCTTCGATGAGCCACTTCACGCTCCAGCCGACGTGCCACGGGCGTGGCTCGGCGTGCTTCGCCTTGCCCTCGTCAGCAGGCATGAAGGCCGTGGTGTGGCGCGCGCTGTGGTAGCAGAGGCGGGTGTTCGGGAAGTGCTGCTTCAGCTCGCGCATATTCCTGGCGATGGATTCCTGGAGCCGCTGCGGGCGGGCGGGAAAGTCGGCGTTCGTGTCGCGCAGGTCGTCGGATTGATACCACGCGACCTGCACCTGAGCGGGTGAGAAGCCGGCCTTCTTCACCGTCTCGATCGCCGACTCCCAGTAGCCGCGGGCCGGGTCGGAGATTTTGTTCACATCATGCCCGCCCTTGGCGCAGTTCACGAAAACGACCTCCGCACGCTTGCCATCGGCCTTGGGCCCGATTTCCTCCAGCATCGTGAAAATCTGCACGCACACCGACGCGCCGATGCCGGCGACGACGATCTTTCCGTCGGCGGACGGTTTGCCGTCCTGGTCGAGCGGCTGAATGGCGGCGCACATTTGGCGGAGCGCCTCGGCGTGCGCGCCGTGCGGCGCATTTTTCCCATCGGCGTAAAGGCCGCCGGTGAAGCCGCGATACTGGCCCGCGCCGAGATCGTCGAGCGGGACGAGTGTCTCCGCCCCGGTGGCGCGGATCACGGCAAGGAGGAAGAGAAAGGCGAGAGATTTCATGGCTGGATGATTCGGTTTAGTGTCTTGACGGCGCACGGTTGGAAGCGGCTTCAACACCAAACACGCTGCGTAGTTTCACCGGCTACTCCCTGCTCTGGCTATCTGCCAGGGCTGCGCATCAAAATAAAAAGGGGCTTTTTGCTACGGGATTAACAAGATTGGCAGGATTTACAGGTCTGAAAAATCCTGTTCATCCTGTGAATCAGGTAGATCCTGTAGTCGCTGCTATGATTTACCATCAGTTGTCGATTTGATGCGTAAGCCCTGTTTTCTTGCAGCCACATCGGCAGCCGCGTAAGTGCCGACTACGACGCGATGTGCGGTGTGCAGACGAGTGATGCGGTGCTCACTCGACTCATGAAGAGGGCGATGAATGCGGTCGGCAAAAAGGAGGCCATTCATGCTGGCATCCGATGCGCGCCTCAATCTCCCAGGGTGTGGATGAAGAGTCCTGAGCGCAGCTTCGGCTCGAACCAGGTGCTCTTTGGAGGCATGATCTGGCCGACGTCGGAGATGGCCATGAGCTGCTCCACTGTCGTGGGGAACATCGAGAAGGCGACGCTGAAGTCGCGGCTGTTCACGAGCTTTTCGAGTTCTGCGGTGCCGCGGATGCCGCCGATGAAGTCGATGCGCTTGCTGGTGCGTGGGTCGTCGATGCCGAGCACGGGCTTGAGCAGACGGTCTTGAAGGATGCTGACGTCGAGCTGGTCGATGGGGCTGGCGTTGCTGGCCGGTTCCCAGAGTAGCTCATACCACTGATCTTTGAGGTACATGCAGCACTGGCCGGGTTTTGTGGGTGATTTGATCGTGGTGGGCTTCAGTGTGAAGATAGCGCCAACTTTTTTGATGAACTCCTCGCGGTCGTTGCAGTTCAGATCCTTCACCACGCGATTGTACGGCAGGATTTTCAATTCGTTGCCGGGGAAAAGCACGCTGAGGAACCAGTTGTAGTTCTCGCTGCCGTCGTGGTTCGGATTGGCTTCGCGGCGCATTTTGCTGACGCGGTAGGCGCTGGCGGCGCGGTGGTGACCGTCAGCGACGTAGGCGCAGGGTACCTGGCTCTCGAAGAGGCCGGTGAGCGACACACAGAGGCCGAGCGAGAGACGCCAGACCTGATGACGCACGCCGTCGGGCGCGCTGACGTCATAGACAGGCTTCTCGGCTTTCATGAAGCCGTCGATCAAAGCGCTGATGCCTGGACGCTGGCGATAGGTGAGGAAAATGGGGCCGGTGTTCGCGTCGAGTGCGTCCACGAGGCGCGTGCGGTCGTCTTCCTTGTCCTGACGGGTCTTCTCGTGCTTTTTGATGACGTCCTTCTCATAATCTTCGGTGTGGCAGACGGTGACGAGCCCGGTCTGGCTGTGTCCGGCGATGGTCTGGCGGTAAAGATACATCGTGGGCTTCGCTTCGCGGGTCAGCACACCTTCCTTTTGCATGCGCAGGAAGCTTTCCTTTGCTCTCGCATACACGGGCGCGGAATACGGGTCGATTTCAGGATCGAGGTCGATCTCGGCGCGATCGACATGCAGGAGGCTGTTGGGCTTGCCTTTGGCAAGGGCGGCGGCTTCCTCACGGTTCACCACGTCGTAAGGGACGGCGGCGACTTCGCTGGCGAATTTGGGGTTGGGGACGAGACCTTTGAATGTGCGGATGCGCATGAGGCGGGATAGAACGCCGCCGCTGGCTTGTCAATCCGCACTCTTTGGCTGATTCATTTCCGCGTTCTCGCGTGCGATCTTGCGTGCGGCGGAGACGATGTGGGTGCATGCCTCGATGCAGAGCAGGGGAATCGAGTCTGGAGCGTGATTGGGCAGCGTCTTGGTGGTGGCTGCGCCCGCTAGTGGTTGCGTGGTGGTGAGGGGCCAGAGGATGCGGCGCAGGCAGTTTTTTTCAGCGCAGCATTGGCTGACCATGGCGTGCGCCTGGTCGTCGGTGATGGTGTTGGCGAAGCGATACATGCCGGTCTGGCGGGCGAGGACTTCACGCAGTGGCACGGCGACGAGGCGGCCTGCTTCATGAGCCTGTGTCATGCCGATGGCGGCGGGATAGAAGAAGTCGATGGCGAGTCTTACTTCTTCGAGGTTTGGGAGGTTGAGTTGCCAGCCGCGCTTCAATGTGGGCGATGAATGCAAGGGTCTGAAAACGCCACTGGCATCGTGTTGCGCGATGATGCGGGCCGACTCGGCCTCGTGATGTGGTTCGAGGCCGTCTTTGCCACGATCAGCGAGATGGCAGAGGGTGAATGTGCCGTCCGCATTCGCGGTGATGGCGATCTCGCCGATCGAACAACGGCCTTCTTTCAACCAGAGGGTGAGCGATGTTTGGATCGAGGAATGCGGAGCATGAAATCCGGCATGGATGCCGTGCCTAGCGTCGAAGTCGTGGATTTGATCGAGGATCACATCCGCCATTTGCGATTCGGTACCGATGGCGCCGCTGTAGTGGAGGAGACGGCCCTGGAGCTCGTGCGGGTTTTGGTGGAAGACGCCGAGTTCGCTGAGCGCGGCACCGGTTTCCTCGCGCATGCCAAGTAGCACGGGGATGTCTTGGAAGCTGTGGAGGCCGTCGGCGATGAAGAAGGGTACGATGACGACGTTCGGCGCGGTGGTGAGCTGGTGCCAGTCGGCGACGAAGGGCTGCTCCTCCATGTAGGCATCAACGACTTCGGCGAAGCCGTGGTGACCGTCGCGGATGAGCGTGACTTGGTTCTCGATGACCTTGCGCGAGTTTTCATTCAGGTTCGTGCCGTGGCCGACGATGATGAGGCTGGTGCGGTCACGCGGCACGCCTGGGGCGACTTCATCGGCGCGTTGGAGCAGTAGGCGCGTCATGTTCGGGTGAATGCCGACTGGATCACAGTAGAGGATGGTCTTGCCGTCGCGTCGTGTGACAGGAGGCGTGACGCGCAGCTCGCGTGGCAGCACCTGTTGGCAGAAGTAGCCTTCGCTGATGAAGTTCGGAACGATGTAGATCACATCGCTTTCCACCATCTCGTAAACTTCGCGCATGTTCGGCTCTTCCTTCCAAAAGCAGCAGACGACTTCGCGGAACAGTCCGCGGCGGCGGATTTCATCGGCATGCAGATGCGTCGGGGAGCTGGAGTCGGGATTCACGGTGGAGCCGTGGCCGACGAGGATGAGTGCTGCGTGTTGATGTGAGGAAGGGCGCAAAGGGCGGTGGACTGAGGGGTGAAAATGCGGGGGCGTCATCCGTGGCGGAAGCGGATGTCGCGGATTTTGGCGTCGGGGAGCCTCCCTTGCAGGCGCTTGAGGATCTTCGCCTTTTCGAGCGATAGCGCATGGTGAGCGGTCGGCTGCATGAGGCGCACGGTGAGGATGCCGCGCTCGATGGTGTCTGGCCGGGTCTGTTTGAAGAGGAACGTGCCGACGATCTCCTCCCATGCGGCGAGGACATCTTCGAGCTTTACACGATTCGCCATGCCACACTGGGCGACGATTTTCGGGGCTAGGTCGGCTACGCGCAGGGTCGGCAGGTCCATGAGCGGCCCATCGGCCACGCCACGCCACGCCGCCAGGAGGCGGTGACGCATGATCTGCTTGGGTGTGGGCCTGCGGTCGTTCACTGGCGCATGCTAGACGGCAATGGGCGCGTGCTAAATCGCAAATTTCAAATCTCGCATTCTTTGGCATGCCCGTTAAAGGTGCGCTCCCCCCAAGTTTTCCCCAATCATGTCCGCCGTTTCCATCCCCACCGAGCACAACGATCCCGTCAACGCCCAAATCCTCGCCGTCAGTGAGGACCGGGTGAAAGGCTTCCACCAGCAGCCGTTCCAGTTCATCGCGCAGGAGAGTGGAGTGGCCTTTGACACGGTGGTGGAGCGCATCCGGGCGATGCTAGGTGCCGGGGTGATCCGCCGCGTGCGGCAGACTTTGTTGGCGAACAAGCTGGCCGAAGGCGCACTGGTGGCCTGGAAGGTGCCGGTGGAGAAGCTCGACGCCGCATTCGACTTTCTATTCAAGCAGGATCCGTTCAGCGGGCATGTCGTGATGCGCAGTACTGACCGTGAGGTCAGCGGTAGTGATTTTCGTCTCTGGACGACGCTGAAGGTGCCGCAAGGGCACGCCATCGACGAACACTGCATCGTGCTGAAACGGCTGCTCGGAGCCGAGGACTACTATACCATGCAGGCCCATGGCATTTTCGCCCTCGGCGTCGGTCATGTGCGGCGCAAGACGATGGAGCCTGGCGAGAAGGCCGACGAGCCCGCCGTCATGATGACCACGAACATCGCTGACCTCGACGCGGAGGAGTGGAACGTGCTGCTGCATCTCAAGGGTGATCTCAAGCCCGAGGAAATCGGCCCCGAGCCATGGGCGGGCCGTGCGGAGGGCGCGGGCGTGTCTCTGGAGAAATTCTGCGAGGTGGCGAGGCGTCTCGATGAGAAGGGGGTCATTGGTCGTTTCTCGACTTTCCTAGAACATGTCAAACCGAGCGCTACTGGCCAGCGTGTGACGCGGTTCAACGCCCTTTTCCACTGGCGCGTGCCGCCGGGCATGGAGGAGCGCGCTGGTGGCGAGGTGGGACGCCACCCGATTATGACGCACGCTTATTGGCGTGAAGGTGGCGAGCGTTTCGCGAACGTGAACATCATGGGCGTCATCCACGGCACCGACAAAGATACCGTGCTCGCCCACAAAGCCGCGATCGACAAGCATCTAGCTGATGTGGGTATTCCGTTGCTCTACACGAATGTGTTCTGGGGCGGTCGCAGCGAGATCAAACCCAGTGAGATCTCGCCGACCGTGTTCAAGGAATGGCACGCGAAGTGGAAGGATGTGGCCGGACCGGCGGTGTGATGGGCGTGTGCTCATCCACTGCCTACACAGCGCAGAATGAGATTCACCATCGGCGGTGGGATGAACCAACGCGAGCGTTCGAGCACTTTTCCAGTCTTGGGCTTGGAGGCGGCGGAGCTGCGGGTGCTTTTTTTCGGTCGGGACTGGGCGGGTGTCTCTGGATCGGTGGGATCAATGAGCAGCGTGTCCACTGTGAGGGTGGAGCCGGGCGTGGCTGCTGGAGTGACCTTGTGACGAATGGCGAGAAAGGGCACACCTTTTCCACTGCCGGTGATGAAGTTGTAAGTGTGGTAGCCGGTGGTGTCGGGCTCGTTTGGCACGCGTGCGCGGATGCTGGAGTCCACGAGCAAGATGCTGACGACTTGATCGTCGCTGTCGGTGATGAGGAAGATGCGGTTGTAGCCGCCGGGGAAGATGCCGCTGATTTCATGCGCGTAGAAAGTGTCGAAAGGGAAGCCAGGTGTGTTCAACTTTGTGCGTGTGGCTTGCTGGCGAGTGATCTTCAGTTCACTGCGAGCTGCGGCCAACGGCATGAGGAAATGGATGCCCGGGTAGATCTCTAGGGTGACATCTACCACAGCGTCCTCGCTGGCAGCCCCGTGATCCCCGAAGAGCCGTGCGAGATCCTTACGCACTGTCTCGCCGCCACGGCGCGGACTGTTCCAGCCGACGGGCAGCCCGATCCTACCTATCTTCCTGGCAGGTGTTTCTGAAATGGATGCTTCCTTGGGTGTGGAAGGTGGCGGTTCCATAGTCGGTGCGACGGGTGTCGGTACTGGAGTGGTCGCCGGAGTGGTCGCTGGAGCCGGGGTGGGCAGCGGAGGCGCTGAGTCTGCTGGGATAGGAGCCAGCTTGATCTGGTCCGCACCGCGCAGGACGATCCGCGGTTTCTGGTCTGGTGAACGTTCGATGACTCCTGTCAGAGCGACGATCTTCCCCTCATACTGCTTCACGTCGCCGACAGCGTCCCGGTCGCTGGCAAAGATGATCGCGCTGAAAACCTGGCGCGGGTAGTGATCGCCCAGATTCAGAAATGTCGCTCCTTTGCCGGAGATCGAGACAGTGAACACCTTGCCTGTGACGATGGCCGTCTCACCCACATGCCCGCCCGCTTCGGCATCCGAATAAACCGGCTGCTGCTGTCCGATGGCGGTCAACGTCAGTGCGGCAAAAAGGGAATGGAACAGCCGGAAGTTCATGCCTGAGGCCGAGGATGCTGGGCAAAAGGCCGGATCAAGTCAATGTCATTTGTCGTGCGTAGAAACTGAAAACGACACTGCTGCCGCCTGTCGCTCGTGACGTGATGATTTGACCGGCACCTACTCTCCGGCAGGGTCAAACACATCCGGCACCGGCGCGTTCTTCGTTATCCATACCAGCGCCTCCTCCTTGGTCGTTATGATGCCTTCGAGTTGCAACGTTTGAATGGCGGTCAGCAGGTGGCCCATCGCCGGGCCAGCGTGCCAGCCGAGCTTGATCAAGTCGCCCCCGGTGATGAGCCTCGGCGGCAGCATCGGCTGGTTAGCGAATTCCTCCTTCTTCGCGAGCAGGAAGTCATAATTGTTCGTGAAGCCGTTCGAACCCAGGCAATCGACGCGGTGCAGCGCCAGCTCGTCATCAAAGGACGGCCGCGCCATGAAGCGCCGCAGCGTCGCGGTGCGCATTTTCTGCACGTTCATGAAGGCCATGTGGTTTTCCACCGCAGTCACGGCTGGCTCGATCACATCGTTCGGGAACTTCATGCGGCGCATGATGCCGCCGGTCATCTCCGCGCCAAGTTTGTCATGACCGTTGAAGCGGATGCGGCCCGTGTCATCGCGTGTCTGCGTGGCTGGTTTGGCGATGTCATGCAGCAGCACGCTCATCACCAGCGGCAGCGAGGCGTCGGCGGGCAGCAGGCTGAGCATCAGCCGCGTGTGTACGAAAACATCGCCCTCTGGATGCCACTGCGGCGGCTGCTCGCAGCCTTGCAGCGCGAGGATTTCTGGCAGGAACTGCGCCATGAGGCCGCTGTTCACCAGTAGGTCGAATCCGCGTACGCGGTTCGGGCTGAGCATCGTCTTGATGAATTCCTCGCGGATGCGCTCAATGCTCACGCCCTTGATTTTCGGTGCCAGACCGCAAATCGACTCCCATGTGGCGTGTTCGATGTCAAAACCGAGCACCGTGGCGAAACGAACAGCCCGCATGAGGCGAAGGTGGTCCTCCTCAAAGCGATCCTTCGCCACACCGATGGCGCGTAACAGGCCAATGCGCAGATCATTCTGGCCACCGACGTGATCGATGACCTTGTCCGCCAGTGGATCGAAGAACAGTCCGTTCACCGTGAAATCGCGGCGTTGCGCGTCGAGCTCCGGCGTGGAGAAAGTCACGCTGTCCGGCCGACGGCCATCCGAATAACTGCCATCGCTGCGGAAGGTGGCCACTTCGACATGGACGTGGTTCATGCGCACGATCACGACGCCAAAATGAGCGCCCACGGTTTGCGCACCGGGGAACAGCTTGATCACCTGATCCGGCGTGGCGCTGGTGGCCACATCGAAGTCCTTCGGCTCGCGACCCAGCAGCATGTCCCGCACGCAGCCGCCCGCTAGCAGAGCTGTGTGGCCATCCTGCGTGAGTTTTTGGATGATCTGGACGGCTGTTTGTCGCATGGCGCTGATCTTTCACTGTCCAGCGTTTCTTGTCCAAGGCTCAAATGTTCACCCAGCTTTCCGCTGTTCAAAGCACAGGCATTGGCTATCCTCCGCGCCCTTATCCTTATGGACCCGCTCATCGAACTCCTCCAGAACAACTCCCGGCGCACGCCTGCGGAGATGGCACGTCTTGTCGGCATCAGCGAAGCTGAAGTGAATGCCCGCGTCGCCGCTGCGGAGGCTGATGGCACGATCTTGGGTTACAGCGCTGTCGTGGACCGCCTCAAAGCAGGGCATCGCGGTGTCACCGCTTTGATCGAGGTGCGCATCACGCCGGAGCGTGACGGCGGCTTTGACCGTCTGGCACGTCGCATCTCGAAGTTCGACCAGGTGCGCGAATGCTTCCTGATGAGTGGCGGTTACGACCTGGCTGTCATTGTCGAGGGTAAGGATCTGCTCGACGTGGCAAATTTCGTGGCCGAGAAGCTCAGTACGCTCGGTGGCGTGTTGTCCACTGCCACGCGTTTCCAATTGAAGTCCTACAAGCAAGGTGGGTTCCTCGTGAATGCGGAGGGCGACGAAGAGCGCCTGCCCGTGAGTCCGTAATTTTTGCCGAGGAAGACCCGACAGATGGACTACGACAGCAAACTTTCCACGATCATCCGTGACCTGCCGCGCTCCGGCATTCGCGATTTCTTCGAGCTCGTCATCGGTCGCAGTGATGTGATTTCACTCGGCGTTGGCGAGCCGGATAAGCCGACACCGTGGCCGATCCGCGAGGCGGCGATTCGTTCCCTCGAAAAGGGAATGACGAGCTATACCTCGAATCTCGGCCTCGAATCGTTGCGCGTCGCGATCAGCGATTATGTGTCAAAGCATTTCCGCGTCACCTACGACCCGAAGACGGAGATCCTCGTCACCGTTGGTGTCAGCGAGGCGCTCGACATCGCCTTCCGTGCCGTTTTGAATCCGGGCGATGAGGTGATCTATCATGAGCCCTGCTATGTGAGCTACAGCCCGAGCATCAAGATGGCCCACGGCGTGCCCGTCGTCGTGCAGACGCGCGAGGAGAATGAATTCGCGCTCATGGCCGCCGATGTCGAGAAGGCCATCACGCCGCGCACGAAGGTCATCGCGATGAATTTTCCCACCAATCCGACTGGCGGCATCATGCCGCACACGGAGCTGGAAAAAATCGCCGCGCTGGCCGTGAAGCACGACTTGCTCGTCTTCACCGACGAGATTTACAGCGAGCTGCTTTACGACGGGCGCCAGCACAAGAGCATCGTCGAATTCCCCGGCATGCGAGAGCGCACCGTGCTACTGCATGGCTTCAGCAAGGCCTTCGCCATGACCGGCTGGCGCCTCGGATACGCCTGCGCTCCTGCGCCGCTGCGCGAGGCGATGATGAAGATTCACCAATACTGCATGCTCTGTGCTCCAATCATGAGTCAGGTGGCCGGATTGGAGGCCCTGAAGATGGGAGAGACCGCCTATGAGGATATGCGTCAGAGCTACGAGCAGCGCCGCAATCTCATCGTCAGCCGACTCAACGGGATGGGCCTGCACTGCTTCAATCCCGGCGGCGCGTTCTACGTTTTCCCAGACATCCGCAGCACGGGTCTGACTAGCAAGGAGTTTGCCATCCAGCTTTTGCAGAAGAAAAGCGTCGCTGTCGTCCCCGGTAGTGCCTTCAGTGGCGCTGGAGAAGGCTTTGTGCGCTGCTGTTATGCCACCGCGCCAGAACTCATCGCGAAGGCGATGGATTTGATGGAGGAATTCGTCAACGAGGTGCGGAAGTGACCCCACGAGGAGGCTAAAATTTCATCGAAGAAGCTGTCACGAATGAGCGCGTGCGGGGTTATCATCTAGCATGAGAACGCTTTTCATCATTTTGCTGGCGGCATGCTTTCTGATGCCCGCACGTTCCAGGGCTGGCAGTCCCGCTGATCCGCTCAACTCACGCGAAGTGAGCCTTTGCCTGCAACCCATGCGCCTGACAGAGGAGCCGGACCTCGCGGATGCGATCGAGAGTGTGAAGAGGCTGCGGGGCCATGCTCAGTCCCTGGACGGCTCCGCCAAAAAAGCCGTGGAGGCGCTCATCTTTATCTTCACCGATTTGTTCCGGTGTGAAAAGGAGCTGGATGCAGCGCGAAAGATGCTGGCCGAGGTGGAAATGAAGGTGCAGGCCAAGGAGGCGCAGGCGGAGCAGGCGGAGACGAAGGGCAGTCCCCTCACGGGTCCGAACCCACGGCTGGCAGCGCTTTATCGTCAAGATGCGGCAGGTTTACGGGAGCGTTCGACCCAAACGCATGACGCGGCGCTGCTAAGACTGAAGCAAAAGATTGCCGCCTATAATCATTCGGTGGCCTACTTTATCGAGCAGGGGGACATGGAAGTCGTCATCGCGTTGGCGGGCTCGTTGTTTGCCATCGTGGACCGCCATCTGCCAGGCTATGACTTCAGCCCCAGGGTTTCTCGTGAGTGGCTGGCACGGCAGAAAACGGCCATGTGAGAGGTGGGGGCGTTGTGTAGTATGAGATGAAAAGACGGTCGGATTTCCGGCGCGGGCCTACCACTTTTTCTTGAAGCCGCCGCCGCCAAAGCGTTTACCACCGCCGAAGCCGCCGGGTTTTTTAAAACCACCCCCATAGCCGCCACCTGAGTCTTCACGACGCGGGCCACCGTCATAATCGTTGCCACCGCCGTAGCCGGGGCTGGGGCCTTCGCCCTCGCGATTGAGCCAAGGCTTGGGCTTGTTGAAGCCGCCTTTTTTGAAGCCTCCGCCGCCATATCCGCCTCCACTGCCGAAGCCGCCGGATTTGTAACCACCACCGAAGCCCGGCTTCTTGAAGCCACCACCAAAACCGCCTTTTTTGAAACCGCCGCCGAAATGCTTCTTGCCGATGCCTTGTCCTGCATCGCCCGGACGATCCGCGTAGTCCATGAGGACCTCGCGGCCGCGGATGACGGCACCGCTTTGGCGCACACCTTCAAGTACTGCTTCGACGTTATCCTCAGGCACTTCGACGAAGCTGCACTTTTCGACAACGTCGATGGTGCCGATGCTGCCGGGGCGCAGATCCTGGATCGTGTTGTAGAGCATGCCTGCGATGTCGGCGGGACGGACCATGTCCATGCCACCGACGTTGATGAAGAGACGCACCATGCCAGAACGCGGGCCACGCTGAGCGAAGCTGCGTTGTTTCTTTGGTAGAGAAGACTCCACGTCTCCGGTGTCGTCGAATTCGCTGTCGAATTTTCCTGGAGTCGATTTCGAAGCGGTTTCTTGGTTGGTAGGGGCGGCTTCTTCATGCCCCTGGCCGGTGAGCTGGGCTGGAGCTTCAGCGGTGGGCGTATTGCCCTCGCCCCCTTCGGGCGTCATTGATGTGGGAGCTGGTGCTGCGGCTTCGACGGCAGGCTGTGGGCGTGGTTTGAATTCGCGTTGTGGCGCTTCCTTTTTCTTTCCGGCGCGGTCTTCCATGATCTGCTCGCTCTCGCGGCCCTGATCCTTCATGAGCAGGTCCATCAACGCGCTGGCGATTTCCGTGGCGGTGAAGCCGGCATCGAGTAAGCGCTGGATGCTGTGCTCGTGGGAAGTGAACGCGCCGCCTTCGAGCACGGCCTTCACCTTCTCGAATGCCTGATCGACCCGCGTGGCTTCGACTTCCTCCTGCGAGGGAACTTTGGCGCGTTCGACGCGTGTGTTGATGAAGCGCTGGATGCGCTGCATAAGGTAAATCTCGCGTCCGGCGACGAGACTGACGGCCTTGCCTTTACGACCGGCGCGACCGGTGCGGCCGATGCGATGGACGTAGTCCTCGGCGTCGTAGGGCAGCTCTAGATTGACGATGAGGTCGATGTCGTTCACATCGAGGCCGCGTGCGGCGACGTCGGTGGCGACAAGGACTTCGACGTTGGCGTTGCGGAAGTTGCGCATGACGCGCTCGCGCATGGTTTGATTGATATCGCCATGCAGGCGGTCGGCGGCATAGCCGCGGGCAACGAGGGCGTCGGTGGCGTCATCGACGGCGCGTTTGGTGTTCGCGAAGACGATGGTGAGGCGCGGCGTCTCGATGTCGAGCACGCGGCAGAGCACTTCGAGCTTCGAGCGGCCATGCACTTCGTAGTAGCGCTGCTCGATGGTCGGTACGGTGAGCGCCTTTTGCTCGATAGTGATCGTGGCGGCATTGCGCGTGTAGTTTTCGACGAGACGACGGATGCGCGGCTCGAAGGTGGCGCTGAAAAAGATCGTCTGGCGGTCTTCTGGCACGGCAGCCATGAGGCGCTCGATGTCTTCGGCGAAACCCATGTCGAGCATCTCGTCCGCTTCGTCAAAGACGAGCGACTTGAGTCCATCGACCTTCAAAAGGCCACGCTCCATAAAGTCGAGGATGCGTCCTGGTGTGCCGACGACGATTTGCGAGCCACTTTGCAATGCGCGAATCTGGCGGTCATACGAAGCACCACCGTAAACCGGCGTGGCGCGCACGCCTTCCTTGAAGCTAGCGAGTTTATGGATTTCCGCGCAGACCTGCATGGCTAGCTCACGGGTGGGGCAGAGGATCAGCGCCTGCACATGGCGCTTCGATCCATCGACTCCCTGTACGACGGGGATGCCAAATGCCATCGTCTTGCCGCTGCCGGTGTGACTTTGACCGACTACGTCGCGCCCTGTCAGCGCCACGGGAATGGCCTGGGCCTGGATGGGGGAGGGCTGCTCGAATCCGAGAGATTGGACGGCCTCAAGAAGCTCCTGGGCGATGCCCAGTTCGGGGAAGGTATGCGTGCTCATAAACGGTCCCCCCGGGATTTGAGGGCGACCATAGTCCCACCGATGAGGGATTTGGCAAGGTCTTTGATCGCAGCGGGGGGCGGCGTCCCTCAGTTTCCCAAACGCAGCGCGCGGCACATGGACTGTGCCGCGCGGGTAAGATCAGTAGATGCGGGACTCGATCAGGCGAAGACTGGAGTCAGCGGCTGGCCTTTGTCAGCGATGGTAAACGGGCGCTTGCTCGGACTGTAGATGACGTGATCGAGCGGTAGGCCGAGGGCATACGCGATTGTGGCGTTGAGGTCCTGAATCTTGACTTTGTCTTCGATGACTTCGCGCCCCTCCTTGTCGGTCTTGCCATAGACGAAGCCGCCTTTGACACCGCCGCCGAACATGACTCCGGAGAACGCCTTCGGATAGTGGTCGCGCCCGGCGTTTTGGTTGATGTCAGGCGTGCGCCCGAACTCGGTGGTGACGACGACCAGTGTCTCCTCAAGCAGGCCGCGGTTGTGAAGATCCGACAGCAAGGCGGAAAGCCCTTTGTCCAGCGTCTCGCAACGATCCGGCACGGAGACGAAGTTGGCGTTGTGCGTGTCCCAGCCGCCGAGAGAGACCTCGACGAAGCGGACGCCGCGCTCGACCAAGCGGCGGGCCAGCAGGCAGCCTTGTCCGAAAGCCTCGCGGCCATAGCCGGAGCGGATGTCAGCCGGCTCGCTGGCGAGATCGAAAGCCTTCAAGTCCTCCGACTTCATCATGGCAATAGCGTCGTCATACATGTCCGCGTAGGCTTTCACGTTGCGGTGGGGGAAGGTGGAGCGGAAGTCCTTGTCAAGGTCATCAACGAGGCGCATGCGGGCCTGGAATTTCTCCTCTGAGACGCCAGACTTGATGTTCTTGAGGCCATTCTCTGGATTGCTGACAAAGAGTGGGGCCTGCGCAGCCGGGAAGAAACCTGCGCCGGGATGGCGGCTGTCGTTGCCGACGAAAACGAAGTTCGGCAGCGTGCCGTTGCCGCCGCCTTGGAATACATTCAACCAAGCTCCCATGGCGGGATGCCTGATGGTGCCACGCATTTCGTAGCTGGTGTGCATCATGTAGTTGCCCTGCTCGTGGGCACCCTGGGTTGAGGATAGCGAGTTGATGATCGTGCCGTGATGCATCTGCTTCGCGGTGAGCGGCAGATATTCTGAGATGCGCACACCGTCGGCGCTGGTCTTGATGGGCTTGGTCGGGCCGGCCGTCTCCACGCCTTCCTTTGGATCCCAGGTGTCGAGATGGGTCTGCCCGCCGCTCATGTAGAGATAGATGACGTTCTTTGCGGTGGCGGCCTGCCGGAGCTTTGACGAGCCCTCGAAGGCTGCGAATGCTCTGCTGGTGAGCGAGTGGCCAAGCAATCCGACGCCGAGAAGTGACGAGGCGGTCTTGGCGGCGAAATCACGACGGGTGATCTCGCCTGAGCGGACGAGTTTGGTGGCTAGTTCCTGTTTCATGGAGGTGCGCGTGGTGGTGTTGGCTGGATGTGATGTCTTACTGGATGAAAATGAACTGCTGCGTGTTCAGGAGGGAGAAAATGAGATCTTCCATGCCGCTGAGGCCACCGTCCTGGGCCTTGAGCCAAGCATCTTTCTCCCGGGAAGTGGGTTTGCGAGAAAGGAGCGTCATGTAGGCTGCCTCGACCTTGTCGTCAGGGTATTGGGCCTTGTTGATCGTGAGCATGAGCTGGCTGTATCTGCCGAGAATTTGCGGCAGGAGCTGGCCGTTCATCATCGCGAGGGCCTGCGGCACGCTGGCCTCGTTGTTGGCGTTTTCAATGGTCTCACGATCGCTCTGGCCAAATTCACGCAGGTAGTGGCCGCGTGGCGCGGGGCTTTCGAGTTCAGCCGCGCGGAGCCAGTTGCGGCTGATCTGCTCACGGGAGTTGATGTAGTTTCTGCGTTCCTTCTCCGGGATGCCGAAAAACGCTGCCTCTTCACTGTAGGCGTCGCGCGCTTTGCTCGCCACCTCTTGCTTTTCCTCCTTGGTGAGTTCTTTCCTGTCATAACCAGGGATGGTGATCTTTTCCGTGCGCACGCCGGAGGCCATCATCATCATGTCCCCCCCGGCCATCATCGCCGGACTGTTCTCAGTGCCACCCTTGCTGCTCAAGGCGACCGTCTGGTAAGGTTTGCCGGTTACCTTCTCGTAGAGCTTCTTTTGCCCGGTCGTGATGACCTCGGCGTATGTCACGCGGCGGCCTTCATTCTGGATGCGGTTGACCTCGCTACGGATGGCGTCGGCTTTGCGCTTGAGTTCCTTGGCTTGCGTTAGCGCCTTCTCCTGCTCGGGGCCGGGCTTCATCGCCTCGGCCTTCTCCTGCATATCCCTAGCGGCGGTGCGGGCGGTGGCGAAGAGCTTTTGCTGCGCCTCGGTGCGCGCACGGTTGGAGTGGTAAACGAGAGATGCCTTTTTCAGGCCGCTCAACGCCTCTTCGGGTGTCAGTGACTCCACGCTGTCTGCGATTTTTTTTGCCTGGAGGATGCGCTGGTCCATCGCGTCGCGGCTGGCCTGGTTGATCATGTCGGGGTTCGGGTTGATCAGCGTGACGAAGGAGTCCCACATTTGCTCAGCGGTCATGCGGCGCAGCAGCGGGCCGGTGAAATGATAAACCGTGCCGGGGGCATGCTCCTGGCGGGTGACCTGGGCCTGGTAGGCATTGGTGTTGTAGAGGACACGCAGGACGGATTTCATGTCGTAGCGTGCGTCGAGCACGAGCTTCTCGATCTGCTTTTCCATTTCTGGAATCATCGGCATCGAGGTGTCCAGGAGTTCGTCGAGTGGCTCGATCAGTGCGAGGCCGAACACACGCTTCCACAGGCGGTTGGCAATGACCGTGGTGAAGCGCGGATTGTCTCGGCTGGTCATCCAGCGTGCGTAGGCTTGGAGCGGTGTCTCTCCGGGCTGGGTAACGCACTCATGGCCCATCATCGTGCCTGCTTCGACTACGGAGCGTGGCTTGGCATCTTCATACTTGTAGTCGTGTGGCAGGGTGACCTTGCGCTCACGCGTGCTGACCGAGGTGTAGCGCATGCTGTCCCGCACGTCGTTCATGGCCTCGCCATAGCCCCGGTTTTCTGCGCGGAATTTTTCCTGGGCCTGACGGCGCTGCCGCCCAACCTCGCGCATGGCGGTCTCATACTCCTTTTGCGCGACGGCGAATTTTTGCTCGGCGTCGCGGCGCTCCTCGCGTGACATTTTGCCGTTGAACTTCGGGCGCTGGGGACGCTGCGGCTCCTTGATGGCGGCGCGCACGGCATCCTCCTGTTCACGTAGGAGACCACGCACCTCACCCATGACACCGCCGTCATAGTCCTGTGTCTGCACGCCGTAGGTGAAGGCAGCCATTTTGTAGAATTGCATCTGGCTCCACTTGTCGAAGGGGTGGTTGTGGCACTGGGCACACTCGATGCGCGTGCCGAGGAAGACACGCACGGTGTTGGCCATGTTGTCCAGCGGCATGCCGCGGTCACGCATGTAGTAGCCGATGGCACCGTTGTCCCATGCCTTGCCTTGGGCCGCGACCATTTCGCGCACAAACAAATCATAGGGCTTGTTTTCGCGCAGGCTCTGCTTCACGAAGCCAGCGTACGCCGCGCCGGTGATTGCCCCGGTCTGGTTGCCGTTGGAGGTGAGGCGCAGCACGTCGGCCCAGTAATTGAAGAAGTGCTGCACATAGGCTTCGGAGCCGAGCAGCCTGTCAATGAGCTGCGCGCGCTTGTCTGTTGATTTCGATCCGAGAAATTCCGCCGCCTCACGTGTCGTCGGGATGCGGCCGATGATGTCGAGGTAGATGCGGCGGACGAAGGTATTGTCATCCGTGGCCGGATTGCCATGCAGGTTGTTCTTTTTCCAGTCGGCGGCAAGAATGGAGTCGATCTGTCTGGCTGCGGCCGGGACATCGAGAGGGGCGGCGGCACCGGTGAGACCGGGCATCAACAACGCTGCAATGGAAAGGAGGGCGAAGGAGCGCTTCATGGGGGCTGAAACGCCACTCAAAAGTCACTTTTTCACAATCTTCGCACAAATATGTCGGAAGCTGGGGATACCTGAGACCGCGTTAAAATGCAGATCACTGAGGTTTCGTGCCTCTTCATCATTGCGGTTTCCCAGTGATTGAGTCTTCGTCAAGAGTGCTGAAAATCTCTCTGAGCTTACTTTGTTTGCGGGTGGTCAGCCACAAGTTGAGCGCCGCCTCGAGTCTGGAGCGCACATCAGGGAACGCGGCCTTTATGTCCCGTTCGCAATGAGGATCGGTACGAAGATCAAACAGACGCTCGATGGGATGATGGACGCCCGGGGTGCGCACATATTTGAAGCGATTGGTGCGTACGCAATGCTCCTTCGTGCGCAACACTGCCTCTTGGTACTTGTCCTTGAGCACAAAGTGAAAGTCGAACGACGGGTCGATGAATGTCGTCTCGTCCATCGGCGGGATGTGGAGTGGCTCCTCGCCAGGGATTTTGCGGCGGAAGAAGAGGTAGCTGGTTTCGCCGTAGAAAGCCAGATCCTCTGCACTCTTCTCACCCCGGATCACCGGGGCCAGGCTGGTGCCCTCGAACCTCAACTCGGGTGCTGCACCGACGAGATCTAGAAGCGTCGGGGCGAAATCAATCGTGCGGATGATGCCTCGGTGTTGCTGTGGCCCTTTGACTCCTGGGATGTGAAAAATCGCAGGGACATGGTTTGCCTGGTCACCGCCATTGAAGGTCGTACCGTGGCCAAAGGTGCAGTTTGGCTCGAAGAGATCGTCGCCATGGTCCCCGGTGATGAGAATGATGGTGTCATCCATCAAATCCTGCCGTTCCAGTTCCGTCACGACGCGCCCGACTGCGTCATCAAACATGCGGATGCAGCCATCATAGAGAGCGGTGATCTGCTCCACCTCTTGGTGCGGGAGCTTGCTCCATTTCTCATTGATGTCGGTACTGCCGATGAACTGGTCCACATTCAGTGCCAGCTCATGTTTGTGCGGCCCGTTGTATTTCGGGTCTGTCCATAGCTTCGCGTAGTGCGTCGGAGTTTTGTACGGCAGATGAGTGCAGGAGTAATAGCCAAACAGAAGGAACGGACGGCGGTCCTCCGCCCTTCGCCGGAGGCGGTCAACTACCTGGTCTGTGACAACCTCCGGTGTCATGTAACTGGCGAAGGATTTCAGTTGCGGGAAAAGCATGTGGCCGAACCGGTTGTCGAAGAAAAGAGGCAGGATTTGATGATGCAGAAACACCGCCTCGCTCATGTACACGCGGAAGTTGTCGAAGTCGGAGACGACCACCTCTTTGAACCCCATGGGGAGTTCCGTGAAGCCGCAAGCGCACCAGTCGCCAATGACCGCCGTGCCATACCCCGCCGCTTGTAGGCTGGCACCCAGGGACGGCATCGTGGCATTGGCCCGCCGCACCATCTCGCGGTTGGGAAACATGTGCCTCACTCCATGGGTGTGTGGATACTGAGACGAGAACATCGAGGTGAGTGACTCCAGCGTGGATGCGATCGGCGTCAGGCAGCGGGAGAAATTCACTCCGTCGGCGGCGATGCGGTCGATGTTGGGGGATGTCAGGCGGTGGTAGCCGTTACATGACAAATGGTCAGCCCGCAGCGAGTCCGAGCCGAGGATCACGATGTTCTTCGGCTTGTTGCCTCCGGTCGGCTGCTCCGAAATGGCAACGGCACCACGACTGCCGCCGTAACCACCCACCGCCAGTAGGCCCAGGACGCCGACCACGGTCACGACGCCAAACAACAATGGACGTGCCGTGCCTGCGAACCACCGGCGCAATTCAAAAAGATAAAAGCCCGCTGCCACCGCCACGGAAAAAATGGGAAACACCTGCGAGATCAGTAGGCGGAGCCAGCGCTGGGCCGTGGAGCCAAGCCAGCTCCCCACTGCGTCATACCATCCAAGCAGATAGCCATAGTCGCCAAAATATGGCTTCTCCAACATCAATTTGAAGATGAAAAAACCGTACAACATGGCGGCTAGCAGCAGCGTCCGCCACACATCTCCCACACGTCCGCACGAACGCATCCGCCCCCACAGGCTGACGAGTGGGTAAAGCACCACCACGCAACCTGCGGCGACCAGCAGGTACCCTTTCAGTACCACGAGATTGCTCCATGCCAGATACCACCAGTGATGACGTAGGGCGACTTCGCTGAAGCGGTTGTTGAATCCTTCACTGCTGGCAAAAAAGCTGACCAGCGCGGCCAGGTACCAGGCCGTCTGTGTGCCGAGCACCGTCAACGTGACGGTTTTCAAACAACGACGGCGGTCCGGGGAAGGAGAAGGCATGGCATGATGGAAGGGCACTGCGCACAAGTGGGCGGGGTAGGGGGCGCATTCATATCCCGATCCATCAGACACACAAGAAGAAGCCCTCGTCTGCGCACGCAGAGGAAGCGCGAGGCCGTCGCTCACCATCCGCCGTGTGTCACATATCCGTCGAATTCGACCGTTCCTCGTGGTTACAAAAAAAGATTCGCAACTTGGATGAGGTCTTGTCGTTACAGCGCACATGAAGACGCGCCTTCTCCTTACGTTCATTGCAGCTTTGCTCACCTCCGGTCTCTCCGCCGAGCCTGCGGTGCCTACCACAACCACCGCCGCCCCGGATGGCAACTCTGTTTACCGCACTTGGACAGACGCCCAAGGCCGCAAGCTGGAGGCGACATTCCGCGGTATCGAGAATGGCAATGTCTTCCTGCAAATTCGCAATGGGTATGTCTATCGCCTGCCGCTGGAGAAACTCTCTGCTGCGGATCAAGAGGCTGCGAAGACGTTAAAGCCGGAGGGGCTCGGCATCCCGCTCGACCCGCATCTGGCTCAGGCAGCGGCGCAGATCGATATGCTGGTAAACGCCGGTTTGTCAAAGGCGGGACAGAAGCCCAATCCGCTCGCGTCAGACGAGCAGTTCGTGCGTCGTGTGTTCCTCGATCTCGCCGGGCGCATCCCGACGAGGGAGGAAGCGCTGGAATTTCTCAATGACACCAGTGAGTCGAAACGTGCGAAGGTGATCGACCGCCTGCTGAACTCGCCCGGATTCACCAGCCACATGTTCAACTACTTCTCTGATATGCTGCGCATGGCGGACGTGGCTCAGAAGGTGCGCTTCTACACTTACCAAGATTGGTTGAAGGGTCAGCTCGCCGACAATGTGCCCTGGGACAAGATGGTCTATAAGATGATGACCGCCGACGGCAAGCTGCTGGAGAACGGTGCTACGGGCTACTTGCTGCGGGACGCGGGCATGCGCCTAGACAACTTGAGCCTCACATTGAGCACCTTTCTCGGTGCGAATGTGGCTTGCGCTCAATGCCACGATCACCCTTTCGCCGACTGGACGCAGCTTCAGTTCTATGAGATGGCCGCATTCTTCGGCGCGACGGAGACCTACGGAGCCAAAGGCTCTCCCAAGGGGGGCAATGCGCGGATGCTGCGTCAGGCGATGGCCTCATTGGACAACAGAAAACTCCAGCAGCAGGCCAAGGGGCTCATACGCGTCAACGGCATGGCTGTAGAGGACGGCAGCGAGAACGACCTCGTGTTGCCGGATGATTACAAGTATCCCAACGCGAAACCTGGCGATCCGGTGAAACCCAAGCTGGTGACGTGGAGCGACGACAAAAGCAAAAAGGCATACCAGGGGGTGCAGACGAAACACGAGGAAGATCTCCGCATGCAGTTTGCCAAGTGGATGACCTCTTCGGATAACCCACGCTTTGCGATGACCATCGCCAACCGCATGTGGAAACGCATTTTCGGCCTTGGTGTGAAGGAGCCCGTCACCGACTTGGATGATCCAGCCGCCAGCGTGAACCCACCACTGCTCCATCATCTGTCCAACGAGATGGTGCGCCTCAAGTTCGACCTTAAGCAGTTCATGCGCCTGATCTGCAACACACAAGCCTACCAGCGTGAGGCCACCAGCCATGAGATGAGTGATGGAGCCCCTTATCTTTTCCCAGGCCCGATTCTGCGCCGCATGTCGGCCGAACAGGCATGGGACTCCTGTGCCACGCTCGTTGTCGGTCAGGACGTGGACAAGTTCCACGAGCACCGCGGCACGACTTACGCGCAGGCGATGAACATCGACTTTGGCAAGGATCCCTCCCCCGAGGGCGTCAAAGCGCAGCTCGAAAACGCACTCGCCAGCATGCGCCAGTTTGGCGGGGGTAAAGCGCGGAACCCGCCCAAAAACAAGGGGAAGAAAAAACGCCCAGAGCAGCAAAGCGGTGCCGAAGAGGACTTCTCCATCTCCCCGCCCACTCGCAATGGCCTCGTGCTCGCCCGTGCCTCCGAGCTGCCGCAGCCAGAGCGCGACCAGCATTTCCTCCGCATGTTCGGCCAGAGTGACCGCCAGATCGCCGACAGCGGGAGTGAGGAGGGCAGCATCCCTCAGGTGCTCATGCTCATGAACGGGGAGGCGCAGCGCGTGATCGGTCAGGATGACTCGCTCGTCGTGCAGACCGCTGCGGAGCAGAAGACGCCGGAACAGAAGGTCGAAAGCCTCTATCTCAGCTTCTTCAGCCGCAAGCCGCGTGCGGATGAGCTCAAGACCGCCGTCAGTGGCCTCCAGTCCGGCATGACCATGCGTGATCTTACATGGGTGCTCTTCAACACCCGTGAGTTTGTCTTTGTGGAATAACCTGAACCCACACCATCCATCATTATGAATCTTCAAAACCAACTCGATCCGATTACGCGCCGTGCATTCTGCGAGCGCTGGGCTAGCGCCGCGCTGGGTGTCACTGTGCTGCACGGCCTAGGCAGGCGCTCCTTCGCAGTTGAGGCTGCTGCGTCAATCAATCCAGCCTCCGGCCCTGGCTTCGGCAAGGCAAAGAACGTCATCTTCCTCCAGATGATCGGTGGCATGTCGCACATTGACACGCTCGACCCAAAGGAAGGTGCCACCCAGGGACCGAAGAAACCCGTCGGTACAAAGTCAGGCTTTCAGCTCGGTGGCACGATGGAAAACCTCGCCGCGCGTTCCGACAAGATAAGCATCATCCGCAGCATGACTTCCAAGACCGGCGTACATGCCGCAGGCCAGTATGTCATCCGCACCGGCTATGAACAGCGTGGCACCATCCAACATCCGAACATCGGTGCCTGGGCGCAGCATTTCAAAGGTGCCAGTCACAAGACTCTGCCCTCCAGTGTTTGCGTGAACCGCCAGCCTCAGAACGGTAACGGCTTCTTTCCCTCCAGTTTCTCACCGCTGCCCATCCTCGACCCCGATGCTGGGCTGCAACATGCGCAGAGCGACGCCACGCCGGAGACGATGATCAAGCGACTCGTCATGCTCGACCAACTCGACGCCGGTTTCCGTGAGCGTTTCCAGACCTCGCAGGTCAAGGCATACACTCAGTTCTACGATAAGACCGTCAGCATCATGTCCAGCACGGACCTGGAGGCATTCCGCCTCACTGAGGAGCCGGACGCGTTGAAGGAGAAATACGGGCGCAACAAATTCGGGCAGGGCTGCCTGCTCGCACGCCGCTTAGTAGAGAAAGGCATCCGCTACATTGAGGTCGCGAAGAGCGGCTGGGACATGCACAACAACATCGAGGACGGCCTGGACGAGCACGGTGCCGAACTCGACGTGGCTCTCTCTGCCCTGCTCGATGATCTCAGCGAGCGCGGCCTGTTGGAGAGCACTCTCGTTGTCCTTTGCTCCGAATTCGGACGCACCCCCAAGATCAACGGCAACGGCGGACGCGACCATCACCCGAAGGCATTCTCCACCCTGCTTGCAGGAGGCGGTGTCAAAGGCGGCTTCATTCACGGTGCTAGCGACAAGGAGGGCATGGCCGTGGCCGATAAGCAGACCAGCCCACAGGATTTCCTCTCCACCGTCGGCTGGAGCCTAGGCCTGCCGGTCGATGAGGTCGTCATGTCGCCCTCGAACCGCCCCTTCACCGTCGGTGACAAGGGTAAGGTGGTGTTGGATGTATTCGCCTGACGCGCCTCGCTTGAGAAAACGCCTCGTGCCTTCTTGCACGCGTTCATTCTCACGCTCCTATGTGCGGCAGTGAACCCCGCGCTCAACGAACCTGACTCACCATTCGATCTCGCCCTTCGCCCGGCGGATTTTTCGGAGTTTCACGGTCAGACAAAGGTGAAGGAGCAGCTCCTGGTGATGGTAGAGGCCGCGAAGATGCGCGGCGAATCGCTGGATCACGTTTTGCTCTGCGGCCCACCTGGTCTGGGCAAGACCACACTCGCGAACCTCATCGCGAGCGCCGTCGGCACGAAGCTGCACACCACCAGCGGTCCGCAGATCGAGCGCGCGGGGGATCTGGCCGGCATCCTGACGAATTTACAGGAGCGGGACATCCTTTTCATCGACGAAATCCACCGCCTGCATCCCAGCATCGAGGAGTATCTGTATCCCGCGATCGAGGACTTTCGGCTCGACATCATCATCGACCAAGGGCCGAAGGCGCGCACGATCCGGCTCGATCTGCCGCCTTTCACGCTCGTGGGTGCCACCACGCGTGCGGGCATGCTCACCGCGCCGATGCGCTCACGCTTCGGTATTCCGAACCGCCTAGACTACTACACCAGCGAGGAATTGCAGCACATCCTCATGCGTTCAGCACGCCTCATGAGCGTGCCGATGGAGGAGGCCGGCGCGCATGAGATCGCACGCCGTTCACGCGGCACACCGCGCGTCGCGAACCATCTGCTTCGCTGGGTGCGCGACTTCGCCCAGGTGAAGGCGCAGAACATCATCACGGAGGCGGTGGCCAATCAGGCGCTCAGCATGCGCGACATCGACGAATCCGGGCTCGATGAAATGGACACGCGCATCCTGGAGGCCGTCATCGGCAAGTTCGACGGCGGCCCCGTCGGTCTTAACACAGTGGCGGTCGCCGTCGGTGAGGACGCAAGCACGTTGGAGGATGTGCATGAGCCTTATCTTGTGATGCAGGGCTATCTCAAACGCACACCGCGCGGCCGTGTCGCCATGCCTGCGGCTTATCGTAAGCTCGGGCTCGCCCCTCCGGCCAGGGCACAGGCGGAACTTTTCTGATCATCCTCCATGTGGCGTGAGCTGACAACGCTCTGGCAGAGCATCTGCGATCCGGAGTATCTGCACTTGCTGCTGGAGCCGCTGCCATTGTTCGGTCTGGGCGTCGGGCTGGTGTTCTTGATGCTATCATTCGTGTTTGCCGAGCCTAAGACGCGTCTGCTGGCCTTGGGCGTCATCTGTGTGTCATGCGCGAGCGTTTGGCCATATCTTGAACTACGGGACAAGGCCACGCCGCGTATCCTTGCCACACGCTCGCCAGAATTCGCGCCTCTGATCCAAGAGCAGACGCAACGACGCAAGGACTGGGCCTGGCCGTATTATGTGATGGCACTGTTGGGTGCCGCAGCGCTGCTCAGCTCACGCTCACCAAAGGGCAGGCCGTTGCTGGTGGTGATCGTCGTTTTCGGTGGCCTGCTGTTCTGGTTCAGCATCTGGATGCACAAGAAGGAATGCGAGGTTTACCACCGCAACATCGTGCGCTTTGTGAGATGAATCGAAGCCCCACCTCCTTCTTCACCCAAGCTGGAGCCTCCATGCTCGTGGTGTTTCTATGCAACACCCTTGAATAGTGTCTGTTTGAAACGAAAATCGCAGCGCCATGCCTCGCAACGTCCACGACGACTTCAGCTTTCTGCCCTCTGTTGATTCGACAGAGGAGGAGATCGTCGAAAGACAGGTGCTGTGGGAAAAGGGGCGTCTCCAGCCTCATTCAGAAATGGTGGTGTCGGAACAACCACCGACGCATCAAGAATCTCCGGCCGTTTTAGCACCGCAGATTCTGCGGCCTTCCATTCTTGCACCACAGTCAGCCGAGAAGGTGTTTCTTGCGGAGTCTGATGTCTCGGAGGCTGCATCTCTGCCGGGAACACCTGCGGCACCTGAACAAGATGGCCGCGCCTTGTGGGAGGCGTTCGAGAAAGAGCAAACTTCAGAAGCAGGCACGCCTGACAACGCGCCCTTGGAGCCGAAACAGCCAGAAGCGGAAACTTCTCAGCCAGAACCACTCCCTCCCGCAGCCGAGCAAAGGCGCGATGAGAAACCTCGCCGCCGACCAGCGGAGACGCCGCCCGTCTCCTTGAGCGGCGGGCGCTCGACGAAGGAATCCATCACCCCGGAGAGCTCATCACCGCTGCCGACAGAAAAGCCCAGAACGAACAAGTCTGCGTTCACTCAAGCAGCCATCAAGCCCTTCACCGCCCCTAAGCCCCAGCCAGCGGAGGAGCCGGACACTCCCGAGGTTGCCCGGAAGAAACGCTGGCGTCGCCTGGCTGAGAAGGCCGGGTTTCAATCATTGGGCTGGAGCATGGCAGTGCATTTGTTTCTCCTCCTCGTCGCCGCGTTCGTGGGTATCCGTCAAGTGGTGGACAAGCAGGTGGACTTTCTGCCGGGTGGCAGCTCTCCCCAGGGGCAGGCGGCTTCTTCAGAGCTGCACAACCAGGTGCAACTCAAGAAAAACCCCTGGATGAAGGCCCGCCCTCTGTCCCGGAAACTGACCGTGCAGACCTTGGCGGCGAACGTTGTGTTGCCGGAGATGCCGCCGATGGACATGATGGATTTCTCCAAGATCACCAACCGCATGAGCGTCAGCTCTTCCGCCATGGCGGCGGGGCAGCCGCTGGGAATGGGGGGCGCGGGCGGTGGATTCGGGACTGGCCTAGGGCGTGGAGGCAGGTTCACTTTTGTCGGCCAAACCGCGCTTGGGAAACATGTCGTGTTCGTTGTGGATGTGTCGGGTTCGATGTCCGCGATCGCGAGCGGGGAGTCCATCTCCCGCTTCGAGTTATTGAAAAAAGAGCTGGTCAAGAGCCTGAACCAGATGCCCATGGGCACCAGTTACCAAATCTTGTACTTTTCAGATTTCGCTTGGCCACATGACCAGGTGGACAGCCGCAGCACGGAGGCGTTGCTGAAGTACCGGTGGGAGATCGACTCAAAGAATTACAAGACGGTGAAGATACCCAAGTTCAGATACATCAATGCCAGCCCCTTCTCGCTTCGTGAAAGCACCGAGATCATCCAGCGCTCTGAAAACCCCGGCGGCACGAACTGGGGCTCTGGCCTGCTCATGGCGCTCAATGGTAGCCCCAAGCCGGATGTGATTTTCTTCATGACAGACGGCTTGCGCTCCGATGAGCAGGGCTGGGTGGACGTCGTCACCGCAGAGAACAAAAAGCGCCTGCCCACAACCGCGAT
>CAYQWE010000009.1:0-130585 GCA_964421275.1 uncultured Prosthecobacter sp.
GACGCCATGTTCCCCTTCCCTGACGGCCTCATCGCAGCCGCCGAAGCCGGTGCCACCGCCGCCATCCAGCCTGGCGGTTCCGTTAAGGATGCTGAAGTCATCGCCGCCGCCGATGAACTCAAGCTGGCCATGTGCTTCACGGGTTACAGACATTTCCTGCATTAAAAACTTTGGTTACAGGTGTGTCATTCCCTTTTGATATTTTGTGCCTGCTGCCAGCCGCTGAAATTTAGGCGCTAGCCGTGCGACACACCTTCGGCAGCGAGTGTGGAATTCATTCTGCGACTCCGCCGGGATCGTCGAGAGCGTGGGCTTTCAAATCCTCAAGATCGACCCACTCCAACGCGGATTCGTGCGTTGCGGAAAGGCAGATCGCGGGCGCGACTCCGGCATCCAGAGCCTCCTTCCACCGCGTCACACACAAGCACCAGCGATCGCCTGGTTTCAGTCCTGGAAAATCCCATTCAGGGGCGGGTGTGGAGAGATCGTTGCCAGTGAGCTTGGAGAAGCGGAGAAATTCTGCGGTGGCTTCGATGCAAACGGTATGCAGACCGGTGTCACCGGGGCCTGTGCGGCAGAAGCCGTCACGATAGAACCCAGTCATGGGTTTGCGGCAGCAGCATGTGAGCGGAGTGCCCAGAACATTGGTGCGCATGAGAAAAGGGGTTAATGCTTCCAAGTGGTGCCAGGCAGCGTGGGGGCGTCGATGCTGATAGCCTCTATCAGCTTCGCGCCTGTTTTGTTGTTGTTCATGATCACACCATCGACAGCGCACCGGATATCGAACGCTTCCCCCTTGGCAGTTTGGATGTGATTGCCGGTGATCTCGGTATCTACCGGCGGAAGGGTGGCACGTTTGTCTCCGCTCATACCGATGAGAATATTGTGCGCGCATCCCAGAAATGTGTTGTCCTTCACCCTAGCACCCTTGACCTGAAAATAGCCGTAGGCCTCCGAATCTGGGATGCCAAGCATGATGCAGAGGGCACTACGCTCGTCCCCACCGGTGAGGTTCATGAAGAGATTGCCGGTGACGATGTGTCCTTCGCCGATGATGCGCACACCACCAGCTCCTTTGGTATTTTCGCAGACGAAGGTGTTGTTTTCCACCTTGCAGTGATTGCCATGGCGCAGCGTGAGAGTGCCCGAGACGTTTCTGAAGAGGTTGCGGCGATAGATGTTGCCGCAGGATTTGTTGGAAATGCACTCCGCCTCACCGTCGCACTTCTCAAAAAGATTTTCCTCTACCACGCACCCGGCGGTTAGCATCGAGGTCTTGCTGTCACCGATGCGGATGGTCTCACCGCCGTTTTTGCCGAGCTTCTGCCGCGGTCCGAAGTGATTATGGTCGATCTGGTGTTTTCCCTGGTCCTTCGCCCCGTCTGCGAGCCACACCACCATCGTCGTGCCCTCGGACGTCTTTCCGGCGATGTAGCAGTGATCGATCCGATTCCGAGCGCCGTAAATCGACACGAACCGAGCTGATTTGCCCGGCGCTGCCTGCAATGCGTTCGTCACCGCACAATTGGTGACACGGCAGTCGCTGGCGAGTTCGTCGGAGTCATTGCGCAGCTCAATGGCCTCCTCTCCGGTTGGATTCTGAAACCAGAGGCCGTCCACCACGATGTGCGCCCCAGACAGGGAGAGGCGTGAATCTCCTGTGAGCACGACTTTGCCCGGCGTCTGCGCCTTGAGTGTCACCGGTTTCTCCGCCGTGCCACTGGCATGGATCTTCAGCCGTGCGTCGGTCCAGATACCATCTTGAAGGATGATCACATCGCCAGGCAGAACTACCTTTGCCGCTTTCGCGAAACTGGAGGCATCGGCGACGGAGATGTCTTTGGCAGCAGCCTGGAGTACACATAGAAAGACCGGAAGCAGGGCGATGCGAGGCATGCCTCATCAGAGTCAGCATGAACAGCGCAGCAAGAAGGAATTACCTCCTTTGCCACCACCACTTCAGCAGCGGAAGAATTTCAGCTACATGCCGGGATTAAAATGCCCGCCAGCAACGTATTGTGCGGCACCTCATGATGCGTGTGTTGTTTTTCCTCATCGCCACCAGCCCGGCGTTTGCCTGTTCGGTGCCGGTCTTTCGCTATGCCCTGGAGCATTGGCCGGCGGACGCCTACCGTGTGACTCTGCCTATGGGGGCGGCGCTCGGCGGCAATTTTCAAATCACGAACGGCAGTGCGAATAGGATCGAGCTGCGCCAGCCACGCATGACGGGCAACGACGAATTGGTGTGGTCAGCAGACTATTCCATGGAGAACGTGAGGCGGCTGGTCGATTCACCCGCGAGGAGGGAGATCATCAAGCGTCTGAGCGATGGTGAGAGCGCTGTCTGGGTGCTGCTGGAAAGTGGAAACGCGAAGAAGGACGCGGAAGCAGCCGAATTTCTCGCCGAGAGACTCGGCTTCCTTGCCGGCGTGATGAAGCTGCCAGTCCTCGACGAGCAGGATCTCAAAAACGGACTGGTGTCGGTTTCTGGCGACGATCTGCGCCTGGCATTCTCCATGATGAAGGTCAAACGCGATGATCCGGAGGAGGATGCTTTTGCGGCGATGCTGCTGGCCAGCGAGGAAGGGCTGCGAGAGTTCGATGAACCGATGGTGTTCCCCATTTTTGGCCAAGGCAGGGTGCTATACGCACTCGTTGGCAAAGGTATCCGTGCCGAGACGGTGGATAGCGCCGCAGCCTTTCTCGTCGGTTCATGCTCATGTCAGGTGAAGGAGCAGAACCCAGGCGTCGATCTCGTGATGGCGGCGGACTGGAAGCAGGTGGCCAAGCATGGAAAGGAGCTGGTGCCGGTTGAGAAAAGCAACGAAGCCCAGCCGCAGACAGTCAGGATCGAGGCACCTCGTTCGGAAGATGCGCCTGAGAAAGACGCAAAAATCGCCATCCCTGTTGTCGCCGTGGCCATACTTGCTCTGATCGCTGGTCGTGCATGGCTGCGCAGGGCCTGACGGCCCGCCTCATCTGCTCCAGATCACTTTCTCGCCTTCTGTGCGATAGCTTTGTAGTAGCTCTCGATAGCGGCGCGATATTCGGGCGCGGCTTCGCTGCGGGTGGCTTCGGTGAGGTCGTCGGCCATCTTCTGCGGCAGGTGCCCCCAGTCGCCGTTTACGAGAACGCCTGCCTGGCCGAGCACGCCGTTCTGAAGCTGGGTGGATTTGTTGCCGCCCTCCGCAGATTGCGCCTGCGTGTTTTGATTTTGCTGCTGATTCTGCGCCATCTGCTGTTGTGGCTTGGAGCCTGGAGTCCGTCCGCTGTTGCGAGAGTCGGCCATGCTCTGCTGCTGGGCCTGCTGGGCTTGATTGAGGGAATTTTGCGCCTGCTGTCCCTGCTGTTGTTCTCCCTGGGCTTGCTGTTGCTGCTGGCCGTTTTGCGCGGCTTGCGCGTTCTGCATTGGATGAAGCTGTGCGTCGATTTGATCGAGTGCCTGCGCGAGCATCTGGCCTTGTAGTTGTTCGAGTGGAGAAGCCAGCATCGGCGGCGCAGTGGCGCTGGCTGTGGCCTCTGCAGCTTTCGCGGCCTTGGCGGCGCTCGCCTGGCTCTGCTGCGCAGCCTGGGGATTTGGTTGTGGATTTGCCTGCTGCGCCTCGGCCTGTTGCCCGGCTTGTTGAAGCTGATTGCTAGCCTGCGTGACTTGTTGCGCGGCATCCTTGTCGCCCAGACGCTGCTGGTGGCGCGAGACGCGGGCGAGATCATTCGCCGCCTGCTTCTGCGCCATACCGTTCTGCACAAGTTGCTGCGTCTCTTTGGCCACGGACTGTTCCGCCTGCCTAGCGGTGTTCTTCGCAGTCTCAGCTAGAGCCTTCTGCATGGATGGATTTTTTGGAAGTTCCTTCTCCAATGCTTCAAGGACGGCTTGCGGATTCTGTTTCGCATCCTGCGCCATCTGCGCGAGCTCCTGCGCGCGCTGATACGCCTCATCCAGCGGCTCCTGCACGCCGAGTTCCTGCTCCATCTGCTGCATGGCGGCCTGCTCGGCTGCGGTGAGTGGCTGACCCTGCTCCAGCTTCTGCATATTCTGTGCGAGCTGCTGCAATGCCTGCGCCGCCTCCTGTTGCGCGTCAGCGGCCTGTTGCAAATCCCGCGCCTGCGGCTGGCTCTGTGTGGCCTGCGCGGCCTGTTTGAGGTTTTGCGCGATCTGCGGCGACTTTTGCTGCATCTGCGCTAGGGCGACGTCGGCGGTGCGGGCCATCTGCATCCCGGGTTTTTGTGCTAGGTCGGCGGCGTTAGCTTCCTGACGCAATGCAGCCTGCAAGGACTCCATTTTCTCCGCGTTCGCTGCCGCTTCGGGCCGCAGTTCTCGTGCTTTCTGCGCGACTTGATCGACGGGTTTCTCGGTCTTGGCCTCGTTCGCGGCATTTTGCGTCTGCTGCTGCGTTTTCTGCAAATCTCCGGCCACGCGCTTCATCATCTCGCTGATTTCAGGCGTCATGGCGGCGAGTTGCGCACGCGCGGCATCGACCTGCGGCTGCAACTGCGCGGCGAGCTCGTCCGCCTTCATCTGCGCATTGGCGGTGGCTTGCTGCGCGGGCTGCTGGTTGAGCTGCTGGCTAGACTGCTGCTGTGCGGCCTCGCGGGCGAGGTTTTTGCTCTGTTCTGCGGCGTTGCGTGAGGCGTCGCTGGCCTGCTGGGCGGCCTGACGCAGCATATTCGCAGCCTGCGGGTCTTTCTGCTGCATCGCTTCGGCAATGCGCGCACGGTTGATCTTTTCCGGGATCTGCTGCAGCGCCTCAGTGGCAGCACGGGCCTGTGCGAAGCTCTGCGCAAAATCCTGCTGGTTCTGCGGACGCATGCTCTCGGACTGCGCGGCTTCAAGCGCCTGCGCGGCATCCTGAGCGAGCGCATCCGCCTCCAGTGCATGCGCGGCCTGAGCGAGTTGCGTGGCCTGCTCTTTCAAATTTTGCATGGCTTTTTGTGCTTCGGATGGCGGTGCATTGCTCTTCCTGGTCTTCGCCGCCTCCTCCTGAGTTGGTTGTGGGAGTTTCCGCGCTTCGGCAGTCTGACGGGCTAGCTCGTCAGCGGCACGGCTAGCGCGGTTCATGTCGAGTGCGGCCTGGTTGTTGGTGAGCCGGTTTTGTTCGCGCAATTCGGCCTGGTCTTGCATCTGCTTCGCGGCCTGAGCGAGTTCCTCTTGTGCTTTTTCAGCGGGTGTCACGCCATCACGCTCACTGTGTTTGTTCTGGCGTGGATCACGCACGGCCTGCTCCGCCATGGCCAGTGTGTTCTTTGCAGTTTCGAGTTTTGCGAGCGCGGGGTTTTCCTGGCGGGCCAGTTGCTCGCGGCGCTGCTGGGCCTCGTTCGCCGTCTGCTCGGCGATGTTGCGCGAGGCGTCGGCGGCCTGCTGCAAACGTCCGCGCAGGTTGTCAGATGCACCGTAAAGGTGTTCCGGGCTCTTTGTCTGTTCCGGTTTGTCGAGGCTGCTGGCGAGATCGGTCGCGGTCTCAGTGAGTTTTTTGTCCACATCCTGTAGTAGGCCGTGATTGCGGCCCTTCTGCGCCTCGTCGAGCTGCTGGAGGTCTTTTTGCAGCGTCTGGGTCTGCGCCATGAGTGCACGCTGCTGCTCCTGCCATTTCGGGCGCTGGTCGGCGTCACGATTGGCCTGGATCGCATTTTCAGTGAGCATGCGCGACTGCCGTTGAAGCTGTTGAGACTCCTGTGCGGTGATCTTCGCGGTGTCCTCGGCGGCGAAGGCGCGTGCGGCGTCGGCGATGAGGTTTGCCTGATTATGTGCCTCTTGGGCCGCGCGTTTGATCTGCTCGGGGCTGGTAATCTCCTCCGCGTTGAGTTTCTCCATCTTCGGGATGTTCTCACGGCGCATCTGCGCGAGGCGTACGCCGAGAAGCTGGGCCTCACTGGCGTCGAGCTGGTTCGGCGCGTCGCGTGCGGCGTTCTTCAATTCCTTCCAAAGATCATCCATCTGCGCCTTGACCTGCTCCAGTCTTTGCCGGGCTCCGGCGAGCGCGTTTTCGGCCTCATTTTTCGCCTTATCGGAATTTTTGTGAGTGTCCTTTTCCGTTTTGCGCACCTTTGTGATGTCCTTCACCAGTTCACGGGTCTCCTCCTTGAGGTGCTCCGCCTTCTGCGCGAGGCGGCGCTGCGCTGCGGACCATTCACGCTGACGTGGATCGACTGTCTGCTCAAGAATGATGATGCGCACCGGTGGCGACTCGGCCTGCTGGCCTTTCAAATCGACTACGATGAGTTTCACCAGCAACGATTCACCCGCCTTCACGCCGAGAGGGACCAGCGGGATCAAACTCTGCACTGGCACCTCCTTCACGGCTTTGGTGATCTGCACATCACGCTCGCTCCAGTTTGCGCCATTGATGGCATGCGCGATTTTCACGTTGCTCAAGCCGACATCATCCGAAGCCACACCCGCGAGGCGTACGGCCTCGTCTGGCAGCAGTTCGATCTGCTCCGTAGGCTCGTTGATCTGCGCGAGGGGCGGTAGGTCGGGGATCGTCGTGATACGCCAAGGTGTGCTTTCCTCGTTGGTAAAGCCGGTTTCCTTGGATTTAAGATCGATCTGCCAAGCTCCATTCTCGGTCTTGATGGCGATCTCGGCAGCGAGCGTGCCATCCGCGTTCGTTTTGGCGGGGGATTTCTTTTTTTCTGCCAAGTCGGGGTTTAAGACGACATCACTTTGTGAGAGTGACTGGTTAGTTTTGAGCGTGAGTTTGATGGTGGAGCCGTCGAGCGCCTCAAGATCGCCATGATCCTCGATGAGGGTTGTCTCCTTCGCGCTGGTGTAGGCTGGCGGGATGATGGTCTTTGTGAACTCGATGATGCGCGGGCGCGCACGGGCGTTGAGCGTGCGCCAGGGAGTGATGGCGTCGCCCGCGTGAATGCGGTAGCGCACATCACTCTGTCCCACGGGCACGACGCCCTCAAAACGTGATGTTCCCATGCTGGAAAGCTCAGAGCGGCGCGGTTTGGAGTCAGTGGTTTGCAGTTCAAGGGTGGCCAGCCCAAGGCGTGCGCCCTCAGTCTCGATGACCAGCGGAACTTCGGAGCCGATCGGCGCGAGCGCATCAGCCTTCACAGGTTCCAAGATGCGAATCTTTACAGATGCGGGGCGCTCAAGATTCGCAAAGGGCAGTGCGGCGCGGGCAAGAAAGCCGCTCATGTGCAGCCCTGGCACTAGACAGAGCAGCAGCGTGGCAGCAGCGAGGCCGCTGGTACTGAGAAGCCACGGCTTCAGCGTACGCACGGGCAGGCGCGTCTTCCAATCGATGCCTTCGACTGCTGCGGCGACGTCATCCTGCAGGCGCTCACGAAATTCAGCAGAGTCCTTCACAGCCGCGTCATCATGTAAATCAGCGAGTTCGACAGCTGAGAGGATGCGCTCGCGCAAGGAGGGCTCGGCGGCTTCGATGAGCCGCGCCGTCCCCTCCCTGCCTTTTGCCTGGGCGATGAAGCGCCACGCAAATTTCCACGCCATAATGACCGCCCCTGCATACGCGAGCAGTGTCAGCCACGGTCGCAACAGGTCAGGCATGAGCCAGACCCGGTCCAGCAGGGCGATCACGATACAGGCCACAATGGCAAAAGCGAGGCCGCACAGTATGGCGCGTATTTGCAGGAGGTGCTGGCGGCGCAGGCGGAAGCGTTCGAGTGCTTCGTGTGTAGCGGGGCGGAGGGCAAGACGCATGGATGAGGAGCTTAACGCGGCCTGAGAGAGCAAGTTTTCGGAGGGACGGAAAGATGCCGGAGAGTCAAAAAACTTACTTTCTGGGGCGCGAGGTTTGGCATAAATTTCAGTGAAACTGATCCAATCCAGAACGCTGAAACCCCATTCATTGTGGAAACTTCAGAAAAGGCACCCTCAACATCCTATCCGCCCGCAGCCGAACTCACGATTTCGGAGCGCGTCAATCCGTTCGCAGATGACGTGTGTGCCGGGCCGTTTGGTGTGGAGGAGAACCGCAGCGTGCCGGGATTGAACTCGGATATTCTCGGGCAACTCACCACCTCCATCGATGAACGGCAGAGTAACGCGGGTCGCATGGGCGGGCAGCCACTGCTGCTGCTGACGGCTCCGCGTGCCGGCTATGGGAAGACGCATTTGCTGGGCCGCCTCGCTGCCGCTGCGGGCGGGCAGGTGGTGCTGGTGCCACTGGCATTCCGCCTGGAGGATGAGATTGGTATTTCGGCAGTGGCGGTGCGCGGCCTGGAGTCGATGGCGCGTGCGGAAACAGCGCGTGAAGGCTGGACGAAACTGCGTGAGGCTTGCGCGGGTGTGTGCGCGGCTCTGGTTCGGCGTTTGATCGAGAGCGACATCCTACCGTGTGCAGACAAGGAGCAGGCGCTGCGCGTTCTGGGGGGGGATCCGGTCGAGGTGTTTGATGAGAAGGGCAGCGCACGCCTAGTCGGCGAATGGGTGCGGCGTTTTGACACGCAACTGCGCAAGCCGATGACCGAGCAGGCAATGAAACGCGTGCCGGCGATCCCCGCCGCGCTCGAGTCATGGGTGGATGCGATGCTGAGCCACGCGCTCGACGGCGGCATGTCAAAAATGGCCGTGCTGCGCATGCTCGCAGCGGATGAAGGTAATGAAGGGCCGGTGACGTGGCTGCGGCTGCTCGGCTTATGGCGTCCGGTCGTGCTGCTGGTGGATCACCTCGACGCGTATTACCGCAATCCTGAGGCGGGGCTGCGCATCGCCTCACTGCTGCTTGACATGGCGGAGATGGACGGCGTGAACGTGGTGCTCAGCCTGAACCAGGATGTGTGGCAGGCGACCTTTGGCCACCATCTACCCAGTGCAATGGAGGACCGCCTCACCGCGTCGCAGATGCTGCTGCGCGGCATTGGTGAAAACGAGGCATCCACGCTGCTGCGTATGCGGCTGCAAAACACGAACGTAACGCGAGGGGAGATCGAGGAGTTCGAGGCTTTCGTCGATGTGAGACGTTACTTTCTGGGCCGTCCGCTGGGCTCGGTGTCCGCACGCACATTTTTGCGTCACGTCGCGAAACAGTGGGACTTTTTCCAGCAGACTCTGGTCGCGCCGTCTCCCGCCGCGCCGCTGGAAGTGGAGAAGACCGAAGGCGATGAAGCGGGTGTGTTGCCGCTGCTGACCGACACGGTGAAGGATGATGAGAAGCCGCTTTCAGAGGTTGCTATTTTCGACGCCGGAACCTCAGCCGATGTGAAACGCATGGCCGAAGGTCTCGCCGAGCCCGAGCCCGCGCTGCCACAGCAGTCGGAAAAGCCTCTGACGCTGGTAAATGGCACGCATCTGCCGCCCCCTGCCCCACCTGCGGCGGAAATCAGCACGACTGCGGCGGTTGCCACGAATGAAACACTTTCGGAGGCTGCTCCGGCTCAATTTTCGCCTGCTTCAACCAGTGCGTTTGAGAACCTGCGGGAAATGCTCGGCAGACTACGCCAGCCAAGCCAGACTCCGGTGTCCGGCCCGAATGATGGCCCGCACAGAGTCGCCTCGCGGCTGGTCAGTGTGATGGATTCCGAAGCGCCGAGCGCCGCAATCATGTCTCCATTCAAGCAAGCGTCCATGCCTGGGACCGTCCCTGCCGCCATCCTGCCACCGACCGTTTCACTTACAACAGCCCCCGCGCCGGACAAGGAGCGCGACGCATTGCTCGGACGATATGAGGCGTTGCGTTTGCAAATGGCGGCGGAGGCGGTGTCGCTGCCGCTTGACTACACGAAGCTCACTGAACTGATCCGCCTCGCCGGACGACGTTTCCCACTCGTGCGCTTCAGTGAATATGAGCTGCCTGGAATGACGGGGCGTTATGCCATGTGCTGGTCGCTGCAGGGATTGGAGGTTGTCTTCGGTCTCGCGAATTTTGCTGACGCTGCTTACTGGCGCACGCTCGCGGGATTTGCGGCTGGCCGCCTCGCTGAGCTAAGCGTAAACGCCGCTGTGGGTGCGCCGAAGTTCAAGATTGCCACATTCAAAACTGGTCGTGAGCAGCAGAACTCGACCAGCATGGGGCACGGCACCACATTTCCCGAATCGCTGCGTCCGCATGTCGATGCTATTCACCTCGACACGTCCGGCATCGCCGCCCTCTACGCGATGCAGCGCATCATCAAGGAGTCTGAATCTGGCGCTTTACAGGCCGCGCCTGCGCAGGTGATGAGTGTGCTCGCACGCGAACTCGATTTCTTCTGGAAGCGAGTGACACGCGTGGAATGAACTCTGTGTGAAGTGGGGGGAATGAGTGATTGATTACCCGTGGCGGGAGGGCACTGTAAAGGCGACCGTCCCCTGTGACCGCCGCCCCCGACAAAAACCTGCGCATCGCCATCACCGGCTCTCTGGTGTTGCATGCGCTGTTGTTTTTAATTCTGGCGTGGATGTTCGCCGGGGAGGCCGCACGTCGGTTGTGGCGGCAAGCGCTGGTGCAGCCAAAGGAGAAGGAAGTTACTTTGCTTTTTCCCGATCAGATCATTCCTGAACCGGTGCCGAAGCCACCATTGAAGCGAGAGGTTTACATCCGCACATCTCAGAACGCCCCTGAGAGTGACAAGCCAAAGAACGCGGCCTTCATCTCTGACCGAAACACCACAGCAGCCACCGTCAAAGCACCATTCCCGGACGGCGCGCAAGACATGCCGACGATGGACGGGTTGAAGCTGCCCACGCGTGAGCTGGCGGATCGTGATCATCATGACGGTGAGCTGAAGGATGACGCACGCCCGCAGGCTCCGAAGAGCGCACCCGCTATGTTGCAGCCTGAGCCGCCGATGCCGCCCGCGCCGCCTTCGATCGTGAGACCCAAGGACGCTGCTCCCCCGCCCAAACCGTCCGTTCCACTGCAGAGCGTGGCGAAGGTGGTGCCGGAATCGACCCCGCTGACCAAGATGATGGAAGAGGCGGACAAGGCGCTCGCCAGCGTGGAAAAGAACCGCCTGACCATCGAGGTAAAGAGAGCACAGCCCACACAGGACACCCCGCCGATGCCGCAAAAGCCGGAACCGCAGACGCCTCCGGCGCGTGAGGTGGCGCAGACGATGCCGGAGGCGCCCCCTAGGGCGCAGCCGATCCCCAAGGCTCTCCCTGTCATGGAGGATGAACCTGTGTCGCGCACGACGCCGAACCAGGATCCCAACGCCTTCACCCCCTTTACACGAACGACACAGACGAAAGGGACGCTTTCCAATCGCGGAGCTCAGGCTGCGGTGGACGCGGAGGATTCCCCTAAAGGTCGCTATATCCGCCAGGTCACCGGACAGGTCGAAAAGAAATGGCACATCTACCGCCTGCTGCGGCGTGATGGGGTGACCTATGGCAGCCTCGAAATCGTGTTTTATGTGAACAAGAAAGGTAAGGTGGAGGATCTCCGCGTCGTGAACGACAAGGAGTCCAACCCTGTGCTCACCAGCTTCACCTTGCAGGCGATCCGCGACGCTAGCATCCCTCCTATTCCTGCCGATGTTCTGCCATCTCTCCCGATGAACGACCAAGAGCGCCTGAAAATCGAATACAATGTCCTCATTTACTGATCTCTTCTCCCATGCGCAAACGCTGCTCGCCGCCGCAGATAAAGCCACACCTTCTGGCATCCAGCTTGTTTGGGATTTCTTGGCCACAGGCGGCTTCGTCATGGGGCTCATCGTCCTGTGCTCACTTTCGGCCATTACCGCGTCCATCTTGGCGTGGCTACAGCTCCGGGAGAATGTCATCATGCCCAACAGTGTCAGCAGCCAACTCCGTTCGATCCCGAATTACGCACTGAAGGGGGACATCCGTCCGTTGCAGGAGTTTCTGGAGAGAGATGGCTCCATGCTTTCGCGTCTCGGAGCCATGGCGATCAGTGGTGCCTTCACCAGCAAGCAGGAATGTCACGCCGCGTGTGAGATCAAGGCGCGCGAGGAAATCCATAATCTGGAGCGTGGCATCCCGTTGCTGGAGGTGATGATCACTGTTGCGCCGCTGCTAGGACTCTTGGGGACGACAGCGGGCCTAGTCGGCATGTTCTCTGCCTTCGGAACCGGCGCGGAGGGCAGCCCCGACACGGGGGCCATAGCGCATGAGATCGGCGTGGCGCTACGCTGTACGATCGCCGGCCTCTTTGTAGCAGTGCCGTCGGTGCTGGCGCACACTTATTTCGTGCGTCGGGTGGACGCGCTGGCGGTGAGGGTGGAGTCGATCATGCAGGAGACAATCCAACACTTCTACCAACACTTTGAAGTGCAGCGCCCGTCGTCCTGAGTTTTCTCTTCCGCACCATCGTTATGAACCTGCGACCACGCCGCCGTCCGGTGCCCACGATCCCCATTGTGTCGTTGATCGACATCATGGTAATCCTGCTGATTTTCTTTGTCGCCACCACCACTTTCAAAAAAGATAAGACGCAGGTGAAGATCACCCTGCCGGAGTCGAAATCCCTTGGCGGAGCCACACAAGCTCCTGAATCACGCGTAGCCATCAGCATCGACAAGGAGCAGAAGGTTTTCCTCGATGGCAGACCAGTGGAACTGGAAAAGCTCGCCGTGGCGATACAGTCTCTCAAAGAGGCAAAGCCTAGCATGAAACTCGAGTTGCAGGCAGACACCACCGCTGCGCTCGGTGTGCTGGTGAAAGTATGGGACGCGCTGCGCGAAGCGGGTTACAGCATCAACGACGTGCCAGCGCGCATCCAGCGCGCTGCAGGGGGCTGAACTCCGTTAGCGATCCGCCTTTTTATAGTTCACATAGGGCTCGAACTTGAAGTGCGTCGGCATCAAGATGCCACGTTTGCCTAGGATGGAGGTTTTGTTCTCGCTCACTTCAAAGGCAGGATGCCCCGTCCAGGCCCATTGCCAACCTTCGTTAGCGATGAATAGCCCGCCGCGCTCGTGCCCTTGGCGGATGATACCCGTGGTTTTCAGACGCTCTGGAGCCACATAGTAGATACCCTTGGAAGACTGGGCCTCCGGCGCGTAAAAACCGGCGGGTAGGGTGAACTTGCCATCCTTGTGCGTGCATTCGACCGGCGAGGCCACGATGATGCCCTTGGTTCCAGGCGGGCAGTGTTCTAAATCCTTGGTGGCACAAGAAACCAGCAAGCTGGCAGCCAGAATAGAGAAGAGGAGATGTTTCATCGTGGGAGTAACGGCATGGGAAAAGTGGTGGAGGTAAGGGGATTCGAACCCCTGACCTTCTCATTGCGAACGAGACGCTCTACCAACTGAGCTATACCCCCACAAAAACAATGTCCAATGACCGCCGCAGAATTCACGACCACCAGCAATGGAACGTGTCTTTCCCGACAACCATCGAACGGCACACATTATGCGTTATTGAAACATCACGGCAAGCAGAAACGGCGTCTGCTTGAAGTGCGCCGCTGACAACACGACGACGTCCATCAGCTAGGACTTAGTTTGCGCGCCCGAGATAGGTGCCGTCCTCTGTCTTCACGCTGATCTTGTCGCCAGGGCCGATGAAAAGAGGCACCTGCACACGCAGACCTGTTTCCATGATAGCCTCTTTATACACGTTGTTGGCGGAGTCGCCCTTCACGCCCTCGGGGGACTCGGCCACGCTCATGACCACAGAGGCGGGCAGCTCAATACCGGCCACCACCTCGTCAGCGAGGAGGATCATGTACTTCTGGCCTTCGATGAGGTAGCCCTTCTCCTTCTTCACCATGTCCTCCCCGAGGAGAACGTCCTCAAAGGTTTCAGGGTGCATGAAGTGGTAGCCGTCGCCGTCCTTGTAGCTGTACTCGTGCTGGTCGCGGGAGAGGTTCACGGACTCCAGCGACTCGTTGGAGGTCATACGCAGGTTGTACACCTTACCGATGGTGATGCTGCGGACGGACATCTGCACGAATGAGGCCATGCGCGGCGGCGTCTTGAGTTCAAAGTCGGAGACGACGCAGACATCGTTGTTGTAGCGGACGGCATGTCCCTTGCGGAGGTTGATGACGGGAGTGGCGGGCATAAGAGCCGGAGTCCATGCCGAGTTTGAGCTGGATTGCAAGCGCTCGTTCGGGCGGTTTTCAAACGCGGGCAGTGCCGGATGAGGCAGTCCTGAGGGCTTCCGTTGGTTCCGTTGTGCATCCGCATAGAAGGCATCTGCCATGAAAGCCTGCCCCTCGCAGGCGGAGCGCACACAGACACCTATCGCTTTCTAGTGTTTCTTCTGCTGTAAAAAGAGGGGCTGCTGTCTCTCAGCAGCGTTCAAACCTATTGATGAAATACGTCAGTCTCCTTGCGAAAGCCGTCTTTGATGACGGTTTCACGCAAATTTTCCTTTGTGACGGCAACAATGCCTAGCAAGACGGATGGAATGTCGGCACGTCCGTTCGGGGTCGCGTCGCGGGCGATCACGGGCTTGCGCCGGGCTAGCTTCAACGCAAGATCGGCAGCCTTGGTGGCGATGCTTTGGATCGGCTTGTAAATGGTCATGGCCTGCGTGCCCTGCGCGATGCGCTGGCAGGCGGCGAGATCGGCGTCCTGGCCAGTGACGGTGATTTTTCCGGCGAGTCCTTCCTCAGCGAGTGCTTGAATGGCCCCACCAGCGGTGCCGTCGTTACTGGCGAGGATGGCATCGAAATTCTGGCCGATCTTGGTGATGGCGGCGTTGGTGATCTTCTTCGCATTCTCCGGCTTCCAATCCTCGGCCCAATCTTCAAACACCACCTCGACTTTGCCTGCGGCGATAAGCGCATTAAGAATGTTGTCTTGTCCTTGCTTGAAGAGTCGAGCGTTGTTGTCAGTCTTCGCGCCGTAGATGCGGATAAGACGTAGTTTGCCGCTTTGCGGAATGCGCTCTGCAAGGAATCTAGCCTGCAACTCGCCGACCTTCACGTTGTCGAAGGTGAGATAGAGATCGAGTTCGCAGCCGGTAATGAGACGGTCGTAGGAAAGTACGGGAATGCCTGCCTGATGCGCGAGATCGACGGCTTTCGCCATCGCCGCGCCGTCATGCGGAATAATCACGAGCGCATCCACCTTCTGTGTGATGAGACTTTCGATGTTTTGAAGCTGCGCGGCGTCGTTGCTGTTTGCAGACTGCACTAGGACATCCGCCCCGGCATCCTGCACGGCTTTGGTGAAGAGATCACGGTCAATCTGCCAGCGTTCTTCCTTGAGTGTATCCATCGACAGGCCGATGAGTGGGCGCTGTCGTATCGAGGGATTCGTCTTTATGCCACTGCGTGAGATGACGAGGCCGGTAACGACGCTGAGCGCACAGGAGACGATGACGAGCAGGACGCGGACGTTCATTCCTGCTGTCTAGCGAAGGCACAGCACGATGACGAGCAGAAAATCAGCGCACCTTCTTCTTAGTGGGACGCTTTGCGGCGGTTTTTTTGACGGCAGTCTTTTTTGCGCGTGGTCTGGGTTCGGGGGCTGGCTCGTCGGCTTTGAGGGCCACCTCTGGTGCATCGCCCCAAAGTTCTTCCAGAGCGTAGTATTCACGCTTCTCGGGAGTGAGCACATGTACCATGACATTGCCGTAGTCGATGATGATCCACTGGCTTTCGTAGTTGCCGTCTTTGTAGAGCGGACGCTCGCCGTACTTCTCCTTCATCTCGTCCTCGATGTGGTCGCGCACGGCGCGGAGCTGCGGGGATGAGAGGGCGCTACACAGCACGAAGTAGTCAATGACAGGCGAGAGGCCGCGCAGATCGAGAATGCGGATGTTTTCTGCTTTTTTGTCGTCGGCGAGTTCAGCGCAAGCGCGGGCGATGGCGAGGTCTTCCATGGTTTTTCAGATCGGGAGAATCAGGGATAAAGCAAGAAACGCTGTCTTTGCGAGCGGAAGCTCTGATTCCAGCCTTGCCAGCGAGCGGTGATGCTATGGGGGGGCACGCCGCGACGCAGGTCATTGTAGAGCGACTCACTGCCATAGACCTTGTTGAAGAGGTTCAGTTTTGACCCGCTCATGCGGCCGACGACTTTGCCGCCGCTGAGGCGGTTAATCTCCCCGAGGAGCAGCACATCGAGCGCGGTGAGGTCGGTGGTGTTGCGCGGGCTTATGTGGATGCGCACGCCGCCAAAACCATTCTTAGAATAGGCGGAGAAGCTGACGCCTGGCGTGTTCAAGCGCTGGCAGTAGGCGAGCAGGGCGTTAGGGTTCACCCCGGCACCACCAGCGTAGCCGAAAGGCTCATCGGTGCCGATGCCGATGTCCACTGCCGCCGCGCCACCGAGGATGCCGGTGGTGACGTAGTAGAAGGGTGAGATGGAATGCGGGATGTTGGGCGAGGTCGGATGCCAGCGCAGACCGGTATCCTGCCACGTCATGCCGCGATTCCAGCCCTGCATTTTCACCACATCAAGGCGTGGTGCGCGCGAGACCCAGCCGCGTGAACAGGCCATCATTGCGAGTTCGCCGGCGGTCATGCCGTGGACATAGGGCACGGGAATCTGGCCAACGAAGGATTTCCATTTTGATTCCAACGGCGGGCCTTCCACGCGCCAGCCACCGAGTGGATTTGGACGGTCCAATACGACGAATTGCTTCCCGCATTCCGCTGCGGCCTCCATCGCCACGATCATGGTGCTGATGTAGGTGTAGCTGCGGCAGCCGATGTCCTGGAGGTCGAACACGAGCACGTCAATGGGGGCGAGCATCGCAGGCGTTGGTTTGCGTGTGGGACCGTAGAGAGAATAGACGGTGAGTCCAGTCACACCGTCGCGCCGTGTGCTGACATGGATACCGGCACCGACGGTGCCGTCGATGCCGTGTTCGGGGGCGTAAAGAGCAACGAGATTCGACCCTAAGCCACGCTGGAATACAGAACGTGTGCGCTCTCCCCGGCTGGTAAGGCTGGTGTGGTTCGTGATCAGACCGACTCGCTTACCCCGGATCAGATCAAAGCCTCGCGAGGCTAGTACATCGACGCCGAGCATGAACGGTCCGCCGGAGGTCGCCTGGGGCTGCGCCGTCTGCGGGGCGGGCATTTGGCATGCAGTCAGAAATAGGATAGGTGCCGAGGCTATTGAGAAGAGAGTAGCTAGCTTGGAGAACATGAGGCGAGATGTACGCACGGAACGGCCTACGGCAACCGACGCGATGTGAAAAGCGGCGAAGAGAGAAATTGCCGCTGGTTTGGGATACCTAGGCAAAACCCTTCAACGAAACCTTTCCGTATGAGACTTGTTTCAGCAGCAATCAACACCCCTGCCCCGCCATGAAGACACTGACATTGCCTTTAGCCACTTTGTTTTTCCTGGCTCACAACGCAGCACAGGCCGACATGGATGCGGAGCAATTGCAGTTCTTTGAGAAAAACATCCGCCCCGTGCTGGTGCAACATTGCTACAAGTGTCATTCTGCCGAGTCGGAGAAAGTGAAGGGTGGACTGACGCTAGACACGAGGCAAGCGACACTGCTGGGCGGTGAGTCGGGGCGCCCAGGGGTGACTCCCGGCAAGGTTGAAGCCAGTAGCATCTATGAGGCGATGGCATACCACAATGAAGACATGCAGATGCCGCCGAAGGAGAAGCTCCCGGATAATGTGGTGGCCAATTTCAAACGGTGGATCGAGATGGGTGCGCCTGATCCGCGTGAGGGCAAGGTAGCGAACGCAAATGGCGGCAAGCGTGTGATCGACATGGACGTAGGACGCAAGCACTGGTCCTTTCAAAAGCCGGTGAAACACGCCCCACCGGAGGTAAAAACAACGGATTGGGCGAAGACGGACATCGACAGATTCATCCTCGCCGACATGGAGAAGCAAGGGTTGCATCCGGTGAAGGACGCGGGCCGGTCCACACTCATCCGCCGCATCGCCTTTGACCTCACCGGACTGCCACCAACGCCTGATGAGGTGAAGGCTTTTGTGGCCGACCAGTCGCCTGAGGCCGTGGAGCGCGTGATCGACCATTATCTCAACTCTGAACGCTATGGAGAGCGCTGGGCGCGGCACTGGTTGGATGTGGCGCGCTATGCCGAGAGCAGCGGGAAGGAGGTGAATGTTCTCTACCCGCACGCATGGCGCTACCGTGACTATGTGGTGGAGTCCTTCAAGAAAGACAAGCCCTACGACCAGTTCATCAAGGAGCAGATCGCGGGAGATTTGCTGAAGTTCGACAGCAAGCGTGACCAAGCGGAGAAGATAATCGCCACAGGGTTTCTTGCAATCGGGGCCAAAGGGCACAACCAACGTGATCGCCGCCAGTTTGCGATGGATCTGGCGGACGAGCAGATCGACGCAATGTCACAGGCGATGCTAGGGCTGACCCTGGCCTGCGCACGCTGCCACGACCACAAATTCGACCCGGTAACGCAACGCGATTACTACGCGTTGGCGGGCATCTTTCTGAGTAGCGAGACATTGTTCGGCACCTACCGGCAACTGCAAAACAACAACGCATCTGGATTGATCGAGCTGGAACGTGAGGCAGGGCAGACGGCATCATTGGCAAAAATTTCGTCAGATGAGCTGAGCCAACTCAAGAAGAGCTACGAGAACGCGCAAAAGTCCGCTGAGGAGGCACAGCGAGAGGTTTTCGCAATGAGGCAGAGCGCAAGCGAGGGCGGCGGTAACAACGCGGCCAGATTTCTTCGCATCCGTGGGGCGCGTGACCGCGTCGAGGAGATCAAGGCGGATCTCGACTTATTCGAAGAGGACGGCACGCCGCGCACGCTTGCGATGGGAGTACTCGACCGCCCGACTCCCTTCGACAGCCCGATCCTAGTGCGCGGCGATATCAAGCAAGCGTCTGACGTGGTGCCGCGTGGACTCGTCGAAGTCTTGTGTGCGCAAGGTGAGCCGCTCAACATCAATCCGCAGAGCGGCAGCGGGCGCAAGGATCTGGCATTCTGGGTTGCATCAAAAGACAATCCCCTCACGGCGCGTGTGATGGCGAACCGTGTCTGGTTAAAATTGACAGGCAGCGGCATCGTTGCCACGCCTGACAACTTCGGCGTGATGGGGCAGAAACCAACACACCCGGAACTCCTAGATTACCTAGCCGTGACCTTTATGGACAACGGCTGGTCGGTAAAAAAGCTCATCCGGGAGATCATGCTGAGCCGTGTCTATCAAATGGACTCGCATTACGACGCGGCAGATTATGCGATCGATCCTGACAACAAATTTCACTGGCGCATGAACCAGCGTCGCCTGGAGGCCGAGGCGATCCGTGACGCGATGCTCGCTGTGGGGGGAGTACTGAACCTCTACCCCATCGACGGATCGCCCGTGGCGCGTGCAGGCGAGGGACGACAGGGTTTGATTTCAATCTTCCGTGGAGAGATGTCTAGCAAGCCTTACAACTACCGTTCGATCTATATCCCCATCGTTCGCGATCAGATTCCAGAGATGCTGGCGGTCTTCGACTTCCCGGATGCGAGCCTCGTCAATGGCAACCGTGACTCGACGAACGTTCCTTCGCAGAGTCTTTATTTGATGAACAATCCGCTGGCACTAAGTGCGGCGGACGCGTTCGCACGGAGGATCGTCGAATATCCGGGGACTGCTGCAGAACGGCTGGGGCATGCGTATCAACTGGCTTTCAGCCGTGAGCCGACTCCGCAGGAGAAATCGGCGATCAGTAGCTTCTGGCTACGCTTCCAACAACAGGTGGCTCAGGACGGTGGCAACAGTCATGACGCACGTCAGAGGGCTGAATTCGCTGCGCTGTCCGCCTTTTGTCAGAGCCTGATCGCCTGCGCCGAGTTTCGCTACATCAATTGAACAACCAACCTCCACATGACCCTCATGAACACGACATCCTCCTCTCGCCGTGCGTTTCTGAAGACCGGCTCGAACGGGTTTGGTTATCTCGCCTTCGCGGCGCTGGCCCAGCAACAGGCATCGCGGGCGAACACGCAGGCGGCGGGTCCGCTAGCTCCGAAATCGCCACATTTCACCCAAAGAGCGAAGCATGTAATCTTCCTGTGCATGCAGGGGGCACCGTCGCATGTGGACACCTTTGACTACAAACCTAAGCTAGCGGTGGACAACGGAAAAGAGGCTCCTTCCGTGGCCGGGCGTTATGGCACGGCTAAACTCATGGCGTCACCGTGGAAGTTCAGCCGTCAGGGGAAGAGCGGGCTGTGGATTTCCGAGTTGTTTCCCAATGTAGGAAAGCACGCGGATGAGCTTTGCATCCTGAACTCCATGACAACCGATTTACCGGCGCATCCGCAGGCGTTCTCGCAGCTCCACACAGGCACGACCCAGTTCGTGCGACCTTCGATGGGGGCGTGGCTGTTGTACGGATTGGGCACGATGAACGAAAACTTGCCGGGCTTCATCACGATCAATGCGCCAAGTAACGCCGCACGCACCTATGGCAGCGCGTTTCTCCCCGCGATTTATCAGGGCACGAAGATCGGTGGAACCGGGCTTCCTGGCGGTGGCTTCACTCGCCGTTATGGCGCGGGGGCGGAGGCGAGCGTGGCAAACATCCAAAACAGCCGTTACACTACACGGGAGCAGCGCACGCAGCTTGACCTAGTACAGGCGTTGAACAGGTCGCGCATACAGCAGGACGGTGGCGCGAGTCCCGAGGTCGAGGGTGTGATCGAATCATATGAACTGGCATTCCGCATGCAGGCGGAGGTGCCGCAGATCATGGATCTGAGTAAGGAGGCAGCCGCCACTCAGGCGCTTTACGGGATCGGCGATCAGGAGACGGATACGTTTGGCAGGCAGTGTCTGATGGCACGGAAGTTTGTGGAGGCGGGAGTGCGCTTCATCGAGATCACCCACGGCAACTGGGACCAGCATTTCAATTTGAAGGCCGGGTTAGAGCGCAATGCAGGCGCGATTGACAAGCCGGTCGCTAGATTGCTCACGGATCTAAAACAGCGCGGTCTGCTCAAAGACACGCTAGTGATCTGGGGCGGTGAGTTTGGCCGTACGCCGCATTCACAGGGGGAGGACGGTCGCGACCACAACAACAAAGGATTCACCATGTGGATGGCTGGTGGCGGGGTGAAAGGTGGCATGAATTACGGCCTGACGGATGACTACGGCTATGAGGCCGTGTTGAACAAGATGCACATCCATGACTGGCACGCGACTGTACTGGCGCTCATGGGGCTTGATCATGAACGCCTTACCTACCGTTACGCCGGGCGTGATTTCCGTCTGACAGACGTCTATGGCACGGTGGCGAAGGCCATCATCTCGTGACGGCGTCATTTGGGATTTCCAGGTGACGCATGCGTTGCATCCGCGCTGATCCGTCTTATGAATGACGCTCAGAATGCCGGAACTCGCCACAGAACCCGCTGATATCCCGCCTGTCACGACGGCCCATGTGCCGACCACAGGTGTGGTGGATGGACATGAAAATGAGGCATACATCGCACGCATCGAAGCAATGATTGCCACCGGACTCCCCGGTGATCTCCAGCAGCTCGCACGCAGCTTGTTGGACTCCATCATGAGCAAAGTGGCAATCGCTGGGCATTTCGATGCTTTCTGCACTCATGCATTTTCAAAGCCCGAGTGGGCGGCTGCCGCCAGTCCGTTAATCGCGGAGATGTTTGAGCAGGACGAGGACGTGCTGGCAGAGATGGCGCGCATACCGGATCTCGTGATCGAAATGGGCAGTGGAGAGGCCACAGTTACCTGCATGGTGGCCTCACGCTGGGCGGCCCGTGGTGAGACTCACCGACTTTCGCGCCTGGCAGAGTCGATCGTGGCCTCGCACGCTTCCAAAAACACATGCGCGGTAGATGTGATGCTTGCCCTAGCCGCGACGCTTGCGGTGACGCGATATTCGCGCGCTGAACAACTTTACAATGCCGCATTACCCCTTGCGGGAGAAGAGCATCAGGAGGCGATCACGGATGCGCGGCGCTGGTTGGCAGCCGGCAAGGTGGTGTGCGGTAGTTCGCAGGAGGAGCGTGACTTCTGGGATGTGCGTTTGAGAAAACCACGCGTCGGCTGGTCGTGGCAGCGAAACGAGGAACGTCAGAAACTCAAAACTCTGGTAGAGCAGCTCGCCAGCAATCTTGAGGGCAGTGAAATGTACGCAGCCATTGTTCCCGGTTGCTGGTGGGATCTGGCTATGAAATACGCTGCACAACAGGAAAAAGCTGCCGAGTTGGCCCTGGCACATCTGCCTGAGCCGCCCATGCCTGTACAGCCGCCAATAGCGAGAACGCCGGAGTCGTCCGAAAAAACCTGGTCTGATAAGTTTGAGCTGGAGGTGCCTAGACTATCGAGGGCGAAGAGAGAGGGAGGTTTGCTTTTCCTCGGCTGGCTTTGTGGCATGATGGCTACGGGACTCAGCTTGTTCCTACTGCCCCCTCAGTTGATCGGCCGGCTCCTAGGCAAAGTGGGGGCTGCAGATATCGCATCTTCCAAAAGTATTGCAGTTGAAGTTGCCAAAGGGCCGCAGACGCCGACGCAGAAAGCGGCGTGGCGCTTGGAAAACGCTCAGAGGATGGCGACTGGCATGGCCGCCTATGCAACCCAGCACGCTGAGGCGCTGAATGGGTCGTGGCATGGTTGTGAAAAAGTCCTGTCTGGCCTGAGTGAAGAGCTTCCTCATTCAAGCTCCCAATACATAAAGCTGCTGGTCTGGTTGCATCTTGACCCACCTCAAGACAAGGAAGTCCGCACGCAAGTTGCCAAACTTCTCCTTGATCGTGTCAAATCAGACGCCATCACCCTGTGGGAAGAACTGACTTATCCTGGGTCTCCCAATGTATCTGAGATTAAGCTCGTGGCACAGGAAGCGCTGAATGATGCGTCACAGCACTGGAGCCAGGATGAGAGGACGCGGCTACAGGCGATTGTGGACTCAAAAGAGAAGGAAGATCTTTCCGCGAAGGCAGCCAAATGAAGCGGCTTGCTCGAATGGCACGGGATTAAGCCGCTTTGCGGTATCTTGAGCGGCGGGGGGGGTTCGATGAACTCATGCCTGGGTTGGGTCAGGTAGGGGTGGGTTTTGGGGTTTGGGCCGGGTCTTCATGGCCCTGGGTTCATGCCGTCCGGCTGGATGGCATCGGCATGACGCAACGTAAACGTCATGGCCAGAGCCATATGAAGTTGCTGGCGGCATAGAGGCGATAGCTCAAGAGCTATGGCTTGTATGAGCAAAGAAGCGATGATCTTGAAGAGCGATGCCGGCGGGCGGGTGGTGGTGCCGTTGGCGCGGCAGGTGGAACTGGTGCGGGAGTTTGAGCGCAGCGGGCTCTCGGGGCCGCGGTTTGCGGCGATGGCGGGGGTGAAGTATCAAACCTTCGCCACTTGGCGGCGCAAGCATGGGAGCCTGCCTGCGCAGCGGAAGCGCCCGATCGCGCCGCAAACAGGCGGCGCATGGATGGAGGCGGTGCTCGCACCGGCGCAGGACACGCTGGTGGTGCGTCTTCCGGGTGGTGCCTCCGTGGAGGTGATTCATCGCAGCCAGGTGGTGCTGGCGGCGCAACTCATCCACGCCCTGAGGTCTGAGTCATGCTGAGTTTTAGCGGCAGCTTGAAGGTGTTCGTGTGCCTGGAGGCGGTGGATATGCGCAAGGGCTTCGAGGGGCTGCAGGTGGCGGTGGGCGAGCGGCTCAAGGAGGAGGTGCGCAGCGGGGCGCTCTTTGTCTTCACCAATCGGCGACGCACGCGGCTGAAGATCCTCTACTTCGACGGCACGGGGTTGTGGCTGATGACCAAGCGGCTGGAGCAGGGCACGTTCTTCTGGCCGAAGGCGGCGGAGTCCGGGCAGGGCAAGTTGAATCTCACACCGGAGGCCTTTGCGCTGCTCACCGACGGCATCGACATGCACGGAGCAAGGCCACGCGGATGGTATGAGCGGGAGTGAAAAATAAATCGTTCAGTCGCATCAGGCGGGTGCAAAGTTGGTACGGCTTTTGCTCCTCTGCACGTCAGCATGATGACACCGTTGGAATCCCGGCTCACTGAGGAAGTGGAGTCGCTTCGACGCGAGAACAAGCTGCTGCGCGAAAAGATCGACCTGCTGGTGCGGCGCATCTTTGGGCGCGGCAGCGAGCAACTCGATGACGGCCAGCTCCTGCTGCTGCTCCAGGGAGATGACGGGGCAAAAAAAGACCCGGCCTCCAGCGCAAGCCCAGGCGCCTTGGAGGCTGAGATCGACAAGCGAGGCAAGGAGAGCAGCAAGCCGGTCAAGCCGCGCAAAGAACGCGAAGCGCGCGTGCCGGAGCATCTGCCCGCCGTGGATGAAGTCATCGAGCCCGAGGAGGTGACCGCCGAGCCTGAAACCTGGCGGGCCATCGGCGAAGAAGTCACCGAGCAGCTTGACTACCAGCCCGCGCGGTTCTTCCGCCGCCGCATCATCCGCAGAAAGTATGTGAAGCGCGATGAGCCCCACAAAACGCCCATCATCGCCCCGCTCAACATCTTGCAGGAGCGCAGCATCGCCGCACCGGGGCTGCTCGCGCAGATCATCGTCGCCAAGTACTGCGATCATCTGCCGCTCTACCGGCAGGAGCAGATCTACGCCACCCGGCATGACATCGCCATTCCTCGGCAAAGCATGGCACGCTGGCTGGGATGGGCCGCCGACTGGCTGCGCCCGATTTATGAAAGCATCCACACCGGGGTGATGGCCGGAGGTTACGTGCAGATCGACGAAACGCCCGTCGAGTATCTGAGCCCCGGCAACGGCCAGACCAGGCAAGGTTATCTCTGGGCCTGCAAGCGCCCCGGCGCCGACGTGTCCTTCACCTGGGCCACCAGCCGTGCGGCCAGATGCCTCGATCGCATCATCCCCGCCGACTTCACCGGCACCGTGCAGTGCGACGGCTATCAGGCCTATCCGTCCTTTGCCAAACGCAGCGACGGGCGCATCACCCTGGCGGCGTGCTGGGCGCACGCCCGGCGCAAGTTCCACGAGGCCGCCGAAAGCGCCCCTCAGAGAGCCGGCTGGCTGCTGCTGCACATCCAGCATCTCTATCGCATTGAAAAACATCTGCGCGAGACAAGGGCCGGACCGAAGCAAAGGCAGGCCGTGCGAGCCAGCCAGAGCCGCATGATCGTAACGCGCATCCACCGTGCGCTCACCCGAATGAAGCTCAGCCGCCGCCATCTGCCGCAGAGCGCGATGGGCAAAGCCATCGACTACACCCTGACGATGTGGCCCATGCTGCTGGCCTATCTCGAAGACGGCCGAGTCGAGATCGACAACAACCCCGTCGAGAACGCCATCCGGCCAACGGCCATCGGCAAGAAGAACTGGCTGTTCATCGGCGAGGCCGAGGCAGGTCAACGCAGCGCCATCCTGTTCACCCTCATCGAAGCCTGCCGCAGCCGAGGCATCGACCCGCAGACCTACCTGCGTGACGTGCTCACCCGTCTGCCCACGCTGACCAACCGACAGATCAAGGACGTGACGCCAGCAGCCTGAGCCAAGGCTCAGCAGACAACCGCGCAACGCCAAGCCGCGTAACGGTCCAAGTCAAAACGCAACCTCAGACCAAAGGTGCTCGGCGTGACGTTTACGACGCAACTCATGATAGTGGCGTTGCTCCGGCAGGTGTGCCCGCAGACTGCGATAAAGAGGATCAGGAAATGCCTGCGCCAGACGAAGATGCACGAACGGCTCCGTCCGCACTTCCGCGTTGTTCACCGCCGCCAGCAGCGGCTCCAGAACCTCGCGACACTCCTCCTTGGGCGGTGGTGCGGGCTTGAAGCGGTCCACATACATGCCACGTGTGCTGGCCGTTGTGCTCACCTCAGCCTCGCGCAGGGCGGTGTCCAAGTCGGCGACTGGAAAGACCTTCAACTGGCTGTCCGGATTGCAGTTGAAGACTTGGAATCCAACGCGGTCAAAGAGCGGTTTGAGCTGCTCGAAGTAACCGGTCAGGATGCGGTAGCTGTTCGTGTTGTTGCGGATGGAGTTCGGCGTGCGCTCCTCGTCGAACCAGTAGCGGCGCTTCTCGTCCATCTGAAAGTCGCAGCCCAGCAGGTTGATCCGGCGAAATCCCAGGAGATAGGCGATGCGCAGCGCCGCCAGCATCACCGGCCGACCGCCGCCGTACTGGGCATGATTCCCCCAGTTGATCGTGTCCTCATGCAGCCACTGCTCGGCTTGGAAGCGCTCGTTGCGGCGATAGCCCAGCACATTGGGGAAATCGCGGACGGTCCGGGACGAGAGAGTGTCCTTCTCCGCGTCCCACACTGGTTTGTCGAAATGTGCCTGCGGCACGAATTTCAGAATGCCCGGATCACGCCAGATGCTCTCCATGAAGCGCGTGGGATCATCCACGCAGGTCCAGAACTGCGGGCGGAAACCGTGCGCACCGTTGTTCACGCCAAAGCTGCAGATGCCGGGCCGTTTGAGCTTGTCCCAGTCGAACTCCTTCAGGCTGCTGCCGTTCAGCACCAGGAAGAGCGTCTGCCCGCGATACAGGTCCGCCAGATCCATCGTCCCGCCGTCCGCCCGGAAAAACATCGGCGCCACCCGCACCGGGCGTACCGGTTCAGGCAGGGCGGCTGGTCCTCCAGCCGCCGCCGTTGGGGAGAGGCGACGATCCGTCGCCTGCCCGGCTGCAACGGGCGACGACTCGTCACCCTTCCCTGCCTCGGCCTGCTTCGTCATGCCTTTCTCTGCGGTGTTCCCACCTCCCACCGTAGCGGCTGGCGTGAGCCTGCCGGGCTTCGACCTGCCTTTCTCCGCGGCGTTCCCACCTCTGCGGTGCCTTTCAGGATGCCTGAATGCCCTCCACACCTCCAGATCCACCGGCGCGTTCAGATTCACCCCATGCCGCCGCAGTGTCGCATCGATGTCAGTGGCAGTGATGCTTTCCCGCAGTTCCAAAACCCCACCGACATGACGGGCGCGCAGGTGCAGACCGAGTTCCGTTTCACCTTTCAATGCCTCCAGCACCCGTATGTGATCACGCTCCCAAAGCACGGCACCAAAGTTCAGGATGTGATTCTCAGTATTCATGGTGAGGGATGCGGGAGCGGAATGGGCGTACTTCTGAAGATATTCGCCCACCCACGGTGCTTCCTTCGGCCCCACGTTCCACGGCCTCGGTTTGCCGTGAAAACACACGATCCGCGTGCTTGCGGGCGGTTGGGCGTGCTTCCCCCGCAGATGATACTTGTAACTCACGATGCCGCTCACCTTGTCTTGGAGATAGCCCAGATGCCGACCCGGCTCCTCCCTCACGGCCCACGCCGTGTAGTCCTGGTTGCCACGAAAACGCTGGGGGTGCATCGCCGGATCAAAGCGGTCCGCGATGAAGGACCAGTCCCCGTTCCACACCGTCACCCCGGAGGCCCATTGGGCGGGCTTGCCCAGATCGCGGATGCCGTAGAGCACCGAGGGCGGGCAGTCTTCCGCCAGTCGCAGGAGTGGGCGCACGTCGTTATACAGCAGCGTGTCCAGGTCACATGCCACATGCGGCTGGCCGGTCAGACGGAAGGCCTCCAGGACAGACCACCACCCGGGCCAGTCCGTACGCAGTGGCAGATGCCAGTCTTCACTCGGACGATCCGTCAGACACACAAAGTCCCAATCAGACCCCGCCTGCCGCTCAAACTGCCGCTTCACGGAGGCTGCCTGCCCCAGATGAAAATCCCGGCTGTGACGGCAGACGACGACCCATGCGGGTTTGGCGAGGTTAGTGTCGTGATTGAATTGCATTGTCATCTGTCAACTTTTTGCACACTGACCCCGTTTTCCCCTGACCCCGTTTTCCCACTAAGGGTAGAGTTTCATTATGTTTGGAGTAATCTTCTTAACAGCTACGCTATTCTGAAGGGATATTACAGGGTCATCAAACCAAGCTTTGGATGAAGGCCAATTCTCTTGGAGTATTAGCCATACCTCTGCATTTTTAGATATATAAATTTCATGCCTGTTGGATACCTCTTCGAGCGCACAAATTTGTTGCACAAATTGAAGAAAAGGCTTTCTATCTTTCTCCTGTAGTCTATGTGAAGTCACTGGTTCAGTGTGAATCAATGCTAGCGCTTGCATGAGGCTGGTTTCCGAAATAGGAGCGGAGATAGGAGGCAACTGCAACCGTCCAATAGGCACACTATAAGTATTTAAAAAAATAAATATCAAGAGCGTGGCAACTGGAACAATAGTCACCCAATAATTTTTTTTCATGATGTTTATAGGCTAAAATTACACATGGTTGTTTTGAAATACAGTGGCATATACCACTCGCGAGCATACCAAGGCCCTTCACGAACGCTGCCATCGACCAAGATTTCATAGTTTTTGCCACCCCCTCTATCTATGCCGCCTGAATAGCCTGGAAGAAATTCTGATTTGGGATTTTCTGAGCGTTTCTCACAAGAGGGCGTTGCTAACCTCGCTCCGCCATATTGAACACCCGCCATCTCACCTGTTGGATATAAGTTTAGGTAAATACGCATTTGGCAGCACCCACAACAATTTTTGGGAATATCATTGAGCTGACTTTGGCATTCCGCCAAGGCTTGTTCAAGGAAGTCATTGAATGCCAACGATCTCAACGTTCTTGCTAACAAATCGACCGCTGCAGCCACTTGGCTAGGTTGGCTTTGTGGAGGATCACCTGTGTCAGGTGTTGGATTTCTGGGGCTAGGATTGATAGGGGCAGGTTTTATTGGTTCTTGAGGACCAAACTCAGCTGCCATGCGCTGCTCAAAAGTTGTTGCCGCTTGACTTGCTTTACCAAGGAAGTCCACCTTATTAGGAGAACTATTTTCGACTATCGCATAAATATTGGCTCCTCCTTTTTCCCCAATCGGATCCCTGCTAGGCCACCTCCCCAACCACGGCAAGTAGTAACGATAGCCGTAATTATCCCATCCGGTTGTGTCCACATCCCGGAACTGTCCATGACACAGGAAGTTCCAAGCGTAGTCGCTGCCAGCGCGGGATTCAAAGCTCGGCGTCAGGATGCTTGTCAGACCGAAGGCGCTGTAGCTATAGCGCTCTTGCACATCACCGCTGGTCTCCGCCACAGCGATGGGGTCAAAGTAATCCATCAGGCACCACAGAGTTTCATCCAAAATGCCACCCACGCTGCGATCACGACGCAGCAGCTCGTCCCGGTGCCCGGCACGCCCGCTCCAGTAATACACGCGGTTAGGGTCGGTGGAGGTGCCCAGACGTTCTTCCACGCACTTCCACACGTCGTTGTAGTAGTAGTGGCGGAGGGTGGGAGATGGGAGTTCGGAGATGACAGATTGGGTGCGGCGGGTGAGGCCGTCGTAGGCGTGGGTGACGATGGTGTCGTTGGTGGCCGCGTCCTTGACCTGCACCAGACGATTCCAGGCGTCCCACACCATCGTGTAACCCTTCGTCCAGTCGCCGTCCTTGTCCGGGCGGCAGGCGGTCATGTTTCCGACGGCATCGTAGGCCAGGCCGTTCGCATCCGCGTTCAAGGCGGTGATCTGGTTGTCGCGATTGTTCCAACGCATCTGATCCAGCGTCGTGACACCCTCCGCCTGCCGCAGGTAATGCTGCCAGTTGCCGATGCTGTCGTAATCGAAGGCTTCTCGCTGCACGGGAATGCCCGCGATGGCGGTGCGGTTGATGTTGAGATTGCCCAGCGATGAGTCTTTGACCTGTCCTAGGCCGTCGTAACTGTAAAAGCGGTCTTGTTGGGTGTCCGCCGGTGCGGCGAGGTCCTGTCGCCACAGGCGGCGGCTCATGCGGTCGTAGCCATACTGAATACGGTCCACAGATTGCACAGATTCCGCAGATAGGATTTTGAGCCAGCGCATGTCCACGGTGCGGCCAAAGCGGTCGTAGCCGGAGTAGGGATCGCCGCCGTCACCTGCGGGTTCGCCGCTGGCGTGGCGATAACTCAGGGCGAGGCCGGGCTGCGGCATGGAAAGCTCCACCAAGCGCCCTGCGCCCATCCAGGTGAACTCTCCGAGGGCGCCGCTTTCTCCGTCCAGAGTCACGCCCGCCAAGCGGCTGAGGCGGTCATCGGCGGAACTGGTGGCTCCGTAACTCATGGTAATGAGTTTGCCCGAAGGATAGGTCAGACTCAAGCGCCGAGTGGTGTTCGCGGTGCCGTCCGCATAGGTGTAGCCGACCTTCGGCGTGCTGCCATCCACCTCTCCGTTGTGGCTCTGCGCGTCCTCCGCCAGTTGGTTGAACGCGTCATAGCTCCGCGCCACCTCGTTGACCAGCGTGCCGCTGCCCACCGTGGCGTCGTCGTAGCTGCCGACCTTGGTCATGAGGCCACGCGCGTTGTATTCCAGGCTGATGCGCCGCACCGCGCCATCAATGCCCGTGCCCAGAGCCGTGGCACGGTCGTGCAGCATCCGCCCCAGCTTGTCGAGCACGTAGGCATGTGTGGTGCCGGTGGAGCCGGTGGAGCCGGTGGAGCCGGTGGCGCGTCCCTGGCGGTCGTAGGTGTAGGTGGTCTGGCGGATCACCTGCCCGGTAGCATCCACGTCCAACGGGTAGAGCTTGGATTTGAGCTGGTCATTACGTGCGACGCCGTCGGCTTCCAGCGTGGTGCCGTAGTGCCATTCGGTGACTTGGTCGCCGGTGTCGGGATTGCTGACGATGAGGCGGGAAAGGCCGCCGTCCGGGGCGTAGGTGTATTCGGTGACGCGGGGAGTTGATCCAGATGGGGACATTTTCATTTACCATCAATGCATATACCTCGCGTCATGAGGATTTGTGAATCCTGCTATCGTGCAGATTCACAAATCGTGATGACGCCAAGTATAACTTAAGCACGACTGCACAATACGCCTGATTTTCAACAAACCGGATTCACTGAAAAGTTTTCGCGTCCTAAAAATGTAGCCTCTCAGCGCGTAGTGGCAGCAGAACTGGCTAAACAAAGCGAGCCTGCATTTTCACAGGCTTTTGTCGATCAGCAAGGATGCCGAGCGGCGTGGATTAGGATGATAACCGTTCATCGCCGCACGAATGCGCTTGGCCCTGTCCACGCAAGCCTCTGCTTTCTGAAAATCTCCTGATGCTTTGTACACCGCGCCGAGGTTGATGAACGTCTGCGAGAGATCCGCCGGGTCCATCTGGCTTTCGTTGAGGTTCTGGCGAATGGCGAGGGCGCGCTCATGCATCGACTGGGCGCGATCCACGTCCATGCTGCTGTAATAGAGCACGCCGAGATTATTGTACACGGAGGCGACACGGGAGCTTTGCTCGCCGTCGAGCCGCTGAAATGTCTCCAATGCCTCACAATAGTAGCCTTCCGCTTTCTCGAACTGGCGGAGTTGCTTGAAAATCATGGCGAGATTGTTTCTGATCGTCGCCACCTTCTCACTGTCATCTAGGCCGTTGTCGATGCTGATCTGAAGAGCCTTTTCGTAAAATTCCGCAGCTTTGTCCATGCGACCCCAGCGATCGTAAAGATGTGCCAGCAATGAGTAGATACCGGTGAGTAAATCGGGATCCTGCTTGCGCAGTTCCTGGGCGCGGAAAAGCGCTTCACGGTAGAGCGACTCGGCCTTGCGAAAATCGCCCTCTTTCTGACGGAGATCTGCAAGCACGCTGATCTGTTCCACCAAGGCTCCCACACGAATAGGATCGTGGTACGCAAGCCGCCGCGCCTCCTCGACACTGCGGGAGGCGGAGGCGATTTGGCGCTCCAGTGCGGTATCCACGGGGATGGGGGAGGATTTTCGGGTTGTGGCGAACAGGTGCCGTCAAGATGACGGCCTAGCTGGCATCGCGATAGGATTGTGCGAGATTCGCAATGGTGTTGCGAGCGTGGGCCATCATGTCGCGGGAGACACCGTTGTTTTCATACCAGTGCGTGTAGGCATGGTTGTCGAACATGATGTCAAAGTTGCTGATGAGACGCTCGAAAACGGCGGCGATGCCAGTGTGGTTGACCAGCGCAAGACCACTGGAGGCGAAGCCTTCGGGTGCCGTCTCCGCAACGCCAAGTTTCACGCCGGTGGGCACATAACTAGCGAAGTTGAGACTCTTGCGGATGGCGGCCATGTTTTCTTCGACCTCTTTGGCCTTCACATCCCCACGGAAGAGGGCGCAGGCGCTCAGATACACGCCGTTGGTCCAGTCGATGGCGGCGGTGAAGTTGTCCTGGGAGAAGGTCTCGCGTGCGATGTCCGGGAAATTGATACGCACCTGACCTTCCTGGCCAGGCGCACGCATTGGCGCGAAGGAGGCGGTGAGGAAGTGGTTGCCGGGGAACGGAACGAGATTGGTGACGTATTCACTGAGGTCGGTGTTCAGCTTGCCGGGGAAACGCAAGGACGCGGTCACCGAGCTCATGATGAGCGCGATGATGTGATTGAGGTCCATGTAATTCGGACTACGGTGCAGCTTTGACTTGGCGATGCGGAAGAGCGCTTCGTTGTCGAGTAACACGGCGGCGTCAGCATTATCGAGAATGCGTTGAAGCGTGAGCACCGCGTTGTAAGGTTCGACAGCAGAGTCGGAAATCAGCGGAGATGGAGCGACGGAGAACGTAAAGATGCGCTTCTTCGGATACGCCTGGCGTAGGCGCTCCAAAATAAGGGATCCGAGGCCGGAGCCGGAACCACCACCGATGGAATGCGTGACAAGGAAACCCTGTAACGACTTGGTTTTTTCGACCGCAGCATCGATCACGTTCATGATCTGATCAATGATGCGCTCACCTTCGACATTGTAACCACGCGCCCAGTTGTTGGCTGCGCCTGGAATCTTGCGGATGATGCAGCTTTCATCGAAAAGCTGCGCCATATCACCGCCTTCAATACGAGCGATGACGCCTGGCTCAAGATCCACGAGGACGGCGCGGGGAATGTATTTACCATCGCGCACCTTGTGGAAGAAGACCTCCATGTTGGCATTGGCGGCCGCAGCGGTATTACCGTCCTTCAGTGTACCGGCCTCTGTCAGACCGTGCTCGCGCAGTACGAGTCGCCAGAAACGGTCGGCGATCTGGTTGCCACATTGCCCGACATGGATGCTCAGAATCTCTCTCACGGTGTGTGTTCCTCCAAACTGTTGTTTTCTCTGTTGAGTAAATGACTGGATTATGCGCGACGACGATCCACGAGGTCACGCAGACTCATGCCGCTGCGGCTGTCGTCAGCGTTGGAGCTGCCGCGGGGAATGTCGGCGGAGCTGTCCTGCACCTTGGCCTTGGCTCCGCTTTCCTCAGCAACCTGATAGCTCTGGATGAGCTCCTGGGCTGAAGCACGGAGGGCGTTGATCTGCTCCTCGGACATGCCCTCATTGAGGTACCAGTTGGCGAAGGCTTTGCGCTGCCAGAGCTTGTCGAAGTTGTGGCAGATACGATCGAGCACGCGCGCGATCTCGGTGTTGTTAGCGAGGAGCACCATGCTCTTGCGATGGGAAACACCGGACTGCTCGACGTAGCCGATTTTGAAGGCAGTGGGAATCCAGTAGGTGAGCGGAAGCTGCTCACGCATGGCGGCCAAGGCAGCGTCGGCGAGCGGTTTATCGTCCATGATGCCGCGATAAAGCACAGCGGTGCTGAGGAAGCGGCCCTCCATCGGAGAACAGGCGGCAAAAACAGAACCGTTGTCAAACAGGCTGCGAATCATGTCCTCGACACCCATTTCCTCAAACTTGCTGCGATCCGGGGGGGTAAGCGGGGCGAAAGCGCACATGAGGAAGTGCAGAGACGGCTGCGGCACGAGATTTGTTAGCAGTTCACGCAGACTGATTTCCACGGTGAGGAAGCCGCTGAAGCGCATGGAGGCGGTCAGACCTGCCAGCGCCTCAGTGATGAGGAGGTTCAGATCGTCCACGGTCGGGCTTTCGATATTCCATTTACGATGTGCGAGCTCGAACAGAGCCTCGTTGTCGAAAATGAGACAGGCGTCAGCAGATCTGCGCAGGGTATTGAGAGTGAAAACCGTATTGTAAGGTTCGGTGACGACCGAGGAAACCTGTGGTGAGGGCAACACCGCACAGCTCAAAACCGGGAACTCGGGATACTTCTCCTTGATGGACTCGATGAGCAGTGCACCGAAACCGGAGCCAGAACCACCACCTGTGGCGTGCAGCACGATGATGCCACCGACGTTGTCACACTTGTCGATTTCTGCATCGAGGCGGCCCATGACCTCTGGCAGCACTTCACGCCCGGCTCCGAGGTAACCGACAGCGAAATTGCCTCCCGCCCCTTCCGTGCGGCTAATGAGGTTGCCGGGATTAAACAACGAGCCGGAATTAGTCTTCACGCTCTCTATCACGCTCGGCTCCAAATCGACCATGATGGCACGTGGAACGTAACTGCCGGAGGTTGATTCCCCCAGTTTGGTGAAGAAAGCGCTCCAATTTCCACGGGGCGCCTGCCCTTGGGCGGTCTGTCCAGTGAGCGGGTCGATGCCGTGTTCCTGACAGATGGTTTTCCAAAATGACGCGGCGATCTGATTGCCGGCCTGGCCGATTGAAATGACGATGGTGTTGTTTACTTTCATCAGTCGTTCTGAGTTGCTCGATTTACGTTTTGAAGAAGCCTTTGATCTGGTTCGATGAGAAAAAGTGACGACAACTCAATAGCACCACCACCTCTCAGCAGATGACCAAATGCGGGCGATCGTGTCAGATGCAGTGGAGGCACTCTTTGCTGTCTGAGTACTTCTATCCGCAGAGAAAGCGCGAGTCCAAGCAAATTCCTTCGTTTCCAAAGGATTCGGAGATGGAACCGAGAGCGAAGACAAGGCGCAGGAGGGGCGGATCACGGTTTTTCTTTACTTATGGACGGCAGAGGGGATGCGGTGGACATGGCAGGCATCTGTCCAGTTTGGTTCTCCACCTGTCCTTGCTTCATCCGGTCGATCTCCTCCTTGGTGGGAAGGATCGCACGGCGGATGGTGACCGGATCCTTTTCAGGCGACCTGACAGCAGGGGCAACTGGTGTCACCGATTTTGTGGCGGACGCTGGCGTGGCTGTGCTGGCTGCCACAGACTCAGGGGACTTTGGTTGTCCACGTTTGACGTTCATCTGTTTTGAATCCGAAATAGAAGGCGTTTTTGAACCTGGCGATTCCTGTCGGTTCGGATTGGGCGCCGCCACCGTCATGACTGCCGCAGGCTTGGGAGAAGGAGGAAGCGTGTCCAGCGGTTTCGGAGTCGCCACCTTTGCTACAGCATCACCCTGCGGCCTAGACTGAGCAGCCTTTGTATGGACTGTTGCCACCGGCTTGCCCCCAGCGTTTTTGTCATCTTTCATGAGGCTTGTCGGTCCTTCGGCCTCCGAAGACGGAGCAGTGGCTTTGCTGACTGTTCCACCCGTCGGACCACGCACCATGAACATCCAGCCGCCGATTCCAAGAAGCACCACCACAGCAGCCGCCAGTAGCCCCCATGGCATACCGCGCTTTTGCCCCTGCAATGAATGAAAATCATGCGCCTTGATGCCGCGTTTGACTGGTGAAATCATCGCATCAGAGTCATCAGGCTCTCCTGAAGCATTCCAATCGTCCTCGAAGTCGGAAACCGAACCAGCGCTTTCCATTTCCTCCAACGCCACAGCCCCCCCCCTCAATCGCGTAGCCAGATCAACTGCTGGAGCAGATAGGAGGCTGTCGAATTTATCGATGAAATCGCCCGGACTCGGTGCCTTGCCCGCCCTGCGCATCAAATCCATGCACTCCCGCACATACGTGGCGGCAGCTTCTGGCACAGATTCTGGGAACTGCGATAACCCATCCGTCTGGCGTTCGCCCGTCAGCAGGTAAGCCGCAAGAGCGACAAACGAGCGATTTCGGAAATCACGGTCCTGCAGATGCTCCTCCTGCACGAGATTTTCGGAGATGTCCATGTCCACCAGCAGCGGCTCATAGAGACTGCGCATGGTCATGTGTGCACGCAGCTTGGCTAGGAAGGGCGGCCACGCGTCGAGGCGCTTCAACATTAGCTTGTCAAGCTCACGGGCCAGCAGCGGACCATTTTTCCCCACCCGCAGAAGGATATTGGAAGGATGCAGATCCACTCTCTGTACTCCGCATTCAACAGCCTGGTCTAGCCCGGCGCGGATTTGCCGCATCAACACTGACACCTCAGATGGATTCAAGGTGATGCGCTCTGCCATCAAACGACTCAAGGCAAAGCCGGGCTCGCGCTCCTCTGTCAGGAACGTCCAGTCAGGACTTTCCCACAAACTCAATGAACGAAGGATGTTCGGGTGGCGCTCTGGATTGAAACGCCACATTTGCAGCGGCACCGCCTCATAGCGTGATTTCTCCACAATCCTAGCTGGTGGCAGCAAATGCACAGTGACCGGCTGCTCTGCTTTCACGTTCAACGCGGGGATAGAAAACGGGTATCTCCGGGCATGCTCCGCATCCTCAACCCGGAAGCGGGTGCCTAGGATGGTTTCCACCGGCACATTCTCCAGCAGAAGTTCCTGCAACTGCGACTGTGGCAGCAGCGCGGGCGTCACCACGAGGTGCTTGCGGAAGTTCCTAGCCTTGACATTGCTCGACAAAGAAGTGAACGCCTCTCGGACATCATCCCTGAGTTTCTCAATGGAGGAGGGAGCATTAGCGGGATCGCCCAACGCCGTGCGCACTGCTGTGCGCAGACTCATGGGCAATTGAGTCAAAACAGGGAACCGATCTGGATTTTCCCCATAGTATGATTGGCCCGTGAGAAGCAGAAAGATGAGACGACATGCCTCCACCACCAGTCTCGCTCCACTCTGTGCATCCGTCCCCGCGTCCATCTGCGACAGCCCGTAGTCATAAACACGCAACTGCAGGAAGGTGTCCTCCAACGTTGTTACCAACACGCGGTCCAAGTGCATGCGTGACACCAGTCGTTGATACCCCCGTAGCAGAAGTAATTCATCCAGAAGCTGGTAAACCATCGCCAAAGCAGTCGCAGGAGCCAGCGCACCACGACGTTTCACATAGTCTTCCACAAACTCCCCGTCGCTCAAATTGCTGGTGTAGTACACCAACCCCTGATCCTCCCCTACCTCAAGAATCCGCATGAAAGCATGGCCGCGAATTTCAGAAGCCTGCCTCGCGCGATCAAAGGCCGAACGCTTGGCTCCCACCTCCAAAGTGCTGCCACCACGCAGCACATGTAATTCCACCAGCCGCCGGATTCGGTTGTCGAATGCCAGGAAAACCACCTCATCCTTCGAACGCACCAATTCTACCGGAGCACCACCGGTTCGATGAGCAACAGAGAGGCTGCCGAATTGCTGAAATTCCTCAATCATGGAGAGTTAAAGAAGTTGCGACCCGCCCAGAAACAGAGTTTCAAGACAGGAAACACAAACGCTTCTCAAATTCTAAAGTATGTGGTTCAAATTTGCAAAGATATTCTCAAAAATCTGGTAATTTTATATCAGCGAAAAGTGGATTCAACCTGCGTTTTGAAAAAATCATTTGTTATGGCTAACAGAGTGTCTCTAATTGAGTGGCTTAAGAAACATTGAACACCTTGAAACATAGGGTTTTCAGCCTCCCAGTTTGAACTTCTCCGAAGTTGGGACTGACACCCCTAGCTGGTTGAGTTTCGCCTTCTTGATTACCCCTTAGATTTCGTGACCAAAGTTACAGCCTAGCATGTCTGGAGTATTGAACCTGCTCACTTCTACGAGGTCAAGTATCCGTCAATCGGGGTGCCATAGCACCCGGGGTTTGGATCAATGAGAGAGCGTAGCGTGGTCAAGTATCCGTCAATCGGGGTGCCATAGCACCCCGATTGACTTTGTGCGGCGGGTTCTGCGGTGGCGGCGACGGCTCGTGCTTTGGCGCGACGTCTGGCTGCCGCTTCCCGGGGGTGATCTCACGCACCGTTTTGGTCGTGGTACCGGGCAGCCGCTCGAAGAACTCCGTGAGGTAGATCTCGGCGTTGAGACCTGCACGGTGGCGGTTGGCGATGAGTGTGTAGAATGTGGCGGCGCGTTCGCCGCTTCTTGGATCGCCCATGAACAGCCCGTTTTTTAAGCTGCATGTGCTCTGGCTTTACCCGCCAAGGAAAGTTTGCAATCACATCACTCTCTAGAGTGGGGACCACAATCAATTACCTCTCCCTGCCGCGACCGCCTCCGCCACCTCCTCCGGGCGGAGTGGAATTTTGACCTGCTCCTGTCATCAGACTGGAGCCCCCTGTCACTCCGTTGAGAAAGTTTTCGGGATCATCCTCGCGGTGGCGGGCTTTGAGTGATTTTTTGCCTCCAAAGTAGTACCGGACACCTCCGAGAAGTTGAAAGAAATCAGCGTCTCCCACCCCGACATCCCCAAAGATAGCCAATCCATCGACGGGCGTCTGGTATTCCACCGTGACATCGTAGAAATTACGGCTGAGGCGGTTCGTCCATTCGAAGCGCAGCATCAAATCAGGAAGTGGATAAACAGCTGCGTAAAGATTCGCCAAGACGAAATCCCGCTGTGTGTTCAAGCGCGGGCTGTAGGTGGAGATCACTGAGCCGCTTTTCATGACACTGTCATATCCAACAATGCCACCGACAGTGAAATAGTCCAAGTACCACTCACCTTCAATGCCGATGGTGACATTCGAGACGGCGTTACTGCGTATGCCACCCACGATCAACCCCAGCAGTCCTTGGGAGCTTTTGCGAGTGAAGAAGTGACCACCGAGGCCATAAAAGTCACGTTCAGCCACCTTTTGATAGAGCGTGTCGATCTGCACGCCAAAATAGTCACCGACTGGTGCCGAGATGGTAGCCGAGATGGCGCGGCTAGAGGTGTCGTGAATGGTGCCGTAGGCGGCATCGATCTTTCCATTGAGCGCGGAGACAGCTTCGTTGGCTCTCAATGTAGCGAATGGAGTGACAAAAGATGCCAAACATGTAGCAATGAGCAGTCGAGAATATAAGCAGGAATATTTCATGAAATATACGGTCTTTTGACATACGAGGAAAAATCTGTCGAGATAAAAATGACAAGCCTCCCCCGATTGCAGACTATGCTGGGCACATTTGTCAGAGTCCTTTGACCTGGTGGGGACGAGAACTTCCCCACGCTTGAAGCGCTGCTTGATCTTCACACGCGCCGCATGCAGAGGAGCAGAATGGCAAAGTTTGAAAAATCTCCGCAAGGCGAGTTCCACTCCGGTTACGGCTGCGGGATAATAGCGGCGGCCATCGGCGTTTTCGGATTCATCCTGTGGTGGTCTTATCACTCCCTGACCACGATGGACAGGGAGATCGCTGCCGTGGCTCAAGATCAGCCAGCAAGGCTCGCGGAAGTGAAAGCTGTAGTCGGCCTGACACAAAGACTCGAAAATTTCGCAACCGCAGTTACAAGCGGCAAGCACGCCACACTGAAGCTCTCCCTGGAGGATCTCAATGCGCTCATCCATATGGCCCCTGATGCTGGCAATGGCACCTACAAAGACATGCTCCGTGTGAAGGCTTTCCTCCCCGCCACAAATTCATTCACTGTAGATGCCAGCCTGCCAATGAATACGGCGAAGTTCTGGGAGGACAAAAAACGCTACCTCGTAGGTGAGATCGATTTCCATCTCGAACTCACAGAGGTCGGCCCAGACGCGAAGCTACAGGCCGTCCGTGTGCCGGGTAAAACACTGCCGGAGGGAATGCTCAAAGGCATGCAGATGTACGGTTATCTCGGCCCCTATCAGAAGCACCCGAAGATCGGGCCCGTGCTGAAAGCGGTGAAGCAAGCGAAGGTGGAGGCTGATGGAGTGGTTCTTTCTAGCGGGCAGTAGCCGACAGTCAGTGACCTGGCATCAGACAACCCAATAAGTCCCGCACCCTGACTATGGAACTGCCCCAGCATCCCAATCCCTGGAAAACAACCTCCACACGCGAGATATATGAAAATCCGTGGATTTGTGTGCGCGAGGATCAGGTCATCAAACCGTCGGGCGGTGCAGGCATCTATGGCGTCATCGAATACAAAAACCGCGCCATCGGCGTCATCCCCGTGGATGCCGAGGGTTTCACATGGCTCGTCGGCCAGTGGCGTTATTGTCATAAACGTTACGAGTGGGAGATCCCCGAAGGCGGCTGCCCTGCAGGTGAATCACCGGAAGACGCGGCGCGGCGCGAGTTACTGGAGGAGACGGGCATCGTCGCAGCGAGGCTCGATCCCCTGCTCCGCAGCATCCAGCTCTCGAATTCGACCAGCGACGAGGTTTGCGATATTTTCATCGCCACTGGCATCTCCCACGCGAGCGCCCAGCCGGAGGACACTGAGCAACTCGAAATCCTGCGCCTCCCACTGGTCGAAGCCATCCAGATGGCGGAGGATGGCCGCATCCGTGACAGTGTCAGCGTGCTCGGTCTGCTGGCAGCTAGGGCAAAGACATCAGCCCAGAGTCTCTGAATCTCGATGCTGACTTCCGACTTCGATTATTCCCTACCGGCGGAACTCATCGCCAGCGAGCCGCTGGCTGATCGAGCGGCCTCGCGGATGCTGGTGCTGCACCGCTCCATGGGAACGATCGAACACCGAATGTTTCAGGAGCTCGGGGCGTTCCTATCACACGAAGCGGGTGATTTGCTGGTTCTCAACGATACCCGAGTCGTCCCGGCGCGGTACTTCACGGATCGCGGATATGAGGTGCTGCGACTGCGGGCACTCACACCCACACGCTGGCGCTGCATGGTGCGGCCGGGGAAAAAATTCCGCATCGGCCATACGCTGATGATTGGTGGGGCTACTGGGCAAGTGTTGGAGATCATGGAGGATAACGGCGACCGCATCATCGAGTTCGACCGCGTTGTTGATGAAGAGCTACACGGCCATTTGGCGCTCCCGCATTACATGGGGCGCGAAGACCAGCCCGCCGACCGTGAGCGTTACCAAACTGTATTCGCACGAGAGGAGGGCTCCATCGCCGCGCCAACAGCGGGGCTGCATTTCACGCCGGAAGTGCTCGCCGCACTGCCGCATGCCTTTGTCACCCTGCATGTGGGGGCGGGCACGTTTCAGCCGGTGAAGGCGGAACGGATCGCGGATCACAAGATGCACTCTGAGGTCTATGAAGTGCCTGCGGAGGCAGCAGCAGCCGTGCAGGCCGCCAAGCGTGTCATCCCAGTGGGCACCACCGCGCTGCGCACTTTGGAGAGCGTCACCCGCGATCACGGTCGGATCCTTGCGACACGAGGCAGCACGGACATCTTCATCCACCCCGGCTTCGAGTTCCGTGTGACAGGTGGCCTGCTGACGAATTTTCACCTGCCAAAATCGACGCTCATCATGCTCGTTTGTGCCTTGGCCGGACGTGAGCTCACCTTGCATGCGTACGCAGAGGCGGTGCGCGAACGCTACCGCTTCTTCAGCTACGGCGACTGCATGCTGATCCTGTGAAAATCCTGAAGGACAAAGCGGCCGGAACCTCACGGTTCGGCTGCTTTGAAAAGTTGGATGATCCGCCAACGAGCGGCTTGCGTCACGTCACACCTTCGGCGTCCCGGGGCCGCTTTCGGGGAGCGCTGGCTTCTTGATGTAATCCATCGGCAGATCACCCTTCAAAGCCTTGAGGAAGGTAATGATCGAGGCGGCTTCTTCGTCAGTGAGTTGCTTGCCAAGCTGGTTCTCGGCCATCTTTTTGACCATGTCGTCGAGCGTTTTCACCGAGCCATCGTGGAGATAGGGGGCGGTTTCGGTGATGTTGCGCAGGCTGGGGACTTTGAAGAAGCCTTTCTCGCCTTCGTTCTTGGTCACGTCAGCACGTCCGTTGTCCTTGAGTCCGGGCCAAGGTTTTACGAGGCCGAGTTTTTGATACATCATCCCCCCGACAGGAGCACCGTTGTGACAGGTGACACACCCCGTCTTCGCGAAAGTGGCGAAGCCTTTTTTCTCCTCGGCGCTCAGCGCGTTCTTGTCGCCCTTGAGGAATGCGTCCCAACGCGAAGGCGTGAGCAGCCTGCGCTCAAAGGCACCGACTGCCTTGCCGAAGTTGTCATAGGTCACGGGATCGGCCTCGCCAGGAAAAGCGGCTTTAAATGCCTCAACGTAACCGGGGATCGACTTGAGCACTCGCACGACCATGTCAGCGCTTGGCATCCCCATTTCGACCGGATTGAGCACCGGCCCCTTAGCCTGGGCCTCCACCGTGGGCTCACGGCCATCCCAGAACTGGGAAATGTGCAGCGCGGCGTTGTATGTGGTAGGAGAACTGCGCCCGCCGAGCTTGCCTTCATGGCCTGGTGAGAAGGGTAGATTGTCCTGACCGTATTTGTCGAGCGCGTGACATGAATTGCAGGACATCTTCCCGCCCTCCGAGATGCGGGTCTCATAGTAAAGCATGCGCCCGAGATTCACTTTGGCGTCAGTAACCTCGTTTGTAGGCGACTGCACCTGCGCGGGCAGCGGCTGGAACATGGGAAGAAATGCTTCGGTGAGATCTGCCTGCGCAAAAGCGGAGGCTGCGCTCATTCCGGCTGCGAAGGCGAGAAGACGTGTGGTGTGTTTCATGGTCGGATGGTGGGAGAAATGTGCGAGCGATACATGCAGCAACCAGGTATTGTTTCAAGCGATTGCCTCAAGGCGATGCTTCCGTCTTTCCACTCTCTTTTCAAGAGAATGAACTGCGTATCATAATAATGGTCGGCCCAAACATGGAGCTAGGGCAGAGACACATGCGCAGACGCTCACGAAGCGACCCACATCTGCTTTGCTCAGCATGGCGTTTGCCAAACGCGCCCTCCCGGGTGAAAAGTGGGAGACATGGCAGACTCGCAAGCGCACTTTGAAAAAACCTGGACCGGCACGGCTGTGTCCGAAGGCGTCGCGCACGCTGTGGTGCATGTGTTGAAGGAGCACTTTGACGAGCCGGATGACGACTCGATCACAGCAGAAATGGTGGAGGACGAGATGGTTCGCCTGCATGCGGCCCTGGCAGTGACGCGGCAGGAGATCGAGGCGTTGCAACGTGGAATGGGTGGTGAGGCCGGCGGGCCGGAGGGCGAAATTTTTGAAACCCACCTGCTGATTCTACAGGATTCGACCATCTTAAAGCAGACTGAGAAAACGGTACGGGAAAAGCTAGTCTGCGTGGACTGGGCCTACTACACGCTGATGTGCAAACACATGGACGCGCTACGCGGGCTGCCGGACGCATATCTGCGGGAACGCTTCCTAGATGTAAAGGATGTGACGCAGCGCGTGATGCGCCATCTGCGCGGCGAACTGCTGCATCATCCGATGTTTGACGAGCCAGTGATCATCGTCGCGCATGACCTAACGCCCTCTGACACGGTGCAGATCGACCGCAGCAAGGTCTTGGGATTCGCGGTGGAAACCGGCAGCGCGGTCTCACATGCGGCGATCATCGCACGCTCCCTGGCGATACCAGCCGTGGTACGGCTGCATGGTATCACCGAGGAGTTACACAGCGGGGACACGGTGCTACTGGACGGCGAGGGCGGACTCTTGATCAAGAATCCCACCGCTGAGACTCTGGCGCGTTACCGTAGCCGTGAAGAGCAGGCGGAGAAGCGGGAGGATGCCTTCCAACTAGAGCGTCATGCGCCGGCGGCGATGACCTGTGGGCGTTTGATCTGCGTCGGCGCTAACGCGGAATTCGTCGATGAGATGGACATCGTCAAGGACAGTGGCGCTGAGGAGGTGGGACTGTTCCGCACAGAGTTTCTGCACCTTGAAAATCCGGAAGCGTCCGAAAACGAGCTGACTGCTGCCTACGGACGCGTGGTGCGCTCGCTAGCGTCGAAGAGAGTGGTATTCCGAACGCTAGACCTCGGTGGGGATAAGTTAGACGAACGCCTGGTACATGAGCCGGAGCCGAACCCGTTCCTCGGCTGGCGCGGCATCCGAGTTTCACTCGGACGACGGGATTTGTTCAAGAGGCAGCTCCGCGCTTTGCTACGTGCGGCAGCCCACGGGCGCGCAGGCATCATGTTCCCGATGATTTCCAGCTTGCAGGAGGTGCAGGAGGCCAAAGCAGTGCTCAACGACTGCGCCGAGGAACTGAGAGAGGAAGGCATCGAGGTGCCGGATGAGATCGAGGTCGGCGCGATGATCGAAATCCCCAGCGCGGCGCTTTCGGCGGACATGATCGCCGCAGAGGTAGATTTCCTCAGCCTGGGCACGAACGATTTAATCCAATACACCATCGCCGTGGACCGCCTCAATGACCGTGTGGCGGAACTTTACCAACCGACACACCCTGCGGTGCTGCGGTTGATCCGCATGTCCGTGCAGGCGGCACGCACGGCGGGGATACGCATCGGCATGTGCGGTGAGATGGCCTGTGATCTGACGCTGACGCCATTGATGATCGGCCTCGGATTGAATGAGTTGAGCGTGGCTACAACTCAGATCGCACGCGTGAAGCATGCGGTGCGACGGCTGTCTGCTGCAGAGTGCGCAGAACTCGCTGAATCGATCCAGGAATGCACCAGCCCGGCAGAGATTCTAGCTCTCAGCCGGGCTGTCGCGGAACGTCGTTATCCGGAATTGTTCGAATAACACGCGGTTTTGGAGGAACAAATCAGGCGGCGAGCCTAGCCTTCGATCTGCGAGCGGGCTTGGACGGCTTCGGAGCCATGGTTGGGCGGAAAGCCTCGCCAAAGAGATATTGACGCGCACTGTCGATCTGCCCCATGACACGACGGTTCCACTTGGTGTATTCCTTACCCAGGCGCTCCTCACTGTCATCATGCTGCAAGGCACTGTCGAGGTTCATGCGCTCAGAGCTGAGCTCATGGTGGAAGGTGATTTCTGGGATGTGAAGTTCGACAGCCTCGAACATGTCCATGACGCGGGCCGCATAACTGGTATCCCAAACCTTGTCATCCTCATCGTAACAGCTTGTGACAAGGTGTGCGATGAGGTATTCGGCGCTGTCGGAGAAAACCTCCGCTGCTTCGGTCGCGGATTCAAAACTCTCGCGGTCAGCAGTGACAGGCACCACCACGGAAACTGCCACGCCAGCCTCTTGAAGGATCTGCTCCATCTCGCTCCCCTGGTAGAACTTGTTGAAGAACTCGCCCAGCCCGGTTCCCACCTCCAGGATGGTCAGCGGGGAGGCATCAATGCTTGCCAAGAACTCCCGCGGCGTCAGTGAACAGGTGTCTAGATTTTTGATACCTGCTTGAGCGGGCGTGTCTTCCTCTGTGATTGAAAGACGCTGGTGAATGACTCCATACATTTGGAGGTAGCGGTGGAAGCAGAGCGCCAGAGTACTCTTACCAGTGCCAGGATAGTCGTTTTGGATGATGATGAGCTTTTTCATAGTATTTTGCGAATTGCGCCCTCATTCTGCAAATTATGGAAATAATTGCAAGAATAAATATTTTATATTTCCATAATTTCAATCATTTCGACGCCTCCGCCTAGCTGGCCTCCTGAAAAATTCTAGCTCGTAGGTTATTCAGAGTTCGACGGGAAAACCGACCGGACATGCCTCCCCGCTCTCGTCACTGCCCGAATCCTCTTGAACTCTCCCTCAAAGTGACTGCAAATCTTCCAAACAATGCTGCGAAAGTCGTCCTCGTCCTTGCGCACTTTTAATGAAGCACTACTATCCGCGCCTCAAGCCACTACCCCGTGGTGTAATGGTAACACAGGAGATTTTGATTCTCTCGTTCAAGGTTCGAGTCCTTGCGGGGTAGCCACTTGGGTGATTCCCACGCGTCCTGACATCAAAGATGTGCCCGCATGAGAACCCCGGCGAGGAAACCCTCATGAATCATTTTGCGACAGTTGCCGACACCGGGCCGGTGAAAACTTCGTCCGTCAGTGTCTTGAGGAAGGCCACCAGATCGGCCTTTTCCTGCACGTTGAGTCCAATGCCCTGCGCGGGATGCTTCGCGAGATTGGGGTCGAGCGTAGCGGAGCGTCTCATTGCTGAACTGTAGTGCTCCACAACCTCCTCCAGCGTAGCGAAGCGTCCGTCGTGCATGTAGGGGGCGGTGCGTGCGATATTGCGCAGACTGGGGGTCTTGAACTTGCCACGGTCCTCGGGGTTTTTTGTCACCGCCATACGCCCGATGTCGTCTGCTACGAGATTGAGACCGTTGTTCGCAAATTGATGATTTGTGAACAAGGTGCCGCCATGGCAGTGAAAGCAATCCGCGCCGCGCAGTCCGCGTTTCGGGTCAAATTCGGTCACAAACAACCGCAGACCTCTCTTTTCGCTCTCGCTCAGTTCCGCCACCTTGCGCGCCGCACGATCGAAGCGCGACTCCTGCGAGATGAAGGTCAGGAGGAATTGTTCCAGCGCCAGCGCCATACGCCCGGAAGTGATCCCTGGTGCCCCGAACGCCTTCTCGAAGTCTGCGCGGTATGTCGCGTCCTTTTCCAACTTCGCCACCACGTCGGGCAGCGTCTCGTTCATCTCGTCTTTGTCCTGGATGGGCATCAGCACCTGCTCGCGCAGGGTGGCAGCACGTCCGTCCCAGAAAAAGTACTGATGCCACGCGAGGTTGAATAGCCCCATCGCGTTGCGTTTTCCCGGGTTTCCCGCAGCGCCGAGACTGAAGCGACGCGTGTCCGCAAATGCCCGTGATTGATCGTGACAAGAGGCACAGGAGAGCGTGTTGTTGATCGAAAGCCGAGTGTCGTGAAAAAGCCGTCGGCCCAACGTCACCCCCTCCAGTGTGAGCGGATTGTCAGCAGGCAGCCTCACCTGTGGGAAGCGCAGAGTGACCGGCGGCACCAGCGGATGCGTCCCCTGGGGAGGAGGCGTGGCCGTACTTGTGAATGTGGATGCCTGATAGACATCATGCTTCACATCGCGCACATGAAAGGCATTCTCGATGTTCGTTTTGATGCGTGACGCGAGCTTGTCTCCTTTCCTGGAGTGCGTTGAGGTGCCGTCCTTCATGAAGTCGATGCCCTCCAGCACGCGCCTCAAGTCGAAATCAATATCCACCGTCAGTGGCCCCCCGCCACGGAACTCCACCGGCAACTCCACGCTCATCAATTGCGGCTCTTCAGCAATGTGAAACGAGAAACCAGTCTCCCTGCCTGTGGTCACAAAATGCCCTTCGAGCGCCACAAAAATGTAGCCGCCGAGCCACCCCCAATGCAGGCCGTTCACCTGCGGGTTCAGCGCGTGGTCCGGCGCATGCTGGTTCGACTCCGCACGGTTTGCCTTATCGTCCACTCCGACGCGGAAACGGATCGCCGTGTACTCACCAGCCGGAGTGCCAGATCCCTTCGCCACCATGCGCCCCGAGCCTGCGCTCAAGTAGGCATACCAGTCCTGGGATTCGAGCCAGGAGCCATCCTTCCGTCTCAATGCGAGTCCCGACAGTAAAAAATCCAGCCGTGACACGCGGACGGCCAACTTATCGCCCGCTAGTTCTTCGTTTAGCGACATTGCCCTGGTTCCGGCAACGGTTTTGAAGTGCAGATGCAGTTCCTGCCCCTGCGCCGCCCACGGAGACAACAGTAAGCAGGAGACGACTGCCATAAGTCTAGACAGTAGCTTGTGGGCCTCGCGAAATTTTGACGAGGCGAATCTGGCAGAATGGAGGGACACGGAGGACACCACCGTCAATTTACCCCTCGTCTGGCATCATTGTCACACGGCAAGAAGTCAGAATATCGTAAAGCTCATGCCGGAGCAGCAGTTCTGACTCAAACGGTGCCGCAGATCGTCCTGCCGGTACTTAGCAGGTCGTTGCAGGCTTCCTTCATGCGGTCGCAGAGCCCTTGCTCACCTTTCTTGAGATAGCTGCGCGGGTCGTAGGATTTCTTGTCGCCTACCTCCCCGTCGATCTTGAGCACGCCGTCGTAATTCTTCATCATGTGGGAGACGATGGGACGTGTGAAGGCGTATTGAGTGTCGGTATCAATGTTCATTTTGATGACGCCATAGCCCAGCGTTTCACGGATTTCCTCCAGTGGGGTGCCTGATCCGCCGTGGAAAACGAGATCCATCTCTGCGGAGGCCCCGTGCTTGTCCATGACGACCTTCTGACCGTCACGCAAGATGGTTGGTTTGAGTTTCACCGCACCAGGCTTGTAGCTGCCATGCACGTTGCCAAAGGTGGCGGCGAACATGAAGCGACCGATGCCGTTGAGTGTTTCGTACACCGCCAGCATATCCTCGGGCGTGGTGTAGAGCTTCTCATTGGCCACACCACTGGTGTCGTGGCCGTCTTCCTCGCCGCCTACGACACCCGCCTCGATCTCAAGGATGATGTCCAGAGCCGCGCATTCCTGGAGTAGCTCCTTGGAAGTCTTCATGTTCTCATCGAGGGGCAGCACTGAGCCGTCGAACATGTGAGAGTTAAAAAGATTGCCCCTACCCGCCTCGCGACGTGCTTTGGTGGCGGCAAGTAGTGGTTTGAGGAACTTCTCGACGTTCTTCGGATGACAGTGGTCCGTGTGCAGAGCCACAAGCACGTTGTACTTCTCCGCCAGGATATGGACAGCTTCGGCCAGCACGATAGCACCCAGTGCCATGTCTTTGACCGCCGTACCCGATGCGAACTCACCGCCTCCGGTGGAAATCTGAATGATGCCGTCCGACTTCGACTCCGCGAATGCCTTCAGTGCGCCGTTGATCGTGGGCAGCGAGGTCACATTGATCGCAGGATAGGCATATCCACCCTTCTGGGCGGCATCGAGCATGGCACGGTATTGGGCGGGAGTGGCGACGGGCATTTTTTGAGGGGGGGCTTTGTTGGAGAGTTGTGCATCCGAAAGGAGCGAGATTCGGATCGAGTGCAAGGCTTCGGTGAAACGGTTGGTAGTAGTTGGTGAGCGGTGTCGAAGCTCTGCCTGCACTTTCAATTGCCAAACGTATGTTGTTCACCGATTCCACTGTTGACGCCCGACCTTTAAGGTCTTTTAACTAGCGGCAGTTTTTCCGCCTACCATGCTGTCTCTTGAAAGCTTTCTCTCCCCCGGTCTTCAGTATGGTCTGGAGCACAGCAATCTGACCTGCAAGATCATCTGCGCCGCGCTGGTGATCATGTCCGTGACGGCTTGGGCGGTGATTCTCAGCAAGCACTTCCTACTCTCGCGTGTGCATAAGGCGAACATGTCTTTCCTGCGTGATTACCGTAGCAGCAACCACCCGCTGGAGATGTTCCAGCGGCGAAATCATCATGACTATTCGGCCTATCATCACATCTACCACTCGGCCTGCCGTGAGATGGCATGGCATCTTCTCGGCGAAGATGAACCTGGGGAGACCTTTGCAGCACGGTTGCAGGGGGCGGGCCGCGTCACGGCCTCCCAAATGGGAGCGGTGCAAAATGCGATGGAGCGCAGCGTAGCAGAGGCAGCGCTGCGATTGGAGGCGCGGATGAGCTGGGTAGCCACAGCACTGAGCGGTGCGCCGTTCCTGGGACTGCTGGGCACGGTGTGGGGTATCCTGGACACCTTCAGCGTATTAAGTACCAACGCAGAGGCCACACTGGCGACGCTGGCACCGGGCATCACGACCGCGCTGGTCACCACGGTGCTGGGCTTGGTGGTAGCAGTCCCTAGCATGCTCTGCTACAACACTTTGGTGAGCCGAATCCGCGGCATGATCGTGCGACTGGACAACTTCGCCAGCGAACTGAGCGCGGGGTTGGACCGTACGTTTGTGGACCACCGCTCATCCACTGAGGCGCTGCCAAGCATGAGTGCGCTGGGTAGTCCGTCGATGCCCGCCTTCAGCGGCGGCAGCAGCACCTCCCCCCTACCCACGCACTCCAGCCCGCAAGTCATGCGTGCCCGTGCATGAAACGTCATTCTAACCAACACCAGCTTCGCCTCATCACGGAAATCAGCGTGACGCCGCTGATGGATCTAGTGCTCGTGCTACTGCTGGTTTTCCTGCTCACGGCACCACTGCTCAAAGGAGACAAAAGTCTACCTCTTCCGGTTTCTGCGCGGCACCCAGCTCCCGCCGCCATACCCGCTCCGGTAGATGTGGTGACGCTGACGATGAACCGTGATCTCTCTGTGACACTAAATGGTGCCATGCTTGCGCGCGCCGACCTGCCAGCGTCCTTAAAACAACTGGCGCAGCGCCAGCCCGGCCTAGGCGTGGAGGTCCGCATGTACCGCGACCTGCCCGTACAGCAACTGGTTGAGACCATGGAGATGCTAGAACAAGCGGGCATCAGAAAAACAACGGTGACAACTCACATGAAGGAGCCCTGATTCAGTGATGAAACACAGCCGCACCTCCTCTTTGGAACCGATCTCGGTCGCCTTTTTCATCATGATCTTCCTGCATGCGACGGCGATCACAGGAGTCTGGTGTTGGTGGGACTACCATCGTGAAAGTACCAACGTACCACGCCTTATCTGGATGAGCCCGGCTGATTTCAAGAACACACTCAGTAGCATCACTCCCGCCGTAGCCACCACCGCCTCCGCCGCGATCACGACCATCGTCACTCCTCCGCCTGTAAAACCTGCTGCACCAACACCATCCGGGCTGGAGAAAAAGAAAAGAACGGAGTCGGCGATGGTGCAAAAGGCCACGCTCGTTGCTGCACCGCCGCAGGAACATCAGATGGAGCCACTGCCCGACACGGGCCGCACACCACTGTTCGCCCAGACCTCCGGCCCGCCGAAGCCCTCCGCCAACCGTAGCATCACCCTGCGCCGTGTCCCAGACAAACGCACGAGTCCGACGCGTTTCGGCCCTCCCGCTCCGCCGATAACGAACCCCACCCTGCTGGATATGGCGCGGCTCAATGCCATGCGCCCCTCCCCAGCCGCGCCGCCGCCACTGGGCGCACCGGCAGCGATCCCCATTCAGGATGACACCAGTCTCGACGCCGTCGATGAGGCGGTGAACGATGCTTTCCTCGCAAACTGGACCGCGCCGCCGATCGACGCAGTGCCGACTACACAGAGGGAGGCACGCCTCACCCTCTCCATTGGGAAGAATGGTAACGTGCTGAAATCGCAGATGAGCAAATTCTCCGGATCGCACTCATTGGATGAGTCTATCATTGAAGCCGTCGCCAAGGTTAAAAAAATCTCGCTAGCACTGCCTGCCAACTTCTCCAAGGACAGCTATGATCTGGAGTTGAATTTTCTACTTCTTCCATGATCTCCCGCCCATGAACGCACGCATGCCGTCTCTGCTCATGATACTGGTCTTTGGCCAGTGCCTGAATACCCATGCCGGGGCGTTGGATACCCTCCGCAGATGGACTGGCCTCGACGGCAAAGAAAAGACCGAGGAGCAAAAACGAGTGATGCCGCGCATCCGTGTCGCCCCGTTCTCTGGCGGTACAGGTTCGAGTGCCCACCAAGTGCTGCGCAAGGAACTGCTCGACTCGCGCGAGTTCTTCGTGGCCGGGCCGGATGAGAAAACAGACTTTACCGTAGAAGGCACATCCGTCGGCGGGCGAGTGGACGGTAGGCTGCTCGACGCGAAAGGCCGACGGCTCTTTCAGCGCAGCTACGCAGCTCCAGGACTCGATGAAAACCTCAAAGCGCTGGCAGATGATGTGATCTTCACGATCACCGGGCACCCGGGCCTAGCCACGAGCCGCATTGTCTTTGTCAGCGACAAGACAGGGCGTAAACAGGTCTATGTATGTGACTCCGAGGGCGGGGAGGTTCACCAGGTCACGCATGACAAGTATGGCGCAGTTTCCCCGTCCATCTCTCCAGACTCGTCCATGGTGGCCTTCACCAGTTACCGCAGCGGCTTCCCCATCATCCGTCTGATCGATCTTCACATCGGTTGGGAGCGCGGCGTCACCGATACCCCAGGCAGCAGCTTCGGCTCTGCGTTCTCGCCTGACGGCACACATTTGGCCGCAGTAATGAGCTTCATCGGCAACCCTGAGATTTTTGTCAGCGATCTCAACACCAATACCGCTGCCTGCGTGAGTGATTCCATCGGTGCACCCTCCAGTCCATCATGGCACCCAGATGGAAAGCACCTCGTCTTCTCCAACGACGACGGAGACGGCCCACGCCTATTCGTCGTTGAGGTGCCGACGGAAGAGGAACAAGCGTCCAAGCTCTACCGCTGGCGCACGGGCTATCACTTCTGCACCGATCCTGAGTGGTCGCCTGACGGTCGCAGCATCGCCTTCACCACACAACGCGGCGGTGAGTGGGCCGTTGCCATCAAGCCCTACCCCACCGGAAGCGTGCGTGTGTTGCAGTCCGGTGGCGCTCAACATCCGTCCTGGAGTCCCAACGGCCGCTTCATGACCTATGTGCAGCACGGTGACCTGTATGTGCATGACCTACGCAGCGGCAACCGCCGACAGCTCCTGCGTGGCTTCGGACGCGTCTCCGAGCCCCGCTGGATGCGCTGACCCTTCAGTCACAAACCGAACGATGACCGCCAATCCACTCGTCTGCCACTCAAACGCCCCCAGAAAGAGCCCGCACGGAGCGCGCCTCTCATGCGCAGCTATGCTCTGCCTACTGGCCTCATGTGGTAGCCTGCCGAAATTTTCCTTTTTCAAAAATCCTGCCGACGAGGCTGTCGTCTATGCACTCGCCTCGCGCGAGGGCGTCTCTTCACCACTGAATGGCACGCTCAAGCCCGCGTGCCCGGCCCTGCCGTTCGACGGCGGCAGCATCCATCTCACCTCCACACACGAGCACGCAGTACAGTCCCTGGTGAAGGATTTCAAGCAGCAGCCCAAGGCCCGCCTGCTCATCGTCGGCTACACCCAGCCCAACCTTCCGCACGACCACGCCCGCGCTATCTCCGACCGCCGCTCACTCGCCGTGCGCCAGCGGCTCATTGAGCTCGGTATGGAGCCCGCAAATCTCCAGACCGTCGGTTTTGGCAATGACTTCGCCCCCACCGGCCCTTCCTCTGACGTGGTCGTGATCTACAAGCAAAACTAAACGCGCCGTATCTTGCACGCATTGAGGCCAGCCATTGAAAATAATTGGGCAACCCTCCCACAACCACCATGACACCCGAACCTATCTCCAACCATGTCTCCGTCTGGGGCGAAGGCCCGCTATGGCATCAAAACCGCCTGCTCTATGTTGACATTGAGGCTCACAAAATCATCGCCTATACCCCCAGCACTGGCGAGGAGGTGACATGGAGCACGGGGCAGCGCGTCGGCACCGTCGTCCCCCGTGTAAACGGTGGACTCGTCTGGGCGGGGGACGATGGCTTTTTCTTCCTCGACGAAAACACCGGAGAAAGCACACCCGTGGCCGACCCGGAACCGAACTCCCCTGACAACCGCTTCAACGACGGAAAATGCGATCCAGCCGGTCGCCTCTGGGCCGGCACCATCTGTTTGAAGAAGCGCCCGGACGCCGCCCTCTACTGCCTGCACACCGACCTACGCGTGGAGAAGAAATTCGCACCGGTCACCAACTCCAACGGCATTATCTGGAGCCACGACACGCGCACGATGTATTACATCGACACCCCCAGCAAAAAAGTGCGAGCCTTCGACTTCGACAACGCCGCCGGGGCCATCAGCAACGAACGCGTCGTGTGGGACACCAGCGCGGATGCTTCCGTGCCTGATGGCATGACCATCGACAGCGAAGGCCGCCTATGGATCGCCTTTTGCCACGGGGGGAAGATCGTCTGCTTCGATCCCACCACACGAAAAGTGGAGATGCAGATCGACTTCCCCTGTGTTGAGACCACCGCGTGCGCCTTCGGCGGTGCAGAGTTGCGTGACCTCTACATCACCACCGGCTTGAAGCCCGGTGTCGAGGAACCGCTGGCAGGTCGTTTGTTCATTTGCAGGCCCGGTGCGCAAGGTGTTCCCGCCTCCGCTTTTGCAGGCTGAGCAAATCCGGTGGGAGCCGACGCCATCAATTCCTCCCACGTTCCTGCATACTCACACAATAATTTCACCGCCAAGGTAAAAATCACAACGCTAGCCGCCTCACCTTCTACCCACCCATTCTCCCATGATCAAAGCGCTCTGTCTTCTCCTTCCCCTGCTGCTCCTTACCGGTTGCAGCGAAACCTCCAAGCCCACACCGGCCAAATCCACCTCCGCTCCTTTCACACCAACCATCACCACGCCACCCCTCGCATCCACTTCGGTCAATGAGGGAGATGGTGTCCACATCACCCCTTCAGGCCTGAAGTATCAGGTCTTAAAGCGTGGCTCAGGCACCGTCTCTCCGAGAGCGACTGACAATGTCACCGTCCACTATCACGGCACCTTGCTCGACGGCACCGTCTTCGACAGTTCCGTGAGGCGCGGCGAACCGGCTACCTTCCCGCTCAATGGCGTGATCCCCGGCTGGACTGAGGGCGTGCAGTTGATGCGCGTCGGTGACAAATTCAAATTCGTGATCCCTTCAAACCTCGCCTACGGCATCAACAGCCCCTCCCCGCAGATCCCGCCCATGAGCACGCTCGTGTTTGAAATCGACCTACTCGCCATCAACGGCAGCACGAACTGACGAAGCCCGCAAAACACGCCCCCTAGTAGGACAGCCGCTGCTTCATGCTATCTGGCAGACACCTTCACACCGCGTTTCCCGACGCAAAACAGTGACTTATCGGAGCGGATGAAGATCTGCCCCTCGCTCATTGCGGGAGAGGCGAACACCTTCTCCTTCAGCTCGCTTTCGGCGAGAAGCTTGTAGTTTTTTTCCGGCTGAACCGCTCGCAACACGCCGAAGTCGTTGACAAAATAAACGCGCCCCTCAGCACTGGTGAGCGAAGCATGATGCTCACGCAGACGCTCCTCCCACTCAATTATGCCGGTTTTGGCGTCAAAGCAATGCGCTACTCCCGAATCCGAGACGATGAGAAAATGACTCTCCTCCACGATTGGAGACGGCACATAGGCGACCCCTTTGTTCGTGCGCCAGACAATGTGCGTGTCGGTCACGTTGCCGCTGCCCTCAGGTCTGATAGCGAGGAGATGATGCTCGGGAAAACCGCCACTCATATAAAGCAGGCCGGTCTGATCGCTGTAAACTAGCGAGGCAACAAACTGCTCCGTGGGGCCGTCGATCATCCACAGCAGCTTCCCATCGTGGGGATCATAACTGGCGACACACATTGTGCCAGAGAGCACCATCTGTGTGCGACCACCGATCTCACGGATGAGCGGCACGCAGTAACTGCGGGTCTTGTTCGGTCTGGAGATGCGCCACAGCTCCCTGCCGTCAGTTTTCGACAACGCGACGATGTAGCCGTCGCCGTCGTGGTCGCAATTCACAATGACCTTGTCCTCGAACAACACCGGGCTGGAGCAGAAGCCATGCTTACTGGAAAAAAGACCGGGGCGCGTCTGCCAGACCTGCTTGCCGTTGAAATCATGAGCCGAGATAACGACCGTGCCCTTCGGCACCTCGCCTTTTGGAAAATCACGACCGTCGTTCGCCTTGCGTGTGGCATCGGTGGGCGTGTTATCGAGGAAAGCGGTGAAAACACGCTCACCATCCGCCGCGGGCGTGCTGGATGCCTGACTGTTCAGCTTGTGAGCGGCCTCAACGGGTGCCTTCAGCACCGTGCTTTGCCAGATCGTTTTGCCTGTGGCCCGGTCCAGGCAAAGCAGCACACGCTCCTCGCTTTCTGCGATGCACGCGACGATAAAGATGTTGTCCTTCCAAACGATGGGCGAGGCGTGACCGCGCCCTGGCAACTCCGCCTTCCAGGTCACATTGCCGTCAGCAGAAATAGGAAAACCTGAGTCATGCGAGGTGCCGTCCAATCGTGGCCCACGCCATTGCGGCCAGTTTTCGGCAAACAAAAGCGACGGAGCCAAAATAAAGAGCAGGGAGAAGGAGCGCGGAATCATGCGTGAGCATGAACGCGTGAAAACAACCGGAGCTTGCGCGGGCTGATGGGCGTTCCCCCGCGATCAAAGGATCACGCCCGGTTCATACTTCGCGCCTTCCGGGTAGTCCTTCGCGATGGCCTCCACGCGGGCGCAGAAGGCATCGACCTGCTCGGGAGCATCTCCGGTGTTGTTTTTGCCGGCGGCAACGAGGCGCTGCATGTCGGCATCGGTGAGCGTGAGGCGCTCATCGGCCACGAGACGGCCAAGAAGATCATTCTCGCGCACTTTGCCGGTGCGCATGTCTTTGGCCACCTGCACGGCATGCTCCTTGATGACCTCGTGGGCGGTTTCGCGGCCTGCGCCGGCTTTGACGGCTTCCATCATGACGGTGGTGGTGAGCAGGAAAGGCAGGTAGCGCATGAGTTCCTGCTCGATGACGGACTCGAAGACCTCCATCTGGTTCAGGATGGTCAAGAAGGTCTCCAACAGGCCATCAAGAGCCAGGAAGGCGTCGGGCAGCATCACGCGGCGCACGACGGAGCAGGACACATCGCCTTCGTTCCATTGATCACCGGCCAAACCGGCGGCCATGGCGAGATAGCCCTTCAAAATGACGTGCAGGCCGTTCACACGCTCGCAGGAGCGGCTGTTCATCTTGTGCGGCATCGCGGAGGAGCCCACCTGGCCTTTGGCAAAGCCTTCGGAGGCCAGCTCGTGCCCCGCCATGAGGCGCAGCGTGCGAGCAAAGCTGCCCGGACCACTCGCGACCTGGCAAAGCGAGCCAATGACCTGCATGTCGAGGCTGCGCGGATACACCTGGCCGACGGCTCCAAACGCCGCTGGCATGCCGAGATGATGCAGGATGCGATTTTCGAGCTCGGAGGCCTTTTTCGCGTCGCCGTTGAAAAGCGTGATCTGGTCCAAGCGCGTGCCCACCGCGCCTTTGAGGCCGCGGGCGGGATAAGTGGCGATCACGTTTTGGAGATCGCCAAACGCGAGCAGCGTTTCCTCGCCGAACATGGCAAGGCGTTTGCCCAGCGTGGTGGCCTGCGCGGCGACGTTGTGCGTGCGAGCGGTGAGCGGGATGTCACGCGTCTGCGCCGCACGGCGGGCGATGCCGGCGAGCACGGCCACCGTTTTGCGGCGGATCTCCAGCAAGGCGCGGAAGACCTGGAGCTGCTCCACATTCTCCGTGAGGTCGCGGCTGGTCATGCCCTTGTGGATGTGCTCGTGCCCGGCGAGATCGCAAAACTCCTCGATGCGTGCCTTCACGTCGTGACGCGTCACCCGCTCACGCTCCATGATGGAGGCCACATTGATCTGGTCCTTCACCTTTTCGTAGGCCTCGATCACGCCGTCCGGCACGGGAATGCCGAGGTCACGCTGGCCTTTGAGCACGGCGATCCAGTAATCGCGCTCCAGCCTCACTTTGCCCTCCGGCGACCAGAGGGCGCGCATGGGGGCGGTGGCGTAGCGTTCGGCGAGGACGTTGGGGATGGAGTCGGGCATGGGGAGATGCTTCTAAACGAACACACAACAATCCGCAAATGCGATGCCTGCCGCGCTAACGCAGCCCAAACGATTATTGCCCAAAAAGCCGACTTCCAATCCAATGGCTCTATCCATACCAAGTGATTGTGTGAGGTGTGGTCTTCGGCGTTTTGTATGAAATTAGTCACACTTTCCGAATTTTTCCCCCTTCAGCTCAATTTCGTGTTGCAATTCTGACTAAAATTCGCAAATCTACCAATTATCTAAAGACTACAACTCTCCCGAGTGCTTCCACATCCTTTGTAAAAGTGGAAATTATCAATCGAATTTCCATCGGACCACCGGCCAAATCCCAATCTTTCACAACTCAACCGCCCATTACCCCAAAGACCATGGCTGACACCAACGCGCCCGAACTCATGACTGTGAAGGAAACAGCGGAATACCTCCGCATCCCCCTTCCCACGGTTTACTACCTCGTCCAGCGCGGTCAATTGCCTGCCGTGCAAATCGGTGGACGGTGGCGCATCAAACGCAGCCTTCTTGACCGCGATGTCCTGCGCAAAGAGGACGAGGCTGGGCAGCCCACCGTCATGGTGGTGGACGATGATCCCGCGCTGCAGGCTCTCTTTAAGCAGTTCCTAAAAAAGGCCGGATTCGGGCGCCTCGTTGTAGGCACGGGTGCGGAAGCCATCGCGATGGCAAAGAAACAGAAGTTCGACTTCGTCTTCCTCGATCTCAAACTGCCAGATGTCCCTGGTGACGAAGTCTATTCACAGCTCAAGGCGCTTCATCCCGACCTGCCTATTGTCGTCATCACCGGTTACCCTGACAGCGAAATCCTCAGCCGCATCCTCTCCCATGGCCCAGTCACTGTGATCAAGAAGCCGATCGAATACGATCAGCTCAACCTCGCAGTGAAACAGCTCGGCCACAAAGGTGCCGAAGCCGCCGCCTGACGCCCTTCCCTCCTGCCCGGTCACTCTCAAGGTAAAAGCGCCCCATCAGCATGCTGATGGGGCTTTTTTTACCCGGAAAAACAAACAGGGCGTCATGGAGCGCAGGGAATAATCACAGTTCGCGCATCACGAGAAGAACACCTTCTCCGCCGTGTCACGCAACATCCATGTCTTGTCTCTCTCGCTCAAGAAATCCAGCCGGTCACGGATCAGCGCGATGGAATCACGATAATTAAACCCAGGATCGACTTGAAACGGGCAGTCACTCGCCCACATCACACGCTGTGGCCCGTAAGCATCGCGCACCTGGCGGATCAGCGGCCCCAGATCGAGATAAGGTGCCTTCTTCCGCCCTAGCGCGTAAAACGCCGATGCCTTCACATGCGTCTTCGCATGCCGTGCCAATCGGATGAGGTTTCTCACATCGGCGTCCTTGACGCCGCCTACCATGCCGACGCGTGCGAAGTGGTCGATCACCACGCTCGTGTCTGGATGCCACTCGCACATCTGGTCGATCAAAGGCAGTGTGTCGGGGTTGATCAACGGGCATACGCTTGCCTTCAAATCGGCGGCAGTTTTCCACAGCGTGGCCATGCCCGGTGAACCTATCCACCCGGAAAGACTATCCGCCTTTCCGGAGTGGATGCGGAATCCACGCACCCCCTGCCGCACAAGTCGAGTCATCGTCGTGGCTACATCAGGCGCATTCTCATCCACAATCGCCACTCCGCTGAATGTCCCAGGATGCGCACGCATCATGTCCAGCATGTAGCTATTGTCATATTGGTAATAACTCATCTGGATGAGGACGACACGCCTCACACCCTCCGGCCTGCAATGAGTAAACAACTGTTCCGGGGTGAAGCTAGGAGGGCGCATGTCGCTGACCGCATAACCGCGGGCCAGTGGATATTTCCCCACATCCGGTGTCCAGACATGCACATGCGCGTCGATCCAGTCCCCCTTCCGTGACGAATGCAGTAGCGAACACCCGGTGAGAGCCGCGGTGGAGGAGGCGATGAAGGAGCGACGGGTTCGGTTCATGACGTGGAGTTAACGGGGAACGAGGCGTGCATGCAAGCCTTTGCAGCATGTGGAAATTCATTCATCATCACATCATGCCTGACCTGCGCCGAATCTGCGTCTATTGCGGCTCCAACTCCGGAGAAAATCCTGCATTCTACGCCGCTGCCCATGATCTCGGAGCCTTCCTGGCCCGCAGTGGCATCGGACTCGTCTATGGAGGCGGCCGCGTCGGCCTCATGGGTGCCGTGGCGGACGGGGCGCTCTCTGAGAATGGCGAGGTCATCGGCGTCATCCCGCGAGCACTCATGGAAAAGGAGCTTGGACATGGTGGCCTTACCGAATTGCGCGTTGTGGTAGGCATGCACGAGCGCAAGCAGATGATGGTCGATCTCAGTGATGGTTTCATCGCGTTGCCCGGTGGTTTTGGCACATTGGACGAGCTCTTCGAGACGCTCACATGGCAGCAGTTGGCATTTCACGATAAACCCGTCGGGCTGCTCAACGTCAGTGGTTTTTTCGACGGCTTGGTCGCTTTCGTTCAACACATGAGCCGTTCCGGCTATCTCAAACCCGAGCATGCTGCCTGCCTCCTAGTCGCAAACAAACACGAGGCGCTGCTCCAGCGAATGCAGACCTTTTCACCACCCGATCTCGGCAAGTGGATCGAGCATCTCGCAGCATCAGCGCGTCAGGAGAGCTTGTCGCGGAAGTCTGCGTAGCCAAAGCGACGAACAACACGGTATTGCCTCGCTATTGGATCATACGTCGCGATGTCAGGATGCGGCACGCCATTGAACGTGGTCGTCTTCACCATCGTGTAGTGCGCCATGTCGGCGAACACGAGCCGCTGGCCAACATGCAGCGGTTCCGGGAATGAGAAGCCTTCCAGCACATCGCCTGCGAGGCAGGTCGGACCGCCGATGCGATACTCATGCGTAAACTCGCCGGTCTTTCCAGCACCAAAAATGTGCGGGCGATAGGGCATCTCCAGGCAGTCCGGCATGTGCGCAGTGGCAGATATGTCGAGAATCGCCGTGGGCACCGGCGTCGGCACAATGTCCTGCACCTCGGCAATCAGATAACCGGTGTTCAGTCCGGCGGCCTCACCGGGCTCGATGTAAACTTCCTTGCCCCACTTCTCGCGAAAGCTGCGCAGCACCCGGACGAGGCGTTCCACATCGTAGTCATTGCGCGTGATGTGATGACCGCCGCCCATGTTCACCCACCTCACTTGTTTGATGAGGTGTGAAAATCTGACTTCAACCGCCGCGACAGTGCGCTCCAGCACATCGGAATCCTGCTCGCACAGTGCGTGGAAGTGCAGGCCCTCGATGCCCCTCAAGTCTTCGCCTTCAAGCGAATCGGAGCGAATGCCTAGGCGGCAGCCCGGCGAACACGGATCATAGAGGGACACTTCGACCTCGGAGTGCTCCGGATTCACCCGGATGCCCGGACTCGGTGCATGCCCGGCAGCTTTCGCCGCATCCAGCACAGGCTTATGCTTCCGAAACTGCGTGAGCGAATTGAAACTGATGTGATGGGCGATGGGGATGATCTCGCACATCTCAGCCTCCTTGAACGACGGCGCATAAACATGCACCTCCTTGCCAAATTCCCGCGCTAGCAGCGCCTCGTGCAGTCCGCTCGCGCAGCAACCGCTCAAATACTCGCGCATGATTGGAAACACGCTAAACATCGAGAAACCCTTCAAAGCTAGCAGCACCTTTGCGCCCGACTCACGCTGCACGGCGGCGAGCTTCTCCATGTTCTTGCGCAGCAGGGCGGTGTCCACCACATAGGCGGGCGTCTCGATCGCGTTGATGTCGAACGCCGGGAACGGCTGCTCGTAAACGTGTGGAGGCGTGAAGTCGGTGGAAGCCATGGAATCGCGAAAAATGACGCCCCGCGCGTCGTCCGCGCATCAGCACGGATCACGCGCGGGCAGGAACACCGGCGTTTAGCGCACGACACGCGCGCCGCCGCCACCCATGGTCTTCTCGACCTCCTTGCGCGTCGCCATCGACGTGTCGCCGGGGGTCGTGGAGGCGAGCGCCCCGTGCGCGGCACCGTAATCGACGGCTTTCTGCGCATCGTTAAACTCCATGAAGCCAAACTGCACACCTGATGCGAAGCTGTCACCGCCGCCTACTCGGTCGAGGATTTCGAGGTCGGGATACTTGCGGCTCTCGTGGAATTTGCCCTCGTGCCAGAGGATGGCGGACCAGTCGTTGACGGTGGCGGTCTTCACACCGCGCAGCGTGGTGGCCGCAACCTTGAAGTTTGGGAATTCCTTCACCGCCGTTTCAATCATCGACTTGAAGGCATCGAGCTCGATCTTGGAGATGTTGTGGTCCACCCCCTTAACCTCGAAGCCGAGAGAGGCGGTAAAGTCCTCCTCGTTGCCGATCATGACATCGACATACTTCGCGATCTCGCGGTTTACCTCCTGCGCCTTCTTTAACCCACCGATGGTTTTCCAGAGCGAAGGACGGTAGTTGAGGTCATAGCTGACGATGGTGCCGTGCTTGTTGGCGGCTTTCACGGCTTCGACAGTGAGTTCAGCGGTAGTTGTGGAAAGCGCAGCGTAGATGCCACCGGTGTGGAACCAGCGGACGCCGAGTTTACCAAAGATATGATCCCAGTCGATGTCGCCGGGCTTGAGCTGCGAGGCAGCGGTGTTGCCACGATCAGGGTTGCCCACTGCGCCGCGGATGCCGAAGCCGCGTTCGGTGAAGTTCAGGCCGTTGCGCACCGTGCGACCGATGCCGTCATCTGCACGCCATTGGATGAAGTCAGTCGCCACACCGCCCTGCATGATGAAATCCTCGATGAGGTGACCGACCTCGTTGTCCACGAAAGCGGTGACGACGGCTGTCTTGTAACCGAAGCATTTCCGTAGGCCGCGCGAGGTGTTGTACTCTCCGCCGCCCTCCCATGCTTGGAAATGACGCGCGGTGCGGATGCGCCCCTCGCCAGGATCGAGGCGGAGCATGATTTCACCGAGGGAGATTTGATCGAAAGCGCAGGATTCGCGAGGTTTGATGTTTAGGCTCATGGTGTGGGAAAAAGGAAGGATGGAGGGTGAAAATAAAAATCAACAAGTCAGGAATGAAAGCGCGGAGCGGTGCCGCGCTCAGAAGGGATTAGCGCGAGCGACTGGCTCCTTGCCCGCAAGGAAGCGCGTGAGATTCTCCACGGCGCAACTGGCCTGGCGCTGCACACTCTCATGCGTGCGGCTACCGATGTGCGGTGTGAGCACCGTGCCGGGGAGCCCTAGGAGAGGATGATCGGCGGGCGGAGGCTCTTGGTCGAGCACGTCAGCGCCGTAACGAACCTTGCCGGACTTGATAGCCTCGACCAGCGGTGCCAGTGAGATGAGCTCGCCGCGGCCAGTGTTAACGATAACGACGCCCGGCTTGAGAAGACCAATGCGTCTAGCGTCGATCAGCCCCTTGGTTTTTTCCGTGAGCTTGGTGTGGAGCGAGACGAAGTCTGCCTGCTTGAGTCCCTCGTCGAGTTCCTCGACGCGATGCAAATCATACCAGCGTGCGAAATCTTCGTCCCAGTAGTTGGCATAGACGAGAACACGCAGTCCGAAGGCACGAGCGCGAGTCGCCACTTCCTTGGAAATGCGCCCCAGACCGACGAGCAGGAGGGTTTTGCCGCAGAGCTCGTTGCCCGTGATGCGCGTCCACTGACCGGCGGCTACATGATTGGCCTCGACAACTAAGTTGCGCACGACGGCGAGCAGCAACGTGAAAGCATGCTCGGCGACGGTAGTGTGATTCACACCAGGCGTGAAAAGGACGGGCACCTTGAGGTCGGTGGCGGCCTTCAAGTCGATCTTATCGAGGCCGATGCCGTATTTGGAGATCACCTTCAGGCGAGGCAGGGATTTTTCAATGACCGCACGGGTAAAGGCATCGTCTCCGCAAAGATAGGCATCAAACTCGCCGGCCAGTTCAAGCATGCGGCTTTCAGGCAGAGGCCCGCGCTCACGCACGATCTCGAACCCGGCCTTCTCCAGCATATCGTGATGGATGCCGGGGGTGTCCTGGAATGACGTGGTGGTGAGAAGGACGCGGGGGGAACTCATGAGTGAAGCAATGGGATAGATTCAAGTCGTGGGCCTCCATCGTGGCATGGAGCCAGCCCGCCGCAAATGCGATCCGAAGAAAAAGTGGGGTGGAGGCTGCGATGAGCTCATCAGATTCTCCGCACTCGATACATTCGGCCAACGCTCCTGGGGGCGCATCAGTCGCCGCCGATGGTTGTCAATGTGCGCCACACTAGGCAACGTGACGGCGGGCTCCTGGCTCGAATGAGCGCGCTATCAATTGAGGCTCGCTTGAGGACATGAAGTCGCCCATGATGCGGCTCAGCCATGAATCTCCGCCTGTTCTCCGTCTTCTCCGTCTTCGCATGCCCGCTGCATGCTGCTGATCTCTATTTCCCGCCGCCAGACAGCCAGGGCGGCTGGCGGGAGGCGCAGGGTACGCAGTCCTGCCGCGTGAATGCGGGCATGGATTTGCCGAAGCTGGAAGTCGCTGGCGTGCTGACAGAGCGCAGCACTGCGCATGGAGGCCTCGTCGTCGTGCGCAAAGGCTGGCTGTGTTTTGAGCGTTACTTTGGCCGTGCCAGTCGCGATGCGAATCCTGACATGGCCTCCACCGGCAAGGCCTTTTGTAGCATCGCCTGCGGCATAATGTTGGAGGAGTTTAAGGAGAAGATCCCTGAAGGACTCGACACCAAGGTCTTTACCGAGAGATTTCTGCCAGAGGCATTTCCGCTGAATGATCCGCGCAAAGCGAGTATCACGCTGGGTCAGTTGCTGTGCATGACTGCGGGCTATTGGGGTGAAGGGCAGACGCCAACGGGCTACATCAAAGGGGATGCTAAGCCGAGGCCGCTCAAGCCTGTGTCGGGCCAGAACATCCGCGACCTGGACCACTCCTCACTCCATGTGCCGCTGTGGTGCGCTCCGGGCAGCGGATATTCTTACTCATCGCCCTCCCCTCACATCGCCAGTATCGTACTGCGTCACATCACGGGCATGGAGCTGAAGGACTACATCGACACTCGTCTGGCGAAGCCGCAGGGCTGGGGCGCATGGGATTACTGCCTGCACCGGGGAGATTTCGTCATGCCTCATGCAAATGGCGCTGGCAGCACTGCTTTGCACGCCACGGACGCGGTACGCTTCGGCTACTGTTTGGCGCATGGAGGGAAATGGAAAGATCAGCAGCTCGTGCCGCCCGCTTACATCCAACAATGCCAGACTTGGAGTCCCTACAATCCGCACACGCCTTTCAGTCTGCAATGGGAGCATAACTCTGACGGCCATGTAGCCGGAGCGCCGAAGGACGCGTTCTGGAAAAGCGGCGCGGGCGGTTTCTGCCTCTATGTGGTGCCCTCGCTCGATTTGGTGATCTACAAACTCGGTGGCAAGACCGGCCAGTATGATCCGATGCTCACACGCATCCCGCAGCCCAAGCCCGACACCTCGCGTGACGACTGGAAAGCATTCCCAGGCGGTGGCTTCAAGGAAAGCTCCGCTGCTGCGTCGCTCAACCGCATCTTGGAAATGGTTTGCGCAGCCGTGCGCATCGAGTGATCCCCCGCCCGCCACGCATGAAAAAAGGCGGCTGGGGAGATACCCCGCCGCCTTTGAGTAGAGAAGCTCGCTCTACGTCAGCCGATGACCTCCGGCCACTCCGTGTGGAAGAACTGGCCCTCGGGCTTGTCGAGGCGCTCGTAGGTGTGGGCACCGAAGAAGTCACGCTGGGCCTGGAGAAGGTTCGCGGGGAGGCGCTCAGCGCGATAGCTGTCGTAGTAGCCGAGGCTGGCGGAAAACGCAGGCACAGGGATGCCATTGAGGGTGGCTAGGGAGACGACCTCGCGCCAGCTTTGCTGCGTTTTGTTCAACACGTCCTTGAAGAAGGGGTCGAGCATGAGATTCGCGAGGTTTGCGTTGGTGCGGTAGGCGTCAGTGATGCGGTTGAGGAACTTCGCACGGATGATGCAGCCGCCGCGCCATATGGCGGCGATGCGACCGAGGTCGAGCCCCCAGTTTTTCTTCTCGCCCATGGTTTTGATCAAATCGAGGCCCTGCGCGTAGCTGATGATCTTGGAGGCATAGAGGGCGTCGTGGACTTTCTGAACGAGATCGGCCTTGGCTGTGGTGATATTGGCCTTCGGCCCTTGCAGCTCCTTGGAAGCGATGACGCGTTGTTTCTTCTGCGAGGAGAGGATGCGGGCTTCGACGGCGGCGTTGATGGTGCTGATGACGACGGCGTTTTCGGCGGCGTTGAGTAGCGTCCACTGGCCGGTGCCCTTCTGACCGGCTTTATCGACGATGAGCTCGACAATGGGCTTGCCGGTCTCGGGATCTTTTTGTTCGAGTGCCTTGCCGCTGATTTGGATGAGGTAGCTGAGGAGATCGCCCTCGTTCCATTTATTGAAGATGGCGGCCATCTCATCCGTGGTGAAACCGGCGTGTTTGAAGATGTTGTAAGCTTCGCAGATGAGCTGCATGTCACCGTATTCGATGCCGTTGTGGATCATCTTCACATAGTGACCCGCGCCGCCAGGGCCGATGTGGATGACGCAGGGCTCGCCATCGACCTTCGCGGCGATGGCTTCAAAGATGGGCTTCATCACCTCCCAAGTGCTGGCTGGGCCGCCGGGCATGATGCTGGGGCCTTTGCGCGCGCCCTCCTCACCGCCGGAGACACCAGCACCGATGAAGCGGAGGCCTTTACCGGCAAGGTAAGCGTCGCGGCGCTCAGTGGTCTGGTAGAAGCTGTTGCCGCCGTCGATGACGATATCATCCTTGTCGAGGAGCGGGATGAGTTGCTCGATCACGGCGTCCACGGCATCACGGTCGCTGTCCTTGACAGCGGTGGACTTGACCATGATGTGGATTTTGCGTGGGGTGGCAAGGGATTGGACGAATTCCTCTAGCGTGTGGCAGCCGACGAGCGCCTTCCCTGGGTGCTTGGCGACGAATTCGTCGGTGACGCTGGTGGTGCGGTTATAGACGCTGACTTGGAAGCCGCGGCTTTCGACGTTGAGAACGAGGTTTTGGCCCATCACGGCGAGGCCGATGAGTCCGAAGTCACTTTTTTTGCTCATAGTTTTATGGGGGGAGGGCTTCATACCTGCCGACCCGGCCTTGGCAAAGGAGAATTTGCGTAGAGGGCAACACGAACGCGATGGATGGTGGCCTGTGATAACAAGCTGGCAGACCACGCGGAGCACTTATCAGTAATTGTGATGTAACGGGGCCTATCGTCTCTTTCCACGCCGTGACTCGAACACGCGCTTCACGGTCGGATGGGTAGCGTGCATGATCTTGTAGGCTCCGTTTTCGATGATCTTCTCGACATGGGCGAAGGTCTCTTCCAGCAAGTTCTCGTATGGGAGTTGACGGTTGGCTACTAGCCACAGCTCCCCCCCCGCACGCAGCGCCTGTGCGGCGGCAGCGATGAATTTTAGACCAATGAGCGCATCGGCGTGTTTGCCTTCATGAAAAGGAGGGTTCATCACGATGGCGTCATAGCGTGCGCTGCCGATGCCTGCGGTCACGTCCCGCCAATGCGGCTTCGCCTTCACTCGCGTCGGCACCAGGCCGAGGTTGCGGCGGGCACACTCAAAGCAGTTGGCGTCAGCGTCGTAAATGTCGAGCGTGTCGATATCATGGCAGTGGCGCAGCAGAAAGTCGCTCAAATAGCCCCAGCCACAGCCGAGATCAGCAACATGTCCTTTCAACGAGGCAGGCAGATGCCGGGAGAGCAGTTCGGAGCCTTCATCAATGCGGCTCCAACTGAACAACCCAGGCTGCGACCAGAAACGGGCGTCGAGGATGCGCCGCATCTTCCCGCCTTCACGCCACTGTTCGAGCAAGTCAGCCTTCCACGGCTTTGTCTCGTCTTTGACGGCCCAGAACACGCGGCTGTGATGCTTGGAGATCGCCTGAACCTCGCCAGAAACTTCGGCTAGGTGCTGCTGACAGCGTTTACCACCGGCATCATTGTGCTGAGAGACCAACAAAACACCGCCGGGAGCGAGATGGTCGTGAGCGCGGGCCAGATCGGCCACCATGAGGTCACGCTGAGGGTCCGGCAGCACGAGCACGAGGGAGAACAGGCCATGCGCCTCGCGCTCCACCCGGTGGCCCGCTGCTTCGAGCGCGTCAGCATGCGGCTTCCATGTCTGCTGACAGACCAGCCGCCCAGTGAAATACTCCAGCGCCGGGTGGGCTCGCGCACGCAGGAACAGCACACGGCCTTCCGCCCCGATTTCTGGGTTCACATCTAGGGCATGGATGAGGGCGTCGAGGGAGTCTTGAGCGTGGGACATGCGGAGGTGAATCAGAGAGCCATACGCAGCAGGTGCGGTGCGAGGAAGGAGGCGAGGGCGAGTAGCAGAAGACCGAGCAAGATGGCGGCGAGTCCGATAAAGGCTGTTTCGAGCACTTTGACTGAGGCCAGCGCCCGGCGCGACACGCCCACATCTTCCAGTGTCATGAACTCCCGCCGCCGCAGCCGGAATGATAGCGCAAAGACCAACGCAGTGACAGACAAGGCCGCTGCGGCGGTCAGCAGCAGCGCTCCGGCTGCAAAACCCTCCAGACGCACGAGCTGGACGAGCAGAGACTCCATCTCGTCACGAGGGCGGATGAGCTGGCGCTCCTTCGAGCGGGCGAACTGCCCAGCGAGTAGCGCCTCTGCCTTCGCATCACGAGGCAGGACGATGAGCGCACTGAGAGGGAACTTGTCCATGTCACCATGGAAATGGAAGGAGCCGATGTTGGTGTCGGTGACCTCGTTGAACATGCGCACGGCGGCGTTGCCAACGATATTTCCCTCCTCCTGCTTCAAGACGACTGCCGTGTCCTTGCGTAGGTCGTCGTGACCGTGCGAGCGCCCCTCGATGAGCCACGCGGTTTTCAGATCGACAAAGATCGCGTCGTCATCCGGCGTTCCGTTCGCGGTGAGGACGCCGGTGACGCGCATCTTTAGCGGATAGACGCCCGCCATGTCGAATGCCTGCTCCGGCGAGGAGAACACATGCCCGCCCGCCGTCAGCCCGCGCCGTCGGGCGAACTTCGCACCGAGGATACAATCCCCTAGGCGCATGAGCTGTCTGCCCGTGGCGACGCGCAGGCCGCGAAATGCGAAGTAATCCAGATCCGTGCCGACGATCGGTGCCTCCTGTGCCTGAAAACGCACATGCAGAGGGATGACGGATGCGGTCGGGTCTCGTCGCAGCTCCTCCAACGCGCCGAATGGCAGCGGCGTGAGGTTCTCACGCTTGAAGTATAGCGCGGTCATCATGAGGTCTAGGGCGCTGCCCCGCGTGCCGATAATCTGCGGCGTGGAGGCGGCTCGAGCGCGGAGCTCACGCTGTGCATAACTGATGAGCACCCGCAGACACAGCGGCAGGGCGAAGACGAGGCCGAGTGCGCCAGCTAGCAGCAGACTTTGGAAACGATGCCGCAGCACATAGCGCAGCGCGAGTTGGAAGGCTGCCCTCATGCGCCAGCGAAATCCTCCATGCGCACGGTCTGGTCGAACAACGGCAGCAGGCCAGGATCATGCGTGACCATCACTAGGCATGCACCGCGCCTCCGCGCCTCAGCTAGTAGCAGATCCACAACGATGCGACCGCGTGCGGGATCGAGCGAAGCGGTGGGCTCGTCTGCGAAGATGAACTGCGGATCATGCACCAATGCCCGAGCGACGGCGACACGCTGGCGCTCGCCCTGCGAGAGCCGCGAGACACGCTTATCGAGGTGTCGATCGATTTGCAGATGCCGGGCGAGTTCCCGCGCCCTGCTACGGACAACAGCTTCCGTGCAGCCCCGGAAGAGATGCGGCAGCAGAATGTTCTCTTCCACACCGAGGTAGTCGAGCAATGCAAAATCCTGAAAAACGAGGCCAATGTTCCGAAGGCGGAATGCACGGCGTTGCTCGTGACTCATGGCCTCCATCCTTGCCTCCCCCAGACACACCTGCCCGCTGGCCGGTGAAAGCAGGCCCGTGAGCAGCCGCACTAAAGTGGACTTCCCCGCTCCGCTCGGCCCTGCGAGAGCTAACGTCTCGCCCGAACCGACGTGCAATTGCGACACATGCAGACGAAAGGCGTCGCCAGGGTAAGCGAAGCGCAGGTCGGAGGCATGAAGGCCGCTGAGATCAGGCATGGAGGCGATCTTTTGCACCTCTGCAGGCCGAGGGCAACCCCCCGCATGCTCAGCCTCTTGAGAAAACACCTCAGCATTGCCACCCGGTGTCACTTGAAGCTTGCCACTCGGTTTTCGCAGAAGCAGCTTGCACGATGAACGAAAATGGGAATCACGAAATAGGTCTGTTTGAATCTTTGCTAAGCCGACTTGGAAGACTTTTGGATTCTGACGAGCAGCTACGCTATTAGACCATGTCGCAGAGCTGGAGTTCGCAGTGAAGCAGGAGAACCAAGCACGCGAGCAACGCCGCCAACTGCTCAACCGCATCAAATACGAACTCAAACAAGCCGGTGGCGACTCGGCGGAAAGTAATGCTCACTGGTGCAAGGTGGTGGAATCAGTGACGGCTCTCGTTGGCTCCGGCCTTCCGGCGAGCAATGCGAGGTTAAGGGAGTTGCTGGTGCCCGCGCTCGAAGACCTGCCGGACGAGGATGCAGTCCCCCTAAGCGGTGCCTTCCGCGATGTGCTGCGCGCCATTGACACCCATGAAGCTCTTCGGGAGCAGACAGCCGACGCACCTGCCGCGCCCATAGCAGACACACCGGAAGTGGAGCGGGCACGCGATGCTTTGAAAGGCTCCACCATGGTGATCATTGGCGGTGACTGCCGCCAGGAGTCTCGCCGCGCCATCATGCGCGCATTTCAACTCAAAGAGCTGAACTGGATCGAGACACGACCGCATGAGACCAGCACTCAATTCGAGCCTGCCGTGGCACGGGCGGATGTCCGCGTCGTCCTACTGGCAATCCGTTGGTCGAGCCATTCATACGGCGATGTGAAAAACTACTGCGACCGCCATAACAGGCCGCTGGTGCGTCTGCCACGCGGTTATGGGATCAACCAGATCGCATATGAGATCTGCCAGCAGATGCTTTGAATACCGCGCCTTCACAGCAACACTCCAGCGACACAAGCGGTGCAGTAGCAGGCGAGCAGCCCGCCGAGCATGGCCTTGATGCCGAGGCTGGCGAGATCACGCCGACGGCTAGGCTCCAGTGCGCCGATGCCGCCAATCTGGATGGCGATGCTGGAGAAGTTCGCGAAGCCACACAGCGCATAAGTGGCGATCTCTGCGCTGCGTGGCTGCATGAGGCCCGCTTTCATGTCGGCACTGAGGTGCAGGTAGGCGATGAACTCGTTGAGCACGACGCGCTCACCCAGCAATGAGCCGACCCTGCCACAATCTTCCCACGGCACGCCCATAAGCCAAGCGCATGGTGCGTTGAGCCAGCCGAGCATGAACTGCAGCGGCTGCGGCACGTTTTGCCCGCATAAGTGCAAGCCGAGGGAGAGCAAGTAGTTCGCTAGCGCTACGACGGCGACAAAGGCGATGAGCATGGCGATGACATTGATGGCGAGCTTCATCCCGTCTGCCGCGCCGAGACAGAGGGCGTCGATGCCGTTGGTGGTCTCACATTCGACAGGCTTGTCCGCGCCAGCAGCGGTCTCGCTCTCCTCGGTCTCAGGCAGCATGATCTTCGCCATCATCATCGCAGCGGGTGCGCTCATGACGGAGGCAGTGAGCAGATGCCCTGCGGAAACGCCGAAGGACACATAGGCCGCGAGCACCCCGCCAGCGATCGTAGCCATGCCGCCGACCATGAGGCACAGCAACTCGCTGCGCGTCATGCGGGCGATGTAGGGCCTGATGACGAGGGGTGCTTCGGTCTGTCCCATGAAGATATTCGCAGCAGCGGCTAAGGTCTCACTACCGCTGGTGCGCATGACGCCGCGCATCACCCAGGCTGCGGCTTTGACGATTTTTTGCAGCACGCCATAATGATAGAGCAAGGACGAGAGGGCAGAGACAAGAATAATGCTACCGGTGATGATGAATGCGACGGAGGCCGCGTTGCCACCGCCGAAAACGGGAGCCATGAGCGCGGGCTTGCTGATCGCGCCAAAGACGAAGCCGAGTCCCTCGTCGGCGAAACCGAGTAGCTTGCGGAACGCCTTGTCGAGGAAGACAAAGGCCCCTTTCCCGGCACCGGTGCGTAGGATGAGTGCACCAAACACGAACTGCAACGCCAGCCCAGCCGCCACCGTGCGCCATGGGAAGAGGCGACGCCTCTCTGACAGCGCCCATGCCAGTGCCACGAACACAACAAGGCCCAGGAGGCAGGTGAGACGTTCCATGATGCTCACGAGGCTAGCGGTGCGCATCGTGCGGGCAACCGCGAATGCGCCTCACCGGCGGTCGATATCCCAGCCGCTGTGTCCCCACTGGTAAGGCTCGTCATACCTCGACTTCCCCGGCGTCCAGGTGGATGGGTACGCCTGCCTGACCATGGAATGATAATAGGAAGGATGCCGGGTGAAGTGAAAAGGCACGCCCGGCGAAGCGAGCACGTCCTTCGACTCTGCGGCGGGCAGTTTAGCCGCCGCCATCCACTTCTTCCCGCTCATGTAATGGAACTGGCCTGAATGATGGTAGTGATAGGCCTCGTAGCGCGGATAATAGGTGTAGTTGGCGCTGGCACCCGCGCGCGGGGCCCATGCGGAGAGCCCTCCTGGATAGGCGTATCCCGGCGCTGGCAGGCCCCAGCTAAAATCGCACCCGCAAAGAACGAGCAGCAAGGATAAGAGCGCAAGGTGAGCAAAATGCTTGATGGTCATGAGAACGTTGGGCCTGATTCTACCGGGTTACTTCTCCTTCCCCAGCACATAGCCTTGCCACAGCCACTCCAGCGCCTGCGGCAAGAGCTGGGCCTTGGCTGGACCGATGCCGTGGCCTGCACCCAGGCAGTAAACATATTGGTAAGGGTAGCCCTTCTCCTTGAGCACCCTAGCCATGCGGTGATTCGCCTCCACCCAGTCATGCATGCCGTCACGCATCACGTTTGGGTTGAGCAGATCGCGGTCGCCCACGGCCATCCAAATGCGGATCGGCTTCACTGGACTCTCCGGGATGAGCTTCGCATGGAAATCCCACGCGCCGCCGGGTGTCTCTGGATTGAAGGGCCACTGCTGATTTACAAAGGTGCCGGAGGTGGTGAGCACGCGATGATACAGATCTGTGCGGTACCATGCCATCGCCAATGCGGCGCTGCCACCCGAGCTGCTGCCCATCACCGCACGGCCATCGGGATCCTGGGTGAGTCTCACTCCCGCGTTCTTCTCCACGAGCGGCAGAACCTCGTTCTCGATGAAAGTAGCGTACAAGCCGGACATCGTGTCGTATTCGCGCCCGCGCTCATGCCCCTGCGCGTCTCCACCGCCGCTGCTGATGAGTAACGCTACCATCGCGGGCACACGTTTCCCAGCGATGAGGTTGTCCAAGATGCGCGGAAGCGTCATATCCGGCTTTCCGCGTGGCCCGTCATGCCCGACGATGAACGGTGCCGCACTGCCAGCGACGTATTGCGCGGGCACATAGACGGTGATGTAGCGCGTGTAGTCGATCGGATGCGTCCGCACGATGAGCGTCTTCGGATTCTCCGGGTCCACAACGCCGAACTCATCACGCGCAATGCCTGGATTGAAGAGCTTACAGTTCTTCGACTCCATCGTGAACTGCATCACCCTACCCTGCGGCACGCCTTCCATCGTTTTCGCCTCCGGTGCCGGGATATATTCCGGCCCGACCACATAATTCTTCCCCACGGCATCCACTGGCGGGTTCACACCCGGTTTCCCGTCTAGCCGGATGAACTCTGGTGCGCCCGGTGCGTCGAAAGGCCGCGCCGGAGGTAAAGGGCGCGCTGGTTTCTTCGGGCCCGCCTTCTGCGCGGAGACAGAAACAGCAGACAGGGCAAGGCAGAGGAAAAGGATGTGGCGAGAGAGAGTCATGAGTGGCGACTGTGAAAAAATGACGAGATTCTTTAACGCGACTGTCAGCCGCGAGCATTCAAATCTCTCGTTCCTGTTCGCAAGGAGAGTGAAAGGAAATGCACCCACTCTCAGTGGCTGCATAGACCAGCACCGTTGTCAGGCACGGCGGCTCCTAGACTTTTTCGCTTGGGGGGCGCGGCTCTTCTCTGATGCGGGGAGTTTCAGCCTGCCGTTCTTCACATCCTTTTCGAGTTTTAGCATCTTTTGGAGCAGCTTAGGCCACTGTTTTTTCTCCACGATGAAACCCACGCAGTTTTCCGAGCCGCAACGGCAGGGATGCTCGTCCCAGGTGTCCACGTCAAAGCCGTAGTTGTAGGTAAGTTCCTCGCCAGCCTTGATCACTCGCAGGGAGTAAATCCAAATGCGGCCGCGAATGATGAACGCCTCGCAGTTGGGATCGCACGAGTGGTTGATGTAACGTGCGGGGTTGCGCCCCTTCGCACCGTCGATGTCGTATTTCTGGTTCAAAGTGAACACATACACTGCCGCGCCACCGGTTTTCTTCGCCTTGTCGATCAATGCCTCGCCACGGCGCTTTGATTCCGCCTTGGTGATCTTCTCGCCGGTGTATTCGATGACAGGAGTGTCCAGGGGGATGTCGCGATGGGCGAAGACACCGCGGTTGTGGATGGATGAGGAGCGGATGCTCCAGTAGCGTGGTGGCGTGGTTTTGGGCATGAGGATTTTGACGGAAGAGCTTTGCGCGGGGGCGCATGAGGTGTTCCGGGAAAAACAATTGTCAAGCCGCCCCCATATGGCGGGATCACGACAAGAAGCGGGGTTTTTCCGGTTGCCGCCGGAGTGCCGTGCGCCTTATTGCGCACCCTTCAACCGCCCCCCGAAAGTCCATGCTCGAATTCTTCCGCCGTCATCGCGGCGCCTTCCTCCTCACACTGACGATCATCATCATCATCTCCTTCTCCGTATGGGGCGGGTGGCGCTCTTCTACCGGATTTGAACAACGCAAGGCGCAGGCATCTGATGTGGCTCTGACGGCTTTCGGCCAGGATTACACGGTGGCAGACGTCCTGCGCACCGAGCGTTCCCTTCAGTTTTCGATGCGCCACCTACAGTCCTACGAGTTGCTCAGTAGCCTGATGATGCTCTCCGGTGGTGGTAATCTTGGCGGTGGCGACCAAATCACCACTCTACTCATCGCCCGCCATCTGATGGAGAAGATGGGTATCCGTGCCAGCGACGCCGAGGCCCAGGCGGAGCTGGAAAAACTCCCCGCGCTCCAGACCAATGGTAAATTCGACCTCTCCCGCGGCCAAGCGCTAGAGGAAATGGCTGGGGCCATGGGGTTCGAGCCAAGGGAGCTGCTCCTCGGAATCATGAAAGACATCATCGGCCTGCGCAAACTACAGGAAATCGTCGCACAGAGTTATGTCACCTCCCCCATTGCCGCAGAGAAGCAATACGCCAGTCATTACCAGACCTTCAAAGGCTCGAAGATCATTTTTGAAACCGAGGCATTCAAGAAAGCGGCCAAGGTCAGCGACGCGGAGATCAAGAAATACTATGAAGAGAACAAGGAGAACTACAAGGCTCCCGAGAAGCGCGCAGTGAGCTATGTGCTGATCGAGGCACTCAAGGATCTCGACAAAAAGCCACTCGAAGAGCGCATGAAAGTGCAGAATAGCCAGGTCGAGCGCGTGAACACCTTCCGCAGACTCACCAGCAAGGACAAAAAGAGCTTCGCTGACGCCGTGAAGGAGATGAAGGAAACGCCCCAGTACGTACCCGCCTTTGCGAAGGACGAGCCGCCGGCTTCGCTCAAGAACGAGGGAGCTCTTATCGAGATGATCTTCGGATGGTCCAAGGGCAACCAAGCGGAATCAGTCGAAGGCACTTCCGGGTGGTATGTGTTTGAAGTAACCAAAATCGAGGAACCTCGGCAGCAGGCACTCGCCGAAGTGAAGGATAAGATCAAAGACACCCTTCTCGACCAGAAGGCCGCCGAGGCGCGCACCAAAGCAGTCAACGAAACTCGCCTCGCCTTGGCTGAAGGGTTAAAAGCCGGGAAGAAAATCGAAGATCTGGCCAAAGAGAAAAAACTCACTCTCGAAGCTCTACCAGACATGGATGCCGCAAATCCGTCGCCTGATGTGCCCAACGGCTTCCTCATCGCCAAGCAGGCGGCCCAAACTGCCGTGGGGGGCGTATCCGCCGCAGTTGACTACGACAAAGGCACGTTGCTCGTTTACGTCCGCGCCAAAGAACTGCACAAGCGTCCGAACAGCGCCGACTTGCGTGGAAATCAGGAGCAGTCCCTATCTCAGCAGGAGCGCAACAGCCTCTTTGAGGCATGGTTTAAAAAGAAGAGTGCCGAGGCCAAGGTCGCACACAAACTTGGCCCCGCCTGATCTTCCCCCCCCACTCATGAGCGACCCGTCAGCCGCGAGCGTCGAGGACTGGTTCGATGAAGCCAGCGGGCATGTCGCCCTCGGAGAACTGCCTGAGGCATTGGCCCTCTATCGGCGTTGTGTCGGACTGAAGCCTGATTTTTTTGAAGGCTGGCACGCGCTCGGCATGGCCCTGCTGCGCAGCGGACAGGTCAAGGAAGCCATCGGTGCCGAGCTGATGGCCACGACGTTGCAGCCAGATGACCTCCTCGCATGGACCGCTCTTTCACAGATGTATGTTCAGAATGGTCAGATCGCCGAAGCAGAGGACGCCAAGGGCAAGGCCCGTATTCTCTCGCTGGGTGGCAAGATCACTGCCTGAATATTTCTGATCGTGTGGGGGCCATCATACCGCCGCTCCCTTTTTGCGTAGGAACGGCACCAGCTCATCCACACCAAAGTCAGCGAGAACTTCCCCGTCCCAGTCCATGGTGGGTGCCTTCGACTGACCGCTCAGGTCGATCATGGTCTGCATGGCCTCGCGATTGCCGCTGACAACTCTTTTCTCATAAGCGATGCGGCGGGCATCGAGGTATTCAAGAACCTCCTCACACCATGGGCAGCCGGTTTTGACGTAGATGATGGGCTTGATCATGTGCAGAGGATGCCGCAGGAGGCATGAAGGGCAAGCAGAGTGTCCGGGATTCGAGGTTGACCACTCGGAACCCAACGAATAGAATCCGAGCGCTGTTTTCAGAGCGCCCCCACGCTCCGATTCCCGTCCTTTTGATCAACATCTGAATGCGCCATCTCCGACCCACGAATGCGCTGAAGGAGACGTTCCAATGGGCGGAACGAGTGACTTCTAGCGTGCCCTTGTCGGCATCAGGATTGTCCTTTGAATCCGCAGGGCCGTCGCGGCCCCGCTTTGAAAACCGCAGCAGCCCGTGGTGGTGCTGTGGCAGGTCGCAGGTGCGGCCCGCCATGTGCCGCGGAGCGGAGGAAGAGGCAAGCCGCCCGTTCCCGCCCGCCGCCGCCTTCAGCACCCCGGCCCTGCTCGAAAATGCAACCCACCCCTACGCAAACGCCATCCATGTCCGATCAATCTAACCGCCGTCGCCGCAATCGCCACCGCAACCGTGGTCCGCGTCCTGACGGCCCGCGCCCGCAACGTGAGGCACCGCCCTCCGGCCTGCAGAAGTTCCTGAGCATCATCACATTCGGCCTGCTCGGCCGCTCGAAGACTCAGAACCGCTCCAAGTCCCAAAACAACCGTCCTTCCGCCGAGTCCGCTCCGCGTCCGCAGCGTGAACCACGCCCGCGTCGCGAAGCCCCCGCCGCGAACCCGGCGGATGTCACCACCGACCGCCTCTATGTCGGCAACCTGTCTTACGATGCCACAGAGAGCGACCTGTTCGAACTCTTCAACGGTGTCGGCAATGTCCGCAACGCCGAGGTCGTGGTCAACAGCCACACCCAACGCTCCAAAGGCTTCGCGTTTGTGACGATGAGCAGCGTTGATGAAGCCCGCCGTGCCGTGAGTGAGCTCAGTGGCAAGGACTTCATGGGGCGCCCTCTGCAAATCAGCGGAGCCAAGCCTAATGCCCGCGACAAAGGTGAGTCATCTGCCCAGCAGGTAGATCAACCAGCTACCGCTGCCGCCTGAGTTCAAGCTTCGGCATCTTCACGCCCGCAGGCCGCCAGCCTGCGGGCTTTTTTTATCACTGAAAAAGTTCATCCTGCAGTGAACAAAAAAACGCGTCAGGGCTTCAAAGAGTGTAGATTTCCATGATGCCAACATCCCCCTTACTTGACCGGGAGCCCGAACCCGGAGCTGCCATGAGCAGCGCACCAGTCTCCCAAGTTTCCCTGGAGGAAATCCACGACGACGAGGTTTTCTGCAATCAGCTCGTAGATCGCGCGCTTCTCAGGGGCCCCAATCGCCGACGACATGACCTGCAACTGCTCTGGAGCGTCGCCAAAGACTTCATGAATGGTTTTCGTGCTCTACATTTTGTCGGCCCGTGCATCACAGTGTTCGGCTCGGCGCGTTTCGACGAAGACCACAAGTATTACAAACTGGCGCGTGCCATTGGCGCGGCTGTGGCAAAGATGGGCTTCACCGTCATGACGGGCGGCGGCCCTGGCATCATGGAGGCCGCAAACCGCGGTGCAAAGGACGTCGGAGGGCGCAGCGTGGGCTGCAACATCCGCCTTCCCTTTGAACAGAAGCACAACCCATGGCTGGACCGCTGGGTGACGATCGACCACTTCTTCGTGCGCAAAACCCTGCTGATCAAATACAGCTACGGTTTCATCATCATGCCTGGTGGCTTTGGCACGATGGACGAGATGTTCGAGGCGCTCACGCTCATCCAGACAAAGAAACTGAGGGGCTTTCCCATCGTCATCATGGGCGGGGACTTCTGGCCGGAGATGCGCCAGTTCATGGATCACATGCTCAGGGGGGCTACCATCAGCCAGGAAGATCTTGAGTTGATCAAATGGACGGATTCGGTGGAAGAGGCTGTCGCCCACCTACAGGAGAAGGCCGTGAGGCAGTTCGGCCTCCACAGGGCGCACCGGCCCACGCATATTCCTTGGCTGGGTGAGAGGGCGCTGGAAACGCTTGGCCTAGGGCACCACACTCCACCCGCGAATGGCTGAGCACAGCTTCACACTCCCCGGCGGCCTCAAAATTGGCTACGCCGAGTTTGGTGATCCTCGTGGTGAGGTGATGTTTTATTTCCACGGATGGCCCTCGTCTCACGCCCAGGGCTCATTGTTTGATGAGTACGCGAAAAAACACCGCATCCGACTCATCTGCCCTGACCGGCCAGGCATCGGCCTCTCCGACTTTCAAGCAAAACGCACACTGGCCGATTGGCCAGACACGCTAGCGCAGATCGCCACGCATGTCGGCGCGGACAATTACCACGTCCTCGGCTGGAGCGGCGGTGGCCCCTATGTGCTCATCACCGCGCTAAAGATGCCGAAACGCCTGCTCTCCGCGTCGATCATCTGCGGCGCGCCGCCGCTCAAGTTCCTGGGAGATCACGATATGTTCTGGCTCTATCGTGTCATGATCCAGTTACGGCATTACTTCCCAACCGTGCTCGGTGCAGTGCTGCGCCTGGGAGGGATGGTAGCCAAAGGCACCCCGTCCAAGGCCCCGCTGCGCTGGCTCATGCGATTGCTCGGTGCCGAAGACCGCCGCGTGCTTTTGCTACCGGGTATTTATGATGTCGTGCGTGATGCGACCCTCGGCGCACTGGATCGTGGCCCACGCAGTGTGATCGCCGATGCGGACATTTATTTGAACGAGTGGGGATTTGAAGTCAGTCAGATCGACTTCCCCGTCCACTTCTGGCACGGCAAACAGGACAAGAACATCGCCTGGACCTACACGGAGCGCATCGCTTCGTTGATCTCCTCGGCGACAACGACTTGGTCGGAAATGGACGGGCACTATTCGATGCCCATCACTCACGCCGAGCAAATCCTCCTCACCGCCATCCAAGGCCACTCATCTACCGGGAAGAAGGATGGGGATGCCGGCGTCGATCACGAAAATCTTGCATCCATCCTGCGTCGCCAGAGCTACTGAGACGCCGTGCCTTTCACACTCCTCCAGCGTGGCCTGCCGCAGTGGTTGCTGCGTTTCGGGGCAACGCATCAAAGGCAAAAAATCATCAAGCCAGTTTGTGTCCGTTTGCATTAGTATTCGTCCATGGTCGGGTCAACCTCGCGCGCCCAGGCGATGATGCCGCCGGACACATTCCACACGTCGTTGAAGCCCAGCTCGCGCAGGCGGCTCACGGCGCGGGCGCTGCGTCCGCCGCTCTTGCAATGAACAAGGATGCGCTTGTTCTTCGGCAGCTCGCCGGTGCGGTTTTCCAGCTCGCCGAGGGGGATGAGAGTGGCGCCATCAATGCGGCAGATGGCCTGCTCGTGCGGCTCGCGCACGTCGAGGAGGAAATGATTGTCTCCGGCATCGCGGAGCTCTTTGAGTTCGTGGACGGTCATGGCTGGCATGTCGGGAGCTGCTGCGGGGGATTTGGGGATGCCGCAGAAGCCCTCGTAATCGATGGGTTGGGTGATGGTGGGTTTATCGCCGCAGACCGGACAGTCCGGATCGCGGCGCAGCGTGAGCGTGCGGAAGCGCATGCTCAGCGTGTCGAGATGGAGAAGCTTGCCCAGCAGCGGCTGGCCGATGCCGGTGATGAGTTTGATGGCCTCCAGCGCCTGCATCGTGCCGATGAGGCCCGGCAGCACGCCGAGCACGCCGCCTTCTGCGCAGGAGGGCACGAGGCCGGGCGGTGGTGGCTGCGGGCACATGCAGCGGTAGCAAGGGGCGCCGAGATGCGGCGCGAAGACGCCGGCCTGCCCATCAAAGCGCAGGATGCTGCCGTACACGTTCGGCTTTTTCAGCCACACGGCCACGTCGTTGCTCAGGTAGCGGGTGGGGAAGTTGTCCGTGCCGTCGATGATCACGTCATAATCCGAGGCGATGCGCATCGCGTTCACGGCGGTGAATCGCTCGGGGTAAACCTGCAAGTCGAGATGCGGATTGATGTCCAGCAGGCGCTCGCGGGCCGCGTCGAGCTTCTTCCTGCCGAGGTCTTTTTGCCCAAACAGGACCTGCCGCTGCAAATTGGTCACCTCCACGACATCAGGGTCCACGAGGCCCAGCCCGCCGATGCCCGCCGCCGCAAGGTACATCGTGATCGGCGACCCCAGACCGCCCGCGCCGATGCACAGCACCCGCGCCGCCTTCAGCCGACGCTGCCCCTCGATCCCGAATTCGGGAATCGCGAGGTGACGCGCATAGCGGCGCAGTTCGTCGGGGGTCAGGTCGGGCATGTTGGTTTAACGATACACTTCTCTGCGGTGGCGGACACGGAAGACTCTCACCACACGGATGGTGTCGGCAATTTCATACAGCACGCGATAGTCGCCCACGCGGATGCGCCAGTCCGCCTTGCTGCCGGAAAGCTTTTTGGCTCCAGCCGGCCTTGGATTGCGGGCCAGCCCGAGGATGGCGTCCTCCGCGCGCTGGCGCACCGCAGCCGCCAGCCGCCGCAGGTCCTTTTCGGCCCGGCCGCTTTTTCGATGAATACCTCAAACACGGCTCGCAGGACGTTTTTCAGCCAGGTAAGTCGAGAAAGGACGGAAGGACAGCCGACCTTTCCGGGCCTCGCGCATCGCCGCCCGATCCTCGGCATCCTCCAGGCGTTCGATCAGCCGCTCATACTCCCGTAGCGGCAGGATGATGGACACCGGCTTGCCGCCTCGGGTGATCAGCTCGGGTTTGGGTGATTTGGTGGGCATGGATCATTTTTAACGGATGATCCGCCCCCGGTAAAGCACCAGCTTGCACGCCAATTCAGCACGCCTACTCTTCTCACATGCCTGACTGGACTCCCCCAACCTCCGTCAATCTGGTCGATCTCGGCTTCATGGACTCGCGTTCGAAGCTCATCGACCTCGCCGCCTTCCTCGACCGCGTGCAACGCGCCGGTCAGGACGACGACTTCCGCGTCCAGGCCCTCAAAAACGCCCTCACGCTGCTTTCTCAAGACAAACCGCAGCGTGCCAAAGACGTCCTCCTCAGCTTCAGCGATCCCAGCACCGAACCCATCGCCAAAGCCACCATGCAAGGCGCCATCGGCGCTCACAAGGCATGATGCCTCATCTCCCATCCCTCATTCCGCGATGAACTACATCGAACCCCACGGTCACATGGTCAGCCGCACCACGGATTGCTACGAGCGCATGGCGCTCGCCGGCTGCCAGGCCATCTGCGAGCCCGCGTTCTGGGCCGGCTTTGACCGCGCCAGCGCCGACGGCTTCTACGACTACTTCCGCCAGATCACCGAGTATGAGCCAAAGCGTGCCGCCAAGTTCGGCATCAAGCACTTCTGCTGGCTCTGCATCAATCCGAAGGAGGCGGAGGACCTCAAGCTCGCCGAGGACGTCATCGCCCTCATCCCGCAGTTCATCGACAAGCCCGGCGTGCTCGGCATCGGCGAAATCGGCCTCAACAAAAACAGCCGCAACGAGCTCGCCATCTTCGAGCGCCATCTGCAAGTGGCGCAGGATTACGACCAGCTCGTGCTCATCCACACGCCGCACCTTGAGGACAAGCTCAAAGGCACGCGTTTGATCGTCGATGCGCTCAAAGCCTTCTCCAAGATCAAGCCCGAGCGTGTCATCATCGACCACGTCGAGGAGCACACCATCGACCACGTGCTCGACCACGGCTTCTGGGCCGGCATCACGCTCTATCCCGAGAGCAAATGCACCCCGCACCGCGCCATTGACATGCTGGAGCACCGCCACGCCGAGCGCATCTGGATGAACAGCGCCTGTGACTGGGGCGTGAGCGATCCCCTCGCCGTCCCCAAGACCATGCAAGCCATGCGCCATCGCGGCTGGCCCCCCGAAATGATCCAGCGTGTCGCCTGGGACAATCCCCGCGCCTTCATGGGCCAGTGCCCCAAATTTTCCATCTGACCGATGAGCGTGAATCTCGATTGCGTAGCCCTCATCGCCGGAAACGGCATTTATCCGGAAACCTTCGTCGCGGCGGCGCGGAAGGCGGGCGTGAAAAAGCTCGTCGCAGCCGCCTTCACGAATGAAACGAAGCCGGAGCTCGCGGGGATGGTGGATGCCATCGAGTGGTTCCGTGTCGGCCAGCTTGGGAAGATGATCTCGTTTTTCAAAAAGGAAGGCGTCACAGAAACCGTCATGGTGGGGCAAATCGCGCCGAAGAACCTCTTCGACCTGCGTCCTGACCTCCGCACGCTCATCATGATGGCGAAGCTCAAGCAGCGGAATGCCGAGACGCTCTTTGGCGGCATCGCGAACGAACTCGCCAAGGACGGCATCACATTGCTGCCCGCGACGACCTTCCTCGAAGACCTCATGCCCGGCCCCGGCCATGTCGCAGGGCCGCAGATCAAAAAACGCCGCCAGGAAGATGCGGAATACGGCTACAAGATCGCCAAGGAGAGCAGTCGGCTCGACATCGGGCAGACGGTGATCGTCAAAAACGGCACCGTGCTGGCCGTGGAAGCCTTTGAAGGCACGAATGAAGCCGTGAAACGTGGCGGTGCGCTCGGTCGCGGTGGCGCGACGATGGTCAAAGTCTCCAAACCGAATCAAGACATGCGCTTCGACGTGCCCGTCGTCGGCCCCGACACCATTCGCACGGCCGCCGCAGCCGGCGTGGACCTCATCGCCGTGGAAGGTGGCAAAACGCTGATTCTAGACCGGGGTGAGGTGCTTCGCCTCTGTCAGGAGGCAAAAATCAGCGTGGTGGCTTTGGTGTGATTTTTTTCTCGCCTTTCAATGGCGAGTTGGGTCTAATATCAGCGGGCTATGAAGCAATTCCCAGCCCACATGACATAATAACCAACCATAAACGCACTCATAAAATGAAAACGAAGAACAATCATGCCTTCACTCTGATCGAGTTGTTGGTGGTGATCACGATCATCGCGATTCTCGCGAGCTTGGCCGTGCCCGCCTTCACCATGGTACAGACTCAAGGCAACCAGATGAAAGGAGTCAGCAACTGCAAGCAGATCATTGCTTCGCTGAAGCTATTCTCCAAGGACAACAACAGCATGTACCCTGACATGGTGAACAACCAGTCCTCCGGCGGCGGCGGCGGTGGCGGCATGGCGGGCGGGGGCATGGCTACTACCTCGAATGCGGCATTCCGCCGTCTGATCTATGAACAGATTGTCACGGACGAGCGCATCTTCGGCTGCCCTGCCGGCTATAATCCTGACGCGAACATCGGCGTACCTCCGGGTTACGGCATGGCGCTCTTGGCGGGGGAAAACCACTGGGCGATGACCAGTGGTCAAACTGACACGACTCCCGGCAACATGCCGATCGTGTTTGAAAATCCGGCAAACATCGGCTGGCCTCCCATGTGGAATGCTGACGTGGCGGGTCAGATTAAACCCGGTCGCACCTGGCCTGGGGGCAAAATCATCATCGGCCGCAATGACGGCAGTGTCGCTGTGGAGCCGCTGAGTGGTAAAAAAGGCATGGTGGGACCGAAGATGATGGCCGGTGGCCTCAACATCTTCACCCAGGCGGCCCCAGGCCAGCGCCAGATCGTATTGAACATTCAACTCGGCGGCAACATGATGGGCAGCTACACCACCGGTCAAGGTGGCCAGCCCGGCGGGTTTGGTGGCCAGCCCGGCGGATTCGGTGGCCAGCCTGGTGGGTTTGGTGGCCAGCCTGGTGGTGGCTTTCCTCCTCCTGGTGGGGCTCCGGCTCCGTTTCAGCAAGGTGGCGGCCAGCCTGCCGCCCCCTTTGGCAATCAATAGACACAGAGGAAAATTGCGAAGTCCCTAACGCCGCCGGATGCACTCCATCTGGCGGCGTTTTTATCGACGCCTATCAGTTGCAGTGTTTGTTTCCATCTTTGGGTTGCCCCCCTGCTTTGCCGCCGCTAAAAGCGTATGGTCTGCACCTCCTGAATCATGCTGTTTTCCCAAGATGTCCGCCGTTCTATTTGCGCCCTGATGGCAGGAGGCATGCAGCTCGTGATGGGGTGCCTCTTGTTCTCCAGCCAGGCCAGTGCTTTCGACACCGTCATTCTCGACCCCGGCCACGGTGCGCATGACCGCGGGGCGGCCATCGGCTACGTCTATGAGAAGCATCTGGCTTTGGACACGGCCCGTCGTGTCGAACAACTGCTAAAGAAAGCCGGACTCAAGGTGGTCATGTCACGCAGTCGGGATGTGTTCATCCCGCTGCATGACCGCTCGGCCTTGGGCAACAGCAAACGCAACGCGATCTTCGTCAGCATCCACTACAACTATAACCGCGGCGGCAGCGGGGCCGGGGCCGAGGCCTATTATCATTTCTCCTCCAGCTACATGCTAGCGGCCTACATCCAGGCTTACCTCGTGCAGCGCACCAATATGACCAACCGCGGCGTGAAAAGCGCCAACTTCCACGTCATCCGCGCCACAACCAAGAATCCCGCCGTGCTGATCGAATGTGGCTTTGTCAGCAATTCCAGTGAGCGCGCTCGGATGCTGACCGGGGAATTCCGGGCGAAGATCGCCGAGGGTATCGCCCAAGGCATCATCGCCTATAAAAAATCGAAGTGACCGAACAAGTCCTCCACGTCAGCCTCAGGTGAATCATCCATGCGACGGCACCGAAGGCGCGTCGGGGGCTGGCAGGAGATCATCCTTACGTTTCGGTTTCCACAAACCGGTGACAGACAGCAGGAATGAGACGGCCTTGAAGAAGAAGTATGCCTGGGAGATCAAAGCCGCCGCCATGCATGCCGCGTAACCGAGATTGATCATCGGCACATGCGTGGAGAGCCAGAAATTTGTGATCAGCACTGCTTGGAGTTGGTGCATAGTGTCTGTGGCTTCCGACGCCTCAAACTGGATGGCAAGGAACATGCAGGCTGTCCCGGCGATAGCGGCGATGAGCAGACCAATCCCACGTCTCGTCAGTATTTCAGCCGCCAGTCCGAACATTGCTGCAGCAGCACCGATGAAGAGGATCGTCTCATACAGTGTCGTAATGGGAGGGCGCTGCATGATGACACAGCGGATAGCCACGCCAGTCACCGCCAGCACGGTCGCCAGCGAGAGCAGGCTCCAGGCCAGCAGTTTCGACACTAGCACCATCTTCCTCCCGAGAAAACCCCACAAGTTTGCGAGCTGCCCCCCTGCGGGCGCTTTGCCCGTCATTGAAATCCCCAGCCCCACCAGGAGCAGCACACCCTGGCTGATCCAATAGCCATAGATCTTCGGCCATGTGCCATCGGTGAAGCCATAGGCATGCAGACCGACTCCCAGTTGATTCACCGCGAACCACGAAAAGACCACGATACAGCCTAGAATGACGTTGCAGACGTGCATGCCCGTTTCCCGAATGTACCCGCCCAGCCTCGCATGCAGAATCGCCAGACACATCAGCACAATCATGAGAGCACCGTTCTCCTTGGGGTCCCATCCCCAGAAACGCCCCCAACTGTAATTGGCCCAAATACCGCCCAGCACCGTGCCTACGAGCGATAAAAACAGGCCGGCGCAAAGAAAACCATACGCGATGCGTGTCATGAGTTCCGTGGTGGGGATGATTCCCAGCGCAGCAAAGACAAGCCCAGGCAGGAACAGCCACTGAGCATAGAAGAAGTAATCCGCGTGCATGTAATGCAGCTCTAGTGCAATGTGATCCCCTTCCCCTCGAGCTTTCGCGGCCTCCTGAATCGCCGTGAGCAACGCCCCTGCGGCGGCTTTAAACTTAGCGGCATCAGGCAGTGCGAGGTACACATCCTCGTACCTGGCCAGCCATTTCAACTGGGCGTCATTCGCCTCCTTCTCACTGTTAATGACATTGAAGATGATGTCACCCGGGCCACTCCACACCTCCGAGCTGCCAGGTGCGGGTGGAAAGATGCGGAGCTGCTGCTCAGGATTGCCGCTCATCATCGCACCGAGCGCACCTTTGGCGAAGTCGCGGAACCACGGAATCTGCATGGGTGGGCCACCATGAGCACGCACCGCCTGCGCCAGCACGTTGAGGTCCTTGGAGAGCCTCAAATGCTTCCCGACTCCGGCTGGCAGGCTCCCAGCCTTGTCTCCCACAGGCGAGCGGATGAAATCGAAATGCCCGGTAGTCATTTCGTAGTCGAGGAAGTTTGCGGCCAGTTGCACGATCATGCGTTGCTCCGCTGTCTGCTTCTTCGCCGGAATCTCGCGATATTGCCCCATCTTCGTCATCAGCGTCTCACGCGCCGGTTCGATTTCCGCAAAACTATACTGGTCGCGCTTAGCTTTGGCCTTCAGCCCGAGTTCCGTGATCGCCGAGGAGTTATCCACCTTGAATAGCGGCACGGTCTTAGCGATATCGGGCCGGAACCAGCTCATCAGCAGCCATTCAGTGGCCCCCAGCTTCACCGGCTTTCCCCCCTCCCTCACCACTGGCTTCTGGGTCGCAGGATCCACCACCGGCTTACCATCCATCTCCCCGTTGTCCGTCAGCCAGATGCTCCTGCGTGCGCGGAAGCGCAGCAGGCGGTAGCTGGCAACGTTTTCCAACGGCTTAATGCGCCCAGACTCTTGAACAGGGATTGCAGCAAAGATCTGCACGACTTCGGGATCGCGGAAGAGATCAAGCGGCGGCAGTTCAGCAGCAGGTGCCAGCCCTCCGACTGCTAGCAGGCTGAGAAATACAAAATGGAAAGGTTTCATGAAAGTCATCACGGTTGGTTTCTCACAACAGTTTCCAGACGGCCAACGCAAACGCAGCGTTCACGGCGACCATGATGCCCAGAGCGAAACGCCATGGGTTCACCCTGATATAACGCGCTAACATCATGAGAAAATGCAGCAGCAACCCCTGCGCCACGATCACACAGGCAATGAGCGGCCAGTGGTCTGAGGGATTCTCGACGATCATGAACCCGCTGCTTTTTCTACCGGTGCCCTCGCGTTCGTTGGAACTGAAAGTGCTTTGAAAAACAGCGTATCCTTCGCTGCGCACGGGTTCATTCATGGTGATCACGCGCTTCTCTTCGCGTCCGTCCTCCAGCTTCGTCACCCAGCTCGTGAAACGGCGCGCCATACGCGTCCCCGGATGCTTTTCCTCCTCGGTCTTGTCGAGCTTGATCGCAAACGGCAACTTGTAAGTGCGATGCACTAGGGAGATTAGGTATTTATCCCCGCCAACGGTGACGGTCCACGGCGCAGCGGCAAACTCCCACAGGATGCCTTTCTGCTCCTCTCCGCTCTTCTTGTCTTTCACGATCGCGACGCAGGCGCTGGCGAGTTGCTCATCCGGCAGCGCAGAGCCAGCCTCGTCGAGCGGACTCATCTCCTGAATGAAATAGCCGTCCACTGCGTCAGTGCGCTGGCCTTCGCGATCACGCTTCGGCTGCGCATGCTTTCTCCAACCCGTGATCATCAGATCAAACGGCAGGGACTCCTGCGTAAAAGTACGCCCCTTCCCTGATGTAAGGTCGCTATACTTCGATTCATCGATCACCCATGCAGTGCGCTTCGTCTTCTCATCCCCCGGTGCCTTCTCGATCTCTACCACGCGGTCATGGAAGCTCAGAAACTCATCACTCGTGTCCCCTTCGTGCAGGTTCATGTTCCCTTCTTTGGCGAAATGGTAGCTCACTGCACCGGCTGCGATCATGAAGAGAATCGCGAAGTGCGAGATGATCACGCCGATGGTGCGCGGTGACTTGCGGATGCGGATGACTCCGCCGACGAGCATGTTCACAAACAGCACCGCCATCAGCAGATAGCCGCCAGGCAGGATGGTCACTGGAAGCGTCAGCCTGCCCAAATCAGTGATCGCTAGCGCGCGTAGGCAAGCGGCCACATCTATGCGGTCAACAAAGAACGACTCGAAGTAACGCTGTTGACTGGCCACGAGGCCGTACTCTGCCTGCTCCAGCGTGCCCAGGAACGTTATAAGCAGCAGTAGCAGCAACACCACTGTGGCAAGACCGAAGCTGGAGAGAAACGCGATGAGACGCGAAAATGGGCTGGAGGCGGAGGAGGGCATGAAAATGGCGGATCAAAAGGTCGAAGGACTGAGGAATGCCGTAATTCTGACACCGGTGAAAGCCATTCCGGTATCCGTCATTTTAGATTCCTGACTCGTCATTGCTTCGGCAGGTTCGGCTTGATGGACTGGCAGAACTGGTCAAACGCCGTGGTGTTCTGCTCCACGAGCGCCTTCGGGCCCGTGAGTTTCACGAAGATGGTGGCCTGCTCTGCGCTGTGAATGATGCCCAGCAGCCGGTACCCCGTCTTGGCTTGATCCGCACCGAAGCTTTTGAAGTCGCCATCAAAAGCCACATACGTCGCCTCACGGTTGAAGAACGGCTTCTTCGGCAGTCCGGCGATTTCCGCCGCAGTGTAGGCGGGCTGGGCCATCTGGGTGCGCCAGCGGTTCACATTCGCCTCCAATCCACCGGCAGGGCCGGGCATGAGGGAAATGTAGCACTCTCCCTCCTGATTCGGGCCAAACCGCAGGTCGAGGAGGCGCATTCCCATCGGGTCAGCTTCTGCTTTCTCGCTCCAGCCTTCGGGTACCGTCCAAGTGAGCAGGCTACGAAAATCAGGGCGCTGCGGCTGCTCTTCCTTTGCATCGTCGAAAAATCGTGAAGCGCTGGGGACATCAACATGCGGCTTCGACATGTGACTGGAAATCTCCCGCGACTCGGTAATGGCCATGCGCTCCTCAAGGCGATCACAAGAGACATTGAAAGCGCCGACGACAAGCAGCAGCCAGCATGGCCGGAAGTATTTCATCTGGGGGGAAAGCATGGAGAAGCAGGATGATTAGCAGTTGGTCGCGAAATGACGAGCGCAGAATATCGGATGATGAAATCAGCACCAAGGGCGCGGAAAGCACTCCCAGGCCGCCTCACACCAGATCCATTATTTAGGATTCCAGGTCACGCACCCTTGTGCTCCGTGTGGCACGCTTTGCAATTCACGGCCGCCTTGTACTCGGCGGTACCAGTGGCATCCTTCGCCCGGATTTTCTTCACGGCACCGATCAATGTCTGGCACCGCTTCACCCAAGCCGCCTTGTCGCCCTTCGGTGGTGTGGCGGCGCAGATGTCCTGATATGCCTTTAGGATGGTGCCGAGCTCGGCGTCACTCGCACTGCCCCCAGAGACCTTCTTGCACAGCGCATCATCAGGCTTGTGGTAGGTCTTCATCACTGTTTTGATCACATCACTGCCGCCTGTGGCAGGCTTCACCTCCGCCTTCTTTGCGTCAGTCTTTTTTGCGGTCGGCGGCGGAGCCGGAGGCGGCGGTGGGGCCGTGAGTTTGGCGATTTCCGCCTCGGTGAGTCCCATGTTCACTTTGAGTCCAGGAACCTTCCCTTCAAGTGTCTTGGCTCCGTTTTGTGTGACGCCGGTCTGCCAAGCAAACAGCTTCTTCAACTTCCGCGCCGAAGCGAGTTTTGCCAGCCCGCTGTCCGTGATTTTATCACCATAGAGATTGAGGTATTCGAGGTTTTGCAGGCTAGCGAGCCGAGCGATACCCACATCGCTGATTTTGGTGTTTTCAAGGTGCAAGCGTTCCAGGTTTACCATCTTTGTCAGTGTATCCGCCGCTCCATCGGTGATCTGGCTGCGCCCGAGATCCACCCACACCACATGCCGGGCGATAGGTGCCAGCAGCGCGAGCTCCTTATCTCCAAACTTGTCTGCGGCATTGATGACTCCGAGGCGGAGCTGCTCCGTGTCCTGCGCCAGCGGCATGAGGGAGGCATTGAGTGCCTGCATCTTTGAACTGATTTCGGCCACCTGTTTTTTTTCCGCTTCGGTTAACGGCGCGGCCTTGGGCTTCTCCACCTTCGCAGCGGTGGCTTTTGGCAGCCCTTTGCTAAGTAACGTGGCCAAGATGCTTTCTGTGGCGGCATCCGGTTTCAAGGCGGCGATGGTCTGCGTGTTCGATGCGCCGCTCTTGATCCACCAAGCGATGATCATGCCTTCCTCCTTGGTGATCTGCGGTTCGTCTGACGGCGGCATGTGGTCGTCATCATCCTTTGGCAGCAGGATGCGCTGCAACATGAGGCTGTCATCAGGCTTCCCGGCGATCACGGTCGTCGCCCCGTCGCTGCCGCCTTTCATGATCGCTGCGAAATCGTGGAGCTGCAGCTTGCCCTTCTTTTTCTCCGTGCCGTGACAGCTCGTACACTTCGCCTCCATGAGTGGTGCGATGACATCCCGGTAAACCACCGCCTTTGCTGCCAGTGCCGCATCAAGTTTCGCGCCAGCAGTCGGCGCAGGCGCTGCCGCTGCAGGCTTGGCAATAGCGGGAGCTGGTGACGGCACAGATTTCGCTACCACAGGGACCGCTGCGGCCACAGCGGTCGGTTTCGCATCATCCTCGGCAGTCCAGCCATTGTTAACATGTGCTTGCGGCAGCTTTGCTTTCAATGCAGCCACCCCAGCCTTAGTGACGCCGCTCTGCCACACATAAAGTGCTTTCAGACTGCCTAGACCAGCGAGCTTCGCCAGTCCCGCGTCCGTGACCTTGGTGTTGTAGAGATTCAGGTATTCGAGTGCGGCCAGCCCTTTCAGATGATCGAGTCCGACATCGCTGATGCCCGTGCCTTCAAGGTGCAGTTCCTTCAGTCCTTTCATCCCCGCGATTTTCGCGAGTCCGGCGTCAGTGACTTTCGTGCGGGCGAGATCTAGCGAGACGATCTTGGCGGCGACCGGTGCCAGCACGTCAAGCCCGGCATCATTGAACTCCTTGGCGACGTTTAATGCGGTGAAGCGATACACCTTGGCATCCGCAGCCACTGGCATGAACGACGCGCCGGTGACGTTCACTTTCTTCATCACGGCATCCACGGCTGGATCCGTATTTTTTTTGTCGTCGGCGGCTTTCGCGGCAAAAGCGAGCGCAAGGGAGAGAATGAGGGCGGTTGGTTTCATGAAAAAAAAGCCGAGCGTTGAAGAAACAAGGCAAACAAAAGGACGGAGTTGGACTAACCTTTCACAAGAGCTTCGGCTGCTGCTTTTAGCTCCGCAGGTACGACGGTTGGGTCATACTTCTGCGTGTTGCTCGCGCCCTGCTGGATCCACCACTTGATGAGCGCGACCTCATCCTTCGTAAGCTGCTCCTTACCCTCGGGAGGCATGTGGCCGTCTTCATCCTCGGCGGAGGAAACCATCTTCACCGTCTCGCTCTCTCCTGGTTTACCAGGGACGATATTCTTGTCGCCACTTTCCTCGCCCCCCTTCATCGTGAACTCATAAGTATCGAGCCGGAGCTCTCCCTTTTGCTTCTCCTCGCCGTGGCATTTATTACATTTAGCCACGAAAATCGGCAGGATAACGTGTTGGAACACCAACTTGCCACTGCCACCTGTGGCGAGAGGCTGCGGAGGCGGACTGCTGTGGGGAGTGCTCGCGCTCTCATGCCCAGTTTTAGGCTCGGCCTTGGGTTCCGCTTTCGGCGACGTCTCCGGCGCCGATTTCTCCTCAGGTTTCTCCTCCTTTGGCTTCTCCACAAAACTCAGAATCCACTTCTCCATGCCCACCATCGGTCCTTTCAGACCGGAAGGCGCGTGCTTGGTCAAAAATGCGCTCCCATGACTCATGTTGCCGCCAAAGTGGGCACCCAACCCCATAATGCCAAAGCTGATGAAAAAAAGAGCACGATAGGCACTGAGCAGCTCCATGCTTTCCCTCGCCATCGCTGTGATGCGCACCATCAGCGCGATCAGGACGCCAGCCGTGCCGATGAGAGCCATTGTTTGATGCAAGCTGAAATTGCCACCTGTGTAGCCGCCCTCACGTGACAGCATGATGCCAGCCAACACGGCCATCACGGAACTGAGCGCCCCGATGACTAGGATCAGCAGCGACGCTTCTCCGTAGCGCTCCTCCCCGCGTCGTGTCGAGCAGATCAGCTCAAATAAGCACAGCAGACCCAGCGAACCCACTGGTAGATGCAAAAGGATCGGATGAAATCGCCCTATGAACAACACCATGCTCGACGGCTCCACCTTCGGTGCCTCATACAGCGGCGGGAAAATCAGCAAACCAAGCAAAAACCCGACGATCGCAATCACGCTGGCAGTCCAAGCGACTGTGAATGAGCGTGGGGTTTCAGCATCGCAAGAGTCTGTTGGCATGGGGCAGATAGAGGTGGGTGATGAGGGTGAAAACCAAGCGGCATTAATAACGCCCATCTCACCAAAAATTCATCATGAACCTGACACCCGTCCAATAACAGAAATGCTACTTTTGCCAGACAGCGTCATTGCTGCTCACAGATCAGTGACTGGCAGCCACCTCCGCTCCGCCCAGCTTTGCAGGCCGAGTTCGGCAAGCTGCACGCCTTTCGCACCTTCACGCAGCGTCCACGGGAAGGGCGCATCACACACCACATGGCGGAGAAAGTCCTCCCACTGGATTTTGAAGGCGTTGTCGTAGGTCGTGGCGTCCGGCACCTTCTGCCAGCCGTCAAAAAAATTGATCGGCTGCTGAATGTCAGGATTCCAGATCGGGCGTGGTGTGACACCTGCACTTTGCACCCAGCAATCACGCAGACCGACAATCGCACTGCCGTGCGTACCATCGACCTGCATGGTGAGCAGGTCATCACGACGCACGCGCACCGTCCAGGAGCTGTTGAACTGGCAGATCACTCCGCCCTCGCACTCAAAGGTGGCGTAGCAGGCATCGTCGCTCGTGCAGTCGTATTTTTTACCGCGTTCATCAAGGCGCTGCGGGATGTGTGTGGCTCCCATGCAGCTCACGGCCTTCACTTTGCCAAACAGATTGTCGATCACATAGCGCCAATGGCAGAGCATATCGACGATGATGCCCCCGCCGTCTTCTTTGCGGTAATTCCACGAGGGACGTTGCGCTGGTTGATCCGCATCCAGGCCGGTGAAGACCCAATATCCAAACTCACCGCGCACGCTGAGAATGCGGCCAAAGAATCCCTGGTCGCACAACAGCTTGAATTTGCGGATGCCACTCAACCACAGCTTGTCTTGCACCACGCCGTTTTTCACGCCTGCGTCCTCACATAGTTTGGCAAGACGCAGCGCCTCGCTGCTCTCCACCGCAGTCGGCTTTTCGCAGTAGATGGCCTTCCTCGCGTTCACGGCCTTCTCAATGAAACTCGCACGTTGCAGGGTGCCGCTGGCATCGAAAAAAATTTCGTCATCGGCATTCGCGAGCGCCGCATCGACATCCGTGGTGAAGCGCGTTAAGCCCGTGCGTTCGGCCAGCGCCTTGAGCTTGTCGTAATTACGCCCTGTGAGGATTGGGTCCGGCATGATGACGAGGTCATCGCCCACTTTGAGACCGCCCTGGTCGCGGATGGCCTTGATAGAGCGGATGAGGTGCTGATTCGTGCCCATGCGTCCGGTGACGCCGTTCATGATGATGCCGATTCTGCGTGTTTTCATAGGATGAAAAAATTGGTCCACAGATTTCACAGATTACTCAGATGGAGCCTGTGAAATCTGCGCAATCTGCGGATAAATGTTTTGATAAGCGTGGGTGATCTTGTCGAGGAATTGGCCCTGATCTTCGGACCACCAGCGGTTGGAGAAGATTTCGACCTCGCGATGGCCGGTGAAGCCGGTGGCGTCCACCCAGTCGCTGATTTCGCGGATGTTGATGCAGCCTTCCCCCATCAAGCCGCGATCATTCAGCAAATCCGTCGTCGGCGTTTTCCAATCACATATATGAAAGGCATGCAGGCGGCCGGTTTGGCCTGCGAGATCGATCTGGGACTTCAATTCTGTATCCCACCAGACGTGATAGACATCCACAGCGATGCCGACCGCTCTCGGCGAACCTAACGCATCGCAGATTTCATGCGCCTGTCTCATCGTGTTTACCGCACTGCGGTCATCCGCGTACATCGGATGCAGCGGCTCGATGGCGAGCTTCACGCCCGCAGCCTCCGCCGCAGACAGACAAGCTGCGATGCCATCTGTGATCTGTTTGCGTGATTCGCTCAGAGATTGCCCAGGAACAGCCCCACAAACCAAAACGATCAGCGGAGCGCCGATGGTGTGCGCCTGTTCGATAGCAAGCAGGTTATCGTCGATACTCCTCTGTCGATCTAAGGCCGAATTGGCTGGAAAAAATCCGCCGCGGCACAGGCTCACCACCTTCATGCCTGAATCGGCCGTCTGGCGCTTCACCGTATCCAAATCACAGCCCTCCAATGCCTGACGCCAAATCGTGATGCCGCTCACACCGCGCTGCGGGAACTCGGCGAGGCATTGTTCGAGGCTCAATGGCTTCGTGGTGATGGTGTGAACGCATAATCGGTTCATTGCACCGCAAGCTAACTCAAGTTGGCGATATGAAAAAGATGATTTTACGATGTCGTTAATTAGAAATAATTATACTTACGTCATGGAACTCTACCAAATAAGTTACTTCATCGAGATCGCCCGTCAGCGCAGCTTCACCCGTGCGGCGGAGCGCCTGCGCATGGCTCAACCGGCTCTAAGTCAGCAGATGAAGAACCTAGAGGCCGAGCTCGGTGCCGAATTGTTCATCCGAGGCCGCAGGGAGACACAGCTCTCTGCGGTGGGAAAAGTCTTCCTGCCGCACGCGGAAGGCTTGCTGGCCCAAGCGGAGGAGGCGAAGGCTGTTGTGTCTGACGTGACGCAAATGCGCGGGGGGCAGTTGGTTATAGCTGCCATCCCCAGTGTAAGCGCATGCCTGTTGCCGGTAGCTATCCATCAGTTCAGCCGCAAACATTCGAAGGTAAGGTTGCGTTTGATCGAGGAAAGCTCCGAACATGTGGCTGGAAGCGTGGAGGCAGGCCATGCGGACATCGGCTTCCTTCAACTTCCGGCTAGCAAGACTCTCTTTGAGACGCGCACGTTGGTCGAAGAACCTTTTGTTGCACTCGTCTCCCGCTCTCACTTCAACACGGACAAAATTGAGATCTCACTAGGGCGACTTGCTCGGGAATCGTTCATCTTCTACAAAGGTCGCGCCAGGGACACTGCGGTGGATGCCTGCCGCAAAGCAGGTTTTGAGCCGAATGTCGTCTGCGAGAGCGGTGAGCTTGAGACCATCCGCGGGCTCGTCGCCGCCGGACTCGGCGTGGCGCTGCTACCCAAGCTGGCATCTGGTAATCTCTCCAATTCCGTCCGGGCCATCAAGGTACGCGAGCCGAGCATGCGTCGTCAAATCGCCGCCGTGTGGAAGAAAGGCAGTACACCTACCCCGGCGGCAGCAGCCCTGCTTCAGATCCTGTCACGTTCCATGGCCTGAGTTTCTACTTCGCGGTGTAGCCACCATCGACAGGGAGATTCACGCCGGTGATGTATTTGGAGGCGTCACTGAGCAGGAAGATGACCGCGCCGCCGAGATCGGAGTCGTCAGCCATGCGGCCGAGCATGGTGTGCTCGCAGTAGCGTTGCAGAAAGAGTTCCGGCTGGTGGTTGAAGAAGCCCCCGGGGGCAAGGTTGTTCACGCGGACGTTCTTTTGGCCGTAAAGCGCAGCGTAGAAGCGAGTGAGGTTCTCCATGCCGCCTTTGTGGAAGAAGTAGTCCGGCGGCATATCTCCCATGTTCGTTCCGGCGTAGAGTTCGTAGCTGGGGCCGATCATGCCTTGGATGCTGCCGATGTTCACGATGCTGCCACGGCCCGCCTCAGCCATTTTTTGCCCGAAGTGGCGGTGCATGAGCATGACGCCAGTGGCATTGACGCGCATGGAAGCGGCAAACTGCTCCGCCGAGCCGTCCGCCCCCTTCATGGGACGCAGTACGGCATTGTTCACGAGGCCGTCGAGAGCGCCAAACGTGGCATGTACGCGCTCCGCGAGCGCGATGACGGAGGCTTCATCTCCCTGATCGAGAACTTCAGCGAAGACCTGGTGGCCCTTCGAGGATTCTTCTTCCGCCACGGCCTGTAGTTTTGCCACATCCCGAGCCGCGAGGATGAGCTTTGCGCCAGCCCCGGCCAGCATCGCTGCCAAACCACGTCCGTAAAGACCCGCGCCGCCGGTGAGGAGGATGGTTTTGTTTTGAAGAGAGAAGAGCACTGAGGACATAGCTGGAGGTTTTTAACCGCTAATATGATGCTAATGATGAGGCTCTAAAATCAGCGTCTGATGAGCGTCATGTCAGTGGTTCAATTCTTGTTCGCGTACATAGAATCACTCGATGCGGTCGCATTGGCTCCGCCGAAGTCGGACACCATCTTTTTGAAGGCATTGCCGAGTTCTATCACATCAGCACCGAGGGTGAATACGCGAGTGCCTTCCTCGATGAGCTGATCTTTTTGACCGAAAAGCGAGGCGACGGCGGGATACTTCCCGTGCTTGAGGGCGGCGGCGGCGACTTTTTTCCGCGCGGCGACCACCTCGTGGCAGGTGGCCTGGCCAAGCTTGCCGATGCGGTGACTAAAGTCACCCGCGCCGAAGAGCAGCATGTCATAGCCGGGCACGGCGGCGATCTCATCGACGACCTCCAGCGCCTCGGGACTTTCAATTTGAAGGATGACGAATTTCTCCACGTTGCAGTGCCGCACATAATCGGCCAGAGGCACCTGACAGAAGAGGCCGTCCATGTTACCGGCGTCGAGCGCCTTGCTGCCCAACGGACGGCAGCGCACCATATCGACGACGTTTCGCGCTTCTGCAGCGCTGGTGACGTGCGGCACCATAATGCCGGTGGCATCACACTCGAAGGGCTTGATGTAGTCGCTGTAACTGCCTTTAGCGACCCGCACAATGGTGTCCATGTCGTAGAGCTTGGCGGCGCGGATCTGATGCTCGAGATTGGGCCAGTCATTGGGCACATGCTCATTGCAAAGCCACACGGCGCTGGCCCCGGCGAGGCCTGCGAGCTCGATGATGCGCGGATCACCGAGGTTGAGTTTCAAGACGGTGCTGTTCTGGCCAGCACGAAGCTCGCGGAGGATGCGTGAGGGGCGGAGTTTCATGAATGGATTTCGGAAAGAATGTCGGCAACGTGAATGATAACGCCCTGTTGCTCGCGACTGCGGCGTCCGGCGATGATGATAGCCATGAGTTCGACCGTTTCATCAAATGGCAGTGGCTGCTTGCCTGTCCTCAGCATCTCAATGAAGGCGACAAGCTGGGAGCGAAAGGCGTTGTAAGTGTCAGTGAGGCGCAGTGGGAGCGCCCCTTTTGTGCCGTAAAGGTGAACGGCACCAAAGCTGCCGTAGGCATCATGGATCGCTCCGATGGTCATGCGCACACCACTGCGATGAGTGAGATGCAACACATCACCTCCCGCATCGCTGAGAGCCTGCACAGTCAAAAATCCTGGGCCGAGCAGGGGCTCGACAGCTTCGAGGGCGTGAATGCCGTAACGCTCCCACGTTTTACAGGTGAAACTGGTGATCCAGCGCAGATCGCCGATTTGCGTGCGCTGTTTATCGTTCAAACGCATCTCCGGCGCATAACGCATGCCGCTGGTGGAGAGGATCGTGGCTCCTGCTTTGTTCCATCGCACAAACTGGCGTAGGTCGGCGACGTTCGTAGCCATCGGCTTGTCCACGAAGACAGGAAGGCCGGCTTCGATAAATGGTTTCACGCGACGGATGTGATCGTCACCATCGTCGGTCGAAATGATCGCGGCATCAACGTGGCCGATCACGTCCTCGGGTTTCGTGACAATATTTTCGATTAAACTGGCTGCGGCGACTTTTGACGCATCGGCGGGATCATCCGTCCATAGATGCGTCACGCGGGCACCAGGAATGCGCACGGACTCAAGCGGCTGCCGGTCCATGTAGGTGGATATGCCTGGGTAGGGACTCTTTGCCATCTCGACCGGATCATAACCATTGATGATGCCGCTCCACGAATACGGATGGCCGTTACCTTCGATCATGCCGAGCATCGCCAGTCGCAATTCTTTTCCCTCGTGGCTCATGGAATCGTGATGGGCAGTCCGGTGGAGACAGAACGCAGGGCAGCGATGTTGAAGCGCAGAGTCTGCACGGCCTCGTCAAAGGTGCTCAGTGTGCAGTGCTTGCCTTCCATGCCGTCGAGAAAGGCGTTTGCCTGGAAAATGAAGAGATCGTCACGCTCTAGCGGAGGCGTCGTGTGCCAGGTCCACTCCTTGTCGCCACGGCTCATGTGACCCCATCGTTGGGCGTGCGATTCGATCTTCACGCTGCCGCGCTCACAGTGGATTTCGAAGATAGTTTCATTGGCAGCCTGGAACTGCGTCATGGCGTAGCTGACGAGGACGCCGCCGTGGCGCGCGGTGACATTCACTGTGTCCTCGACGGTCACTCCTTCGAGCTGCTGATGCGAAGCATCGCAAAACACGCGTGTCATCGGCCCGATGAGCCATTCCATCGCATTCACCAGATGCGTGAGTGCGTCCTGGATCGCGCCGCCGCCGGTCTCATGACGTGCGTAGTAGATGTCACGATACGCCGGGCGAAACGTAGGAAAATGCTGACCAGCGGTGACGCAGGCATGAAGCGGCTGGCCGAACGCCCCGCCGTGCAGAAATTCACGTGCGGCTACAACCCAAGGAAAGCAGTGATACACATACGCCACAGCAGCAAAGCGACCGCTTTGGACGATGGCGACGCGAGTTTCCTCCACGCCATCCAATGTCACTGAAAGCGGCTTTTCGATGAGCAATGCAGCTCCGAGCTCCGCACCTTTGCGTGCGATGGCGAGATGCGTCTGCGCCGGCGTACAGATCACGAATGCGTCAAATTTCCGCATCTTCAGAGCCTCCTCGAGGCTGGCGAAGGAAGGAACGCCGTAGCGCACGGCCACCTCCCCCAGCAGCTTTACATTCGCGTCGCAGGCGCTGACCTCGCACCGCCCGGTTTTTTGAAAGCAGCGGAGATGGCGCTCGCCGATGCTGCCGCAGCCGATGATGAGGATGGAATGCATGTGCGATGAGTAAACGCGCTCAGTCATGTGCTTCCAAGATCAAATACCTGGTCTGCTCAGGTAACCAATCATTCTGACGACTGCGGCTGAATGACGCGCATCTTCTGAAACGGCACGCTCTCACACACAGCGAGGACAATGTCCTGGAAACGATGGCCGCCGGCCTTCGTCTTGCGCAGGATTTCCTGCACGGACGGTTTGTCAGAGTATTCTACCCCTCGGCCCAACGCGTAGATAAGCAGGTTTTCCGAGAGGTTTTTGACAAACTGGTCGCTCATGTCACGCACAAGGATGGCACGCAGTTCGGCGAAGTTGGCAAAAGCCTGGCCGCGCACGAGGACGCCGGAGGCATCAATCGGCATTTTCTTCTCCTCGTCGCGCCACCGCCCGGTCGCATCGTAATTTTCAAAGGCGAACCCCATCGGGTCGAGGAATGTGTGACAACCGGCGCAAGAGGCGTTGTCGCGATGCTCGGCTAACTGCTGACGCAGTGTGATCTTGCCAAAGCGTGCCTTCTTCTCATCCAGCGGAGGGACTCCGCCAGGGGCCGGCGGTGGTGGCGTGCCTAGCACCTGTTCGAGCAAGAATTTCCCGCGCTTCACCGGGGAGGTGCGCGTGGGATTGGATGTGAGCGCAAGGATGCCGCCTTGAGTGAGGATGCCGCCGCGCGGGGTACCTTGCAGCGAGACTTTTTGAAATTTATCACCCTTCACGCCGCCGATGCCGTAGTGGCGGGCGAGCTTCTCATTGAGGAAGGTGTAGTCGGCGTTGAGGAACTCGATCACACTGCGGTTCTCACGCAAGATGTGGTCCACAAATGTCTGCGATTCCTTCTTCATCAGATAGGCGGTGCCTCCCTTCCAGTCCGGGAAAGTTCTCGTGTCTGGAGACACAATGTCTATATCGCGCAATTGTAACCACTGGCCTGCGAAGTCCTCGGTGATGCTGTAGGCGCGCCAGTCGGTGATCATGCGCCGCACTTCGGCTGCGAGGTTCTTGCGCAGTTCTCCTTTGGCCGCGAGCTGCAGAAGGCGGTCGTCCGGCGGGGATGACCAGATGAAATATGAAAGGCGGGACGCGAGGCTGTACTCGTCGATGAATGCGAAGCCGTCTTTCACAACGCCGACAGGCTGAGGCGAGCCGCGATAAAGAAACGCCGGCGAGATCAGCATGCCGCGAAGCACAAAGCCGAGTGATTCGAGTGGTTGAAGCCCTTCCCTGATGCCCATGGCCGCGATGTTCTGCCATTTGGCCTTTTCGTCGCCGCTCATGGGGCGTCGGAATAGGCGCTCCCCGAGCTTGGACACCAGCGCCGGGAGATCCGTAATGCCGCCCGGATGATTGGTCGGTCCTTCCACGATCAGCTCATGCAGCCAAAAATTGCGGTCCTGCCGACTTTTCTCGTCATAGAAATCGTTCAAAAACCACACCTGGATCTCATGCCTTCCCGCAGGCAACTCGACCGTGGCGTGAAACCATTGCGGCGTTTGGCTCTTCGCGGTGATGGCAAAGGATCCCGCGTTTTTGCCAGCGAGGCGCACATCGAATTTCGCAGGTTCGCCGCCGGCCTGCTGCGCACCCGCCTTAATGCTGATGCGATATTTACCAGCCTCTCCAATGTCGATGGAGTGCTTCACATAACCGCTGCTAGGCAGCTCTATAGTGCCGGTGTCAATATTGGCATCACCTTGACCGCGCTCAAAATCCTCACCACTGAGCTTCATGGTAGGGAGTCCCACCGGCTTGCCGCCGAGCAACCATTGCACCAAGCGGGTACCTTTCGGTGAGAGGAGGCTGTCAGGCCCGCCGATCTCGATCTTATCGAGCGCTAGATTGCGGTCCCGTTTCTCAGGATCGGGATTCTGCGGATCGTTGAAATCATTCACGAAACCCACCACGATCTTGTGCTCGCCGCTCTTGAGCTGGAGCTGTTGCCGGATCATCTGCCACGGACCCTTATCGCCGTGATAGCGGGCAGTGACATCGAAAACGCCCAGTTCCTTGTCATCGACACGCACGACCACTTTCGCAGCCTCCATGCCAGCCTGAGTGGCCGAGACGTGCAGTTTCAGATCATAAGAGCCGTTTGCGGGTGTCGTGAATTTCGAGGCGGCTTCCGCGTTGCTATGAAACCAACGGATCCCTCCCCATTCCTTCGTCTCACCTTTCTGATTCCAGAACTTCTTCCCCCCGATCTCGAGATCGAGACGCTCGACATGGGAGGTGTCCAACGCTTTCTCAGCCACAGCCTTTGCTGCGCGAATGTATTTCTCCATCAACAGCGGCGAAATGCTGAGCACATCGCCAATGTTGTCATAACCATAGCCGGTGTCGTCAGGCGGGAAGTCACTCGCCGGGCGCAGGCCCACCATCAGCAAGTCGCGGATGGTATTGTTGTATTCGGTGCCGTTGAAGCGACGGTATGTCGTGTGGCCGGGATCGATCTTCTCTGGGTCAAACCAAAAGACCGTGTCATCGATCCAAGCGACCAGTTCATCCCGCTCAGGCAGGCTGGGTTTGTCTTTTTTCTCCGGCGGCATCACATGCGTGGCGAGCTGCTGGCGCGTGTGGTCCCACAGCACCTTGTCGGCGACCAGCTTGGAGTACTCGGGGTATTCATCCAGGGCGAAGTCGCCTTTGTCCGATCCGTCGCCGTGACAGTCGTAGCAGTATTTTTGCAACAGCGGCAGAATGCGCCGGTTGTAGGCGTCCTGGCCGCGTTCAGTGGCGGAAAGCAGAGTCGGCAGAAGAAAGCACGCGAATGTGAGGCGACGGAACATGAAGGGGCGGTGTTTTTGAGGCACTGATATTACGCGGGAGAGATGGCGCGGATTTCCACGAAACCAACGCCTGAATTGCGGTTGCGCCAGCGGGATGCAGCGATGAAGAAGACGTCCCACTACAAATATTCATGTCCAAATCCGCCCTCGAAACAGGCAAGACCTTCCTTGCCGACAACGCCAGAAAAACTGGCATCACCACCACCGCTAGCGGCCTACAGTTCGAGATTATGCGTGAGGGGACAGGCGCAAGTCCAAAACTGCGGGATACCGTGGTTGTGAACTATCGCGGCACCTTGCTCAATGGTGTCGAATTTGACAGCTCTTACCTCGCTGGGCGCGAACCAGCGGAGTTCCCGCTGAAACGCGTGATCAAAGGCTGGCAGGAGGGACTGCAACTGATGAAGGAAGGCGCGAAGTTCCGCTTCTTCATCCCCTCCGAACTCGCCTACGGTAAACGCGGTGCGGGAATCGACATCGGCCCGAACGAGACGCTGATCTTTGAAGTGGAGCTGCTGAAAGTCTGGGAGGATTAAGCGCGATAGAGTTGCCTCCCATGAATCAAATCGACCTCAAGGACAGGACGGCCATCATCACTGGCGGAGCGCGTGGCATCGGACGCGCCATTGCGGAACGTTTGTTGGCTTCGGGAGCGGGCGTGTGCCTGTGGGATGTCGATGCTGCGGTCTTGGATGCCGCCAGGAATGAGCTGTCCGCTTTGGGAAAAGTCCACACCGCGACGGTCGATGTGACAAATTCCGCCTCGGTCGATGCTGCCGTGGCCGCGACGCTCGACGCGTTCGGGAAGATCGACATTCTCGTGAACAACGCAGGCATCGGCGGTGCGAATGCGAAGACTTGGGAGACTGATCCTGCTGAATGGCAGCGGGTGATGACGGTCAATCTGAACGGCCCGTTTCACTGCTGCCGCGCCGTGGTACCGCAAATGCTCAAGAATGGCTACGGTCGCATCGTGAACATCGCCTCCATCGCCGGGAAGGAGGGTAATCCGAACGCGGCGCATTACAGCGCGTCGAAGGCCGGCGTGATCGCCCTGACAAAATCGCTGGGCAAGGAGCTCGCCACCAGCAACATCATTGTCAACGCGGTGACTCCTGCGGTGATCGAGACCGACATCTTGAAACAACTCTCGCAGCAGCACATCGACTACATGCTCTCGAAGATTCCGATGAATCGCTTCGGAAAAACGGAGGAGGCGGCGGCGCTGGTGGCGTGGCTGTGCTCGGAGGACTGCTCATTCACCACGGGCGCGGTGTTCGATTTATCGGGCGGCAGGGCGACCTATTGATCGTTTTTGACCAGGTGCCGCGTATTCAGGCCATGTCTCTGATCGCCGAAGAAAACTCGAAGCCTGGATCGAACGACTGGCAGCTCACCCGCATGCGGCTCGACGGCGGCGGCTTCCGTTCTCCGCTGATCGAAGGCTACTGCTCCAAGCAGTCGGTGAAAGCGGGGGAGCAACTAGAAATTTTCGTCAGCACCACGCCTGCCGCACGGTTTGAGATCGAAATTTTCCGCACCGGTTACTACGGCGGCAAAGGGGCGCGCCTGATGACGAAACTCGGGCCGTTTGCAGGCAGAGAGCAGCCCGTTCCCGAGGTCGGAGAGCGGCGCCTGCGCGAATGTCGCTGGGAGAAAACGACCACGCTCACAATTCCGCCCGACTGGGTGAGTGGCGTGTATCTCGGCAGACTCACAACACTGCGAGAGTCCGCTGACGAGCCCTACTGGCAGAGCTACATCGTCTTTATCGTGAAAGACGACCGCACGGCTGACATCCTCTTTCAATGCAGCGACAACACCTGGCAGGCCTACAATCGCTGGCCGGACAAATACTCGCTCTACACCGACCCCGAAGGCACCCAGACGGCGACGTCAGATGTGAGCTTCGACCGTCCGTATGCCAATTACGCGCAGATTTACATGAACCCCCAGTCCGTCGGCAGCGGCGAGTGGCTCTGCTTTGAGTTTCCTGCCGCCTACTGGCTGGAGAAGGAGGGTTACGACGTGACCTACTGCTCCAACGCCGACATGATCACACCGGAGCATGGTTTGAAATACAAGGCGTTCATCAGCATCGGCCACGACGAGTACTGGGACATCCGCCAACATGACAGCGTGGCAAAGATGCGCGACGCAGGTGTGAACCTGCTGTTCCTCTCCGGCAATGCCGTCTGCTGGGTCACGCCTTTCTCTCCCAATGCCACTGGCGCACCCAATCGGCGCATCTTTCGCGGCGGGCCGTATGGCGCGGACTACAAGTATGCCGTCATGCGTGAGAAGAACTACGGTCCCTACCCACATCGCGGCCCAGACGAGGGCTATCTCATGGGCGTGCGCAACATCAGCCCCGTCAACGGCGGGGGTGACTGGTTTTGCGTGAACCCGGAGCACTGGGTGTTCGAAGGCACGGGCATGAAGAAAGGCGACTCCATTCCAGGCATGATCGGCTGGGAATACCATGGTGATCCGCCAAAGGATCTGCCTGGGCTGGAGATCCTAGCTGGCGGCACCTGCTGGCAGAACGGCCAAGTTCCTCAACAGTGGCAGGCAGTGATCTTCGACGGCCCAAAGGACAACTTCATCTTCAACGCCTCCACCATCTGGTGGGCGCAGGGTTTGAGCAAACCGCCGGGCCACATGCCGGTGTGGAGCCATTACTCACGCCCACATGGCACGGATGCACGGGTGCAGCGTATCACGGCGAATTTGTTGAAGCGAGCGCTCAAATCGTAGAGCGAGTCTTCCAACTCGATCCACCTCACCGAACTGGAAAGTTCGGTTTACGCCAGGATGTCCTTCGCCACCACGCCCGCGATGTCCGTCAGGCGGAAATTACGCCCTGAATAGCGATACGTCAGACGCTCGTGGTTGATGCCGAGGAGGTGCAGCACTGTCGCGTGCAAGTCGTGCGTGGTGATGATGCCGGTCTCGGCGGTGTCGCCCATGGCATTCGTGCTGCCGTAGGCGAAGCCGCCTTTCACGCCGCCGCCCGCCATCCACATGGTGTAGCCGCGGCCGTTGTGCCCGCGACCGTTGTAGGGTTCGTTGTCGTAGCTCGATCCGCGGCCGAATTCGCCGCCCCAGAGGATGAGGGTGTCCTTGAGCATGTCGCGCTGCTTCAGGTCGGCGATGAGGCCGGCGATGGGTTTGTCGATGGATGTGGCCTGGCGGGTGATGCCTTCGCGGAGCTGCTGATGATGGTCCCAGCCGGTGCTGGTGAGCTGGATGAAGCGCACGCCTTTTTCCGCCAAACGACGCGCCATGAGGCACTGCGTGCCAAAGCGTTCGGTGTCGCCGCTGTCGAGGCCGTAGAGCTCGCGGATGTGCGCGGGCTCCTTGTCGAGATCGAGCACGTCGGGCACGCTGGTCTGCATTTTGTAGGCGAGCTCGTAGCTCTGGATGATGCCTTCGAGCTCGGGATTGCCCGGATCGCCCGTGAGGAGCCTGCGATTGGCTTTTTGGATGAATTCGATCTGCTTGCGCTGCTGCGCGTCGCTGAGGCGGCCGTTCGAGAGATCGGGAACGCCGCCGCCGGTGGTGCTGAGTCGCGTGCCTTGGAAGCTCGCGGGCAAAAACGCCGAGCCGTAGTTCATTGCGCCGCCGTTGTCCGCGGCGGGGTTGATGGTGACGAAGCCGGGCAGATCCTCCGCCTCGGTGCCGAGGCCGTAAACGATCCACGCGCCCATCGAAGGCCGCACAAACGTCTCGCTCCCGATGTGCAGCGCCACGGTGGCCATCTGATGCGCGTTCGTGCGTGTCTGCATGCCGTTGAGGATGCAGAGGTCGTCCGCATGCTTTGAAAGCTCCGGAAACGCATCCGAAATCATGAGGCCGCTCTTGCCGCGCGGTTTGAAGTCGAACGCGGTGCCCATGTACTTCGCCACCTTCTGCTCGTGGGCCTTCACGAGCTCCGGTTTGTAGTCAAACGTGTCCAGATGGCTCGGTCCGCCCTGCATGAACATGAAGATCACGCGTTTTGCCTTCGCTGTGAAGTGAGGCGGCTTCGGCGCGAGCGGATTGATCGTCTTCAACGGCGCTGCCGCATCCGCCCACTGCTGATGCAGCGCATTGAACGCCAGCCAGCCAAAGCCTGCGCTGGTGGATTGGAGGAGATTGCGGCGGGTGGTCATAAGGTTGAGTTCGGATTCACCACAGAGTTCACAGAGAAGCACAGAGGTTCTGAATTCTGATCTCTGTGTCTCTCTGTGAACTCTGTGGTGGAAAATGGGTGCTCAGAAAACATATCGAAACTCCGCCGTGCCCAAAAGGGCCTGCACGAGCGTTTGGTCGTCCAAATCGCGTGCGTCGGTGATTTCTTCGGAGGTGGGATCGCGGCCGAGGATGAGCTTATAGATGGCTTTCGTGTCTTTTCCGGCCTTGTCGGCGATTTGGGCCGAGAGTTCCTCGACGAGCGGGTTGTTCATGAAGAACAGGGCCTGCGGGGCGACGGTGGTGACGTCGCGCTGGCCTTTGATTTGGGTGGGGCCGGGGAAGTCGAAGGTGCTGAAGAGCTCGGGGATGTTGTCGCGCACGACGGGCAGGTAGATCGTGCGATACGGCTCCTCGATGCCGAGAAGGCCGCGGGTGATGCCGTGACGGCCCTTGCCGCCGGTGCCGGCGACTTGGATGCCTTCGGGGCGGTCGAAGGTGAGTTGTCCGGCGAGTTTCAGCAAAGTGTCGCGCAGCGGTTCGAGTTCGAGGCGCTTCGGGTTTTGACGCCAGCGGAGTTTGTTGCCCGCGTCGGGATGCGCGTTGTTGCCGTTGGAGGCAAGACGGTAGGTGCGGCTGAGCATCATTTCGCGAATCATCTTTTTGATGCTCCAGCCATTCGTGACGAAACGAATGGCTAGATGATCGAGCAGCTCAGGATGCGTGGGATCGCTGCCGGTGATGCCGAAATCATCGGGCGTGCGCACGAGGCCTTCGCCGAAAAGATGCTGCCAGAGGCGGTTCACCATGACGCGTGAGGTGAGCGGATGCGTGGGCTGCGTGAGCCATTGGGCGAATTCGAGGCGGCCGGAGCTTTTCGCGGGCACTTTCGGCATCGGTGGCAAGGCGGGCAGCTTCAACTGGCCGCGATCCGGTGCCTTGTCGCGATCATGCGGATCGCCGCCGATGGCGAGCTCGCAATCCTGCACGTCGCCCTCGATGACGCCCATGCAGAAGTGCGGATCACTGTCGTAGCGGATGGTTCCCTTTGGATTGCCGAGTTCGCGGAGGTCATCCATGGAATGAATGCCTGCGGGCAGCTTTTGCGGCGGGCCGACGGGTTCGTCGAGCTCGGTCGGCAGATCGACGAGCGCCTCGGGACTGACGTAACCGCCACCGACGCCGTCGCTGCGATTCGGTGTGCCGCTGAGTGTGCGGGTGCTGTAAAAGATGCCCGCCAGCGCATAGTAGTCTTTTTGCGTCACGGGCTCCGTTTTGTGATCGTGGCAGCGCGCACAGGCAATCGTGATGCCGAGGAAGGCGCGGGAGACGACATCGATCTGATCATCGACGAGATCGAGGCGGTACTGCTCATAGTCGCCCTCCTGGAGGTTCATGCTGCCGAGTGCGAGCATGCCGGTGCCGACGATTTGATCGCGGCGCTGAATCACCGTTTTCGCCGGGAGCAAATCACCGGCGATCTGCTCGGCGACGAAGCGGTTGTAGGGCTTGTCGGTGTTGAGCGAGTCGATCACCCAGTTGCGATAGCGCGCGGCGTAGAGGAACGGCGCATTCCACACGCGGCCCACGCTGTCGGCATAGCGCACGACATCGAGCCAATGCCGCGCCCAGCGCTCGCCGAAGCGTTCGCTCTGCAAAAAGGCGTCCACGATCTTCGCAAAGGCCAGATCATCCGGCGCGGCATCCTTCACGAAGCGATCCACCTCTTCCTGAGCCGGCGGCAGGCCGCGCAGATCGAACGATGCACGACGAATCAATGTGAGACGCGAGGCATCGCCGATGGGATGCAGGTTTTCCTTTTCCAGACGTGCGAGAATGAAGCGGTCGATGTCATCTTTCGGCCACGCGGCGTCTTTGACGGCAGGAACGGGATGCCGAGTGATGCGCTGGTAGGACCACGGCGTGGGGTTTTCGTATTTCTCGGCTGCAAGCGCCACGACAGGGAGCAGCAATAAAAGAATGCGTTTCATCGCTGAGTCACTTGGATCTCGCCTTCAGCCACGCGCTCAACGCCTTCACGTTTTGGGTGAAATCGAGGCTGTAGAGCACGCCGCCTGTGGGTTTGGTTTTTTTGCCGCTGGCGTCGCGCATGATGCCGCGTTCGTCGTCGGTGGCGGCCCAGGAGCCGTCGGGCTTTTGCTCGGAGAGGATGGTGGCGATGTCCTGGTCGGTCGGCGGCGTGGACCAGCGTTCCTTTTCGACGCGGGGAAATTCCGCCTTTTCACCACGAGTGATTTGATTCCCTGCATTCTCCAGCGCGTCGAGCTCGCTATCCCACTTCCAGCCGTAGTTAGAGGAGGCTTTTTTGTCGGAGTAGGTGAGTTCGAATCCTTTGCCGCCGGGGCCACGCTCGAAGTAAAGTGGCTTGTTGGTATGCAGTTCGTAGAAACGGGCGAGTTTGTTGCCCGGCAGGAGTACGCTGCGAAGGTAGGTGATGGCTTTTACGACGGGCGCGAGGTATTTTTTGTCACCGTCGGCGGCAGCGAGCTTCAGCAGCGCCCACATGGCGGCCTGGCTTTCGCGACCGCTGATGGCGGTGGGCTCGAATTGACGGCTCCACACGGGCTGCATGTCGGCGTTGTATTGCTGCGCCCAAGCGGGCTGCGGATCAGGCATCTGCGCCAGACGGAGAAAATCGCCGCCGCGTTTGGCGGCGTCGAGGTACTTCTGATCGCCGCGTAGCTGCCAAGCGAGGAGCAGAGTACTCATCAGCGTGGCGTGCGTGTTGTCGTTGAGCACGTAGCAGCCGCTGAAGTCCTTTGGCCATTTGCGCGGCCAATCAAGAGGGTAGTTACCGGCTTTGATGGGATACGTTTTGATGGAGGGGGGAGCGGTCGGATGATCGTCGAAATTCGCGCTCCAGCCCCCCACGGGGTATTGCGTGAGCAAAATTGTCTCCAGCGCGAAGTCGGCAGACTCCTTGATCTCGGCGTCTTTGCCGCCGAGTGCGTGATCCACGCGCACTAGCAGTCGCGTGGCGGCCTGCGAGACATCATCGTCGAAGGTGGAGTAGTTTTTTTTATCCTGACGTCTCCAGTTGTGCCAGCCGGCCTCGCGGTCGGAGGCTGGCGGAGCAGGAAGCAGCTTTCCATCTGCATTGCGACGGTAGCGCTTCGATTCGCGGCCTTTGGCATCGAAATGACCGGAGTAATCCCAGCCGCCGGAAGCGAGCTGAGTGCGCGATACACATCGTGCAGCATCCACGGCGGCCTTCAGGCACTTTTCATCCTTCGTGGACTCGTAGGCATCCAGCATCGCCATGCCGACGGCGGGCGTTCCAGGCGGCTGAATCCAGATCGTGTCCGGGCCGGGGATGCCCTCCGCCTCGCGCAGCGTGAAGTCGGCGCTGTAGCGATAGACGTAGCCGCCGTGCGCGGCCGCTTTGGTGTGGTAGAAGGAGACGGCCTTCACCACCGCTGCGTGGACTTCCTGCGGAGTCGCGGCATTCGCGAGCGGCTGAATGACGAAGGCCGAAGCCAGAATAACGAAGGAATGACGAAGTCTGAATGACGAAGGGGACATGGTGGCTGATGCGGTTGGTGCTTGGGGCATTGGGAATTCCTTCGTCATTCGGATTTACTCATTCGTCATTTTCGCGGGCACGCTGCTCCCAAGGCAAACTGTGCCCTGCGAATTGTCGATGATGCCAAATCTACTCCGTCTTGATGCTCACTTTCCTGTTTCCGTTGTCGCGGACGGCATCAACAGCGTTGTGAAGCACTTTGAGGGGTGTGTCATCATCGCCGGTGACGATCACTTTGGCTCCAGGATGCTCTGGCAAGAAGTTGGCGAGATGAGCGCGGAGGTCGTTCATGGCGACTTCTTTATCATCGACCTTCGCTGTCTGGCCATCCTTACTGACGTGGATGGTGATGACTTTGCCACTGCTAGCGTTGGCATCGCCTTCGCCTTTTCGGGCTTTGGATTTCCCTTCGCCATCGCGCTCGCCGGTGCGGGGCTTCTCGCCGTCACGGGCACCTTTGTTGCGGGGCTTCTCGCCATCGCGCTCGCCGGTGCGGGGTTTCTCACTGTCGCGGACACCTTTGTTGCGAGGCTGTTCGCCATCGCGTTCGCCGGTGCGGGGCTTCTCACTGTCGCGTGGACCACGCTTGCGTGTGTCTTCACCATCTTCGCCACGCATGGCGGGTTTCTTTTCACCATCATCGCGTTCGCTCTCGCCTTTGCGGGCAGCCCCCCCCTCTTCACTTCCGGCTTTGGGATTGGTTCTACCTTCGCGCACCTTCTGTGGGACTTCTTTTTCGGCGGCGTAGGTCGTGGTGAAGGAGTAACCGACCAGCACGCTGAGCGTGAGGGCGAGCAGGGCGTGGATCATTGGCTGGCGTGTGGTTGGGGTGGCGATCATGAGGATGCGTTGACGCAGGGTGGGGTGGTTGCGCACGCATGGGGCCAACCCTGCAATGGCCGGTGGTGCGAAAAAGGTCTCCTGGATGTGCAGCAGCGTGTGTCCGTAGTCGAGGCGCTCGGAAGGCGCGAGGATCTCCAACGCGGTGGCGTCGCAGCGCAGTTCGCGGTCGGCCTGGAAGCGCGAGACGACGAACCACACGAGCGGATTGAACCAATGCAACGCCTGCACGGCGGTAGCGGCCCAGTTCCAGATCAAATCACGCTGTTTCACATGCACCAGCTCGTGCAGCACGACGTGCTTCAGGCTGTTCTCGTCAAAACGCGCGCTCCAGTCCGCCGGCAGCAGCAGTTTCGGCTGGAGGATGCCGACCATGGCCGGAGTCGTGCCCGCAGGCATGAGGACAATGCTGACGAGCCGTTTGATGCCCGCCTTTTGAGCCAAACTAGCGACGAGCGCACGCAACAGCGGCTCGGTGCCACGCGGACGACGGCGCAGGAGGGCGTTGAAGCGGGTTTGCTGGATCACAGCGATCAGCAGGACGGCGATGGAGCCGAGGAGCCAGAGTGCGAGGAAGAAGTGCGGAAGGCTGAATTCGGAATGCGGAATGGGAGCGGTGGAGGGCTGCGCATCAACCACGGAAGAGTCGGAATACGCAGAAGGCACGGAGAGGATGGTAGCTTCACGCTGCTCAATGAGGTCAGCCTTGTCCTGCCAGAGCGCCCCCAGACCAAATCCAGCCGGAATGAAGGCTGGCAGCATGAGTTTGGCCCCGACGAGCATCCACAGGCCGATGCGCCACGCGGGGCTGAGCCGCGTACCGAGCATCAGGCGCAGACCGAGCACGGCGAGGATGAGGAGGCTGGCCTCAATGGAGGTGCGTTGGAGCCAGTGGAGGAGCGAATCGACGGCGGCAGTGGTCATGGCGGCTTACTTTTTGAGTTTCTTCTCGGCCTGGGCGAGCACTTCACGAAGGGCGGCGAGGTCGTCTTTCGTGACTTCTTCACGCTCCATGAGGCCGGCGACGAACGGGGTGAGGCGACCGTTGAAGACGCGATCAAGAAAACTGCGGCTTTCTTCGAGCTGGCAGTGATTTTGATCGACGGCAGGAGTGTAGCGGAACTCGCGGCCCACGGCCTCGACGGCGAGCGCGCCTTTTTCCGTGAGGCGGCGGATGAGGGACTGCACGGTGCGCGGTTTCCAGGAGAGGCGGCCCTCCAGCTCGCGCACGACATCGCCGAGGGTGCTGGTGCCGCGTTCCCAGAGGACTTTCATGACGGTCCATTCAGCGTCGGAAATGCGGGGCGTGGAGGGGATGTCTTCGTTGTCAGGCATGATGGATTACAAATGTGATCCAATTGGATTACATGCGTAATCCGAAACTGGCAAGAGTTATTTTTTCCGCGGCCATTCCGACCGCGTATCGAAGAAGCGCTTGCCCCCGCGCCAATCCGCAGCACAAAGCACGCAACCATGGAAAAACTCATCGTTCACGGCGGCGTTCCGCTCAAAGGCCGCGTCAACATCAGCGGCTCGAAAAACTCCTCGCTGCCCATCCTCGCGGCCACGCTGCTGACGAAGGACACCTGCACCATCCGCCGCGTGCCCGACCTCAGCGACACGAACTACATGGTGCGCATCCTCGGCGAACTCGGCGCGGAAGTGGAACGCGCCTCCGGCGTGGTCGTGGTGAAAGCGGAGAAGATCAAATCCGTCGCCCCTTATGATCTCGTGCGCAAAATGCGCGCGTCCATCTGCGTGCTCGGGCCGCTCACTGGCCGCTTGAAGAAGTGCAAGGTCTCGCTGCCCGGCGGTTGCGTCATTGGCGACCGCCCGGTCGATCTGCACTTGAAAGGGCTCGAAGCGCTCGGCGCGCAGATCACCGTCGAAGGCGGTGACATTGATGTGAACGCCAAAAAAGGATTCAAAGGAGGGCCGATGAATCTCATGGGCAAGCATGGCTCCACCGTGCTCGGCACCGACAACGTCATGATGGCCGCCGTGCTCGCCAAAGGCACCACGACCATCGAAGGCGCTGCCGCAGAGCCGGAAGTCGAGGACCTGGCGAACTTCCTCATCAAGATGGGCGCGAAGATCGAAGGCGCGGGCACCAACCGCATCGTCATCGAAGGCGTGAAGGAGTTGCACGGGGCCGAGCACACGGTCATTCCCGACCGCATCGAAGCCGGCACCTTCCTCGTCGCCGGTGCGATGCTGGGCGACGGTGTCACTTTGAAACGCGTGATGCCCGAGCACATGAAAGCCATCACCGATGCGCTGAAGCAGTGCGGCTTCCCGCTCGAGATCGGCAAGGACAGCATCACCGTGCGCCCGAATCCGGCCGCGAAGGGCTTCGATCTCACCACGCACTGCTATCCCGGTTTCCCGACCGACATGCAGGCGCAGATGTGCGCGCTGGCGTGCGTGATCAACGACACCAGCACCATCACCGAGACGATTTTCCCGCAGCGTTTCATGCACTGCGCCGAAATGAAGCGCATGGGCGTCAATGTCGATCTCCAGGGCGCCACCGCACGCATTCGCGGTGGTTCGCCGATGAAGGGTGCTCCCGTCATGGCCTCCGATTTGCGCGCCTCCGCCGCGCTCGTGCTCGCGGGCCTCGTCGCCGATGGCAAAACGGAAGTGAACCGCCTCTACCACATTGACCGTGGCTACGAACACCTCGACGACAAGCTCGCCGCCCTCGGTGCGCATGTGGAACGGGTGCGTGAGTAAGCCACCCTCTATCGCAACAATTCAACCGTCGGAATGCGGAAGAACTTATCTGTCCGCGACTGCTTTTTGTCCTCGCCGCCGAGGCAATAGACATGCCCGTCCATCTTCACGAGGCCCACCATCGCCGCATAAGGCAGCGGGATGGCCTTTCGATAGCTGTCCGCCTTCACGTCATAGATCACCGCCTCCGCCGTGAAGTCCTCGCGATACCCGCCGGCGATGTAGATGTGGCTCTCGTCCAGCGTGACGGCGGTCAAACCCCGCGTCGGAGCCGACAGCGGCTTCAGTTTTCGCCACACGTTCTTCTCCGGCGAGAAGGCATAAGCCTCGGCGGTGTTCACCGGCAGCTTCGCCTCCGCGTCATAGTTCATCCCGCCGAATACGAACAACTCCTCCCCCACCACTGCCGAGGCCGCCGTCGCAAACGGCTTGCCGGGGTAGTCGGCGAGCGGCAAGGCTTTCAAGTGCCGATCAATCCAAGGTTTGTCGATAAAAACGATCTCATGCGTGGATCGGGACACCCCAGACAGCTCCGCTGCGTCTGTTGTTCCTCCGACGATGATTGTTCTCCCAGAAACGTTTCCTCCGGCGCTTAGCACGACCTCGTTTGACAGCCCCTTGATTTCAATGCCTTGAGACGTTTTGATCGAATCAATGATGCGCGATTCCGGGCGGGCCTTGATACCATCAGAACCTCCGATCACGTTCATGCCGTTCATCCCGCTCTGGCAGGCGACACCGTAAGCCAATGAACCTCCAGGCAAGCTGGCAGCGGCGTAGGGCAGCCATTTCATGGCCTTTGCCTCAAAGTATCTGATGTGGTTCAGCCAGTTCTTTTTACCGCCCTCCCAGTTTGTTCCGCCGACCAAAACGATGCAGTCACCCTGTGTTCCGCACATGAATCCCCCATTCGGCTCCGGCAGCGGCGGGAGTTGCTCCCAGGTGGGCTGGGCGAACGCAGGAATCGACCACAGAGGGCACAGAGAAACACAGAGTCTCAAAAACCAACCTCTATGCGACTCTGTGATCTCTGTGGTCCCATTCATTCTGCCTCTGCGAACCTCTGCGCTCTCTGCGGTGACTCCGCCCGGCTTAACCGCAGAGTTCCGCAGAGGATCAGAGAGTCGTTTTGTCATCAGGATCAGTCGCTCGTTCATAATGGTCAGTGTGGGCAGATTTCCAATCAGGCCGCAATCGCACATCGCTTTTGCCGCCGAGTTCCCCAGGAGCGCTGGCTGGCGTTGAATCGTCTTTACGGCGCATCTCCCACCAGCATTGGCCGCAGTGGTTGTGCTCATGATCGATCACAAAACCCGTGCGCTCCATCAAAGGCCCGATCCAGCCCATGCAGTGATCGCAGTAGTCGCGATATTGCTCCAGCCCGTTGTTGATGAGAAATCCCTTCGATGGGCATTCGTGCATGTCGATGCGGAAGACATCGTCCGTCACGGTGCGCTCATACACCGCGCCTTCATCGGCGAGCGTGGGTCCCCAGTATTCCTTCATGCCCTCAATCCCCTTCCCGCCGATCAGCTCTGATGCGTGGAGTTGCGAATCCTGATGAATCGCCTCATCCCAATACGCCCGCACCAGCTCATGACCGCCGAGCTGCTCCAGCCACCCGAAGGTCCACTCGTAATGCCCGCAGAAGTCGTAGCAGCCGATCATGACACCGTGGCGATGTCCTCCAGGTTTTGCGGCGGCGTGTCCGCTGTTCTTTTGAGAAAACGTTGTGAGCAGCTCCCATTGCCGCCACACACCCGAACGGTCATTCCAGCCGGTTCCGCGACGGCCTCGTTCACGAAATAGCAGTGCTGGCAGAACTCCGGCACGATCTCGCGTTGATGCCCGCGCAGGTGTTTGATGGCAGGGCACGTTTTCACCTCCAGCCGGACCTCGTCGGCGGATTCATGCACCTCCACCTCCGCGCCGGGCTCCGCCTTGAAAAAGGCACGCCAATACTCCGCCACTCCAGGCATCCCGCGTCCCCTCCACTGCTCCGACACCGGCTTGTGGTAGCTGCCGCCGAAATCACACCAGTATTTCCGCAGCGCGTCTCTGCCGTGATGTTTCAGGATGAAGCGGAAGGTCGCGTTGACCGCGAAGTAAAAATCCGCGTGTCCCACCGGCTTCGTGTCGGTGTAAGGCAGCGGGAATCTAGCGGTGTCGGCGGCTGGCATGGCCTGGTGGCCGATCATTAGCTGTGAATCCCTCCACTGTCCCGCTTTCATTGGCTGGCTCCAAAAACAAACCAGGAAATACATCCTCGCCAGCGCGTGATGTTTTTGCCATCCTCCACGCGATCATGACACACTTCTCCTGGCTCGATTACGCCATCTTTGGCGGCTACCTCGCGGCATCTGTCGGCGTCGGCCTGTACTCGGCGCGCGGGTCGAAATCCCTGGGTGACTACTTTCTCGCCGGGCGTGGGATGAACAGCGTCCTCGTCGCCATGTCGATCCTGGCGGCCTTGTTCTCCGGCATCAGCTACCTCGCCGGTCCGGCGGACGTGTACAAAAACGGCTTCGCCTTCGCCTACGTCGTGCTCGCATTTTTCATCGCCACGCCGTTCACCGCGGTCTGGATGCTGCCGAAGTTCTACCAGTCACGCTTCTTCACCGCCTATCAGTTTTTGGAGGAGCGCTTCGCGCTGCCCGTGCGGCTGCTCGCCTCCGGCCTTTTCATCTTCCGCGTGGCCCTCTGGCTGGGTGCGGCGACTTACGCGCCCGCGCTGGCGCTGGAAAAAGTCACCGGGCTGCCGTTGTGGATCACCATCATCGCCTCGGGCACGCTCACCACGCTCTACACCGCTCTCGGCGGCATGCGCGCCGTCATCTGGACGGATGTCATGCAGCTCATCGTGCTCTTCGGCGGCCAGCTCATGATCGTGTTCGTGGCTCTCGGGAAAATCCCCGGCGGCCTCGGTGGTGTCTGGGACACGGCCATCGCCGACGGGCGCATGCACCTGAGCTTCTCCTTCAGCATCGCGGAGCGTGTCAATTTCTGGACCATCCTGCTCGCGGGGGCCTTTCTTCATCTCGTGCAGATGGCCACCGACCAGGTCTCCGTGCAGCGCTATCTCAGCGCCGGCAGCTTGAAGGAGGCCCAGCGTTCGCTCTGGATCAAACTGTGGTTCGTCCTGCCCGTCCTCGTGCTCTTCTACGGCACCGGCCTCGTGCTCTACGCGTTCTACAAAATTCACGGCGACCCGCTTGCCGCCGGGCTGATCGCGAAGGAGGACCAGATCCTGCCCTATTTTGTCGTCACGCAGCTTCCGGGTGGTTTGCCCGGCCTGCTGATCGCCGCGATCTATGCCGCCAGCATGTCCACGATTTCCGCCGGGCTGAATTCCCTCTGCTCCGCCACCGTGGTCGATTTCAAACAGCGTCTCTCTAATGCGCCCGAAGGCAGCCAAGTCCAGCAGGTCAGCAGCGCGCGCTGGATCACGGTCGGTTACGGCATCCTCGTCATGGCGCTGGCCTTTGCCGTCTCGGTGATGCCTGGAAACCTGGTCGAGTCTGTGAACACCGTCGTCGGCCTCATCGGCGGCCCGCTGCTGGGACTGTTCTTCCTCGGCATGTTCACCACACGCGCCACCACGCGCGGCGCGTTGCTGGGCTGCCTCGCGGGCTTTGTCGCACTGCTCGGCGTGTATCTTTATCAAAACGGGCTCTTCACAGCGATGAAGCCCGCGCCCGTCATGTCATTCATCTGGTTTACCCTCTTCGGCTGTCTCATCACCATGGGCGTCGGCCTGCTCACATCCGGCCGATCTGGCAGCTCGTCAGCCCGCCATCAATGACGATCGTCTCCCCGGTGATATAACTGGAGGCATCAGCACAGAGAAACACCGCCGCCCCGGTGACATCTGGCGGCGCGCCGACACGGCGCAGCAGCACCTTCTTCTCATAATGCTCGATCAAGGACCGATCCCTGGACTCCATCCACGCGGCAGTGAGCGGTGTCTTGATCAAACCGGGCGCGATGCCATTGACGCGGATGCCATGATCGGCGAGCGACACGGCCAGCGACTTCGTCAGCATCACCAACGCCCCCTTGCTCGCGTCATAGGCGCAGGAGTCCATCTCGGCTTGGAACCCGTTCGTGGAAGACGTAATCACGATGCAGCCGCCGCGTTTTGCATCCACCAATCGCCTTGCAAAAGCCTGCGCGGTAAAAAAGGCCGACGCGAGATTAAGCTGCATCGTCTTGTCCCAGCGCTCCCGCGTCATTTCGAGCAGCGGCAGATCGAAGAAACTGCCAGCATTGCAAATGAGCGTGTCGATACCCGGCTCGAGGGCGAATGCAGCTTCGACCAGCTTTTGCGGCCCGTCGTTCTGCATCAAGTCGGCCTGCACATAGCTGGCGAGGCCTTCAACGGAAGGCTGAAGACCATGAAACACGACCTGCGCACCCGCTTCCTGCAGCGCCTTTCCCATCGCCCACCCAATGCCTTGAGACGATCCGGTCACAAGTGCAGCCCTACCTTCAAGAGAGAATGCTTTCATCGGCGAGCTTGAGGTATTTCAGGGTGTTCGTGCAGGTGATGCGCTGGACGGCTTCATCGCCGGCGGCGCGGAGGGCCTTCATCTCCGCCTCGTAGGTGCTGATGAGCTTCACCACCTTGCCGCTGATCTCCGCGGCGTAGCTGTAGAAGGGGGAATCACTGCCCCAGATGAACTTGTCCGGATACGCGGCGGCGAGGTCCGCGATCACACGGCCGGGGTCGGTGTAGTCGCTGTCAAAGCGGCGCTCGCGTGGCGCGATGTATGGCAGGTCGTCCACGGCGCCGACGCAGTGGATGCAGTGCGCGGAGTTGTCGAACCACGCGTTTGGCAGCGCCTGGATGCGGTCCAGGCATTCCTTGTCGTAGCGGCAGGAGTGCGCGGCGCAGAAGCGGATGTCGGGATTCGCCTCGGCGATGTCGATGATGTCATGCGCCTGCGCCCAGAGGTCGTCCTTCGCCACACTGCTGTGGATGATGAAAGGCACATCCCACTCACGGGCAAGATCGAGGAAGACCTTGCCCTCATCCGCGAGGCATTTGATGAACGACTGGATGATGGTGCTCTGAATTTTGATGCCGTGGAAGCGGTATTCGCCGCGCAGTTTGACCAGCTCCTTTGCCTGCGCGTCCGTACTGCGCATCGGATCGACCATGACGAAGGGCAGGATGCGTTTTCCCTCCTCCGGGAAGAGTTTCTGGCATTCTTCCAGCAGGCGGCGGTTCTCAAAGGCATACGGCACAGTTTCGAGACCGCCCTGACCGAAGCCGATCCCGCCGCTGCGGAACTGGCTCACATCCATCGCCGCGTAGCTGACGAAGGGAAAGGCGATCCAGTGGGTGATGCCGAGCGGCCCTCCTTCGTGCTGCATTTGCACGAGCTGCTGGGCATAGGGGAAATCGCCGTGCAGATAAAACAGCAAGTCGGCGCCAAGGTGGTTGTGGCAGTCTATGAGCATGGTGGGAGTCAAACGAGTCGTGCAAAGCCCTGCTGTGGCGCTGATGCGGCTTCGAGAGGCATCGCGGCCACGAGGGCGAGCGACTCATCCAGCGCGGCGAGCATTCTGGCAATCAATTCTTCATCGTGGCACCATGTCACATAGAGCTGGCTCGACATCAAATGACCGCGCTGGAGCATTTCGCGGATCATGAGCGGCTTCGCCGCAGGATTGGCAAAGGTGAGTGAGGGGGCGCAGGGCATGCCGCCGATCTTCAAACCGAGCGCGGGATGTCGCGAGGCCACTTCGCGCAAACCGGCCTGCAAACGCCCGCCAAGGCTCCAAACGTGCTTCTGCACGCCTTCGCGCCGCATTTTGCCAATGCAGGCCAGCGAGGCGGCAGTGCCGACACCATCCGTCCAGTAGCTGCTGGAGATGAAGCTGTTGTTCGCCGCGTCCATCACCTCGTTTTTGCCGATGATGGCTCCGGCGGGATAGCCGTTGCTCATCGCCTTCGCATACACGGCGATGTCTGGCTCGATGCCGAGCACCGGCGCAGCACCGGGGAAGCCAAATCGCCAGCCGCTGGTGACTTCATCGAGCACAAACACGGCTCCGGCGGCATGGCAGGCATCGATCACGTTTGGCAGGAAGCCATCACGCGGGAACTCACTGCGCATCGGCTCCATCACCACGGCGGCGAGCTTGCCATCGAGCATCTGCATCGCGGCCTGGAAGGACGCGGGATCGTTGTAGCGAAACGGCACTGCCGTGCCCGCCAGCTCACGCGGCACGCCGAGCGGTTGAAGTCCGGGCAGCAAATGTCCGTCGAGCGCGGCATCATCGCCGAGGTTCGCGGCGAGATACCAATCGCTCCAACCATGATAACCGCAGAAGGCGATCCCGCTTTTGCCCGTCGCCGCGCGCGCGATGCGCACCGCGAGCCCGAGCGCCTCGCCACCACCGCGGGCGTAGCGCACCTTGCCGGCCCAAGGATGCGAAGCGAGCAGCTCATCGGCGAGCTTCACCTCATCCGGCGAGGCCAGCGTGGCATAGCTGCCGAGATTCACGCGGCGCTTCACCGCCGCGTTCACTTCGTCATCGGCATGACCGAGCAAAATGGCTCCGACACCGCCGGTGAAGTCCGTGTAGCGTTTGCCATCGAGATCCCAGATGCTCGCGCCCTTCGCACGGCTGAAGTAGGACGGCCACGTTTGCGGATCGAAGAGGTGGGCCCGTTTGGAGAGCAGACCCGTGCCGCAGGAGATCTTCGTTTTGGCTTCTTCCCAGAGTTTTGGGCCCGTAGCCCGAGTTTTCCAACTCGGGTCTTCGGATGAACGAGTTGGAAAACTCGTTCTACGGACCAGTCGCAGCGCGTTCTCGCGGAAGATGTCCTCCAAATCGCCCTGTGTCATGCCGGTGTCCTCGCAGGCTTCACGCAGACACAGCAGCGATTCGATGCCGACGGTCGTGTATTGGCCGAAAACCGTCAGTTTTTCTGTCCCAAGGTCGGGATGAATCCAGGTGAAGCCATCGCCTTGCGTGATGCAGGAGCCGCGGAGCTCGCTGACCATGTAATCGCTGCCCCAGAGCACACGTTTTGACCCGAGAATCTCAATCGCGGCTCGAAACGCGCCGGTTTGGGTCACGGCCGAGGTGTCCACGACCACATTGTCGATATCGACGAGGTTCTGGAGTCCTTCACGGGCATGGCGGTAGTTGAACGACCGCGCCACATGCGCCAGCACCAGCTTGCAGCACGGATAACGGCGGCACAGCCGGTGAATCGTCTCGATGTTGCGAGGATCGGTGATGCCATCAGCCAGCATGATGTGTAGCATCATGATGCCATCATGCTCGTGGCAGGCCTCCCACATCCATTCCGGCGCGAAGGATTCAATCTCCGCCTCCTTCGTGTCCGGCACATCGGCATACAGGCGATACGGCTTGATGCCGACGAACACACCGGTGCTCATCAAGCGGCGAACCTCCGCCGGATCATCCGTCGGAGCGGCGAGCACGAGCGCCCGTGAGTTCGTGCTCACGTCGATTTGCGATCGCACCCACGCGTTTTCACCCACGCGGTCATTCCCCGCGCTCGGATAGCCGAAGAACAAGCCTTCAACCTCGCGTCCCGGCATCCAGAGCCGCATCGCCGTCCGGAAGTCATTCATTCCATAACCACGATCTTCATCGAGAAACACCGGACGGTTTCCCTCCGCAAAATGGCGCGTGTGAAACAGATGCGTGTGAGCATCGAAAACTTTCTCCGGCACGAAACCGTCCAAAGCGCGATGGAGCAACTTGAGGTCGGTGTCGTTGAGTTCGGTGACAAGATTCAGGGACATGCGAGATGCTGCGGACGGCGGGCTATTCTTCGAAGATGGCGACATGCACAACACCATCAGGCCCCATGCGGGCGTGGAACATGCCTTCGCTGTTAAAGGGAGTGGAGACGTTTCCCTTGGCATCTAGGGCGATGAGCCCGCCACTTGCGTTGAGTTTCTTGAGCTTGTCGTGGATGATGACGTGAGTCGCGTCACTCAGCGATGCGTTCGCGTATTTCATGCGTGCGGCGACATCGTAGGCCACGGCGTTGCGAATGAAAAACTCGCCATGCCCCGTGCAGGAAACGGCGCAGACGCCATCCTCCGCGTAGGTGCCTGCGCCGATGATGGGCGAATCACCGACGCGACCTGGCAGCTTGCCAGCGAGGCCACCGGTGGATGTGCCTGCGGCAAGATGACCGTCTTTGTCGAGCGCCACCGCGCCGACGGTGCCCATGAGCAGTGAGATCTCGCGTCCAGGCACGGGCACATAGGCTCCTTTGGGCAGCTCTTTCTTCTTCGCTCGTTCCAGGCGCTCTTTTTGCGCTGGAGTGAGAAACCAGTCAGGCTCCTCGAACCGTAGCTTCTCCTGCCGGGCCAGTTCCTCCGCACCTTTTCCGATCATGAGCACATGCGGTGTGCGGAGCATGACTTTTTGCGCGAGCAGGATGGGATTACGCACGCCATGCACGTTCGCCACCGCGCCAGCGAGACCGGTGCGTCCGACCATGATTGAGGCATCGAGCTCCGTTATGCCATCACGGTTCAAAGCAGCACCACGTCCCGCATTGAAGAGCGGTGAATCCTCCAGAACGATGATGGTGGCAACCACGGCCTCCTCGCTGCTGCCGCCAGCCTCGAGCACTGCATGGCCTTTCCGCAATGCCTCCTGCAGCACCGCACGGCACGCGGATTCTTTTTCCGGCGTGAGCCTGGCCCGCTCCACTCCCGCGCCACCATGCAGCACGAGGGTGACGGGCGCTTCGGCGAGGACGCAGCTTGTGAGGATGCCCAGGGCGAAAAAGACGTGTTTCATGTCGTGGCGAAGATGATCACTCGTCGAAGTAAATGGCGAACACTTTCGCGGTGCTGCCGGGCGGATAACTCACGCGGAGTGCGATTTTTTTGTCCGCAGGCAGCGGTTTCGGCCATTTCAGGGGAACGCGGACGCCATTGGTGGCTAAGGTAAGCTCAAAGCCGCCAAGAGGGCTGTCGAGATGATCGAGAAGCTGAAGATGAAGCGGTGAATCAGCCGAGACGCCGTCCACATTCATCGCGATCTCCTTTGCCGTGAAGGCGCTGGTGATGAAGTGCGCGTCATTCTCCGCTACTTTCGGCGAGAGCGAGCCAAAACCATCTCGCCGCAACGTGGCGAGGCCGATGTCCATATTCTCGAGCACTCCGCCGGTGTCCCAATGCGAATACCAGATCATCGTTTTGTCGCCTTCGTTGACGAATGCGTGGCCTTGCAGGATCGCGACATCATCCCACTCGCCGTCTTTGCCACGCGGGATGACCTTGAAGCCTGGAACCGGCTCTCGGTAATGCACGCCGTCATTGCTGATGACGAGGCCGAGATCGACATGCACGCCGTAATTCCAGCTTTTCCCCTTCGGCGGCGGCTGCTCCGCGTCCTGCCACATGCCGTGCAGGCCGACCATGACGTTGCCACGATTCCACAAGCCCGCGCCCATGTGCATCTGCTGACCTTTGACGGGTGGATCAGAAAGCTGGCCGGGCCGCGCATACGATAGCGCCTTCGCTTTCGACCACGTCACGAAATTCGACGAGCGATAGGCGAGCATGTCGCGTCCAATGTCGCTGCCGTCTGCCCGCCATGACCACGGGCTGATGAGCTGGCCGGTAGCATAGTAAAAATCGCCGAAGCGATACAAGCTGCTCACTTCGAATCGCTCGCCGCCCGCGTTGGCTGGATGATCTCCGACGCATTTCCATTTCAGGCCGTCCGCACTCGTGGCAGTGATGAACGCCCCCCAGCGCTTCTCATTTGGCCCGATCTTGCTACGCCCTCCTTTCACCTCGTCGAACGGCATGTGCGCGATGTAGGCGCACTTGTAACGCTTCGCCGGATCAGGCTCTTCCGGCTCGTAAAGCACGGAGAGGAAGTCATTCACGCGTGTCATCGAGTGCGGATCGCCCTCGATGAGGCAGATGTTGTTCTTCGTGCTGCCGTTGAACTCCACGAGGCCTAGTTCAGGCTTCGTCCAGGTGATGCCGTCCTTGCTCTCCGCGTAGCACATCGGCCGCCACCAGCCAGGAGCCTGCCCTGCTTTGATCTCCGGCTCGTGCATGCCGAGATACCACATGCGAAAGGTGTCGCCTTGCTTCAAAACGGTGCCGTAGAGGATCGCATGCCCGGCGTCGGGCGAGCCAGGAGGTCCGCTGCGCAAAACGGGATTGCCCGGATGCTTCCGCGCCGTCTCCAGCGTCAGCTTCAGATTGTGCTGCCAGGCGATGTTGTGATCGTCGAAGGCGAAGAAAACCTGCTCGGCAGCCTGCAACGGCAGGATGAATCCGAATAGAATGCTGAGGATGTTCTTCATGAGCGAATTTTGAAGTCCTTTCGCCAGGCCACCAGAATGAGCTGCTGGTCTAAACTGAGAACCAGTCTTCTGCACATGGCGGCGGCCAGGCTTCACTCTTCCATGTATCATCGTGATGCGAGCCAAACAGATCCGTCTGCGGCAGGAGCAGCTCCAGCCGGTTTTCAGGCGGAATATTCGGTGGGAGAGGCTGGTGACGCGCGGGCACGCCCATCGCGAGCATTCCGGGAGGCACGTCCTTGTTCACCACAGCTCCCGCTGCGATGAAGCTGCCGCGCCCGATCCGCACACCAGGACAAATCGTGACGCCGCCACCGATGCAGACGTGATCTTCAATCGTCGCACCCTGCACGGTGCCCTCGCGCATGGGATACTTGGCATTCAGAAATGTGGCGCCGGGGCCGATGAAGACGAAATCGCCAATCGTGGTGCGGCTGGGCACATAGACATGCGCCATGATCTTCACGCCATTGCCTATCTTGAGGCGTCCCTCCAGCGTGCATTGGTGATGCACCACACAGCGGTCGCCGATGGTGATCTCGCCACGAATGAGCACCTGATGGCCGCATTGAAAGCGATGCCCGATGGTCGTGTTCGCGTAGATGATGCTGCCGCTGCGGATGATGGCGTGATCGCCGATGCGCGTGGGCTGCGAATCGCCGGGGTAGCGGTAGCCGATGATCACACCGGGGTCGATTTGCGCGTTCGCGCCGACAAGGTAGTCGGGGCATTCCTGCCCTGTTTCATCGATGAACGGGCCAGGAATGGCCCGGTTACTTGGTGTGCTCATTGGGCAAAGCGGCGGAGAGTTTCGAGGGCCTTGATCGCGATCACATCGCCTGCGGGCTTGGCATACGGCGCGCGAAACTTGCTGTAGCGATAATGTGCGCTCATGTATTCGCCATCGGCGGGATTGGTGTTCGCGCCGTCGGTGAGGTAGCCATACGAGAGATTCGTGTAGCCGCAGGGAATGGAAATCGGCAGCGGCGATCCGGCGCGGATTTGGCGTCCAATGCCCTGAAACGGCTCGAAAGGCATGCCGACGATGCCCACATCGCCGATGCGCAGCACCTGGATGTCCACTTCGAGAAATTTGCCCACGCTGTCTGCCTTGCCCTTTTGCCGCAAATCGAGCGCCCACCGGCTCCAGGGCAGGATCATCTCGATCAGCTTGCCGCGGTAGGCGGGCGTGAGTTCACGCGGGTAGTTGTGCCCGATGCAGCGCAGTGTGTTTTCGTCACCAGCATTCGCACGGCGGATGAAATCCTCCATTTCGGCGATTTCGGCCTTCAAGATCTCTTCAGCAGGCAAAGGCGCGAGCGGGATGCGTACCTTCTCCGTGGCGAAATCGAGCCCGTCGCGCTTCGAGGGCTTCAAATCGGCCAAAGCAGCGATGTAGCTGTCCGCGAGCATGCGGCCGTATTTCTTTGAGAGCGCCACATCGCCACGAAACATGCCTTTGGAGTTCACATCGCCCGCGCAGCCTTGCAAGAAGCTCACGGCGATGGGTTTCGTTGGCGAAAGATGCTCCGCCATGTGATCGCAGGCCACCTGAGGCCAGTCGCCGAAGATAATGGGCTTCTCGGGATGAAAGCACGAGCAGGGATGCGCGGTGAAGTGCGCGATGGCCGTGACGACCTCGCCTTTTGCATTCTTCAGCACCACGATGGGCGCCTGGCGGTCCATGTCGCCGTTGAAATCGACGCCCAGCAGGTCGCGATCTTCTTCGCGGATGAGATACGAGGTGCCGTCGGCATGACGGCCTTTGCGATTGTAGCTGATGCGGCCTTCGTTGCCTTCCGCCCAGGAAACCGTCACGGGCTGGAGCAGCGCGGGCAGTTGCTTCGCCGTGGCGGCGAGTTGTTTCAGGAAATCCTCGCCCACAGGCAGCAGCTTCGGCGCGGGGATGTCCTCCGGCTTCATCGAGAGCGTGGAGTAGGCCTCGAAGTGGTTGCTCACCAGATTGAAGTCCGTGTGATTGTGCGAGACCATGAGCAGCACGTTTTCCAGCGGCACACCCAGCGCCTCCGCCGCCGTGCGCCGGATCAGCGGGCTGATGTTCGCGCCCTTTGGCGAGTTCATGTGCGAGGCGATGAGGCACACGCGCGTCTTTCCCGCCGCCAGCAGCGTGATGGTCGTCTTCAGCGGGCCTTCCACCTTCCGCACCAGCGCGCCCACCTTGCTCGCAGTCTGCCCGCCCGTGCCCGGCGTGATGGAGAACTCCAGCGCTGCCGCACGAAGGCGTGGTTCTGCAGGACGCACGCTTTGGATGAAAAGCAGAGACAAGAGACTAAGCATGAAACACTTCATATTCGTATGAATTTATGGAACAAACTGGAGGGCGAACAAATCGGCCTCATGCAGCTCAAAACGGAGCTTCACGGGCTTCCCGGCGAGGTGGGCGAGGCTGCCACCCTTCCAAGTGACAACTTGGTCAATGAGGTCGCTTTTCAATGACGTGCAATCATCAAGGGTGAAGCCTGGCAGAGGCTTTCCGGCCTCGTCTTGCACCTCGACGCGGGTTTCGCCTGCGCTGACGAGATTCAACGTGAGCTTCGTGCCGGTGAAGGTCAGCGGCTTGGTGATGACTTCGCCCTGTTTTGCTGAGACGGAGACAAAACCGTCCACGCGGAAGGTGAAGCGGCGGATGCGGCTGCCAGGGCCTTGGTAGTAGGCCTCGGTGGCATAGACGGAGAGTTCATCCGGCCTGCCAGGCAGGGCGAGCACGCCGATGGTCATGTAGTTGCTGCGGTTCCAGTCGCGATCCTTCGGCGCGGTGATCGGGATGAGCGGCTCCTCCCAGCGTTTGAAGTTCACACCATCGCGGCTGGTCATGAGCACGGGCTCGACCTGCGATCCTTTCGGCTGGTAGCGCGTGGGAAAGCCGATCAGCAGATGCGGTGCGCACGCATAGGGACGCACGGCGTTCGTATAGAGCTGCACCTTGGGCGCATCCTTGCCGTAGGCCAGATCAGCCTGATTTTCCCAGTTGAGAAAATCCTTCGAGGTCGCCGTGCGGATGGCGCGCACCCCCGAAGGCTTCCAGCCGCGCTCATCGGTGTAACCTCCGGTGAAGTAGCGCCAGTAAGCACGGTAGGCTCCGAGTTCGTTGTCAAAGAACGCGGTGTTTTGCGAATCAAACGAGCCGGCGGTGATGACCGGCTTGTCGCGCATCAGCGACCAGTGGAGGCCGTCGGCGGAATGGTAGGCTTGCAGCGCCGGATTCTTTTTGCGCTCGACGTCATTGCCCATCGTGGCGAGCGCTTTGTAGCGGGACTCTGGCGGGCAGTTGGGATTCGTGTCGAGAAAAGGCGCAAAGGTGCCGCAGCCATCGCCCATGTGCGTGATGTTATTGTCCTTTGAGCCTCCGAACTCAAACAGCCCGAGCTTCGGCTTCGTCCAGGTGATGCCATCGCGGCTTTCCGCATAGCAAGTCACGCCAGATTGGCTTGGTTTGCCTCCCGGCTCGCCATGGTGCGATCCACGGTAGTAGCAGCGGTAAAGATCGCCGTCCTGGAGCAGTGTGAAGTAGCCCGAGGTGTTGCCCTCCCAAGGCGCGTCACACACCAGCGCCACGCCCTGCGCCTGCGGTTGGTGCATCTTCAACTCCACCCCGGTCTTCGAGGCGATGAGGTGCTCGTCCACGAACAACTCGCGACGGTTTCCGAGGTCGATGGCGTCCGCCAAGGCGGTGGCGCAGAGTAGAGAGAGGAGCGCGAATATTTTCATGGCAGCCAGCACGGGTGGTTGAGTTGAAGTTCACCGATGTAACGTTGAAAAGCCGCCGCGCTGACACCCGAGTAAGGCGGCAGCAGGCGCAGCGGAAATGCGGGATCGTGGATGCGGCAGAAGAGCTTGTCGAAGGCACCGTCCATGTGCGCCGAGGTGCCAACCGCACCTTTGAAGGCGGCGATGAGGCCGGGGAAATCCTGTGCGATGGCCGCCATCTGCGCTTCATCTTGAGCACGGCCCGCATCGAAGAACTCGCGTGCCTTGGTGAAGTTCGTGGAAGTGTAGGAGATGAGGAAACCGCATTCACCCATCATCGCGGCGATGGGAAAGCCGCCCTCGGTGATGAAGTGCTGGAGCTGCGGCGCGTCGTTCATGAGGCTGGTGAGCCTCTCGACATCGGCGGTGCTGTTTTTCGTCGCCACGAGGTTCGGATGAGCCTCCGCCAGCCGGCCATACTCGGCCCCGGTGAGGATGCGGCCCGTGCGCATGAGGTTGTAGTGCAGGAACTCGCAATCACGAAAACGCCCGCAAGTCTCGCGGAAGAAGGTTTCGACCTCCGTGTCGTTCAAAACGCCCCAGCTCGGCAAGCTGAGCTGAAAACGCCTCGCACCCATCTCGCAGGCTCTTTCGATGCGCTCGATGATGGTGGGTAGTGAAGGGCTGATGAGGCCGACCATGCTCTGAATGGCATCGCCTTTCGCTTCATCGAGGAAAACGCGTGTGATCTCATCGAACTGCCTCTCCGTGACCGCGTAGCCTTCCCCAGCCGTGCCGAAGATGTAGAGATCATGGATGCCGCTGGCGATCTGCTGCCTCACGCTGCGGCGGAAGATGGCCTCCTCGAACTCGAATCGCTCGTTCCACGGCACGCAGCAGGTGGCGAGGATGCAGGGGCGGTAGCGTTTCATGGGGAAGATAGAGGCTTCAAGCAGACTTCGTCAGCACCGATGTCCAGCGGCTTGGTCGCGAGAGGTGCCCAGCGCGAGCCGACATCCGCAGCGGTGAGTTTTTGGAAGTCGGCGAAGGTGGCGGCGCTGAAGATGGTCTTATCCACGCGCAGGGTAGCGAGGTCGTAAAGATTGTTCGTGCCGTGCCACCGTGTGTTGGGAAAGAGCAGCACGCTAGGCTTTGGATCACCGCTGATCACGCAGCGGTCGAGGCCCACCTCACCGCCGGGGGTGAGGGTGAAGTTCACTCCGAGAAAGGTGCAGCGCTCCATCGTCAGCCGTGCGTTGCGGCTGATGCGCACGTCTCCGGCTTTTCCGCCCACGCGGCGGATGAGGACGTTTTTCAGCGTCACGCGGCTGATGCCGTTTTGCGGGCGGTCGGTGTGTTGCGCCACTTCGAGGGTGCGTGCGGCGCGGCTTTCGATGAGCACGTTCTCCATCGTGTGCGCTGAGTCGCCGATGAAGAACACGTCGTAGCCGAGGCAGCCTTTGATGAAGACGTTCCGGTAATGCGTGATGCTGGAGACGGTGTCGCAGAGGCCGGTGGAGTTCCCGATGCTGCGGAAGCCGTCGATGCGGCACTCAGCCGCCTCGTGTGCGCTGAAGCCATCGTCCCCACACTCGATGGCGGCGATGTTTTCAAAGACCAGGTTCCTGCCATTGCCGTGGATGTTGAAACCGTCGTTATAGACATGCGTGGCGGTCACGTTGCGGAGGGTGATGTCCGCATTCTCATCCCCGCTGAACTGCACGCCTGCGGAGCGCAGCGGCAGGGCGATGTTGGCATCGGCGAGCTTTTGACCGGGAGTGAGCTTGATGAAAAACGCGCCGCAGATGTCCCCCACTTTGGCACCCTTGCGGCTTTCATCACGCACAAAGGTCCACTCACCGGGCTGCAAGTCCTCCGGCTTCTTCAGCGGCGCGCCGGAGCCTTTCGAGGTGCGGCCCATGAGCTGCATCCTGCCATCAAAAAGAAAGAACCAACGGCCCAGGATCGCGGCGTCCAGACGCGGCAGCAGTGCATCACAGCGGAACAATCCGGGCGCGGCTTCGTGCCACTTCGCGGCGTCGAGCGGCTCGCTGCCATCGAGCGTCGCACCGTGGCCGTCGAGCGTGATGGGGCCGCGTTGGTTGTGAAAGACGGCGCTCTCGCGATAGACGACGGGGGCGAGGTGGATCGTGTCCCCCGGTTGAGCGTGCTTGATGGCCTGGGCGATGGTTTGGAGGGGGCGGGCGATGCCGTCGTATGCGTCGCTGCCTGCGTTGGGATGGACGTGCAGGTCTCTGCCTTTGGCCGCAGACGCGGAGAAGATGGAGAGCAGAAAGGCGGCGAAAGTTTTCATCGAAGGTCAGCGCGAGACACAGTCGTTGAAGCCATACTTGGCGACGAGGGCGTTCACATGCTCGCGCTTCTCGGCGGGCGTCTTGTCCGTGCGGCGCAGGAACATGTGCGCCTCGTGCTCGAAGGCGCGGTTTTTCACCGCGCATTTGGCGAGATCGTCCAGGCACTCCGCCGGCACGCGGATGACGCCATTGTGGTCGGCGTGAATGACCTCGCCAGGCGCGATGATCACGCCACCGATCTCCACGCGCTGCTGGATGGAGCGAAAACGCAGCGGCGCATGATGCGCGATGCTGCCACGGCAGTAGGCGGCGAAATTCGTCGAGATCAGGCCGGGCACATCACGCACGCGGCCATCGCTCACCAGACCGATGCAGCCGACGGTGAACAAGGTCTTCGCCATGCCATCCCCGATCATGCACTCGTGCTCGGGACGCGAGCCGACGGCCTTGGCGACGAGGACGCTGGGCAGCGTGCTCGCGCGCATGAGATCGAGGAGCTGCCAGTAGAGTTCCGTGTCCCCCGCCCCGCCCGGCGTGCTGCTGTCGATCTCGGCGGTGAAGGCGATGCCCACCGTGGGGCCGAGCGGCGCGGTGACGGACTGGATCTCGCCACTGAGGTAGTATTCATGCGGCGGCACCGGACTGATGTAGCCGATGGTGTTGGCGATCAGCGGCGTGTCAAAGTCACGCAGTTCTTCGAGGGTCGCGGGCGTGATCATGGGGGAAGAATGCGGGAACCGGGTTTCTTGTCTGTAGATGAATAACGATCCGCCCTCCCACTTCACACTGCGGCGATCTGGTTATGTGACAAGACCAGTGAGACGGCACACTGCGGGCGCACCGCCTCACGCCGCCGCCCGCTGGAGAGTCGAGCCAACATAAGGGCCTATGCGAGCTGTCTGACGCGCTGCGGTGGGCTTTTGCTTGTCCTTCTTCTGCGCCTTGACCGGCGTGTCGGGATTGATGCTGATGGCGGCGAAGGCGCTGATCTCATACTGCGGCAGCGCTTGTTGCAGCTCCTCCACTGGCGGCGGGTTCCAGCGCTGTCGGGGGGCTGTGGCCCCCGCCCTCCCTGCCGCCAGCAGGCCGTGCATCTGGGAGGGGCTCAGGGCCTCCGTGGGCATGGTGCTCGGGGTCGCGCCAGCCTTCGGGGCACACTGGTTATTTTCCTCCATTGGCGACGAGTCTGACATCCCGTGACAGGGAGAGTCAAGTCACGCCCTGCACGCTTGGCTGCTTTTTTTGGAGCTGGAGTAAAAAACCTTGTCACAAAATCCCGGCGGTGTCAGTTTGGCAGGAAAGAGAACCTCTTACGCGCTTCATGAGGCCTTCCTGCCAAGCTCCCGCATGCCCATACACCCCCTCCGGGGAGGGAATGGCGCACCGAGGGGACGCGGCCCAGGTTCGCTCCTC
>CAYQWE010000010.1:0-125344 GCA_964421275.1 uncultured Prosthecobacter sp.
CGGCCTCCCACCCTCCCACTTTCTCCTTCTGGCCGGTGGCCGCAGGCTTGGCGGCAGGCCCGCCTCCCTGGGAAATGCCGAGCTTCGCAGCCGTCTCCATCGTCTTCTTCAACGTGGCCGGGTCCAGCTTCATCATCATCTTCTGCCGGTGCATGAGCATCGTCATGCCATCCTTGCCCATCAGTGCGCTCATGGCGGAGCCGATGTCCACCCGGGCCATGTCATCTTTGATCTTGAGCGTCATTTGCTTCTCTTCCCCGTCTCTGACGCTCTTTTGAATGATGACCCAGTCGGCACGGGCAGATGAGAGGCAGAGCAAGATGAGAAGAATGGCTGGCTTTTTCATGATGAGGGACGCTATCAGGAGTCACCTTCGCAGGTCAATACCGAACATGTCCGGGCTTGAGGCACGCCGGACGCTTCGCATCATCAGCACCACCACCCATGTTTAATTCCTGGTTCCCTGAATCGAAAGACCGCCTGCCGCTGACGTGGTGGAGACAACAGCCCGTCTATCTCGCCGCCATCATCGCGCTCGTCGGCGCAGCCAGCATGGTGCTGTTCGCGGTTTTCAGCACGGGCCTCATGCGGCACCTGGTATTCAGCTTCGATGCCGCCTTCAAGGAGTGGCGTCTCTGGACGCCGGTCACCTATGTGCTCGTCAATCCCCCCAGCCTGTGGGGCCTTCTGGGCTGTTACTTCTTGTGGAGTTTCGGCGAGATCGTGGAGCGGCATCTCGGTCGCCGTGCGTTTGTGCGTCTGCTGTCGCTCCTGCTCGCCTCGTCGCCGTTGTTCATCTCCTTGTTTCATCTGATCGGCGTTCGTGGCATGGCCTGCGCGGGCATGACGCAGCTCGAATTCGGCGTCTTCATCGCCTTCGCCACGCTTTATCCACGCGCGAAGATCAGCATCATCATCCTCACGCTCGACGCCTGGGTCATGGCCGCGATTTTTGTCGGCATCAACGCCCTGCAATGCCTCGCCGCGCGGGACTGGGTCTCGCTGCTGCTCCTCGCCGCCAATGTCGGCACCGCCTACGCCTTCATCCGTTTTGAAACCGGCGCGTTCAAGCTGCCCTCGATGCCCAAACTGACTCCCAAGGCCCCCAAGCCCGCGAAAAGCAGCACTCCGTCCGTCGATGACATCCTCGACAAAATCAGCCGCCACGGCATGCAAAGCCTCACCGCCGAGGAGCGCCGCATTCTCGACAGCGCGAGCGATGAAATGAAGCGCCGCGCCCGCTAACGCAGCACCACGCGGCATGGCGCACCGTCCGCGCCTTCGAGTTTGATCGGCAGGCAGATCAGTTCGTAGTAGCCGTCCTTGATTTCGGAAAGGTTCAGGCCCTCGATCACCCAGATGCCGGCACCGAGCATGATCTGGTGCGTTTCGACCACGTCCTTGCCGTAGCCGCCAATGCTGAGGTAATCGACACCGACCGTCACCACGCCCTGATCGACGAGGTATTGCGCGGCGTCTTTGCGGATGGAGATGAAGTCCTTGTCGAACTCGTTCATCGCCCAGCTTCGCGTCGAGTTGCGCGTCTTGAACAACACGCGCTGCCGTGACGCGAATTTGAGCTTCTTCAAATCATCCGCCGTGATCTGCCCCTCACAATCGAGCTCAAACACCCGGCAGCGACCGATCACCGCCTCCAGTGGCATCTGTTCCATCGTCAGGCCGTCCGCGATGAAATGCCGCGGCGCGTCCATGTGCGTGCCCGTGTGGGCGCTCATGCTGAGGTGGGTCAGGTTGCACACCGCACCATCTTCCATGCGGTTCACGCGCTTGATGTGGCACTCGGGATCGCCGGGCCAGTGCGCCATGCCGTCGCGTAGCGGCACGGACACGTCTTTCCAAGGGCGTTTCATGGTGGTTGAGGGATGTCGGGGGCCAACCAAGGCGCAAGACACGCGGAAGGCAACCCGTTTGCTCAGGCATGAAAACCACGGCCTCCTCCCGCCGTCACTTCGTCAAAACCGCTGCGGCGGCAACTTTCGGCTTCCAAATCGTGCCGCGTCACGTCCTCGGCGGCCCCGGCTTCACGCCGCCGAGTGAAAAGGTGAACCTCGGCTGCATCGGCGTCGGCGGTCAGGGCGCGGGGGACATCCGCGACCTCGACGAATCCGGCATCGCGAACATCGTCGCGCTTTGCGATGTCGATCTCGATCACGCCGCCAGCACGATCAAAAAATACCCGAACGCGAAGCTGTTCCGCGACTACCGGGAGCTGATCGACAAGCAGAAGGACATCGACGCCGTGCTCGTCGCCACGCCGGATCATGTGCATGCGCCTGCCAGCATCATGGCCATGCGCGCCGGACGTCACGTCTATGTCGAAAAACCGCTCGCCCACACCATCGCCGAGGCACGTGCGATGCGCGATGTGGCAAAGGAAACCAACCGCGTCACGCAAATGGGCAATCAAGGCCACGCCAGCGAGGGCATCCGCCTCACACGCGAGTGGATTCAAGCCGGAGCCATCGGCAAAGTGACCGAGGTGCATGTGTGGTCCGACCGTCCCGGCAAATTCTGGGATTCCCAAGGCAAGGCTTATCCCACTGACACACCGCCGGTGCCGAAGAATCTCGATTGGAGCCTCTGGCTTGGCCCGGCGAAGGAACGTCCATATCATCCTGACTTCTGTCCGCGTAAATGGCGCGGCTGGTGGGACTTCGGCTGCGGTGCGCTCGGCGACATGGCCGTGCATAACGCCGATCCCGCCTTCTACGCGCTCGATCTCGACGCGCCAGACTGGGTCGAGGCTGAAAACGGCCCGAACAACAACCAATCGTATCCGGTCTGGAGCATCATCACCTACCACTTCCCCGCCAAAGGAGACCGCGGCCCCGTGAAAATGGTGTGGTATGATGGCGGCAAGCTCCCGCCGCGTCCCGAAGGTCTCGACGAAACTCGCAACCTCGGCGACAACGGCATCTACTTCGTCGGCGACAACGGCTGCATCCTCGCCGGTGGCTGGTCCGGCACGCCGCGCATCGTTCCCGAGTCGAAGATGCAGCAGTTCATCATCCCCGCGAAGACGATCCCGCGCTGCACCAGTGGTCACCGCAAAGAATTCCTCGAGGCCTGCAAAACCGGCAACCCGCAGGATGCGAAGAGCGGCTTCTGGTATTCCGCCCCCTTCACCGAATCGCTGCTCGTCGGCCTGCTGGCCGTTCGTTTCGGCAAACGCGTCGAATGGGACACTCAAGCGCTCAAATCACCCAATACCCCCGAAGCCGACGCCATCATCCACAAGGCCTATCGCGCCGGTTACGGCATTGTGTAGAACGAGTTCATGTTGAAACCAACCTCATCACTCCGACCGAGCGTGAGGCCCGGTTTCATGCTGCCGCAGGCAAACCACCTGCTGAAACTGGTGCTTAGCAAAAACTGCACCGGGGTGGCCAGCATCACCAGCTCCATCACTGCGATGCTTGCCAAACCCCCGCCGTAGTCCTTGAAGAACCAGCGGCGGGTGCGGTGAAGTGAAGGAACCCCCTTTCCTCCGTCGTTCCAACCGTCCCATGAAGCGTCTGAGTCTCCTCTTTTCGTCGTTCGTCATTCTACATTCGTCATTCGCAGCTGAACGCCCAAACATTTTGTGGTTAACGAGCGAGGACCACGGCCCGCACATGGGCTGCTATGGAGATACTTATGCCACCACGCCAAATGTCGATGCGCTCGCGGCAAAAGGCATGCTGTTCAGGCATTGCTGGTCAAACGCACCCGTGTGTGCCGCCGCACGCACGACGATCATCGTCGGCATGTACGGCCCCTCGACTGGCGGCGAACACATGCGCAGCATGGTGGCGATGCCGAAGGGCAAGAAGATGTATCCGCAGTTCCTGCGCGAGGCCGGTTACTACTGCACGAACAACAGCAAGGAGGACTACAACCTTAAAAAACCCGATGGCGTGTGGGACGAGTCGAGCGGCAAGGCGAGCTGGAAAAACCGCAAGGACGGCCAACCTTTCTTCGCCATTTTCAACGAAACTTGCAGCCACGAAAGCCAGCTCCGCAAACGCCCGCACGAGGCGATCCACGATCCAGCGAAGGTGCGCGTGCCAGCGTATCATCCCGACACGCCTGAGGTGCGGCAGGACTGGGCGCAGTATTATGACACTGTGACGCAGGCGGATGCTTCTGCTGGGAAACGTCTCAAGGAACTCGATGACGCCGGCCTCACCGAGGACACCATCGTGTTTTACTACGCCGACCACGGCAGCGGCATGCCGCGCAACAAGCGCTGGCCCTGCAACTCCGGCCTGCAGGTGCCCTTGGTCATCTATTTCCCGCCGAAGTGGAAACACCTCGCACCGAAGGAATACGCGTCCGGCGCGAAGTCCAACCGCCTCGTGAGTCTCGTCGATCTCGCGCCCACATTGCTCAGCATCATCGGCGTGCAGCCACCGGAATGGATGCAGGGCCACGCCTTCGCTGGAAAATTTCAAACCGAGCCGCAGCCGTTCATCTACGGCTTCCGCGGGCGCATGGACGAGCGCTACGACTGCGTGCGCAGCGTCACCGATGGGCGTTTCGTCTATCTGCGCAATTACATGCCGCATCTCTCGCAGGCGCAGTATGTGGCGTATCAATTCGAGACGCCTACCACCGTGGTTTGGAAAAAGCTCTTCGATTCCGGCAAGACTACGCCGGAACAATCCATCTTCTGGAAGGAGCCGAAGGTGCCGGAAGAGCTCTACGACCTGCAAAACGATCCCGACGAAGTTCACAACCTCGCCGCATCGCCTAAGCATGCCGAAACACTCGCGAAGATGCGCACGGCGCAGGAAAACCTTGCGCTAGAGATTCGCGATGTCGGCCTGCTGCCGGAAGGCGAGATGCATCATCGCTCCGCAGGCACCACGCCTTACGACATGGGCCACGATGACAGGCTCTATCCGATAGCCCGCATCCTGAAGATCGCAGGCGAGGCTTCGTCTTTGAAGTCCGACGCCATCGCCGATCTCAAAGCCGGGTTCGCCGACTCCGACAGCGCGATCCGTTACTGGAGCGCGATGGGTATTCTCATGCGCGGCAAAGACGGACTCGCCGCAGCGCACGACGAGATGACCAAGGCGGCCAAAGACAACTCCACCTATGTACAAGTCGCCGCCAACTGGGCGCTCGCCAAATATGGCAGCGATGCTGACCGCGCCGCTGCTCTTCCTGCGCTCGTGAATCTCGCCAACTGGAGCCACTACGACGTCTTCACCACCATGAGCGCCCTCAACGCCATCGGTGATCTCGGCGACAAGGCAAAACCCATCGCCGAACAGCTCAAAACGCTCCCCGCCCAAGGCCTATCACCCCACAGCCGTTTTGATGGCTACACCCTGCGCTTGCTCGCTGATTTGACCGGCACCAAGCCCGCCTTCGGAGATGCTGGCACAGCGCAGCCAAAGAAAAAGAAGGGCAAAGGGAGGTAATAGCGGGAACAACGGACCGGGAGTCCTCATGTGCATTCCCGATAGCGCAGCGTGCGAAAACGCCCTTCCCAAGCGACGTTTCTTTCTCGTAGCATCCCCATTCTCCGACCATGAAACGCCTCATCCTCGCCGCGCTGATTTCGTCATTCGTCATTCCACATTCGTCATTCGCGGCGGAGCCGCTGCGCATCTTCATCCGCTCCGGTCCGAAGTCGCATGGGCCTGGCGCTCATGATCATCCGCAGTTCCTCAAAGACTGGGTGCCGCTGCTGAACGAACGCGGCGCGAAGGCCACGGGTGGCAATGAGTTTCCGACCAAGGAGCAGCTCGATCAAACCGACGTGCTCATCCTGCACACCGATAACGGTGGCGACATCAAGATCGGCGACGAACGCAAGAACCTACTCGACTTCCTCAAACGCGGCGGCGGCATCGTCAGCATCCACGCGGCGAACGTCTCGAAGGATCACGAATGGTTCAAGACCATCATCGGCGGCTCCTGGCATCACGGCCAGACGAAATGGCTGGAGGCGCCGATGCATCTCTACTTCACCGACCGCGAGAATCCGATCACGCAGGGCATGTCCAACTTCATGATGGACGACGAGATCTACTATGACATGGACGTGCTGCCCGGAGTCCGTGTGCTCGCCGGTGCCTACACGCCCAACCCGCGTGACACGAAAGGCAAGGGCAACAAGGAAGCCCAGGCTCGTGCCGCTGAGGCCGTGGCAAAGCACAAGGGCGTGAACATCTACGACATCCAGCCGCAGGTGTGGACCTATGAGCGTAGCACGAACTTCCAAGTTCGTGACTCTGATCCCGCCAACGCAACCAAAACGAACGTGGACGTTCGTTCTACATATCGCGCCTTCGTCTGCATCCCCGGCCACTACTACGAGAACTTCAACCGCCCCAACTTCCGCGCCATGCTGCTGCGCGGCATCGCGTGGGCCGGCAAACGCGAGAACGCGGACGAACTCTGCAAGCCCGAGGAACTCGGTGACAATCTGCGCTACGTCGAAGGTGGCCCCATTCGCCCGGACAAGGCGGCGGAGAAGCTGGAAGTGCATCCCGAGTTCAACATCTCGCTCGTTGCTGCCGAACCGCTCATCAACAAGGTCATGAATGTTGATTGGGACGAAAAGGGCCGCCTGTGGGTGTGCGAGACTCCGGAGTATCCGAACGGTCGTCGTGAATTGAACGTGGAAGTCTGGAAAGACAGCGGCTCGTGGACGAAGAAGCTCGACCGCGAGCCCATCGACCGCATTTCATGGCTCGAAGACACGAATGGCGACGGTGTGATGGACAAAAAGCACGTTTTTGCCGACAAACTCGAACTCGTCACCAGCTTCTGCTTCTACAAGAATGGTGTCATCGCGTGCGCCGCTCCCGACATCTGGAACCTGCAGGACACCGATGGCGACGGCGTGTGCGACAAGCGCGAAAAGCTCTACACCGGCCTCGGCACTGGCGACACACACGCAGTGATCAACAACCTGCGCTGGGGACTCGACGGTTGGGTTTACGCGACGCACGGCTACAGCTCCGGCCACGTCACCTCGCCGGATGGCAAAAAAGATTTCGGCACCGACGGCAGCGGCGTTGTGCGCTTCAAGCCCGACGGCAGCGCCTTCGAGCAATACGCCAGCAAAGGCGGCAACACCTGGGGCCTCGACATCACGTCCGACGGCCAGGTGTTCTTCACGCAGCCGACCAGCGGCACCGTGTTCTTCCACGTCGTGCTGCCCGAGTATGTGTTGGCCAAAGGCAAGATCCCCGGCACCACCAGCTACAAAGGCATGATGGAGCATCAGAAGACTTTTCCGGCCATGTCGTGGCCGGAGCAGGCCTATGTGCAGATTGATCTTGTCGGCGAATTCACCGCCGCAGCCGGTTGCGCCATCTATGAAGGCGGTGCCTGGCCGAAGAAGTGGAACTACAGCTACTTCACCACCGAACCGACGCTGAACATCGTGCATCACGAGTTCGTCGAGAAGGATGGCGTCAGCTACAAAGTGCATAAGGAAGCCGGTCGCGAAGAAACCGAGTTCATCCGCAGCAAAGACCTTTGGTTCCGCCCGATCGAGACGCGCGTCGGCCCCGATGGTGCCTTGTATGTCGTCGATTTCTACAATCAGGCCGTCATCCACAACGACACCCGCGGCCCCATCCACGGCCCCGCCAACGCCGCCGTGCGTCCCGACCGCGACCACTATTTCGGTCGCATCTGGAAGGTGAATCACAAGGAGGCGAAGCCAGTTGCAGGCAGCTATTATCATCACGGTTCGGATTCCAAGAGCACGATGGGCAGCACGGCGCTGCGCACATATGAATCCAACGCGGAACCACTTTCCACGTTCAAAGCGGCCACGGATGACTGGACGCGTTCCTCTGTGATCGCGGCATCCGTTGATCATGCCGATGACGTGATCACGAAGGCGCTGACAACGCCAGAAGGCGTCGATTTGCTGGTGAAATCCCTTCTGCCATCGCTGAAGTCGGCAGAGAAACTCATCACCGCCTGCGCCAGTGCTGATGCGAAAGCGGACGCGCTGAAGATCACCATCCTTCAAGGCATCGCCCAGCAAGTCACTAAAGCTCCCGCTCTCTCGGCGGAGCTCACGGCTGCATTGAAAAAACTCCTCGCGCAACCAGCTCTCGCCTCTGCGGCATTGCCACTCGCGGTGAAGTGGGACAAGAGCGGTGCTTTGGCCGACGTGATCAAGACGCAGATCGTGAGCCTTAGCGGTGTGCTGGGCAAGAACGACGCTCCGTTGCCAGATCGCATCGGCGCTGCGAAGGCGCTCATCGCGCTCGGCGGCTCGAATGCGCAGATCGGAGTCGAGTCCATGGCCGATCCCACATCGCCGGAAGAACTCCGCCGTGCGATCATTGCAGCGCTCGATGAAAGCGGCAACACCACACCGCTGGTGATGGCGTTCGACACGCTCAATCCGCAGCTTCAGCAAGCGGCCTTTGATGCCATTGTGAAGCGGCCCTCAGCCACACAGGCGTTGCTCACTTCCATCGCCGAAGGAAAATTTGATCCGAAGCTGCTAGGACCCGGTAACATCGCACGCCTGCGCACACATCCGAACAAGCGAGTGGCGAAGCGCGCTGCAGCGATGATGGACAAGCTCAACCCGAATGCGAAGAAGAAGGCCGAGCTCATCGCGCAATTCACGCCCATCGTCGAACAGCAGGGCGATGCCGTGAAGGGTAAGATGTTCTTCACCGCCGCGTGCGCCGTGTGCCACAAGCTCGGCGATGTCGGTAAGGACGTCGCCCCGCCGCTCACTGGCATGGGCGCGCACGGTCCTACGGAACTCGTCATTCATGTGATCGACCCAAATCGCGAGGTGGACCCGAGCTTTTACGCCTGGAACATCACCAAGAATAACGGTGACGTTCTCGCGGGCGTGATCGCCGCCGAAAACTCCGCCAGCGTGACGTTGCGCAACCAAGCTGGCGATTTCGAAGTGAAGAAGTCCGACATCAAGGAGCGCATGAACACCAAGATGTCCCTCATGCCCGAAGGACTGGAAGCGCTCGGCGCGGAAAACATCCGCGATATTCTCGCCTTCATCTGTGGCGACGCGCAGAAGCAGTTCCGCATCCTGACTCTCGCCGATGCCTACACCGCTGACAGCCGCGAAGGCGTCTTCAAAGGCATCAAACCGAACGAAGGCCAGGTGCGGCTCGCCAAATACGGCAACGTGAAGATCGAAAACGTGCCCTTCTTCATCCAGGACGCCGGCAAAGCCGCCAACGGTGCCAATTTGATCGTGCTCAAAGGCGGACCGCCGAAAGCCTACAGCCAGACCTTCCCGGCGAAGGTCGAAGTGGCCGTGAATGTGGCCGCGAAGCGCATCCAGATGCTCAGCGGCATCTCCGGCTGGGGCTGGCCCGCGCATCGCCCAGAGGAACCCGCGCTCAAAGCCACCGTCGTCTATGAAAACGGCGAGAAGGAAGAGTTCACCTTCATCAACGGCATTCATTTCAGCGACTACATCCGCCCCACCGAAGTCCCCGGCTCCAAAGAAGTCGAAGGCATCACCGACGGCCAGCAAATGCGCCTGCTCACGCTCGAACTCACGAAGAAAGCCGTCGCGAAGACGCTCATCCTCGAAAGCCCGCAGCCCAACGGCACCGCGCCCGTCATCGTCGCCATCACCGCCGACATCGAAGGCAAAGGGCCTGCCAGTAGGACGAACTTCCAAGTTCGTCCCCGCAACGCACCGCCAGCCGGAAAAACGAACGCGGACGTTCGTTCTACGGGCCCCAAAGAAGGCGGCAAAGGCGATGGCCCGCTCGTTGCAGCGACATCTGTGCAATGGGAAGCCGGCAAAACGCGCATCCTCGTCATCGGCGGCGGTTCCTCGCACAACTTCAAAGACTTCTTCGGCACCACCGATGTCGCCACACTCAAAACCGCCGGTTTCACCGTCCACTACACCGAAGATCGTGACCAGGCCGCCGCCGAGCTGAAAAACGCCGACGCCGCCATCATCAGCGTGAACCGCAAATTCTTCGACACGTCCGCGTATCGCAAAGCGCTCATGGACTTCGCCGCCGCAGGCAAAGGCATCATCATGCTGCATCCCGGCACCTGGTATGGCTACGCTGGCTGGCCCGAGCTCAACGCCCAAATCGTCGGCGGCGGCGCACGCGGCCACGACAAGATCCATCCCTTCGAAGTCAAAGTCCTCAAAGCCGATCATCCCGTCATGAAGGACGTCCCCGCCAGCTTCACCGTCGAAGACGAACTGTATTATGTGAACGCCGAAGGCGCTCCCGAAGGCACTGCGGCCATCGAAGTGCTCGCGGAGACGAGCAACAGCGACAAATACCAAAAGCCGCATCCAAGCGTGTGGATCACCAAGCATCCCAAAGCGAAGATCGTCGGCCTTGCCCTCGGTCACGATGCCCGCACGCATGATTTGAAGCCCTACCGGCAGTTGCTCATCAACGCGGCGAGGTGGGCGGGCGGGAAGTAGCCGACACACTGCGGCAAGTGCCAACGTATGATCCGGCATGATTCGCGCCGCCTGTCTCACGCTGGCCCTCGGCCTTGCCACGACTCTGCACGCTGAAAAGCTCACCTTGGCCGAAAACGGCCGGGCATTGCTGCCCATTGTTGTTTCCACGCAGGCGACAGACGAAACGAAACAGAGCGCGGGTGAACTTGCCGCGATGTTGAAACGCATCGCAGGCGCGGAGTTCGCCGTTCAATCGTCGGCGGAGCCGCGTGGCATCGTGTTGGGCACGGCGACGGATTTTTCCAGCCTGCTCAAACCCAGCAGCGCGATCACGGATCGCGAGAATTACATCCTGCGTTCTGAAAAGGATCGTCTGCTGCTCATCGGGCAGACGCCACAGGCAGTGGAGCATGCGGCGTGGGATCTGCTGCATCGTCTCGGCTTCAGGCAGTTTTTCCCGAGAGAAAAATGGGAGATCGTGCCGAAGTCGCCCACGTTGAACATCGAAGTCGATGCCAGCGAATCACCAGACTATCACGCGCGCCGCATCTGGGCCGGATTCGGTGTGTTGAAGGAGCGTGAGGAGGTGTGCAGGCAGTGGAATCAGCGCAATCGGGCCACGAGCGGCATCACGTTGAGCTCCGGTCATGCCTACGACGCGATCATGCATCGGCACGAGGCTGAATTCGCGGAACATCCGGAGTATCTGGGTCTTGTGAACGGCGAGCGGAAGGGAAACAAGTTCTGCATCTCGAATCCTGGCCTGCGCAAACTCGTGGTCGAAGATGCGCTGGCAGAAATGGTAAAGGATCCGTCGCGTGACTCGTTGTCCTGCGAACCCAGCGATGGCGGTGGCTGGTGCGAATGCGCGGCGTGCGCGAAGATCGGCAACGTCACGGATCGTGCGCTGCTGCTGGCGAACGAAGTCGCGGAGGCGGTGAACGTGAAGCATCCGGGCCGCATCATCGGCATGTATGCCTACAACGAGCATTCGCCGCCGCCATCCATCGAGGCGCATCCGCAGGTCGTTATCGGCATCGCCACCGGATTCATCCGTGGCGGCTACACGATGGACCAGCTTCTGGCCGGATGGCAGGCGAAGGCGAAGACGCTCGGCATCCGCGAATACTACAGCGTGAACACCTGGGATCGTGATCTGCCGGGCGCTGCACGCGGCGGCAATCTGGAGTATCTGCGCACCACGATTCCGCATTTTCATGCCAGCGGCGCACGCTTCATGTCTGCAGAGGCCAGCGACAACTTCGGTCCGAACGGCCTCGGCTATTATCTCGCCGCGCGAATGCTGTGGGATGTGAATGAAGCGAAGAATATCGAAGCCCTCGTCGCTGACTTCCTCGACAAGGCGTTCGGAGTAGCCCGTGCGCCGATGGCGAAGTTCTACGCGATCCTCGATGGCACGAAGAGGCAGGCGCTCAGCGATGATCTCGTGGGTCGCATGTGGCATCTGCTCGATGAAGCGCGTGGATTGACGCATGACGCGGCCATCCGTGCGCGTCTCGATGATCTCGTGCTCTACACGCACTACGTCGAGCTTTACCTCGACTACTCCAGCGCGGCAGGGAAGGAGCGGCAAAACGCGTTCGAGCAGCTTATGCGCTACGTCTGGCGCATTCGTGGCACCGGGCTGGTACACACGAAGGCGATTTACCGCGACTTACCAAACCGCGACAAGTCCGTTGTGCTTCCTGAGCTGGCGAAATACAATGCGCCGGACAAAACGAACCCGTGGAAATCAGACGATGGCTTCACCGCCGGTCAGATCGCCGCGTTCGTCAAAGAAGGCATCGCCAAGCGCAAGCTGCTCGACTTCGAGCCGGTGGCGTTTAGCACCAAACTTGTTCCTGCGGTTGCGTTGAAGCTGGCCGACGTACCGAAGGGCAATGCGGGCATCTACTTGCGTGGCGTTCGTGACTTCTGGACGTGGATCGACAAGGAACCGGCCACGATCGCGCTTACTGGGAAGGCGGGACTGATTTATGCGAACCGTGGCACGGCGAAGATCGAGCTTTATCCACTGGCGGAGGCTGAATCGAAATCTGTGGCTCATCTAGAAGTGGAGCCAGACAAGCAGCCCCATGAATTGAAGCTGGAGACGAAGTTCACTGGCCTACACCGCATCGAAGTCAGCGATGCTGGGCAGGGAACGGTGATCGAATGGGCGGAAGGCCTGCCGATGACGGTCGTCAGCAGCCAGGAGCAGCCCGCGAAATTGCTTGGCCGCTGGCATTTGTATTTCTATGTGCCGAAGGGAACGAGAATCATCGGCGGTTTCAGCGAGGGTGAGGGCTGGCTGCTCAATCCTGCGGGCAAGACGGTGCATCAGTTCGAGAGCAAGCCGGGATACTTCAGCATTCCGGTGCCTGCGGGCGAAGACGGCGAGTTGTGGAGCTTCAAACACAGCGCGGGCAATCGTTTCCTTATGACCGTGCCGCCATGCCTCGCGCGCGATGCGAGGGAGCTGCTGCTACCGCAGGAGGTGGTGGCGCGGGATGCGGCGGAGCAACCTGCGAAATGAAAAAGGCAGGTCCGCAGACCTGCCTTTGACATGAATGAGGGAGAAGCGTGTTACTTCACGATGCCGAGGAGCTCGACGTCGAAGATGAGCGCCTCGTTCGGGCCGATGTCTGAGCCCGCGCCCTGCTCACCGTAGGCGAGGGCGGACGGGATGAAGATGCGCCACTTGGAACCGACGGGCATGAGCTGCAGGGCCTCGGTCCAGCCTTTGATGACTTCCTGCACGCCGAAGGTGATCGGCTGACCGCGCTCGACAGAACTGTCAAAGACCTTGCCGCCGATGAGCGTGCCGTGGTAATGGACATTCACGCGGTCAGTGGCGGCGGGCTTGGGGCCGGTGCCTTCCTTGATGACCTCATATTGCAGGCCGCTCTTGGTGGTGGTGACGCCTTTCTTCTTGCCGTTCTCAGCGAGGAACTTCTCACCCGCTTCCTTGGACTCATTGCCACGGGCCATTTCTTTGGCGCGCATGCTTGATTCGAAAGCCTGCATGGCTGCGGTGAGTTCCTCCTGCGTGTACTTGGGCTTCTCACCGGAGAGCGCGGTTTTGATGGCGTCGGTGAGAGCGGCGACGTCAATGGCGATGCCTTGTTGTTTGAACTGGCCGCCCATGTTGAGGCCAATGAAGTAGCTGACTTTGTCCATGGAGACTTTTTCGGAGGTAGCAGGAGTTTCGACCGCTTGGGCTGGTTTGATTTCCTGGGCTTGTGTGGCGGTGAGAGCCGCAAGAACGGCGCAGAGTAAGGCGATGGTGGATTTCATAGAAGAGAGGGCGCGGAGACTACGCGTTGGCGTGTGGCGGTCAATCAAAGCCTTGGTGGTCGGGAAAAAGCCGTTTGACCCCGTGGAGGCCATGAACCACTATCGCCGCCCCTTAAACCAAACCAAACATGCCCGCCAAAATCTACACTGAAAAAGACGCGAGCCTCGCCCCTCTTAAAGGCAAGACCTGCGCTGTCATCGGCTTCGGCTCCCAAGGCCACGCCCACGCCCTGAACTTGAAGGAGAGCGGCGTCAAAGTCATCATCGGCCTTTACCCTGGCTCCAAGAGCCGTGCGGTGGCCGAAGAAAAGGGCCTCAAGGTCATGGACACTGCGGAGGCTGTGAAGGCCGCTGACGTGATTTTCGTCGCTGTGCCGGACACCAAGATTGGCGGCGTGTACAAGAAGGACATCGCTCCTCATCTCAAGAAGGGCAAGACGTTGCTGTTCTCCCACGGATTCGCCATCCTCTACAAGACCGTCGTCCCGCCAAAAGATGTGAACGTGATCATGGTGGCTCCAAAGGGCCCTGGCCATATCGTTCGCCGCCAGTACACCGAAGGCAAAGGCGTGCCCTCCCTCATCGCCATCCATCAGAACGCGGACAAGCAGGCCAAGAAAATCGCGCTGGCTTGGGCGCACGGCATTGGCGGCACGCGCGGCGGTGTGATCGAGACCACCTTCAAGGAAGAAACCGAGACCGACCTTTTCGGTGAGCAGACCGTGCTTTGCGGCGGTGCCAGCGCACTGGTCCAGGCCGGCTTTGAAGTGCTGGTGGAAGCCGGTTACTCTCCTGAAATGGCCTACTTCGAGTGCTTGCATGAGTTGAAGCTCATCGTGGACCTCATGAACGAGGCAGGCATCGCTGGCATGCGTTTCTCCATCTCCGAGACCGCCAAGTGGGGCGATGTGAAAGTCGGCCCGGCCATCATCGACAAGTCGGTGAAGGTCCGCATGAAGAAGGCGCTCAAAGACATTCAGACCGGCAAGTTTGCCAAGGAATGGATCAAGGAGACCGAAACCGGTTACAAGAAATTCAACAAGCTGCTCAAGGATGGCGAGAAGCATCCGATCGAGAAGACCGGCGCCCGCCTTCGCAGCCTGATGCCGTGGATCAAGAAGCGCGACATCAAGGGCCAGCAGGCCAGCTACTCGTAAGCGCAGGTCGCGACTGTCAAAGAGTCAACAAGAGCGCGGATCGGCAACGATCCGCGCTTTTTTATTTTAATGCCCGCTCAAGTCCCGGCACCAGCCTGCTTCTCCATTGGCGTCTTGAACAACACTGCGATGCCGAACGTGACCACCGAGCCGAACAAGATGCGCCATGGGAACTCGATCTCCGGCGTCCAAGCGGGACGTGAGATGCCTTCACCGAGACCGAGCGTGGCGGCGAGGTCTTTGTCGAGCCCGCTCAAGTAGCCGACGACAAGGAACCCGGCGAGCATGGCGATGCCGTTGCCGAGATCATTGCCGCGACTCTTTGTGAATAGGCCCACCATGAACACGCCGAGCAGCGAGCCGTAAGTGTAGCCGAAGATGCCGAGGATGATCGGTATGATGCGCAGCGACGGGTTGTGCGCCTTCACCCACGCAGTGCCTAGTGCGACGGTGATGAGAAGACACGCGAACAACACGGTCCCGAGGCGCAGCACGCGCACCTTGCCCGCGTCGGTCGCAGGCTCGCCAAACCAACGGAAGTGGAAGTCACGCACATAGCTCGTGGCGAGTGAATTCAACGCCGTGCTCAACGAGCCCATCGCCGTGGCGAGTACACCGGCGATCACGAGACCACGCAAACCCGCAGGCATCGAGGTCAAGATGAAAAACGGAAACACTTGGCTGCTGTCGGGAGCGCCTTTGGCATTTTTCGGTAAAATGATCTCTGGATGCTGTTGATAAAACACGAAGAGCAGGATGCCGATGCTCAGCACCATGAAGTTCACCGGGATGTCGGCGACACCGGAGAGGATCGTGGCCTTGGCGCTCTGACGTTTGTCTTTCGCAGTCAGCATGCGCTGCACCATGTCTTGGTCCGTGCCATGCGTGGCGAGGGTGACAAAGGTGGAGCCGAGGAACGCGGTCCACACCGTGTATTCAGATTCCAGTATTCCTTTGATCCAACCCCATATTCCGGGATGAGCTGGGTCCGGTTTTCCCCAGTCGATGACAGTCGGCTCTTGGATGGCATTTTTCAGCGCAACCCATCCACCCGCGTGTCCGAGCAAATGCCACAGGGCAAACCCCAGCGCTGAAAACAGAATCACCACCTGGATCACATCCGTCCAGATCACCGCGCGGATGCCTCCGAGCGTCGTGTAAACCGATGTCAGCACGGTGACTCCAACCAGCGCCACAGCATAGAGCCAGAATTCCTGCATCGGCGTCGTCTGCGGGTCGATGAATACTTTCCACGCGAGCACGAGCAGCACTGTGGGCACCCACAGGCGTGATCCGCTGGCCAGCAGTCGTGTCACTAGAAACACCGCCGACGCACGACGGCGTGTCTGCGGCCCGAACCGCACTTCGAGGAACTCATACACGCTCACCACATTGTGCCGGTAGTAGGCGGGAATGAATACCGCACTCACCACCACACGCGCGAGCAGGTAACCCGCCATGAGTTGGATGTAGGTGTAATTGCGCAGCGCATAACCTTCCCCAGGTGCGCCGAAAAACGTGCCAGCGCTGATCTCCGCCGCGAGAATCGACGCGAGCACCGCCCACCACGCGATCTGACGGTCCCCGAGGGTAAAACCCTCCACGCTGCCACTCTTACTGCGCTGCGAAAGGCCGATACCTATGATCAGGGTGAAGTACCCAAGAATGACAAATGCGTCTAGGAGATGAGGCATGGTGCGGAGTCTCGCCGCATGGCACCATGCCCGTCAAGCCTTCCACTTAGTTCTTGGAGACGTTCTTGAGCTGGAGCCGCGGCACGGCGCGTACGACAATGCGCTGCTGCACGGATGTGCCGCTCGGCGATACGACGGTCACTTCCTCATACACCTTACCACTGTCTGCATTCGTGAGCGGGCGGTTGATCAGCCTGCGGGTCAGCACCGTGGCGTTCCCCATCTGCTGCCTCGTCACATAACCAGTCGGAGTGCTCAGGGATGTGGCCACGGGGACACCTTTGGTATTGTACACAGTCTGCGGCTTCGCGCATTGAGTGAGAAGCAGCGCCGGGCCTGCGGCGAGTGTGAGGAGGAGTGCTCGTGTTTGGTTCATTGTCAGGGTTGGGAGGCTCCATCGCGGCTGGTTGGGAGTGTGCTCAGGAGTTCATACTTAGATTCTTCATCACGACTCATGTTCAAAAATAGCGGAGCAAACTGTCTGACTCTGCTAAAGGAAAGCGACGGCGTGTGGGGCGTCATGCACCCTCTGTCCACTAGCCAATCCAGCCACGAAAAGCTCTCGCACGCCTGCGTGGACTCGCTAGCATCCGGCCCCGAATGTCCGCCGCCACCTTTATCAAAGAACTCCGCCACAATTGGAAGACCATCGGCGCGGTCATGCCTTCCAGCCCAGCTCTCGCAGCGCGCATGATAGAGGCCGCCGGAGCACAGCAGGCACGGCGCATCTTAGAGCTGGGTCCCGGCACCGGTGCCTTCACCGGAGCAGTCGCCGCCACAATGCCACGCAACTCGGAATACCTGGGCATCGAGCTCAACGACACCTTTGTGCAGCAGTTGCGTCCACGTTTTCCAGGACTCCGCTTCGAATGCGCCGACGCCCAGCACTTCGATTTCACCAAGGTGCTGCCCGAGGGTGAGAAATTTGATACCATCATCAGCGGGCTGCCGTGGACCTATTTCCCGCGCCCGTTGCAAGAGGCCATCCTCAACAACGTGCTCAGGCATCTCGCACCCGGCGGCTGCTTCGCCACATTTGCCTATTGGGGGTTTCACATGCTCTCCGGGGGGCGACAATTCCGCGCGCTGCTGCATGACATGACCCACGGCGTGGAGACCACGCGCGTCGTCTGGGGAAATCTGCCACCGGCCTTCGTATATCTGGCGCGCATGGCTTGAGGCAGCTTCACTCATCCGCCTTCTTCCTTTTGCCTTTGCCCTTGCCTTTTTTACCTGGGGCGGAGTCGGCCTGCGGCATGTTCTTTGTCGGCATCGGCGCTTTGACCGCCTCACGCCACGCGAGCATCTTTGTGTGCAGTTCCTTCGCTTTGTCAGGATTCTCCGTCACTATATTCTTCTGCTCGCCGATGTCGTCCTTGAGGTTGTAGAGCTCTAGGCGACCGTCCTCGAAGAACTCCATCAATTTCCAGTCGCCAACTTCGATCAAACCGACCGGCGTCGTGCGCCAGGTGCCTTCACCCGCACCGAGATAACCAGGAAAGTGCTGGTAGATCGCCTCGCGTTTCAAACTGGTCGCGGAATCACGGAACAACGGCACCAAGCTCTCGCCATCGAGCGTCTGCCCTTCCGGCAGCGCTGCCTTGCCGAGTTCCGCGAAGGTCGGATACAGATCCACATGGATCGTCGGCACATCGCAGGTCGTTCCAGCCTTCGTCACACCCGGCCATCTCACGATGAAAGGCACCCGCGTCCCGCCCTCATACAAACTACCCTTTCCACTGCGCAACGGTGCGTTGTCCGTGATGCTGCCGCCTTTGACTCCATCGCGCTCGTAACCACCCACCCCGCCATTATCGCTGCTGAAGATAAGCACGGTGTTGTCGGCCAGCTTCAGTTCATCCAGCGTCGTCATCACGCGGCCCACACTCTCGTCCACGCTCGCGATCATCGCCGCATACGTCGGATCATGATGTCCGCCGACTGGGTTCTTGTCCTTGAATTTCGCGATCAACTCCGCCTTCGCCTGATGCGGCGAATGCACCGCGTAATGCGGCAGATATAAGAAAAATGGCTCATCCTTGTGCCGCTGGATAAAATCGACCGCCTTGTTGGTCAAGAAATCGGCCAGGTATTCGCCCTCCGGATATTCCACCTTCGGCTGTGTGGAGAAATTGAAGTGCTTGCCCATCGACACGATCGCCTCGTCAAAGCCACGCTGCCCCGGATGATATTCTCCTCTCTGCCCGAGATGCCATTTGCCGAACATCCCCGTCGCATAACCCGCCTTCTTCATCGTCTGTGCGATGGTGATCTTCTCCAGCGGCAGATTCTCCGCGTTGTCCACCGGACGCAACGGCCGCGATCTCCAGTCGAAACGACCGATGCCACCCACGGTATAAACGCCGGTGCGCGGTGCATACTGGCCGGTCATCAACGCAGCCCGCGTCGGCTGGCAGTTCTGGCAGTGATGATGCCGCGTCAGCTTCATGCCCTGCGACGCCAGCTTGTCGATGTTCGGCGTCTCGTAGTATTTCGAGCCGAAACACGCCACATCCGTGTAACCTAGATCATCCGCGAGGATGAAGATGATGTTGGGCGCATGGTCAGCGGCCTGAATGAGCGGCGTGAGCAGGAGGAGTGAGAGCAGGAGCTTCATGCGCCCCTCAACGCCGCCTACGATTGCCGCATTACACGCATTTCAGCATCGACAGCTCAAGACACGAACGCTTTGATGACCGTATGTCCCGGTTTCTCCTCCTTTTTAGCCTTTGTGCCTCGCTGGCCGTCGCGGCGGACACGATCAAGCCCGGCATGCGCTCGCCGATCTCTTTCAGCAAGTCGCCACAGGTTTCTGACAATGAGCAGCTCAAAATGCGCATGAGTGCGGTCGAGACTCCGCGACCCTACCACATCAGCATGGAGAAATTCGACATCATCGTGCCGAAGAAATATAAAAAGGGCGACCCCCACGGCCTATTTATCTGGATCAGCCCTAGCAACGCACCGTCTATCTCGCCCGAATGGGAGGCCGTGCTCGCTGAAAAGAAGCTCATCTTTGTCGGCGCTCATAATTCCGGCAACAACCGCGAGATTTTCGCCCGCATGCGCATGGCCGTCGATGCCAACGCCAACATGCGCGACCTCTACGACATCGACCCCTCGCGGGTCTATGTCTCCGGCTTCTCGGGCGGCGGTCGTATCGCCAGCATGCTCGGCGTTTGCTATGCAGACATGTTCTCCGGCACCATCGCCTTCATGGGCGTGAACTTCTACACAGACATCGTCACACTCGACAAAAGCGAGGTCTTCGTAGCCGGCTACATCCCGCATGACGAAGTCGTCGCCCTCGCCAAGGCAGACTGCCGCTATGTCCTCGTCACCGGAGAAAAGGACTTCAACCTCAAGAACACCAGCGCGGTCTTTGAGAACGGCTTCAAAAAAGAAGGCTTCAAGTCCGTCGAACTCATGAAGATCCCCGGCCAAGCCCACCAGCCACCGAAGGCGGAGTGGCTCAAGAAAGCGCTCGAGCTCCTCGATGCGGGGAAGACGAAGAAGTGATCACTCCTTCCGCTTCAACTGCGGAAACAAAATCACGTCCCGGATACTCTCCGCGCCGGTGAGCATCATGATGAGGCGGTCGATGCCGATGCCGATGCCGCCGGCGGGCGGCATGCCGTGTTCGAGGGCGAGAATGAACTCCTCGTCGATCTTCTGTGTCTCCTCACCGGCCTGGTGCTCCAGACGGTCGCGTTGGACGATGGGATCGTTCAACTCGGAGTAACCGGGGCTGATCTCCTGGCCGTTGATGACGAGTTCGTACACATCGACGATGGAGTCGTCATCGGCGTTCTGCTTCGCCAGCGGCACGAGTTCCTTCGGACAATGCGTGACGTAGAGCGGATCGAACTGTTTCGCCTCAATGAGTCGCTCGAAGACATGCTGCGTGACCTCGTAGTCCTCGAAGTTCGCTCCGATTTCGACACCCAGCTCCTTCGCACGCGTTTTGCGCTGCTCCGGCGTGTATTCATACCACTGCGGGTCGATGCTCTTGAGCAGATCGGTGTAGCGGGCACGCCGCCACGGGCGGGCGAGGTTGATGGTCTTCGTTACATTGCCTTCCTCGTCCTTGTGCTCGATCTTGAGCCCGCCGCAGAAGTTCTCGGCGAGGTGGCAGATCATGCCTTCGACGAGGTCGGCCATCTTTTCAAAGTCGGCGTAGGCCCAGTAGGCCTCCAGCATGGTGAACTCCGGATTGTGACGGCGGCTGAGGCCCTCGTTGCGGAAATTGCGGTTCAATTCGAAGATTTGCGTGAAACCGGCCACCAGCAGGCGCTTCAAATACAGCTCCGGCGCGATGCGCAGGAACATCGGCTGGTTCAGCGCGTGGAAGAACGTCTCGAACGGCTTCGCCGCCGCGCCGCCGGGCACGTCCTGCATCATGGGCGTCTCGACTTCGAGGAAGCCGCGCTCCTGCATGTAGCTGCGGATCGCCGCGACCATCTTGCTGCGCGTCACGAAGATCTCGCGGCTGCGGTCGTTCGAGATGAGGTCGAGGTAGCGCTGGCGGTATTTGATCTCCTTGTCGGAGACGCCGTGCCACTTGTCCGGCAGCGGACGCAACGCCTTCGACAGCGGCGTGAGCTTCTTGATGTGGATGGACTTCTCCCCGCGCTTCGTGATGAAGGTGAAACCCTCCACGCCGACGAAATCACCAATGTCCACGAGTTGGCTGAACTGCGCGTAGGCCTCGTCGCCGACATCGCTCTTGCTCAGATAGCACTGCATGCGTCCGCTGATGTCGCCGAGGTCAAAGAACGTCGCCTTGCCCATCTCGCGCCGCGACAAAATGCGGCCCGCCACGCTTACGGTCAAGTTTTCCTCGAAGTGCGCCTTCAACGCGCCGGGCTGGTGCGTCGTGTCAAAACGGCCGCCAAACGCGTTCACGCCCGCCTTCACCAGTCCGTCGAGCTTTTCGCGGCGGATCTGGAGGAGTTCGGACTCGGAATGTTCTGGGGCTGGCGTCGGTTGCATGGTCTGGCGGATAAGTGGGCCGTGTCCTTAGCCTCTTCCGCAGATTTTGCCACTGCAAACCTGTCCGGCTCATTTCGCCTCGTAAAACGGAAAGAGCTGCTTGATCTCCTCCATTGTCGGACGGCGACCGTACTCGCAGACCTCGAAGGTCTCGGCGTATTTCACCGCCTTGCCCTTCTCCTCACCGTAGAGCTTGATCAGCAGGTCGCGATACTTGTCCGCCTCGCTGCCCTGGCGCGCGCCCCAGCGGCGTTTCAACCACGCCCGGCGCCCGGCTTCGTCGCTGGCAGGCGGCACACTCTTCACATACTCCTCCGAGCCGTTGGCACCGCCTTCGTAGTGCTGGGAGGCCAGCTCGTGGATGCCGTCGAGTTTTTGCTCGAACGAATCATCCACGCTCACCGCGATGTCCGGCGTGAAGGGATACGGCTTCTGGAAGCCGTCGCTGGAATAGAGAAACACCGGGTTTTTCTTCAGCGGCGGCACATCCGGGCAGATGAACGGCACGGTGACCATGAAGGCTGCGTCCTGCAGCAGCACGCCGACATAGCGATGATCCGGATGATAATCCCACGGTCGGTGTGCGATCACGATGTCCGCCTTCCATTCGCGAATGATGCGCGTGATGAGCTTGCGGTTCTCCAGGGTCGGCATCAGCTCGCCGTCATGGATGTCGAGCACCTGAGAGGTCACGCCGAGCTTCTTCGCGCACGCCGCCACTTCTGCGGCGCGCCGCAGCGCCAGCGGCCCGCCGGCCTCCTTCCAGTGGCCGATGTCGCCATTGGTGACGGAGACGAGCTTCACCTGATGCCCCAGCCGCGCCCACTTCACTGCCGTGCCGCCCGCTTTGTACTCCGCGTCATCAGGATGGGCGCCGAAGACGATGATGCGGAGTTTGCCGTCGTTTTTTTCCTCCGCGTGGAGGGTGAAAGCGGCGAGACAGGCAACGAGAACTAGCAGTTGGCGGATCATGGCGGCAGGATAACGCCGCCATGATAGGAACTCTCTCGGTTTACTCCTCCGCCTTCGGCTCTGGCAGCAGCAGACCGATGAGGAAGCTCAAGATCACGATCACGGTGGCGACGATGCCCGCAGCCTTGGCCACATGCATGGGCAGAAGGGGGCCGGTGCCAGCGAGCATCGGCGCAACTAGGTTGGTGGTCACAAAGGCCATGCTGGTGCCGATCATGCGCCCGCCGACGTTCGTGGCGAAGCTGCCGCCGGTGCCGCGCAGGTGCAGCGGGAACACCTTGGGCAGGTATTCGCCGAAATAGCTGAACTGCGCCACGGTCAACAGTCCGCAAAGCCCATAAGCCCACATGAATGCGGTGCCGCCCTGGTGGAAGAAATAGAAGTAGGTGACCGGCAGGACGATGAGCGCGGGAACCTGGAACACCTTCAACAAAGCCACGCGGCTGATGCCCCAGATCAGCAGCAGCGCGAGCAGGACACGGCCCAGCAGGCCGCCCATCTCCTGGTGAAACTGCACCGTGTTGGCCATTTCCTTCACCTTGTCATTGAGGGGTTTCTGCTGGCCGAAGTTCTCCTTGATCTTCGCCACGAGATCCTTGCGGGCGGGATCGGTGGCTGGCAATGCGTTGAGCTGTTTGTTGAGATCCTCGCCCGCCTTGCGCAGCGGGGCCAGCGACTTCGCCTGCTCTCTCAGCTCTGGAAGCCCTGGCGTGACGCGCGCCACGGTGACCTGCAAAGCGCCGAAGGCGATTCCATAAGCGCAGGCCGACAAGGCCGCCGTCACCAAGGTCACACGGCGTAGTTCCGGCGCGAACAACGCCCCAAAACTCGGGCGTTTAAGCGTGCCTGTGGCTTTCTTGTTCTTCCAAACAAGCGACTCCGGCACAAACGGCAGTAGCAGCGCGATCGGGATGGCCGGCAGGATGCCCGTCATCAGCAGGTAGCGCCATGACGAGGGGTCGTTTGAACCGAGGCCGGCAGGCAGGCCGATGTGCGGCAGATCCGCGCCATGCTTGGTGATCCACACGCTGATCATCGTCACAAACACACCGCCAAGGGACGCGAACGCCTGCGTGATGCCCATCCACTTCTCCTTTTGCTTCTTGTCCTCAAAGACCTCCGCCAGCCAGGTGATCGCCGCCACGAACTCGACGCAGACGCCGATGAAGGTCGTGCTGCGGAAGAACACAAACATCTCGATCGAAGTCGAGTAGGCCGCCGCGAAAGGCGAGAATGAATACATGAAGATGCTCGCCGCCATCATCGTCTTGCGGCCGAACCGATCCACCAGCCATCCGCCCAGCAAGCCGAACACGCCGCCGCACAGCGCGGAAATCCACAGCAGGCTTCCGACCCAGCTCGTGACGATGGGGTTGTTCATCGGCAGCTTCAGCAGCTCCGAGATCGCAGGGGCAGCCACCAGCGGCGTCATCAGCAGCTCGTAGGTGTCAAAGAGGAAGCCGATACTGGCGATGATGATGATGAGCCAGTGGGTGTTCGTGAGCTTGGGTGCGGGAGAGGACATGGTGGGCGATGCTGTCAGGAATTGGAAGGCAAGTCAACGCAGGGCGAGCGGGGACTCTTTTTTGATTTCTTCCGTTTCCTTCGGCCACCATCTTGGAATCTTCGAGCACCATGTCGCACGACCTCACCTCAGCGCCAGACACTAATCCGCTCAATATCTACCGCTACCGCGACAGCCTCTACGCGGTCGATTTGATCACGGCGGCACTGAGCATCGGCTTCTTCACCTGGCTGTCTGCGAATCCATCAACGTTGAACGGCATCTGCGGGCATTTTGACTTCAAGGAGCGCCCAGCGGATGTGATGCTCACGTTGTTCACTGCGAATGGCTGGGTGAAAAATGACGCAGGCGTGTTTCATGCCACGGACACGGCGAAGGAACATCTCTGTGCAGGCTCGGTGTGGGATCTTCGGCCTTACTATGCGTCGCTGCATGAGCGGCCCATCGCGCGGGATTACATCGAAGTGCTCAAGGCGGACAAGCCTGCGGGCTGGAGCGGGGACAAGGCGGCCTTCGACTGGCACAAGGCGATGGAGCAGGAGGATTTTGCACGGAAATTCACGGCGGCGATGGATTGTCGCGGTTTGTATCTCGCACAGGCACTGGCGAAGAAGCTCGATCTCACGGGACGCTCGTGCCTACTCGACATCGGCGCGGGTTCTGGCATCTACGCGTGTTCGATCGCGGCGCAGCACACACATTTGAAGGCGGTCGTGTTTGATCAAGCGCCGGTGGACCGCATCGCGGCCAAGTTGATCGAGGAACGCGGCTGCGCGGACCGTGTGAGCGTGGCGACGGGGAACATGTTCGACGGATTGCCGACGGGTTGCGACGTGCATCTATTCTCGAACGTGTTGCACGACTGGGGCGTGACTGAAGTGAAGAAATTGCTCGCTGTTTCACACGCGTCATTGAATCCCGGCGGAATGCTCCTCATTCATGATGCGTTCATCAACGCGGAGAAAAACGGGCCACTACATGCCGCTGAATATTCGTGCCTGCTGATGCACTCCACGCAGGGGAAATGCTACAGCACGAGCGAATACACCGCGCTGCTCAGTGATGCCGGTTTCGCGCCGGGCGAGTATCACGACACCGTCGTTGCACGTGGATTCATGGCAGCGCTCCGACATTGAAAGAGAGATGCCTGCGCAATAGCGACACGGAGAGGCACGAAGCGTGACAATCGCGCGTGCATCGTGCATGATATGCCGCATGACCACTCACCTCGTCGCCGGAGCGTTGCGCTTGTTCTCAGGCTCGGTAGCACGTTGGCAGGGATGTGGGCCAGAGCTGCGGCAGCGCGTGTATTTCGCCAACCACACAAGCAATCTCGATGGGCCTGTGCTGTGGGCTTCATTGCCGCCACCGGTGCGTGCATTGACGCGCATGGTCGCGGCGAAGGATTACTGGTCCGCGAGCCGCCTGCGCATGAAGCTGGCCTGTGATGTGTTCAACGCGCTGCTCATCGAGCGCAAGCAGGTGACGCGTGAGGCGAATCCGCTCGATGACATGGTCAACGCTCTCGGTGAGCGGCATTCGCTAATCATTTTTCCCGAAGGCGGCCGCCAGATCAGCGCCGACCCGCAGCCGTTCAAGCCGGGGTTGTTTCATCTGGCAAAAAAACGGCCGGATGTAGAGCTGGTGCCGGTGTGGATGGAAAATCTGAACCGCATCCTGCCGAAGGGCGAGATCCTGCCCGTGCCAGTGCTCGGCAGCGTCACCTTCGGCACGCCGATCCGGCTCGGCGAGAGTGAGGCGAAGCCGGATTTCCTCACACGCGCACGCGAGGCGGTCCTGGCGTTGAGGCAGGGATGAGATCGAGACAGACAAACGCATCGGTGCTGCTATGAGTGCATTCATGCGGAAGACAGGTGCAGATTGCATCCCCGCTGCCACAGATCGCTGCTGGGGTGTGTGCGGACTGTTCATCATCGAAGTTCACTGAATCCATGAGTCTCTTTTCTGATCCCTCTTTTCGCTGGCTTCTCGGTGGCGCGCTGGCACTGCTCGTCATCGCCTCGGGCATCGGCTTTGTTCTGAGGGGGCGGGTGAAATCTGACGCTGCGCGGCTGACGGTCTCGAACTTGAATGCGCGCACCCGTGCCTGGTGGATGATGGTGGCGGTGTTCGTGCTGGCGCTGATGGCGGGGCCGACGGGCACGGCGGTTATGTTCGGCTTCAGCTCGTTCATGGCGTTGCGGGAGTTCATCACGCTCACGCCGACGAGTCCAAGGGACCACCGCACGCTGTTCTGGGTGTTTTTTGTCATCACGCCGCTGCACTATTATTTCCTCGCGTCGAAATGGCACGGCATGTTCCTCATCCTGATCCCGGTCTATGCCTTCCTGTTTGTGCCGCTGCGCTCTGCGCTGGCGGGAGATTGCGAGCGGTTTCTTGAGCGTGCTGCGAAAATCCAATGGGGGCTGATGGTGTGCGTGTATTGCATCAGCCACGCGCCCGCGCTGCTGTGGCTGGACATCCCCGGACTGCGCGGGCGGAACGCGGAACTGCTGTTCTGGTTCGTTACCGTCGTCGAGATGAGCGACGTGATGCAATATGTGTGGGGCAAGACCTGCGAAAAGCGCAAGATCGCGCCCACGGTGAGTCCGGGCAAAACCTGGGAGGGCTTCATCGGCGGCGGACTCACGACCGTGGCGCTGGGCGCGGCACTCTGGTGGGCCACGCCGTTCACCATCACGCAGGCGGCTGGTATGGCGGCCATCGTGGTGGTCATGGGTTTCGCAGGGGGTCTCGTGATGTCGGCGATCAAACGTGACCGCGGGGTGAAGGACTGGGGTGGTGCCATCGCCGGTCATGGCGGGTTCATGGACCGCCTCGACTCTCTGGCCTTTGCCGCGCCAGTGTTTTATCATGTAACGCGATATTGCTTCGGCTAAGCACGGCGGAAAGCTGCTGACCATAGTGGACGTTCCCTGCGCGTCCCCATGCAAGGTCGTCTCCTTCTGTTACTCGCTCTCCTGCCGCTCACAGCATCCGCTGCGGGCAGGCTGGATTTCAACCGCGACATCCGACCGATTCTCAGCGACAACTGCTTCGCCTGCCACGGCTTCGACGCGAAGAAGAGGAAGGCGGATTTGCGGCTCGATGTGCCAGAGGGTGCGTTCAAGGAGATCGAAGGCGCGTTTCCCATCAAGCCAGGTGATCCTAGCGCGAGCACAATCATCCAGCGCATCCTCACGCACGATGAGGACGATGTGATGCCACCGCCGGACGCGAACAAGAAACTCAAGCCCGAGCAAGTGGAGCTCTTGAGGCGCTGGATCAAGGAGGGCGCGGTTTACCAGAAGCACTGGAGCTTCGAGCCGCCGGTGAGGCCACGGGTGCCGAAGGCTACAGGGCCTCTGGCTGCACGCAACCCGGTGGATGCATTCATCCAGGAGCGGCTGAGGGAATCGGGGCTCGCGCCCACTCCCGAAGCCTCAAAGGAAACGCTGATCCGCCGTGTGACGCTCGATCTGACCGGCCTGCCGCCGACGTTGACGGAGATCGACTCGTTTTTGGCGGACACAAATACTGACGCGTATGAGAAAGTCGTCGCCCGCTTGTTGAAGTCAGAGCGTTACGGAGAGCACATGGCGCGCTACTGGCTCGACGCGGCGCGTTACGCGGACACGCACGGACTGCATCTCGACAATGAGCGCAGCATGTGGCCCTACCGCGACTGGGTGGTGCGTGCATTTAATGCGAACCTGCCATACGATCAGTTCACGATCTGGCAGCTCGCGGGAGATCTTTTGCCAAATGCCACGGTGGAGCAGCAGATCGCCTCCGGCTTCAACCGCTGCAACGTGACGACGAGCGAGGGCGGCTCGATCAACGAAGAATTCATCTTCCGCTACGCCGTGGATCGTGCGGATACGACGGTGGCCGTGTGGATGGGCCTCACGGCAGGCTGCGCAGTGTGCCACGATCACAAGTTCGATCCCATCTCACAAAAGGAGTTCTATTCGCTTTACGCGTTTTTCAACAGCGCCGCCGATCCTGCGATGGATGGCAACATCCTACTCACACCACCCGTTTTGCGCCTCAGCACCGACGAGCAAAAGAATCAGCTCGCCGAACTCGAACAAAACATCGCCTCCACACAGACGAAGCTCCGCGAGGCGATCACGAAACTGAACTATGTCGATCCCTCGACGCTCAATCCGTCGCCGGTGGCGCGGATGAACGAAGTGGTGTGGTTCGAGGACGCCTTTCCTGCCAATGTCAACGTGCAAACGAGCGGAGGTCATCCGACGCGGCTCGTGACCAAAGACAAAGGGCCGGTCTTCAGTGGCGGTGCTGCGCTCACCCGCACTGCGACTGGTTTTGCGCAGGATTATTTATCCACAGGCGTAAGCTTCACCGTCCCACCGAACGGGAAGCTTAGTGTGCAGTGCTTCATTGATGAAAAGAACCCGCCGAAGGCCGTCATGCTGCAATTGCACACCACCGGCTGGAACAGCCGCGCCGTATGGGGGGAAGAAAATGCGCTCCCCTACGGCAAGGCGCGCACGCCAGAACGTGTGCACGTGGGAAATCTGCCGGACGCGGGCAAATGGGTGCCGCTGGAGGTCGCGACGGACAAGCTCGGCCTGAAGCCGGGCGCGAAAGTCACGGGTTACGCGTTCACGCAGTTCGGCGGCACCGTTCACTGGGATCATCTGGTGATGAGTTCCCGCGTCGATCCGGCGAAGGACCCGCAGTGGTCGTGGAAGATATGGATCGAAAAAAACCAAGGCAGACGCGTCGAAAGCCTGCCCATCGATCTGCAAATCCTCGTCCGTGGCAAAAAAGCGCCCGAGTGGCCGGAGAAAGACGTGGCCCGCCTCAAGGAGTGGTGGTTTGAAAACGAGTATCAAGGTGCGCGAGAGATCGTTGACGGTATGCGGTCCGAAAAACTGGCGCTGGAGGCGAAAAAGAAGACGATCGAGGACGTGATCCCCGCCACCTTCGTGATGGCCGACCTGCCACAGTCGCGTGCGGCATTCGTGATGGACCGCGGCCAGTATGACAAGCCGAAGGACAAGGTCACACGCGGCACGCCGGCCATTTTTCCACCTCTGCCGAAGCAGGATGCTTACACGCGCCTCGACCTCGCCAGATGGCTCGTGAGCCCGCAGCATCCGCTCACAGCACGCGTGCAGGTGAATCGCCTATGGCAGCAATTCTTCGGCACTGGCTTAGTGAAGACGAGCAACGATTTCGGCTCCCAGGGCGAGCCGCCCAGTCATCCTGAGCTGCTCGACTGGCTGGCGGTGACGTTCATCGAGAGTGGCTGGGACATGAAGCAGCTCGTGAAACTCATCGTGACCTCGCACACTTATCGGCAGAGTTCGCAGTTCTCGGTTCCCGGTTCGCTGTTGGATCCAGAGAACCGCTTGCTCGCCCACGGGCCGCGTTTTCGCCTCGATGCAGAGGTAGTGCGTGACTCGGCGTTGTTTGTGAGCGGGTTACTCAGCCCGAAGATTGGCGGGAGAGGAGTCAAGCCGTATCAGCCGGAGAACATCTGGGAACCCGTCGGTTTCGGCGGCAGCAACACGCGCAACTACATCCAGGACCACGGCGAGTCACTCTACCGCCGCAGCCTTTACACCTTCTGGAAGCGCACCGCCCCGCCGCCGAACATGACCTCGTTCGACGCTCCGAACCGCGAGAGCTACTGCCTGCGCCGCGAGCGCAGCGACACACCGCTGCAGGCCCTCACGCTCATGAATGACGTGCAGTTCTTCGAGGCCGCGCGGAATTTCGCACAGCACGTCATGCAGACGCATCCCAGCATCGACGCGCGCATCACCGCGCTGTTCCGCAGCACCACCGGTCGCTTTCCGAACGCGCAAGAGGCCGAGATCGTCCGCCAGTCGTTCGAGCAACACCTCGCCGCATACACGGCGAAGCCTGAAGAGGCGAAGAAGGCCATCAGCTACGGCGAATCGAAAGCTGATGAGAGGCTCAACCCCGCCGAGCTCGCCGCATGGACGATGGTGGCGAACCTGGTGATGAATCTTGATGAAGCGGTGACGAAGGGGTGAGGGACGGCTTGCCTCATCGCTGGTGTTGTGACATGCTCACCGCGTCATGGTTGCCGCACTCGCCAAAGCCCCCGCACGCCGCGCCTCGCGCCGCGTGCCGCCCTTGTTCAATGGCGACCGCCTCACTGCGGCGGAGTTCATGCGCCGCTACGAGGCGTGTGGAGAGGACGTCAAAGCCGAACTTATCAACGGAATCGCCTACGTCATGATGCCCGCCCATTTTGAAGGCCACGGAGTCTCCGACTCCATTACTAATTTCTGGCTGGGATATTACGCCTGCAAAACACAGGGGGTTCAACATGCCCAGAATGCCACCACGAAGCTCTCCCGCCTCGACATCCCGCAGCCGGACGGTCTTTTGATGTGGCTGCCGGAAAAAGGCGGCCAGGCACGCAAAAGCGAGGACGATTACCTCGAAGGAGCGCCCGAACTTGTCGTCGAAATCGCCGCCAGCAGCCGCAACTACGACCTCTTTGACAAACGTGACGCCTACCTGCGCGCCGGTGTGAAGGAATACATCGTGGTGCAGACGTGGGACAAAATCGTGAACTGGTTCATCCTGGAGAACGACGAATATGCGGCCATGAAGCCTGACAAAAAGGGCGTGCTGCGCAGCCGTGTCTTCCCCGGCCTCTGGCTGAACGCGCCTGCATTGCTGGCCCTGGATCGTGCGGGTGTGCTGAGCACGCTCGAACATGGGCTGGCCGACCGCAAACGGCGCGGCAGGTGAGGTTCCGAACTCCGTCTGACGGACATCGACGATGAATCTCGATGAAGCCGTGTCGAAGGTGTATTTCCAGCCATCATGAATTCATCCGAAAACACCTCATCGTGGAGATGTTCGACGATGATATGGACGACGCGGAGAATGATCTCCGAACAGTGGCTGTTTGGCAAGTTGCGCTGGAGTTCAGCCAAAATCACCAAGTTCTGCCGCTGGAACCTCGGGGGCGATGAAAGCAAAGATATGAAGGCTCATGGTTTGCTTGATGCATCCTGAGTCTGCTCCTCAAACTCCGTCTGCCGGTCCGCTGACGAGAAGCAAATGACCATCTCCGCGTCCATGCCATCCAGCGCATATGCGTTGTGCCATTCACCGGCGAAAATGGAGATTGTGTCACCTGGGTTGAGCAGGAATTTTTCATCGCCCAGGCTGTGTTCGAGACGGCCGGAGAGCAGATGCAGAATCTCATCGCAATTCGGATGGCGATGACGCGGATTGGTTTGATCTGCCGGGATCGTCACGCGGCCAAAAGTCATCGTGGTCGAGTTCCCCAGCTCGCTTGAGGCCAGCCAGGTGAGTTTTCCCCACGGCTGGTCGATGAGGATGCCTTCGGCAAACGAGCGGACGGATGAGGTACTCATGGTGCGCCGATGATCTACCCGCACAGGGCCCGTGCGACTGTTTTTTCCGTTCTGTCAGCGAGGTAAGTTGTTTGTAAACCGGCGTCCAGCGCATTGCCTCGCGCTTTTGCAACTCTATCGTGACAGTGTTCGCAAAATCGAAGCTCCGCTCTGTATGACCCAGCCATTTCGCCTCCGCTTCTCCTCTTTGTCACGCCTCACGCTGATCCTGGCGCTGGCGGGCTTGGCGAACGCGGCGGACATGGGTCCAGCGCGCACCTTTTTCGTCAGCAAGTCACTGCGTCCAGATGCCCGCCTGCTAGCTGCCTTCGACCTCTGCATCCTGAACGCCCACGCAGAGGTGGACATGGAGCCTGGGCACGCCCTCGGTTCGCGTTACTTGGCGCTGCTTGATGTCGCGCATGTACGCACCGGCACCCTTGAGGCGGTGCTCGCCGCCAGACGCGGGGTCGCCTCGTCGCCACACGCTTCGGACGAACGCCAGCGCGTCGTCCATTCCTCTGATCCACGCTGGATCGCCTGGGTGGTCGAGTCCCAGGCTGATCCTGCGGCGAAAAAAGGCTTCGATGGCTTCGTGCTCAGCCTCGGCGAGCTGAAAGCCGATGCCGCCAGCCGCGCCTCGGTGCTCACACTCGCCGCCACATTGCGCCAGCGTTACCCGGACAAGGCCATCCTGCTCGACTTTCGCCTCGAGCTCGACGGTGAAGCCGTCCACGTCGCAGACGGCTTCCTCGCCCTCGGTGTTTACACCCGCACAGGTCGTGATGGCGGTATCGACTGGACTCCCGTCGCCGAGACGCAGCGGATCTCGCGTCGCATCCGCGCTCTCATCATGCAGGGCATGCGCGTCTTCGCGGTCGATTTCGCCCCGCAGGACGACCGCACTGCCGTGCGTGAAGCCGTGAGACGTCTCAAGGAGATCGCCACGCTACCCTTCATCACCACACCGGAGATAGGCGGTGTGAATCTCGGCCCGCTGGAGGAGATCTCCCGCCGCGTGCTCGTGCTGCATGGCTGGGATGAAAAACACACCGGCCAGCCAGCACCTGCCGCCATTGCCACGGCCACCGCACGCGTGCTGCGCAAGCCGCTTGAATGGCTCGGCTGCGATCTCGATTTTCGCCTCGCACGCGGTGCCGATTTCCTCCCGAACGGTCATGACTTCAGCGCGGTCGTTCTCGATCCCGGCCTAGAGCTCGACGCTCAGCAGCAACGCGTGCTCGCTTCTTGGCTGCCTGCACTCCGTGCGCGGAAAATCCCGCTGCTGCTCACCGGCATGCCCTTCACAGACGAAGCCGCACGCCATCTCGCGTTGGGACACCTCGACCTCGGCGGCGGCGCGAAACCCGTCACGAGGCTCGCTAGGGCGAGCATCGTGGGCCTCGACTCCACATTCATCGCCAAGAATTCCCACCCGCAGGCTCATTCGCTCGGTTTCCTGGATCTCTCTGCCCCATCTAACGCACGCATCGTGCTCGCCCTGCGTGGTGAGGATGCGCTCGGTGGTGAGCATCGCTTTGACCAAGTCTTCCTCACCCGCTGGGGTGGGGCCTGCCTCGACAACATCGACGTGGCCGCAGCACAGCTCGACCTGCCAGCCTTTCTGAGCGCATGGCTAGGCCGGGACACCACGCCTGTGCCAGACACTGCCGTGCGTGAAGGGCGGCGCGTTTTCTACAGCCACATTGATGGTGTCGGCTTCTCCACTCCCTCCACGCTGCCGGGTTTTCCGCTTTGCGCTGAAGTCATGCGAGACCGCATCCTCGACCGCTACCTGCTGCCTGTCACCGTCTCCGTGTGCGAGGCCGACCTGCGCGGCTGGCTGCCAGGACAGAAGGCAGAAGACGCGCCGCTGCTGGAGCACATCGCCCGTGATATCTTCAAAATGCCCCAGGTACAGGCCGCGTCGAATTCCTTCTCCCGTCCGAAGATATGGGCCGCAGGCGCTGAGATCACCGCGCAGCTCAACGACCGCGCCAGCTCTGAGCGGCTCGACATGGAGCGTGAGATCGCCGGCTCCATGAGTTACATCCACCGCCACCTTCTGCCTGCGGGAAAAGAGGTAAGCCTCATGCTGTGGCCGCAGGACACCACGCCGACGGCGGAGGCGCTACGCTTCTGCAAGTCGCTGGACATCACGCAACTTTCCGCCGGCACGCGCGGTGGAGTCATGTGCCGCACGGCTGTGGCCCCGACGGACCATGAATCCACCTGGCTCGGGCCGCTCAAAGTGAGTTGCTCCTTCGACGACGCCCGCACGGAGGAAGGTATAACCGCGCTTGAAAAAACCTTCGATGCCTGCGCTGGCAGCCCCTTGCATGCCATGACCGCCGCTGCTTACGCCACGAGCGCGGAGGATGCCCGCGCCACACGCATCCTGCGCGTCGCCGATCAACATTGGATCATCCTCAACCGCGGTGGTTGCCGCACGCTACGCATGCCTGTCTCCGCAGGTGTCCCGGACATGACCCGGTGCGCCGGCATCACTGGTTACACTACGCACGCAGGTCAGCTTTACATCCACATGATAGGCGGTGCGCGCGCCGAGCTGGTCATGACCACCACGGTGCCCACGCAGCACCTCCACCTAGTGGAAAGTAGCGCACAAGTCGAGTTCATGGAGCTTTCGTCACACCGCGCCACCTTCAACGTCCGTGATCTACGCCCAGTCGAGATGGTCTTCGGCGGTTTCGAGCCACACGGGCTGTGCGCTTATCTCGAAAACAGCCGCCCTTACACCGTCACCGCAGACGCACATGGCCGCGTGCGTCTCGACATCGCCTGCCGTGCCACCGTCTCCCTCCAGTCACTGCCGCCGGCGACCCAGGCCGCGATGCGCTGAAGTGCCACCCGTTTTTCCCCATGTTCCGTTTCCGTCAGATCGTTCTCGTCGCCACGTCCTACACCGCCCTCGCCATCACGGCCGGCTGGCGGCTGCGGGCGGGAGATGAGCCACAAGATCCCGTGGATAAGACAGCGGAGGCGACGCTCACCGAGATCGCCACGCGCATCGCTGGTGCGCCGGGGAGCCTGCGGCAGGCCGCGATCTCACAGCTCCCCTTGTTGACAGGCGTGGAGACAGACGCGCTGCATAAATGGGCACAAGAGGCTCCAGAACAACGCATGCGCCGCCTCACCGTGCTGCAAGGCCCCGTGCATGCGCCCGGTGCCCTCAACGCAGCGCTGCTCTTCTCCGAGATCGACCGCGCCGACGCACCGCCCATTGACGATACTCGCCTACTCATCTCCGCATCAGGCGACCGTGTGACTGAAACGCACAAAATCGAGGTGCTCCGGCGTCTTGCCACCAAGGCCACCGACAACAATGAGCACGACCTCGCGCTCGAAATCCGCCAGCGCATCAGCGAGTTTCCCTCCGCAGCGTGGCAGGATGTGCTCCTGCTCGCCGACGCAGCACGCCTAGCGCGGCGTCCTGCCGCCGCGTTGCGCGTGCTTAAAGCATGGCTCGATCCTGCTGCCGCGCGCCTCGACTCCGCACGACGCGAAGACGCGCTCGACCTACAAACATCCCTCCTACTCGAAGAAGGGCGCCACGCCGAAGCCAGCCGCATCGCGCTCGATGATTTGCGCTCGCTGAAGCCCAGTGACGCAGCCCCGCCGCGCCTGTTGCAGCGCGCATGGCTGGCCGCTCGTGCGGCGGGCGAGTCCACCGAGATGCTACCGTGGATCGAGCGACATCTTCGCACGTTTCCGACACACACGCTCGCAACCATCGAAGAAATATCCACCCGCAAGACCATCCCTGCTGACTATCTCCGCTGGCTGGATGCATCTGCCACCATCGCGGATGGAAATCATCAAGGCAGCATCGCCTGTGACGGTTTTTTCCGCCTCGCCGCCGCCGGCCAGATACATGTCCTCGCCCGCCTACACACCCTCGCAGGCCCGATGGGGCGCGGTGCTGAATTCACGCGCCTCATCGCCATACTGGAGCGCCGCTTCTCCGTCATCGAAATCTGTCAGGCGCTCGCGACGGGCGGTGCGCCCTCGCCTGCGCGTGATTTCCTCGCCGCGCATCTCAAAACCACACCCGACCATCGTGCCGGATGGTGGCTGCTGACAGAGCTCGACATCCGTCTGCGCGGTGACGGCTCCGCGCCGATGCTCTGGGAGGGATTCCTCAAACGCTTCCCCAATGATGTGCCCGCCCTGCGACAGCTCGCCTGTTTACATATGGGCGCCGCACAGAACTCGCAGGCGCTCAAAGCCCTGCGGCGGATACCCACCGGGCAGCTCGACGAATCCGACCTCCGACGGATCGCCGCCCTAGCCTCGCAGCTTGATGACATCCCCGCCTTGCATTACGCACGACAACTCCTCGTGCAGGCTTCCGCCAATCCTGCCGTCAGTGATATCATAGCGCTCGCCAGCCTGACGCGGCAAAATCCTGACACCACTTCGGAGGCTGTGCTGGCCGCCGCCCTCTCCAAACTTCCTGTCGGCAGCGCTTTCCGGAAAGCATCCCTACAGCCATCTGCGGTCAGCGCAGCAGCGGCCTTCAGCGCGGCAGTGCGTGCAGAGTGAGTTTTGCTCTTTCGGAAAAATTTTTCACTCCGGGCGCAGCGGCAGCAGTCTATGCTCTCGCATGAACCACTGGCTCCCTGTCCTCCTGCTCCTCCTCACTGGCTGCGCGATCCTTCCGCGTGATGAATCCGCCCGCCGCCAAGTTTACGAACGTCGTCTGGCACGGCTCGACTTCCCAGTCACGCGGGATCGCCTTTATCACACACTGCGCCCGGCATCACCCGCACACCCCACCGGCAATCCTAGCTCCGGCTTGCTCACAGGCAGTGAGTTTTACCGTCTTGATGACGTGTTCGCCGTGGAGATGTCCGTCGTTTACAAAGCCGTGGCCGGAATCGACGACTACCTCAATCCCTCTGCCACCGTCGGTGGCCAAGTGCGCAGCATCCTCGACGCCACACAGAGCCTCGACAACTTCATGAGTCGCGGCACTCCCGAACACCCTGCCGACATCATCCGCAAGGCACGCGTGGTGATGCGCCCGACGCGCTATGATTGAATGTGCTTCTTGATGATCTGGATGAAGTCCGGCAGGTAATCACGCGCCTTCTTCTCGCCCACGCCACGAATCTTCAATCCGGCCTCGATCGTCTTCGGTTTCAGGCGTGTCATGAACTCCAGCGTCTGGTTGCTGAAGACGACATAAGCGGGCACCCCTTCCGCCTCTGCCACGGCGGTGCGATGACGCTTGAGCTTATCAAACAGCGTATCATCGAAACCAAGCTCCTTTGCAGCCAGCTCTTCGTTCATCATCGCCTTGCACCTGGACTTTACTGCGGGCGCATGCGTCGAAGGCCAGCGCAGCCGCACATCCTTGCCGTCCTTCATCGCCTGGATGCCGCGTGCGGTCAGTGAGACGAGCGGATACTCGCCACCGCTCGTCTCGATGAGTCCGAGTTTCTCCATCTCGACGAAGAGCGGGTGCAAAACGTGTGTGCCAACGTTTTTGAGCAGCGCATAGGTGCTCAGTTGATCGAGTCCGGCATCGACAATCTCCTTCGACTTACTGCCGACGAGCATCTGGATGATGCGCCCTTTGCCGAAACGACCCGCCCACGAGCCATCGGCACATTTCGTGGACATGCGCGCGATGCCGCTGAGAGCCTGGCGCAGCATGGTGATCTCCTCCAATGTCCCTTCACGCGGCGGCTGCACACCTTCGGCCTTGCACACGTCGCAGGTGCCGCAGGGCGTGCTTTCCGTCTCGCCGAAGTAGCGCAGGATCTGCTCCTGACGGCAGGCCTTGTCGTCGTAGCACAGCTCGACCATCGCCTTGAGCTTCGCACGGTCACGGCGGTCCTTTTCCCGCAGCGCCTCGATGTCGAATTTCAAATCACGCGTCAAAACATCCGGCTGCGACAGGCGCGTGCCGCGGATGCGTTTGCCTGGGATGTCAAAGCGCTCGATGTAGCCGTTGCGCGAGAGATGGCTGAGCGCGGAACCGACCGCCATGCTGTTTTTCGCGCCGGAACGGTCGGTGATGTCATCAATCGACGCCTGCACCTCGTGATTCGAGTCCGCGGCATTGAGCAATGTCTGATAAACCGCGCGGATGATGTCCACGCCGGGATTGTTACCCTCGATGAAGAACTCCTGCGTCTTCGTGTCGGCGAAATTGAAGAACAGCTCGCACTGCGACGGCTCGCCATCGCGCCCGGCGCGTCCCGCCTCCTGATAATAGGCCTCCACGCTACCCGGAACATCGAAGTGGACGACGAATCGCACGTCAGAACGGTCGATGCCCATGCCAAACGCGTTCGTGGCCACGGCGACATCGGCTTTCTTCGTGATGAATTTCGTCTGCCGCGACTCACGCTCCTTGTCGTCCAGCCCGCCATGGTATTCGATGGCCTTGAGCTTCCACGAGCGCAACTCCTCGCCGACTTCCTCGACACGTTTGCGTGTGGAGCAATAGACGATGCCGGTTTTGAACTGAGCGATGATGCGTTTCAACCGCTCGTATTTATCGCCGCTGTTTTTGGTCTGCGCGATGTTCAGGCTGAGATTCGGCCGCTCGAAGCCGCGGATGGCCACGAACGGATCACGCAGCGCCAGCGTGCGTAAAATGTCGCCTCGCACCTCTGGCGTGGCCGTCGCGGTCAAAGCGATAACTTGCGGACGATCCAGATGCTCCAACGCCTCGCCGAGACGCATGTAATCAGGACGAAAATCATGCCCCCACTGCGAAAGGCAGTGCGCCTCATCGACAGCAAACAGTGCGATCTGCACCTGCCGCAGTGCATTCGTGAAGCTGCGGCTGCGAAAACGCTCCGGCGCGACATAAACGAGCTTGTACTCGCCATTTCGCAGTGCGGCGATGCGCTCCTGTTGCTCAGAGAGCGAGAGCGTGCTGTTGATGAGCGTCGCTGGGATGCCCCGTCGCTCCAGCGCATCGACCTGGTCCTTCATCAGCGCGATGAGCGGACTCACTACGACGGTCACGCCATCCATCACCATCGCCGGAAGCTGGTAGCAGAGCGACTTGCCGCCGCCGGTCGGCATGATGACCATCGTGTCGTGCCCGCCGACGATGTTGGCGATCACCGTCTCCTGGCCGTCGAGGAACTCGCGGAAGCCGAAATACTTCTGCAACGCCAGTTTGGCGTCGTGGATCGGTGTGTTCGCGGCGATGGAGGTTTCGTCAGACAAGGCCGCGCATCATGGATGCCCCGCGCGAATCCTCAAGCGTCACTCATTTTTCATCACGGCCCTTTGTTTTCACCGGTTCGGGTTGATCGAAGCCGAGCGTGCGGCCGGCTGCTTGCAGGCATTTCACGATGTTGGCTTCCTCGAACTCCAGCGCCTCCTCCAGCCCGAGTCCGCTTGTTTTCGGCAGCTTCGCGGCCTTGCGCTCACGCACCATGGTGAGCGTCCGCGCCAGATCGGTGCCGGGCTTGTCGGGGAAAGTGGCCCAATAACCGGGTTTGAGGCAGGGAATGTCGAGCGGGTCACGCGTGATCATCTCCAGGTGATAGCCGATCTGCGGGTTGTGCTTCTCAAAAGCCGCGAACATGCGCGGCAGGTCGAGGACGCCTTCTCCCAGCGGGACTTCTGAGAGCAGGAAGCCGGACGGCGTCTCCTGCACAGCCATGTCCTTGATGTGTGTGGTCACGGCGAAGGGCGCGAGCGTCTCGACGACCTGCATCGGATCTTCGAGCAAGGCGATGCTGTTGCCGGTATCGACGCAGGAGCCGATGTGCTGGCTACTGATGCGCCCCAACATCTCCGCCAGCTCCGCCGCGTGGAAATCCTTGTGATTTTCGATGCCTATCTTCACGTGCAACCTGCGTGCGACAGGTTCGGCGAGCTGCATGGACTTGAACGCAGTCTCCTTGAAGTGTTTGAAATCCCCCAGGCTGGAAAACAGCTCGTAACGGCGTCCGCCCATGGCTGAGCGGAAAATCGTCGCACCCGCGAGCTTCGCGACGCGCAGCTCATGCTCGAAGCGTGACACATCGTTCTCATTTCTCGGCAGAGAAATGCTGCCTTCGAGCTGGATGCGGTAGGACTCACACGTTGCGCGCACTTGTTCCGCGAACTCCGCCGTCCAGCCGCCCACCGTGATCTGTAACGCGTCGACGCTGAGGTCACGCACATGATCGAGAACATCCAGTGCGTGCTCGAAGGGCGGAAACCTGGGGCTGGAGTATTTTCCATGCCACCGACGGCCATACGAGTGGATGACGATGCCCATGCGTTTCCCACGCAACGCCGCCGGAGCCGGCAAAGCGGCGGCAAAGGCGGCGGTGGAGAGCAGGACAGCGCGTCGGGTCATGTGGCATCAGAGAACGCGGGAAGGAATGCCCTGTTCATGGATGAATGGAAAATCATTTGGGCAGCCGAGCGTTTAAGTCCTCGGCAAATTTGCGGTCCTCAGGGCTGAGCAGCCCCAGCGCGACCTCGTACGGCTTGTTGTTCACAAGCAGGCGAATCTTGCCATCACGAATGAGTGTGGGCTTCTCTGGCAGCTTCGCGGGCGGCGCTTTTTGCGCGGCCTCCCTGGCAGCAGCAGGATTCGAGGCGTCGATCTCGATGACAGACTCCTCAAAGGCGATGATGCTGCCGAGCAGCGAGCGTCCGTCGTTGCTTTTCCATTGCCGCGTCTCGCTGAGTGAGAAGTAGGAGACGAGCTTCGCCTTCGGCGGTGCCGCTGGTGTGGTAGATCCGTTGATGTTGACGCCGCTATTGCCACCGCTGCCGTTGATAGTGCGCGTCTCGAACTTCTTCCCCGTGGCGGGATTGACCACCTGCGCACCGAGCGGCAGCGCCACCGCGAGAACGAGAAGAATCGTTTTCATGCCGACAGGCTAGCACGCATGCAACCCGTCCTGCAATGCCTCATTACGAAGCTGAACGATGAATGACGCGCAAAGATAGCAGGGTGCGCGCTAGCGCGGAATCATGGATAACGCAGATGAGCCTGGCGTCGGCTTTGGAAATCCGCCAGCGCTCCATCCCAAGCTCCCATCACCATTTTCCATGATTCTCCTTCGCGGATCCGCTTGAGGCTGGCCTTGTGATTGAGCAGCGTGTTCACCAGATTAAGCTTGAACGACTTCGGATAAAGCCGTTGCAGCGTGCAAATGAGCACCATGCCCGTCTCCACCGGTTTCAATGCCGTGCGGTCGGTGATGGTGATGCGCGCGCCGCCGCAGGCTTCGCCTTTGAAGACACTGGCCGTCGGCGTGAAGCGCACGGGTGTGAACTGAATTCCCGGCAGGCCGATTTTGTTCAGCTCATACGCCAGCCGCAGATCATCCACATACGGGGCGCCGAGCATTTCAAACGGCGAATCCGTGCCACGGCCCACGCTGATGCTGAATTCGAGCAAACCGATGCCTGGGTACAACTGCGCGGCATTCAATGAACGCATGTTTGGCGACGGATTGATCCACGGCAGGCCGGTTTGATCGAACAACATGCCGCGCCGCCAGCCTTCGAGCGGGATCACCTTCAAATCGCAGTTCATGGCGCGCTCGGCGTTCATCATCGCGGCCAGCTCGCCTGCCGTCATGCCGTGGCGCAGCGGGATCGCGTGCGTGGCGGTCGGTTTCTCCTCATCGACCACCGCAGGGCCTTCCACGGCGATGCCGCCGATGGGATTCACGCGGTCGAGCACATAAAACGCCTTCTTCGCCTTCGCCGCTGCCTCCATGCACAGGCGCATCGTGCCGATGTAGGTGTAAAAGCGGCAGCCGATGTCCTGGATGTCGAACACGAGCGCGTCGATGTCCGCCAGTTGCTCCGGTGTCGGCGCACGCCGTTCGCCATAAAGACTCAGCACAGGCAGCCCGGTCTTCTTGTCGGTCGAATCGCCGATCTTGAGCTGGTCCAGCTCGCCACGGATGCCGTGCTCCGGGCTGAAGAGTTTTTTCAGCTTCACCTCCGGCGCGGCGGCCAGCAGGTCGATCGTGCTGCGGCGCTGCGCGTCGATGCCGGTGTGGTTCGTGATCAAGCCGACGCGCAGGCCTTTCAAATCGGCAAATTTCCGCCGCACGAGGACATCGATGCCGTTGAGCACGGTGGGCACTTCTTTTTCATCACGCGGCCATGGTGGCGCGGTGGGTGCGGCGAAAGTCATGCCCTGCGCGGCGGCGGTGCCGATCTCCTCATACAGATCACGCACGCTGCCGCCGCCATTCGGGTGCAGACGCGAACACATGAAGACGACGAAAGTGCGCGTCTGCGGCTCGATCCACAAACTCGTGCCGGTGAAGCCCGTGTGGCCGAAGGAGCCGATGGGAAAAGTTTTTCCGCGCGGGCGGCTGAAGGCGGAATCGATGTCCCAGCCGAGTCCGCGCCGCTCAAACACCGTGGCGATGCTCTGTGGTGTGGTCATAAGCCGCACTGTTTCCGGTTTGAGCACGCCCGCGCCGTTGCCGAGGATCATGCGGGCGTATTTCGCCAGATCACCGGCGGTGGTGAAGAGGCCCGCATGGCCGGTGACGCCGCCCATCTTGCGCGAAGTCGGGTCATGCACCACACCGCGCAGCATCACGCCATTTTCGTCTTTCTCCGTCGGCGCGATGCGCGGCTTCCATTCTTCCGGCGGCAGAAAACGCGTCGAATCCATCTTCAGCGGCGCGAACACGTTTTGAGCGGCGAATTCGTCGAGCCTCATGCCGCTGACGCGCCGCACGATCTCGCCGATCAGGATGAAATTGACGTCTGAATAGCGGAAGAAACGGTCGGGCGGGCCATCGGGCTCCAATTCGACGGCCAGCTTGATCCCCGTGTCATAACCACTCCACGCCGGCTCTTTCGGAATGCCTGGACGCAGGCCCGAGGTGTGCGTCAGCAGATGCCGCACGGTGATTGCAGGCCGCATCTCCGGGATGTAGCGCCGCACCTCGGCCTCCAACTCGATTTTTCCCTGCTCGATGAGCAGCATCACGCTCGGCAGCGTGGCGGTCACCTTCGTCAGTGACGCGGCGTCAAAGATCGTGTCCTCCGTCATCGGCTCCTTGGCTGGAACGATCGCGCGCTGGCCTTCGACGAGCGTCATCGTCTTCCCGCCGCTCTCGATCACCAGCACCGCGCCCGGCGGCTTCCCCTTCGCCACGGCCTTGCGGACGACTTCACGCGCCGTGTCGAAATCTTCGGCGCAGGCGATTGAGACAAGAAGAAAAAAGGAAAGCAGGCGGCTCATTAAGTCAGGCATCCTGCCAATAAAACCTCGGTGCTGGCTATTTCTTTTTCTTCATCGGCTGTCGAGCCTTCGGATTCTCAAAAGCAGGCGGGATCGTGCCTTTCTCCCATTCGGTGATGGCGGCGGTGAACTCCTTCACCACCTCGGGCTTTTCGGCGGCGAGGTTTTTTGATTCGCCGACATCGGCGGCCAGATCGTAAAGTTCGGGTTCAGCCTTGCTGCGGCGCACGAGCTTCATGCTGCCGCGACGCACAGCGTTGTTCCCGCCAGGGCCGCCGCTGCGCCAGAAGAGAGTCTCGTGCGGTGCGCCGCTCTTTTCACCGGTGAGGAAGGGCAGCAGGTTCACGCCGTCGAGGTTCTTCGGCGTCAAGGTGGTCGAATCTGCGGCGGCGAGCGCGGTGGGTAAGAAATCGAGGGCGATGACGGGCTGGTCATAGGTTCCCGCTTTGATTTTCGCAGGCCAGCTCACGAGGAAGGGCACGCGCACGCCGCCTTCGTAAATCGCACCCTTCGCGCCGCGCAGCGGGGTGTTGTCTGCGAAGTCGGTGAGCTTGCGGGAGGAGAGGTGCGGGCCGCCGTTGTCACTGACGAAGTAAATCAGCGTGTTTTCGGCCTGCTTCGTGTCATCGAGTTTCGAGAGCACCGTGCCGATGGCGGCGTCCATCACCGCCACCATCGCGGCGTAGATCTGGCGGTTTTTGTCGGCGATGCCGGAAAACTTCGCGATCCACTCCTGCGGCGCCTGGAGCGGTGTGTGCGGCGCGTTGAAGGCGAGGTAGAGCATCCACGGCTTCGATTCGCCCGCGTGACGGGCCACGAAGGCCGCAGCCTCGTCGCCAAAGTGATCGGTGAGGTATTTCGTCTGCGGCTCGTCCTTTCCATTGCGATTCAGCGGGAGCTGGTATTCCGCGCCGCCTTTGCCGTCGGGGAAATAGACGTGCCCGCCTCCGAGGACGCCGAAGTATTCGTCAAAGCCGCGCTTGTTCGGGTGAAACTGCGGATGCGCGCCAAGATGCCATTTGCCGACCGCGCCGGTGGTGTAGCCCGCCTGCTTCATGAGCGAAGGAAACGTCGTTTCGCTCAGAGGCAGGCCCGCGGTGGTGCTCTCTGGCAGCCAGGCGGGATTGTTCTCGTGGCCGAAGCGATGCTGGTAGCGCCCGGTCATGATCCCGGCGCGTGAGGGACTGCAAAATGGATGAGAGACATAGCCGTTCGTGCAGCGCAGGCTGCGCGCAGCGAGCTTGTCGAGGTGCGGCGTGGGGATATCCTTCGCGCCTTGGAATCCTACGTCGTTGTAACCAAGATCATCGGCGATGATGACGAGCACGTTGGGTTTGGCGGCTAAAAGTGGTACCGCGAGTAGCAGGGAGGCGAGGAAGATGATGTGGCGCATGTTTCGGCGGGGAAACGCGAAGCTGCCGGGCATGTTTCACTTCACGCTTGCAACCTGCGCCGGACTCCGGCATTCCCCTGTGCATGAAACGCCTTGCCCTCCTGTTTCCTCTGGTGCTGTGCCAGTGTGGTGATGATTCAAGCAAATCCGCCGCCACGCCTGCTCCAAAACCCGCACCGAAAACGGTGGTCGCAGACAAATCAACGCCCCCAGCCAAACCAGAGCCGAAGAAGGTCTATTGGACGCAGGAGATGATGCACACGGAGATCAAGTATCACAATCCGGGCTACACGGGCGACGGCCAGTTTAACATCGAGGGCGGGAATGTTGTCTCCCTGAGCCTGCGTGGCGCGAAGATCGACAACGTGAAATTTTTGCAGCATATCGAGCCGCTGGCGCTCGATCTGAGCGAGACACCGATCACCGACCTGCGACCAATGCAGGGGAAGAAGCTGGTGGAGCTGTATCTGGAGGACACGAAGGTGCGCGATCTCTCGCCGATCCGCGGCATGCCGTTGGAGAAGCTCTATTTGAGCCGCACGCCGGTGGAAAACCTCGGCGCTCTGGAAGGAATGCCGCTCATCGAACTCAACGCCGTCGGCTGCCCAGTCGGCGACATCTCCGGCATCGCGAAGTGCCCGATCCAGATGCTCTGGCTCACGGACTGCCCGGTGGAGGACATTCGCGCGCTCAAAACCGTGCCGCTGGTCAGTGTGACGCTGCACCGGACGAAGGTGAAGGACCTTTCCCCGCTGAGTGGCACGGCCTTGCAGCGCCTGCACATCGGCGAGACGCCGGTGACGGATCTCACGCCGCTGAAGGGCATGCAGCTCACGCGACTGGTTTTCACTCCGGCGAACATCACGGCCGGGATCGACGTGGCGCGGGCGCTGCCCTTGCAGGAGATCGGCACACGTTTTGACGAGCAGGGCAAGGATTTACAGCCTCCGGCCAGCTTCTGGGCCGCCTATGACGCAGCCGTGAAGGCTGCCGCAAAATGAACAAGATTTGTCTTGTCCCAGAGCGCCGCCCCCTGACAGAATCACCGCAATCCGATGAAAGAATTTGCCTATATCCATGATGAGCGGCAGACCCCCTCCCCGCTGCGGGTGGTGCCCGCGCTGGCGAGCTTTAGCGACGACCAGCTCGACGATGTGCTGAACTCCAGCAGCCTGCTCCAGTGCGAGCCGGGCGACTGTATCATCAAGGAGGGCAGCATCGACTCCCGCATCTACGTCTTGCTCAGCGGGGAGCTGGAGGTGCGCGTCGGCGGTAAAAAAGTCGCTGCCATCACCCGCATCGGCGAGGTGTTCGGTGAACTGGCGCTGGTGAACCAGGACAAGCGCCTCGCCTCCGTGCTCGCCTCCACGAAGTCTGTTTGCCTCGCTGTGGACCAGAAATTCCTCCAAGACATCCATCCGCGTGAGCAGGATCCGGATTTCCACGCCTCACTCTACGAATTCGTGGCACGCCTGATGATGCGCAAGCTGGAAGCAACTTCCAAACGGCTCGCCGAGGTGGAGAAGGAGCTACGGTTGACCCACGAGGCCCTGGCCCATGCCCAGGCGGCCAAGGCGGAGCAGTCGAAGATCAAGCGTCCAGTGAAACGCGTCAGACCGGCGCGAAAACCGACGCGTGTCCGCTGACCCGCCTCAGATCCCAGATCCGATGGTGATGCGCTTCGAGGGAATCGGCGATTCGATGATGCCGAGCTCGGTTTCTTGTTTGAGGCGGAGCTGGCCACAGGCGGCGGCGATGTCGTGGCCTTTTTCGCGGCGTAGCGTGGCGGTGACACCGGCGTTGGTGAGCACGGCCAGGAAAGCGTCCTGCTGCGCTTCGCTCGGTCGTGCCCATGGCAGGCCCTCGACAGTGTTGTAGGGGATGAGATTGACCTTGGCGTTCACGCTGCGTGCGCGTTTTGCCAGCACGCGGGCCTGGTCGAGGCTGTCGTTGATGTTTTCGATGAGGATGAACTCGAAGGTGAGGAACTGTTTCCGTTTTTGATTCCAGTAGTCGAGCGCCTCGAACAGCTCGGCGATGTTGTGCTTGCGGTTCACCGGCATGATTTTTTCGCGCACCTCGTCGGTGGCGCCGTGGAGCGAGATGGCGAGGCGGATTTGCAGCGGAAAATCGGCGAGCTTTTTGATCTGTGGTGCCAGGCCGCTGGTGCTGATCGTCATGTGACGCGCGCCGATGCCGATGCCCCAGTCGGCGTTGAGGATTTCGATCGCTTTGGTGACATTCGAGTAGTTCGCGAGCGGCTCGCCCATGCCCATGAAGACGAGATTGTCCACACGCTCGCCCGCATGCGCCTCGACCTGGACGATCTGCTCGACGATCTCGGCGGCGGTGAGATTGCGCGTGAAGCCAGCGAGGCCGCTGGCGCAGAATTTGCAATCGTAGGCGCAACCAACCTGACTGGAGACGCAGAGCGTGCGACGGTCGGATTTGCCGCCGTATAGCGCGGGATTGGCCGGGATGAGCACGGTTTCGACGTAGCGGCCGTCGTGCAGCTTGAGCAGGAATTTGCGCGTCGTGTCGGCGGAGCCGGTGACTTTGGCGATCTGCATCGTGCGCGTGACGAATCGCGTCGCCAGTGCCTCGCGCGTCGCTTTCGGCAGATTCGTCATTTCATCGAGGCTGGCGACGCGTTTGGCGAAAATCCATTCCACGAGTTGCTGCGCACGAAACGTGGGATGGCCGAGTTCTGCAAACACGACGGCGATCTCCTCCGGCTTCATGCCGAGGAGTGCCTGGGACGCGTTTGCGGTGCTCATTCGATGACAGTGGCGATGAAATGACGATTTGAAATTCGAGATTTGAGTTTGATGCTCGCGGCATGGGAATTCCGGGTCTCATCCTGCTGCTTGTCATGCTCGTGCTGATCGGTGTCGGTATCGCCGTGGGTTTGTTCGCGTGCGCCATCGCGGCGGTGCTCGTCACGCTGGGTGTGGTGTCGAGCTCGGTGGCGCTGGGATTTTTCACGAAACGTCCGGCGACGGTGGTGCGCGCGTTTTTGCTGCAATGCGGTATCCTCGCGGGCATTCCGGCAGGCGCGGTGACCGCGTGGCTCGGACGCACGCTTCTCGACAAGGTGGACCAAAGCTGGATGATCGCCGTCTATGGCGGCATCGCCGGTGCGTTCGCGGGCGCAGTGCTGGCGCTGTTGCTCGATTTCATCTTCTGCCGCACGCATGCGTGGATCGAAGCGCGTGTGAAACGCGATGCGCTGCCAGGTTGAACTGCTACGGCTGCTTCTCCTGCTCGCGGAACTGCGTAGGCGTGAGCTTGGTCATCTTCTTGAAGTCCTTGCTGAAGAAAAACTGGTCGTGATAGCCGACCTGGCGGGCGATTTCCTTCACCGGATCGTCGGATTCGATGAGACGGCGCTTCGCTTGGTTGATGCGTTCGCGGCGCAGCCAGTCGATGGGGCTGGTGCCGATGGCGGCCTTGAACTGGCGGCTGAAATGGCTCTCGCTCATGCCACTGAGGTTCGCGAGTTCGGCCACGCGCATGGGCAGATGGAAGTATAGCCGCATGCGTTCGAGCGCCTTGGCCACGGCATGCGGCAGTTCTGGCTGCACGAGGCCTGGTTCGGAGAGGCGGACATGAAACGCGAGGCCGATGATAGCGGCGACGGCGGCGCTGGCGAGCGCGGCATCGCTGGGACGCGTGCCGCTCATGAACTGGAACGCGTTTTGAAACTCGCGCGTGACGGCCTGCTCGTTGATGCCTTCCAACACCGGCTGCGAGCGCACCTGCAACAGTTCCGCGATGCGGTCGAGCGAGCGACCTTCGATGCGCATCCAGTAAAGCTCCCACGGATCGCGAACGTTCGCGCCGTAGAGGTGTGGGTGATGGCAGTTCACCCAGATGAGGGCACCGGGTACGACTTCGTGCCGTTTGCCGCCAACCTGCACCCAGCCGCAACCTTTGAGGCAGAAGATCAACTCGTGGCCGGGGTAGGTCTCACGCTCGATGCGATGCTCGAAGCCCGCGCGAAGGTGCCCGGCACGCACCACGGAATAAAACAAATCGCGCTGCCAGTCTGCGGGAGTGGCGTAGAGATTCGTCAGGAATACGGTTTCCTGGAACAGGGCGGCTGCCATGAACGGATAATACATCCCTGGTCGTCACCCTGTCGAGTCTTGATTGCATGATGCAAAGGCGGAGCCGGGAAAATCCTTTGCAGGCGAGTTCCCGGCACGGCATAATCCGCGCCCCTTGTTGTTGCGTCCCTACCAAACCCCCGCGCAGCTTTTTTGAATTCATGCCTACTTACGATTACGAATGCCAGACCTGCGGCCACCAGTTTGAGGCCAAGCAATCGATGAAGGATCCTCATCTGACAGATTGCCCGCAGGCAGATTGCCCTGGTCCGGTGAAGCGCAAGATCGGCGTAGGTGCTGGTTTCATCTTCAAAGGCAGCGGATTCTACATCACAGATTACCGCAGCGACTCCTACAAGGCGGCGGCAAAAAAGGACTCAGAAAGCGCAACGGCGTCCACTTCCACTTCGTCCAGCAGCAGCGGCTCCGCCGCCTCCAGCAGCCCACCGCCTTCCACACCGCCGCCTAGCCCTGCGCCAGCGAAGGCGGGGACAGCGGCGTGATAACGTGCTGAATTCCCTTCTCCCATGCCGTGAAACGCCACCTGATCCAAACGCTGCGCCTGATCTTGATCAGCGCGCTGGCCGGTGCGGCGTGGGTAGCGCACCGCCCTGCCCCGCTGCCTGAGGTGCCGCCGCCGAAGAAGCAGGACGACATCCTCGACCTGCTGCATCAATCAGCGATCAAACGGGCCGCCGTGATGGAGATCAGCGAGGCGGACATCAACCGCCACCTATCGCACACGCTAGCGGCGAAGCCCGGCAGCGGACTGGGAAGCTGGGTGGTCTTTGAAGGTGCCCGCATCGACCTAGAGCCTGGCTGCGCACGTATTTTCCTCGTCTGGAATTTCAAAGGTCATTTGCGCACGGCGAGCGTCGATCTCGCGATCTCGCGTGATGAGCATGATTTCCATGTGGAGATGCTTCACGGCGCGTACGGCCACCTGCAAATGCCGCGTGGCATGATGCGACCGCTCTACCCCGCGCTTCGTGCGGTGGCAGAGACGCTCGACCCCGAGATCAGGGCGCTCTTCCAGATGACGAACATCACCATCGCCAAGGACAAGCTCGTGCTCGATCCGCGTTTCCCACCGGCATGACCCGCGCATCCCCATTCGCCCATGTGGTTATGGCTGCGACGTGCGCGTTCAGCATGCTCAGCGCTCAAACACCTGCTCCCGCGCTGACGCAGCGGCAAAAGGAAGCCGCTGCTGGTGTCGAGTCCCCTAAAACATTCCTGCCGCCGCCAGCCCCCGGAGAGTTGCAAGGCAGTGCCGCCGTGAAACCCGCTGGCACAGCCCAAGCTCCAAATCCGGTGTCGGCTACGCCTTCTGCATCGACCCATTCTGCCAGCAAGACACGAGTGCTCGAGGCCGTGACACAGCGACCGCAGCACAACGAGGCACCACGCGTGACAGCCCCTGCGGACAAACTCCCCGTCACCACCTCCACCAGCACGAGCGGGCAGTTCATCGTGCATGGGAAGGTATTCGCCACCCGCAGCGCCATGTCGTCTCGCTGTGAGGAGGTCTCGCAGGAGCTCCGCAAAGTGCTCGATGACAGGGAGCCTTGGGGTATTCCCGTTGTCGTGGTTCTGAACACCGGGGATGACGCCTTAAAATCACAGGGACCACCGGTTTCCACCGGCATCACCGAGATGACGCATGGCGGATTTCATCTGCAGGTCACCGTGAATGAACGCCCCGGCCTCAATGCCGCAGACCTGCGCAGAGAAGTCGTGCGCGTCCTGCTCGCTGAGCGCATCCTGCGGGGTCATCAAAAGCTCGCGGTGCCTGAAGGTCGGCTACTACTGCCGGACTGGGTGATGACCGGAGTGCTGCAAGCGATGGACTACAAAGCCGCCACGCGCCCCAGCGCCATGTTTGCCACGATCTTCCGCAGTGGCAAAATCTACGGCATCGAGGAAATCATCTCCGCCTCACCCACAGGGTTGGACGGCCTCTCGCGGAGCATTTACGAGACCTCATGCTGTGCGCTCGTGTTGGCCCTCGTGGACCAGCCTAGCGGGGCGCAGCACTTCAACAAATTCCTCAACTCGCTCGCCACCGATCCACGTTCGGAGCGCGATCTCCTCGACCTCGCTTTCCCGAAATTCGCCGCCTCCGCCTCCAGCCTCAACAAATGGTGGTCGCTGCAGCTCGCCACACTCTCAAAGCCCGGCATCGCCGAGCGCCTCACACCCGCCGACAGCCTCAAGGCCATCGAGGAAGCCATCCAGATCCGCTACAAGGCAAAGCCCAGCGAGGTGCCAAAGAACATCAAGTTGCATCCCTTCATTCTGCCACCGCCTCTAGCCGTAGCCTCTAGCGATGAGCCGCCGCCACCCACTCCCGTCACAGGTGGGCCGCCGCAGGCAAAATCAAAGGAGCAGCAGTCTGAAAACAAAACTGCAGAGTCCTTGGAAAAACCGAAGCGCCCGCTATGGCGCCGCCTCTTGTTCCTCGGAGCCGCCCCGGTCACAGATGCAAAACCGCAGGACGGAAAAAAAACGGAAGAAGCGTCCGTCCCCACCACGAAACCGGACACGGTCTCTACGGAAGACGAAGACAAGCCCGGCTTCTTCGGACGACTCTTCGGCTTTGGCTCCGATGGAAAAAAAGAGGATGTGAAACAGCAGCCCCCCCCCCGCACACCGGAAAAAACCCCGGATGCGAAGCCCACAAAATCCCCGCCCACCGAAAGCGAGCCAACAAAAAAAACTGACGATGAGAAGAAACCCTCCCTTCTCAATCCATTGAACTGGTTCCGAGGTAGCAATGGCAAAGACGAAGCAAAACCCAAGGAGGACAAGCCCGAGAAGAACGACAAAACCGGGGAACAGACCTCCTCCCCCGCCCCTCACACCCTCGACTGGCCACGCCTGATCGCACCTTTACTTGCCGACGCCTGGCAGTTGCTCCCTCCGCTCGAGCCTCGCCTGACCGCAGGAAAGCCGCTGTTTGACTTCCTCAAAAAGAAATCCGTCCCGCAGGACACCGAAAAACCCAGGACGGAAAATAAGGAACCTGGGAAAAAGCCGAGGGCGCAGACCGAAACCAGCCCCTCAAAAAAAACCCGCGCGCATACCACCAATCCAAACGCAAAGCCTGCCACCAAGAAACCCGCCGACTCCCCTCCCGGCCAGCCCCATACCACCAATCCAAACGCAAAGCCCGTGCCTGGCACTGTGGTGAAGCCAGCGCCTGACGGCACGCTCACGCCCGCCACAGCAGCATCCTCTACAGAACTCATATCCGTGACCCTGCCGTTAGAGGAATATCAGCACGTCATGCGGCGCACCGATCGCGCTCTCATCCTCAACGCAAACGTCTCCGCACTGCGTGCGCTCGACATGCGTGTCGCCACGCTCTTCCGCCCCGTCGTCAACGCCTATCTCGCCGCCGTGCTCGACATCCAGTCCGGCAAGACCAGCGGCATGGATAAGCGCCTCGCAGCGATTCACCAGTTCGCCCTCGTTGCCCACCAAAAATCTGTCGCCGTGCGCGATTACCTCGACTGGTTCGAGGCAAGCGAAAGCGGCCACCTTTCTGGCAAGTTCGACGACTTCCTCAATCTTCCCAAGATCATCGAGCAAGAGCTCCCCCCTCGCGCCGATCCGATCTCGAAATACCTCGACGCCATAGACAAAGAGTTCTCGAAGTAGGCCAAAGCTCCGAAGTCAGCGAGGTTTGCATTGCACGCGGAAGCCTGAATGTGCCAAGAGTGTGTGATGCCACACGATCTCCACGCCGCTCTCAAACAGCACTTCGGTCACAATGCCTTTCGTGTCGGGCAGCAGCAGGTGATGGAAGCATTGCTCGCCGGAAGGAGCGCGCTGGCCTTGTTTCCAACCAGCGCTGGCAAATCACTCTGCTATCAACTGCCCGCGCTGCTCATGGACGGAGTGACGCTCGTCATTTCGCCACTGATCGCGCTGATGAAGGATCAAGTCGAGGCGCTGAGGGCACGTGGCATCGCCGCCGCACGGCTCGATTCGTCACTCACTGCGGAACAAGCGGCCCAAGTGTTCGACGACATGCGCAACGGCACGCTGAAGCTGCTCTACATCGCCCCGGAGCGGCTCATGAATGAAAACTTCGTCGAGCGGCTCAAGAGATTGAAGATCGCGATGATGGCGGTCGATGAGGCGCACTGCATTTCGGAATGGGGGCACAACTTTCGCCCGGAATACCTGCGTCTCGCGCATGTGGCGCAGGAGCTTGGCATCCAACCGGTGCTCGCACTCACTGCCACGGCCACACCATCCGTCGCGGCGGACATCCGTCGTGCATTCGGCATCACAGAGGCCGATCACGTGCAGACCACGTTCCACCGGCCAAATCTGCATTTTCGCATCACGCCTTGCTCCGCCAAGCAGCGTCTGCCGCATCTCACGAAGCTGCTGCTCAAGCGCAAGGTGCCCAGCATCGTCTATGTCACGCTGCAAAACACCGCCGAGCAGGTCGCCACGCATTTGCAGAAGAGCGGCGTGAACGCGCTGGCCTACCACGCCGGATTGCCGGATGAACATCGTCACGCGGCGCAGGATGCGTTCATGAGCGGTCAGACCGATGTCATCGTCGCCACCATCGCGTTCGGCATGGGCATCGACAAAGCCGACATTCGTGCCGTTTATCACTACAACCTGCCGAAGACGCTCGAAAACTACTCGCAGGAGACCGGACGTGCTGGTCGCGATGGCAAGGCGTCCGTGTGCGAGCTGCTCGCCTGCGCCGACGACTGCATCGTGCTGGAAAACTTCACGTATGGCGACACGCCGACGCCGCAGGCGATCCGCCAGCTTCTCGATCACCTGCTGCTCAGCGGCGGCGAGTTCGATGTGTCGATGTATGACCTCTCGCACGCGACCGACATCCGCCCGCTGGTCATCGAGACCGTCATCACCAATCTCGAACTCGACGGCATCCTGCGCCCGCTCGGTTCATTCTACGCGAACTACCAGTATCGTTTCATTCAGCCCGAGCAGCGCGTCCTTTCCGGTCACAAGCCGGAGCGACAGGCCTTTTTGAAGCGATTGTTTCAATGCGGCAAGCGCGGCACGAAATGGACGACGCTCAATCCCGATCAAGCTGCCTCTGAATTGAATGAACCGCGTGACCGCGTGCTCAAGGCGCTCACTTGGTTGCAGGAATCCGGCGACATCGAGCTCAAACCCAGTGGCAGCCGCCAGAAATACCGCCTCGCCGAAGACGCGCACCGCCGTGACCCAAAGGAGATCACACAAAAGATGCAGCAGATGTTCGCCGCACGCGAAACGCGTGACGTGGAACGCCTGCGCGAGGTGTTGAGTTTTGCACGTCATCGAGGCTGCCTCACAAAATGGCTGCTGAACTACTTCGGCGAGACCATGGAGGCCGATTGTGGTGCCTGCACGAGTTGCAAAGAGCGCGAGAAAGGCAAAACAGACGATTCACCCCGCGAGATTCCCCAATCCTCCCCTCCGCCGATCACCGTCGAACACGTTGCGGCGATTCGTGAACTGCTAGGCGAGCGACACGCCGCGCTTCGTTCCTCGCGTCAGCTCGCACGCTTCCTCTGCGGCCTCACCAGTCCCGCCACCAGCCGCGAACGTCTCACACGTCATCCGAGCTTCGGTTTGCTGGAGCGCATCCCTTTCGCTGATGTTCTCGCGCAGACAGAGACGATGCTGAGGTAGGTTCGTATAAAATCTTGCCAGAACGTCTGCTTTTTGGCGGTATGTGTGCGCCATGCGCATTCTTCCGCTTCTTTCCCTCCTTCTCGCTGCCGCCAGCCTGCATGCTGAGTCTCTGCTGCCACCGAACGCCCGTGTTGCAGTCATCGGCGACAGCATCACGGAGCAGAAGATCTACTCCAAATACTTCGAGGCCTACCTGCTGGCCTGCACGGGCCGCAACGACATCAAGGTGTTCCAGTTCGGCTGGAGTGGCGAGCGCGCGGGCGGATTCGCGGCGCGCCTCGAAAACGACCTCGCGGTGTTCAATCCGAACGTCGCGACGACCTGCTACGGCATGAACGACGGCAGCTACAAGCCCTACGTGCCGGAGATCGGCGCCGAGTATGAGAAGAACATGCGCGCAGTGATTGCGGGTCTGCAAAAGGTCGGCGTGAAGGTTATGGCGATTGGTTCGCCCGGCGGAGTCGATCCGGATTTCTTCAATCGCCCGACCGTGAAAGGGGAAGTTTACAACGACAACCTCGCGCACCTGCGTGACATCGCGAAGAAGCTCGCGGAGGAGAATCAGCAGCCGTTTGCGAACGTGCATGACACGATGATGAGCGCTCTCACGAAATCGAAAGCGGCGCTGGGCAAGGGCTACGGCCCCTTCGGCGGTGACGGCTTCCATCCAGCGCCCGCAGGCCAGCTTCTCATGGCGCAGGCATTTTTGAAGGCACTCGGCTTCGACGGCGAGATCGGCACGATCACGGTGGATATGAAGGGCCAGAGTACGACGAGCAGCGGACATGTCATCAAGAGCGCCAAAGGTGGCAGCGTGGAGCTGGAGAGCTCGAAGTGGCCGTTCTGCTTCGATACTGATCCAAAGAATGCCGGCAGCAACCGCAGCATCCTGCCCTTCACCAGTTTCAATCAGGATCTCAATCGTCTGACGTTGAAGGTGAAGAACCTTGGTTCCGCGAAGGCGAAGGTGACATGGGGTGTGCAGAGCAAGGAATTCAGCCGCGAGCAGCTCGAAGCCGGTGTGAATCTGGCCGCCGAGTTCACACAAACGCCGTTTGATGCCGTGTTTGCCGGTCTGGTCAACGCCATCGGCCTCAAACAGGCCTATGAGACGACGTTGATCAAAAGCTTTATCACCCACATGCGCGTCGTGGCTGCTGAGGCCGCCGAAGAACCCAAAGTGGCCGCCGCACTGGCAAAGTTGAAGAAGAAGTTCGCCGACGAGCATGCCAGGATGGACGCCGGCGTGAAGAAGGCCATCAAGCCCGTCACGCACACGATCAAGGTCGAAGAAATCCGCTAAAACACTCATCCGCAGATGGCGCAGATTTCACAGATTGGATTCCGTCTGCGTCATCTGCGAAATCTGTGGGTCAAATTCTAATGATATGCAGCTAGCCGATTTGAAATGGACCGAGGTGGACGCGTTGAGCCGCGACACGCCGGTGATCTTCCCTGTGGCCGCGCTGGAACAACATGGGCGGCACTTGCCGGTCTTCACCGACAGCATGTTGACGAATGAACTCATCCGCCGCACCGAGGCGGCATTGGGTGAGCGTGTTTTGATCGCGCCGCTCACCTGGCTGGGAAATTCGCATCATCACATGGATTTCCCCGGCACCTTGTCGGCGGAGCCACGGTTGTATCTCGATCTGCTCAACGGCCTGATGGACAACTTCATCGCGCATGGCTTCAAGCGCCTCGTTTTCATCAACGGCCACGGCGGCAACGATATTCCCGGCAAGCAATCCGTCTTCGAAATGCGGCAAAAGCATCGCGACCGCAAAGACCTGCTGCTGCTGTTTGCGACTTACTGGAATCTCGGTGCCGAACCGTGGACACGCGATTCCTCGATCAAACAACGCGTCATGGGCCATGCGTGCGAGTGGGAGACCAGCATGGTGCTGAGCCTGCGGCCCGAACTCGTCGGAGACCTCACGAAGACGAGCGATGTGCCCTTCGGCAATGCCTTCGAGCCTGCGTCACGCGGCTGGACGATGCCCGACCGCAGCGAGCCCGGTCACGTCGGTGATCCGCGTTCTGCGACGGCTGAGAAAGGCGAGGTTTTGTTCCAATGCTTCGCTGATGAAGTCGTGAAGATGCTGGAACGCGTGATCGGATGGGATGGAAGGAGCTGGGAGGGGTGAAAGGTGTTCTTGTCTTTGCCACGCAAAAGTCTAACATCACCTCATGACCGCTGCTGAGATCACTGCCCATGCGCTCAAGCTTGATGAAACAGGCCGCGTCGAAGTCTTGAACAAACTGCTCGACTCACTGGAGGAGCCAGACCCGAATGATTTCGACTCCGACAGCCTGACAGAGGCGATTCACCGCAGCAACGAGATCAGGCTGGGTTTGGCAGAAACCATCACCCGGGAGGAGCTCTGGAAGTCAGTGAATGATTCCCGAGCACGATGAGACTGGCGTTTCATCCGCGGGTGGCGCGTGATCTGAGTGACATCGTGGCCTACTATGACGAGCACTCGCTCAATGCGGGAGAACGATTCGCTTCAGAGATTGATGCCGCTTTTGACAGCATCTTGGAGAATCCAGCTCGTCATCATTTTGTCGATCCCACGCGCAGGCGCTGCAATCTGAAGAACTTTCCTTATCACAACATCTATGAGACAGAGAAAGATGTGGTTCATGTACTGGTGGTGAGGCATCACCGGCGGCGGCCGGACTATGGGATGCGAAGAAAAATGCAGTGATCGTATTCTGCCGCCGTACACATCTCATGTCATCCCAACGCTCTCCCCTCTGGAAATGGTACCTCTGCGGCCTGCTGCTGCTGGCGACGACGATCAATTACATGGACCGGCAGACGCTGTCGAACGCGGCGGCGGCGGTGAAGGCGGATTTCAGGCTGGATGATTTGCAGTATGGCAATCTGGAGACCGCGTTCGGCCTCGCGTTTGGCGTCGGCTCGCTGGTGTTTGGGTTTTTGTGCGAGCGGTTCAGCCTGCGGTGGATGTATCCGGTCGTACTCGGTGGATGGTCGCTGGCAGGTTTGTTATCCTCGTGGGCGGCGGACTATCATCAGTTCATGGCTGCGCGAGTGATGCTGGGCCTGTTCGAGGCCGGACACTGGCCGTGCGCGTTGAAGACGACCTTCCTGCTGCTGCAACCGAACGAACGCATGATGGGCAATAGCGTGCTGCAAAGCGGCGCGTCCATCGGCGCGATCATCACGCCGAGGCTCGTGCTCTGGCTCTCGCAGGGTCATCCACAGGGCTGGCGCTTCGCCTTTCAAGTCATCGCGCTGACAGGCGTGGTCTGGATCGTGCTCTGGATGGTGTCGTTCCGGCTTCAAACGAAGGCTGCTGACGCCAAAGAAGTGAGCGCAAGCGATTCGGTGTCGCTGATGCCGATCGTCGTCGGGAAAAAATTCTGGGCCATCGCGCTGCTGCTCGTCGGCATCCAGATCCCGTGGCAGATCATCCGTGCTTGGCTGCCGTTGTTTTTGCAGGAGGGCCGTGGCTACGATGCTCTCAGCACAGCGAACTTCGTCTCGATCTATTACATCGCCACGGATGTCGGCTGCCTTCTCGCCGGCATCCTGTCGATGCAGCTCGTGAAACGTTTCTCGCTGTCGAACCATCTGGCGAAGCGTCGCATCTTCAATGTCGCCGTGGTCCTCGCTTCGCTCACGGTTTGCATCCCGTGGCTAGGCAAAAGCCCGTTGCTGCTGGGGCTGCTGCTGGTGATTGGCGCCGCATCGCTGGCGATGTTTCCGTGCTACTACAGCCTTGTGCAGGAGCTGAGCGCCGAGCATGTGTCGCGGCTCACGGGACTCTTCAGCATGTGGGTGTGGCTCACCACCTCGCCGATGCAGTCGCTTTTTGGCTGGCTTCGCGTGCAACTCGGCAGTTATGACCCCGCGCTCGCGCTCACCGGCCTCACGCCCTGGCTCGGTGTGATCGCGATGAAGATGCTGTGGGATCAGTCGAGTTCTTCTAGCACTTCCTCATCGCCTTCATCGGCATGAATGGCGCGGGCAATGACGCGTTCGGTGACTTCGTCGAGGTAGGATTGCAAAACGTCGCTGAGTTCGAGAAATTCGGGCCAAAGCGTTTCCTCAACGAAGGTGCGCGGCACTTTGACCATGACGGTGTTGCGGCGCTGACGTGCGCGGCGATACGGTTTGAGCGAATAACGACGCAGCAGGGCGAGAAAGAGTTTTTTCGACCAGCCATCGACGAGGGTGAACTTGTATTCCACCGGACTCTCCAGTTTCGCGGTCTCGCCGATGCGGCGTTTGATGCGTGCGATGGCGTCTGCGGCGGCCTCTTTCTCGCCGGGCGTGGTGGCACCGGCATACAGGCGTTCGATCTTGCGGAGCTTGTCGAGGAGATCTTGCTCGTGCATACCGGCGTGACTCAAGGAGAGCGGCGCACCCCACGAGAAGCGAGGATATTGCGCACGAGGCGCAGCATGTCGGCAGGCTCGTAGGGCTTGGGCAGCACGGCGGCGAAACCGTATGACGCTGGTTTTGCCATGACAGGATCATCGGAGTAGCCACTGGAGACGATGGCGAAGACCTCGGGGTCGATGGCGCGGAGTTTTTCGATGGTGCGGACGCCGCCCATGCCATTCGGGATGCTGAGATCGAGAATGACGAGATCAAAAACTCGCCCCTGATTGATGCTTTCCTGGTAAAGCCGCACGGTTTCGCTGCCTTCGGCGCTTTCCGCCACCTCGAAGCCGTTGCTGGTGAGGTTGCGCACGATGAGCGAGCGCACGAGGGGGTCGTCCTCCAGGACGAGAATGCGCGGCGTGGGCGCGGCAACTTCGGGTGCTGAGTCGAAAATCTTGCTGAGGCCGAATGCGTCCGCCTCGTCCGCGTCAGCGTCGAGCGGGATGTAAAAACGCACCGTGGTGCCGTTGCCGCGTTCGGAACTCACGGTGAGCGAGCCGCCATGTGCCTTGGCGATTGACTCGCAGACAGTGAGGCCGAGGCCGGTGGCATTGTCTGCTTTGCGTGTGCTAAAGTAGGGTTCGAAAATGTGGGGTAGGTGCTCTGGAGAGATGCCCTCCCCTTTGTCCCGGACTTCCATCGCGATGCCTGATGGCTGGAAGTTTTGATCCGCGACCATTTCGCCTGGGAACATCTCCTCGTGATCTGGAGCGAAGCAGCGGATGGTGATCTCACCGCCATTGGGCTGGGCCTGTTCTGCGTTGCGGATGAGGTTTCCCAGCAAGCGGCGCACCTGCGCGGCATCAATGGCAACCTGGGGCAGCCCGGACTGCACGTCGATGCGGTACTCAACGCGACTCGCACGGGTATGATGCGTGAGGAAGGTGTCGATGAATTCGTCAAGGCGGACGTGTGTCTTGATGGGCGCGCCGCCGCGTGCGAAGGTGAGGAGTTGCTGGACGAGATTCTGCGCCTGCAAGGTGGCCTGCTTGGCGGTGTGAAGTTCCGGGAGCGTGATCGCATTGCGCAGTCGCATCTCAGCGAGGGAGATGTTGCCGAGCAGAACAGTGAGAAGGTTGTTGAAATCGTGGGCGAAACCACGCGCGAGCAGGCCGAGTGACTCAAGGCGGTCGATGCGGTTGCGACGTTCGGCCTCCTCACGACGCGCGGTGACGTCCTGCACGAGGAGCAGCAGCCCCTCGCCGAAGGGATACCCGCGCAGCTCAAGCCAGATCCGCTTTCCGTCGAGGTAGAGTTCGCGGTTAACCGTCTCGCGGTGCAGCATAGCACGCACCATCGCCTCGTAATGAGTCTCACGCGCCGCAGCCGGCATGAGATCCCACAGGGACAGACCCAGCATGTCCGGCAGGCTGCGCTCAAAGAGCTTCAATGCGCTGGCATTGGCGTATGTGATGAGCCAGCGCGAGTCGAGCGCGAAGAGCGGATCCGAGATGCTTTCGACGACATCAACTAGCGGCGCTGAACTGCGGGCCGACTCGACGGGGGATTCATCGGCGGACGAGACAGCGCGAAAAAGGATGATGAGGCCGGTCAACTGGCCTTGCCCGTCCCGCAAGGGGGCGATGCGGTCTTGGATGGCGACGCGTTCACCGGAGCGCGTGGTGAGAAACACCGTGCGCTCGACGGTCGGAGCGGGGGCCTCCACGCTGAGGATCTCTGCTGGCTCACCGCTGGCCCGATAGATACGGAAGACCTCGTTCAATGACCGCCCCACCACCTCCTGCGGGGACCAGCCGGTGGCACGCGTGGCGGCGGGGTTCATGAAAACCACACCACCTGCCAAATCGGCAGCAATGACGCCATCAGCGAGGCTTTGGAATGCCTCAAAATAACTGTGCTCGCGGCGCAGGCGTTCGTTTTCCTCAATGAGGCGCTGAGCAGCGACATCCACGGCCAGCCGCAGCTCGTCGTGGTTGAAGGGCTTCAGAAGATAACCATGCGGATGCGTCTCCCGTGCCCGGGCGACGGTTTCGAGATCAGCGCAAGCGGTGACATAAACGATTGCCACCCGAGAGTGGCGCTGAAGTGCGCGTGCGGTGTCGATGCCGTCCAGTGAGCCTGCGAGATGCACATCTAGCAGTACGAGATCGGGGTGGAGCTCGTCGAAACGCTCCAAAGCCTCCTCTCCCGATGCGCAGATTCCGGCAACAACATGCCCAAGCTTGGTGAGCGTTGTGGCTATGTCACAACCCACGAGCCCCTCGTTTTCGACGATCAGAATGCGGATACAGTCGTTGCTGGTCATTTCCCGAAATGTGAAACTATTCTAATCGAGATAAATTAGAAACGCCATAAGAATTACGCTGTATCGTATCTGGAAGATAAACTTTTGCTCAAAGTATGGCGGTAGAAGCCGTCGGTGCCGACAAGGAAGGGAGCGAAGCCTGTTTGAAAATCTGCCAAGCGACGGGCCAATCCATAGGCTAGGTGTGTTCGGCGGAGCCCGCATTCTCCGCGCCCTAAACAACACCCGCCCCAAGATTCTGTGGCACGCCGACCGCGAGGAGCCATCCCGAGCAGCTCAACTCAGCCACTCGTCACGATGCTGTGCGACGAAGTCGTCGTCGTTGAGATGTGGATAGGCTGCATGCACGCGGTCGATCTCCTCGATCTGGCCGGGGCTGAGGGACTCATTCTCATGGAGACACCAGATGCCTTCGAGCAGGCCCTGGCGGCGCAAGATTTCATGCAGACCGGCGATGCAGCCTTGGAATCCGTTCGCCGCGTCGAAGAACGCCGCATTACTGTCTGTGACCTCGATGCCGAGGCGCAGCAGCTCTGGCGTGGCATCGGCAGCGCGGCACTTCTCCAGCAATTCGACCGCACGGCGTGTCCACACCGACCAGTGGCCGAGCAGTCCGCCGACGATGCGACGCTCTTTGCCGTTGAAGCGAAAAGGCGTGAGAAAATCGACCACGATGCTGTCGTCGTTGCCGGTGTAGAGCACGATATCGTCGCGCCCGGCCTCGATCACGGCGCGGACGACGTCGATGGTCTGGTAGCGGCTGAACGGCGCGATTTTGATAGCCACGACGTTTTCGATTTCCACAAAACGACGCCAGAATGAGTGGCGCAGTACGCGCCCGCCGACGCTGGGCTGGAGGTAAAAGCCCACGATGGGCAGAACTCCGGCCACCGCACGGCAATGCGCGACCAGATCATCCTCGGAGGCATCCCGCATGGCACCGAGGCTGAGCAAGCCGACATGATAACCGAGAGAACGGAGCAGTTCGGCTTCTCTGACGGCCTCTTTCGTCGCGCCACAGATGCCGCCAATACGCACGAGTGGTTTCACGGCACGATCCATTTCTTCTTTGGCAAGTTCGAGCACGGGGCGAAACAGGCCAATCTTTGGATCGCGGATCGCAAACTGCGTGGTGTGGACGCCGACGGCGAGTCCGCCGACGCCAGCGGCGATGTAGTAACGTGCAAGCGCACGCTGCCGTCGTTCGTCAAGCTTACGCCGTGCATCGAGCGCGAGCGGATGTGCCGGAATGGCGACGCCGTGCCGGAGCCGCGAACGAAAGTCGAAGTTGTTCATACGAGGTTGCTTTCCATGATGACGATGAAACTCGTCAAATCACCTCCCATGTTGCGTCATCTGCTGATTTTTTTCATGGCCGCTACACTGTATGCAGCAGACGACTTCCCGCTTGTCGCGGCGAAGGAATGTCACCCGCGCAACGGGCTGCCGAATTTCCTCGCCAAGGCGAACACTGCCGGCGCGGAGATCAAGATCGGCTATCTCGGCGGTTCGATCACCGCGCAGAACGGTTGGCGGCCAATGACACTGGCATATTTCCAGAAGACGTTTCCGCAGGCCAAGTTCAGTGAAATCAACGCGGCTATTGGCGGCACAGGCTCGGACCTTGGCGTGTTTCGTTTGAAGCAGGACATACTGGATCACAAGCCTGACCTGCTATTTGTGGAATTCGCCGTGAACGACGGCGGTGCGGCCCCTGAGCAAATCTTCCGCTGTATGGAAGGCATCGTGCGCCAGACGTGGAAGGCGCTGCCGGACTGCGATATCTGTTTTGTCTATACGCTGACCGAGGCACTCGCGCCTGCGATGCTCGACGGCAAGTTCCAACGTTCAGCGAGCGCGATGGAAAAGATCGCCGACCACTATGGCATCCCGACGATCCACATGGCGATGGAAGTCGCGAAGCTGGCGAAGGAGGGAAGACTCGTATGGAGGGCGAAGCTGCCGAAGTCCGACGAGGAAAAAAAGGCGCTCGGCGACAAATTTGTCTTCGCGCCCGACAGCGTGCATCCGTATCCAGAAACCGGGCACGAGTTGTATCTGGCAGCGATTGTGCGTTCGATCGATCCGATCAAGGCGGCATCCAAAGCGCCCGCGAAACATGTTTTGGGGGCACCTTTCAGCACCACGAACTACGAGCAGGCGAAACTGCTGCCGATCACGGCCGCAGTACTGTCGAAAGGATTCATACTGCTCGATCCGAAGACCGATGGATTCGGTAAACGCTGGGCCAGCCGCATGACGGCGCTGCACAAAGGCACGCATGCCGGTGATACGATCACCTTCAAGTTCAAGGGCACACGCTGCTCGATCTATGACATCATCGGCCCTGATTGCGGACAGGTGAGTGTGACGCTGGATGACAGACCCGCGAAAGTCGTGCCGCGTTTCGACGCCTACTGCACCTATCCCCGACTCAGCTCTTTCATGATCGGCTCCGATCTTGAAGACAAGGAGCACACGGTGAGGATCGAGATTCATCCCGATCAGCCTGACAAGACGGCGATCCTAGCGAAGAACGGCAACAAGATCGACAAGCCGGAGAAGTTTGACGCGACGGCATTTTATCCGGGCGCGATTCTGCTTGTGGGTGAGATCGTGAAATGAGACGGGATCAGGCTCGGGCACCCTCATCCGAGTTGTCGCGTGTCAGACAGTCGCCCCAGAAGGTGGCGGCGAGGAGGCTGCTGAGGGCGAGGAGGGCGAGGCCGTTGAGGACGTGGAAGTTGGTGACCCAGAAGCTTTTGCCGGTGAGAATGACGAAGATGCCGAGCAACACTTGGATGGTGGGCATGAACATGAGCAGTGTGGCGACCGGGCGCAGATGCGGCAGGCTGACAAGCCAGCCGCGCGCACGCACGGCGACATAGAGGATGAGTAAAGCCACGCAGAAGCCCCAGTATTTGTGCGCGAAGAGGAGGAACACATCGGGTGGCGACAGCGGTGGGAGCCACTGACCTTTGGTGGTGAGGATGTCGCCAGCGGCAAGATGATCCCGCTGCGTGTGGCGCAACGAAGCTCCAAGGACGAGCTGGACGAAGACACCAATGAGCAGCGTGAGCGTCCAGAAGCGCGCCCGCGCAGCCTCCCGGGCCTTGAGGATCAGACGGCCTTCAGTCCATGTCCGCGAGGAGGCGAAAGCGATGAAGACGAGAAGGCAGTAGAAGAGCTGTCCGAGTGTGCCGTGTGTGATGCCGAGGGGGTCGGACATTTTCAACACACGCAGTCCACCCAAGGATGCCTGAAGCACAACGAGCAGTAGGGCGAGGGTGGTGAGCCCGCGCAGCAACGGCCAGCGCTGGCTGTACCATTTGAGCACAAGCCATGTGAAGCCCAATACCGCGATCAAGGCGGCGATGAACAGCGAGCCCATGTAGATGAGCACGAGGAAGCCGAACGAGCAGAGCACGATGCCCACACCTTCCACCGTGCCGGGCTTGTACTTGGCGAACTGCCAGTAATACATGCCTAGCACCAGCCAGCCGATGGCGGTGGCGAGCCAGCGGTGCCCGTGCTCCAACAGCAGAGCGGGTACTTTGTACCAGCCTTCTGGGTTGAGCTTGCCGTAGCAAAGCGGCCAGTCAGGCACAGCGAGGCCGACGTCCTCAGTGGTGACCGCAGCCCCCCACCAGATCAACACGGCACCTACAGCGAGGGTGAGGAGCGCATAACGATGGAAGGCGCGTTGTCGCATGTCAGCTCACAGTCCTCTACTCTCTTTCTGCGGGTCCAACAGCAAACGATGAACCGTGAACTGCGGGCAACTTCACTTTGCCGCCGTGGCTTTCTTCAAAGCGGTGGCAGACTGCTCTTTCGCCCAGTCGTCGAACTCCTTGGCATCCACGACTTCCAGAATAGCTTTCATCTGCGCATGGCCCGGGCCGCAAAGCTGGCCGCAGATGATGTCCCACGTCCCAGTCTTGGTGGGCTTGAACCACATGTGTGACTTCACGCCAGGCGTGGCATCCTGGGCAGCGCGCATCGGAACGAGGGCGAGGTTGTGGATCACGTCTTTTGAGGCGACATCGACGATGACGGGGCGACCGACGGGTAGTTTCATGGTGCCTGGATTGACGAAGTCATCTTTGCCATTCGGGTCGTGGCGGTCGATTCCGGTCGGGTTGGTGGTCCCATCGACGTTGCGCAGATCCCAAGTGCTGACCATCGCGTCGGCACCCGGATACTGGAAGTTCCAGAGGAACTTCTCACCGAGGGCACGCATGCGGATGGTGTCGGGGGAAGTGGGATACTCGTCCGCCTGATGGGACCAGAGGGGGAAAGCAAAGCCGAGCAGCAGGATGCCTTCGACGATGATGACGCCGATCTCAATGTGCGTCGTGGCATGGCCACGGAAGCCGTGATAGTCAGCGGCTGCGTTTTTTTTCTGACGGAATCTGTAGAAAGCGAGGCAGAGATAGGCGGACCAGCCGATGAAGAGCACGAGCATGAACCAGTGCACGAAGCCAAGCATGTGATCGACGAGGCCGCCATGTTCGGAGGCGACAGGGGTTTGGCCGAACCATTCGTTGATTGAAGAGACGCTCATGAGGTTTTGGGGAATTCCAAGTTACAGATTCAAAGTTTCAAACTGGGGATCAGACGGCGGGTATGTCTTGCCGGGAGGCCTTGCGTTGCTGGCGCACCATCGCGAACACGATGCCGGCGGCGCAGGCGAACATGAAGGCGAGAACACCGAGCATGAAGAGGATCGCGAGGCCCTGCGCCTGGCCGACGAGGCTGCCCTTGTCCGCTAGGCAGGTGGCGCAGCCGAGCATCTGGGATGGGAGTGCAGGAAACATTGTCAGATGATGATGGTGCGCATTTTTTTGACGACGTACCAAACTCCATAGGCGAGGAGAGCGAGGCACAGAAGACCAACATAGGGCTTCAGCACCAGAGCACCGGCGCGCGCGGCGTCCTCCGGCATGAGATGGATCCACAGCCAGAGTCCGGCATCGCACAGAATAGCGAAGACGAGGAAGATGACGTGAAAATGCTTGAGGGACATGACGCGTGACGCGGTTTATTCCACGATGTGGTGGTAGAAGTCCTTGAACACGAGCGGATCGATGTTCGAGACGTAGAAGAGGACAAAGAGCGCAATCGCAAAAATCACAGTGAAGGCGAGCACCTTGTAGATGACACTCTTCTCGTGGTTGAGGTGCATGAAGATGAGCGCGACGAGGGATGCCTTGAAAGCGGCAAGGATCATGCCGGCGAGGATGTTGAGGCCATGCGTGGGCAACTCGACATAGGAGAGCCACACGGTGAGGCCGGTGAAGATGATCAAGGTGGCACCGATGAGGAGGTACTTTTTGACCGACTTCTGGATTTCTTCGATGTTGTCAGACATGAGCGAGAAAAAGGGATTGGGGTGAGCCTTACAAGAGGTAAAGGAGCGGGAAGAGGAAGATCCAGACAAGATCAACGAAGTGCCAGAAGAGGCCGCCTACCTCGACACGGTTGGCGAGATGCTCCGGATCTTCCCTCAGGCGCTTGCCGTCAAAGAGGAGGAAGTAGAGCAGCACCAAGGCACCAGCGATGACGTGCAAGCCGTGCAGACCAGTGAGGGTGAAGTAGATGGCATAATAGGTGTTGAGCTTCGGCGTGAAGTTGGAGAAAAAGGTGACGTCCTTTTTCTCGAGCACGACGGTCGGGTAATCATGGCCGTGGCCTCCAGCATGGCTGGCAGCCGGGGCATGAGCTTCCGCTCCATGCTTATCACCATGGGCGGTGCCTTCGGCGGGCGGTGTGGAGCTGTGGAGCTTGTAGAAGAGGGATTCTTTCTGGAGCGTGGCTGACTTGGACTTTTCGCGGGTCAGCTTGCCGGTCTCATCCGTGTATTTCTTCTCGAATTCGGAGATGTGGTGGTCGCGATTGGCGACAAAAGCCTTTTGCCAACCTTCACCGAGGTAGCGGTGATCGAAAGCGAGAGATTTTTCCGATTGAGCGACTCCACGAGCATCCACTCCATCGACGAGGAGGGTCAGCTTGTCGTCGATGAGCTTACCGGTGGCGACAGTGCCATCGCGGAAGGTGATGGTGGTGTCCGTGTAACCAAACATCTTGGATGGTTTGACGGCGATTTTGAATGGAGTGACGGCGGTAAGTTTGAGAGTGGCGCTGTCTTTTTTGGCGGCCTTGGCTTTCTCAATTTCGGCGACGCGGAGCGCGGTGAAGGTCGTTTCGTCGAGCGTGATTTCCTTGCCGTCTGGCGTTTTGAACTTGGGAGCGGTACCATCGACGTAGGGCAGCACATGGTTGAGCGGATCAGCAGCGACGGCGCTGTTTTTCACCGGGATAGCAAGGGTGATGTCGCTCACGTTGCCGAACTTCACGGTGTAGGGGACGGTGTGGCCGTGCTCATCTTCGGGCATGTGACCGGTGAGGATGGTACCGTCGGTAAGCTTCACCGCGTAGTGCTTGAATTTCACACCGTACTCGATGCTCTTGTTGAACATGAAGACCGCCGCGCAAATCACGGTGAAGGCCATGTTGAAACGGTACCAGCCGAATTTGCGCATCTTCAGGCAGGCCCAAGCCATGACCACGGAGACGGAGGAGGCAATGAGAACGATGGTGTTCCAGAAACCGAGCGTGACGTCGAGGTCATGCACCGGCCAGGGATAGTCAGCACCAACGCGGAGGAAGATGTAAGCGGAGAACAGGCCGCCGAAAAGCATGACTTCAGAGGCGAGGAAGAGCCAGATGCCGACTTTGGCGTTGTAGAGTCCGGTGTCGGGCCGGGGATGGACTGTGTATGGGATTTCCATGGAAAGTTCTCGGTTCGCGGTTTGCAGTTCGCGGTGGGATCAATGATGCGCGTGGGCTTCGGCTTTGGAAGGCGGCACGGGTTTGCCGGGCTCAGACTCCCACTGCGGATAGAAGTCGGTCGGGTGACCGGGGACGCTGTACTCGTAGGGCCCGCGGTGGGCGTTCACGTCAAAGAGGAAATTACCATGCGGAGGCGGGCTAGGGGTGGCCCATTCCAAGGTGGTGGCGTTCCAAGGATTGTCGTTTTCGATCTTTTTGCCGCCCTTGATGCTGAACCAGAAATTGATGATGAAGGGGATCTGACCGAGCGCGAGGATGAACGCGCCGACGGACATGACGATGTTCAGGGAGAGCATGTTGTCTGGGATATTGAGGCCGAAGAAGGCGCCGATCTTGTGGACGAGCGTGGTGCTCCAGTTGGTCATGTCAGCGGTGTTCTCGAAGTACTTGCCGCCGTCATACCAGCGGCGGTGGAAGCCGGCCATACCCTGGATGAACATGGGGGCGAAGACGAGATTCATGCCGATGAGGGAAGGCCAGAAGTGCAGCTTTCCAAGCTTGTCACTCATGTGGCGGCCGGTCGCCTTCGGGAACCAGTGATAGACACCGGCGAAGAGGGCGAAGATGGTGCCTGGGGCGACGACGTAGTGGAAGTGGCCGATCACATAATAAGTGTCATGCAGCGCGAGGTCGATGAAGGCGAAGGCCAGCGGCAGACCGGTGAGGCCGCCGATGCCGAACATCGGCAGGAAAGCGGAGGCAAAGAGCATCTGCGTGTTGAAACGGATGGAGCCGCCCCAGAGCGAGATCATCAAACAGGTGAGCAGCACCACCGAAGGAATCGAGATAATCACCGTGGTGATCTGGAAGTAGGTGGAGATCATCGTGCCCATCCCAGTGAGATACATGTGGTGCGCCCAGACTAGGAAGCTGAGGAAGCCGAGTGTGAGCACGGAGTACACCATGGACTTGTAGCCCCAGAGCGGGCGGCGGATGTTGCTGGGGATGACGTCGGTGAGAATGGCGAACGCCGGCAGGATGAGCACATACACCTCCGGGTGGGCCAAGAACCAGAAGAGGTGCTGGTAGAGCAGCGGACTGCCACCACCTGAGATGTCGAGATGTTTGCCGCCTTCCATCAAGCCTGTGGGCAGGTAGAACGAGGAGCCGAAGACGCGATCTGAAAGCTGGAGGATGGCTGCCACTTCCAGCGGCGGGAAGGCCAAAAGGAGAAGGAAGGCGGTGACAAACATGGCCCAAGAGAAGAAGGGCATGCGCATCCAGTTCATGCCTTTGGCACGCAGGTTGATGACCGTGGCGATGACGTTGACGGAGCCTAGCAGCGAGGCGGAGATGTTGAACACCATTGCCAGCAGCCACCAGGTGTGACCGTGGTGCCAGACATCCGTGACGCCGATGTTCAAGGTGGAGGCTAGTGGAGAGTACATCGTCCACCCGGTCTGCACCGGTCCGGTGCCGACGAAGAAACTGAATACCATCAGCGCGCAACTGATGAAGAAGAACCAGTAGGACATCATGTTCAGGCGTGGGAACGCCATATCGATGGTGCCAATCTGCAGCGGCATGACGAAATTCACGAAACCGGCGAATCCGAGCGGCACAATGCCGAAGAACACCATGATCGTGCCGTGCATGGCACCGAGCATGTTGTAGAGTTCGCCGTTGAGTGAGCCGTCCGGGTTCAACCAGCGACCAAACATGGCCTCGAAAAGGTCCTTGATGAACGGAATGGAGCGGATTTCAGCGATGGCCGGCACCGGCACACCGGGATAGGCGATGCTCCAGCGCATGAGCAGCATGAGGAAGAAGCCAAAGAGCAAGAACAGCAAGCCGGTGATGGCGTATTGCAATCCGATGGTCTTGTGATCGGTAGAGAAGATGTATTTCCAGATGAAGCTCTGTTCATGATGCCCGTGCGCATGATCGTCATGCGCGTGGTCTTGGGCGTGATCGTGGGTGATAGCGGCGGCGCTCATGGGGGAAAATGTCAGAGTTCCAGGTTCAAGGTTTAAAGTTGGGCTGCGTGCGCGAAGTCAAAGGTAAAATCCGCAGTGGCTTTGCCGCCACGCACCGTGACGGCCTGCGACAGCGGGCGCGGAAACTGAGGATGCCATGCCTCGACGGTGTACTCGCCGTCTGAGAGGGCGCGGTGGATGGCAAAGCTCCCATCGGCAGCGGAGACAGCGCTATGCACTCCGTCGTGGACATAGACCCAAGCGCTCATCCAGCGATGCACGTCACATTCGAGGCGATAGATGCCAGGGCGGTCGAAAGTCCGCACGTTCTCATCACCACGCGAAGGCTGCCCGATATTCGCGATATTCTCTTTCCCCTCTGCGCTGTGTCTGGCGATGCGGATATTGTGGAAGGTGAGGTCACTATTGTGGAAGCGGACGTTCTGACCCGCCTGAATGGCTACGGTGTGCGGCGTGAACTCGCACTTTGTCTGGTCGATCAGCGGCGCGGCGGATGGGAGATTACTGGCACGCTGGCTGCCACGGACGGTGATCACCGTGTCAGCGAGAGCGCCATCAGAGGCGACACGCCATGCTGGATCGAGAATGTCCCCATGGCCCGTGCAGAATGGATTGCCGCCGACATCGACGACTTTGCGCAAGCTCGCCGTATCCGCGCCCTTGAGCGTGACTTTGCCGGTGATGCTGGTCATCTCAGCGACTTCGACCGCTGGAGCGAGGTGTTCCACCTCCGCTTTCTCTAGTACTTTGCCGCAACTCACGTTGGCGATCAGCAAGACGACTCCGAAGGCGACCAGTGGGGCCTTGCGGGAGACGGTATGCTTCACATTCGACATGATGGCGGGTTGTCGGATTATTTTTTTGCTTCTGCGGCAGGAGCACCGGCGGTGGCTCCCGGGCCTGCGGGGATGTCGCCAGGGACGTTTTTGTCGGCAAAGGGCTTCAAGTCAGCCTCGGTCCACTGGGTGGCGCGTTTTTCTTCATCACGAACCTTCTGCACCATTTCCTTGGTGATCATGCTGCCTTCGTTGCCGAATGAATTACGAACGTAGGTCAACACGTTGGCAAGATCTTGGGAGGACATCGCCGCGCCGAAGGGCTGCATACCGCCAGGGGTGTTGAATATAGCTCCTTTGACGCTCACCGCGCCGGTCAGGCCATGCTGAACGATGCGAATCAGGCGCTCGGTACCGCCGTGGACGAATTCAGAGCCAGCGAGGGGCGGGAACTGTCCAGGGATGCCCGCGCCATTGCCCTGATGGCAGCCACCGCAGACGGCGTAGCCACTAGCGCCTTTTTTCATCGCAAGGGCGAAGGGATCGAGGGAGCCACCAGCGCCGACACCGCCTGGACGCGGATCACCGCCGTTGGCGAGGGAGAATGGATTGCTCACATTAAAGCTCCAGCCACCGGTCATGACGCCGAGCTGACCGCCGGCAATGATGGCGACAAGCATGAGCAGAAATGTGGCCCAAAGTGGTGCGGGCTGGTTTTCAGGGGCGAGATCTTCCTTCTCCCGCTTCACTGCGGCGTGGATACGGTCGAGATCGGTGCTGTCAGGATGGGCGGGGGCGCTCATGAAAAGCTAAAAGATGAAAGCTGAAAGTTGAGATTCACTTCTTCGCGGGTGTGGGAGCAGCAGCGACGGCGGCTGATTCGCCTGGAATGGGATAGTCCTTTTTCAAGGAGAGCAGGTATTCGACGAGACGCTCAGCCTCGGGCGTCGGAACGACTTCGTAGCCTGCGGGGGGGGCGTATTTCCGTGGCAGTTTCAAGGCGTGTCCAGAGGCGGGACCCTGGATTTTCTGCACGGTGTAGAGATTTGTGTAAGCGGGCATCGTGGTCCAGTCATGCACGGCGCGTGGCGCGTAGAGATGCAGGTGGAGAGATGCGGCGTCTCCGGCGCGCCAGCCGAAGTTGGCAAGGTCGGGGCCGATGCGCTGCACACCGAGAAGCGCGTACTTCTCTCCGAGATAGTCGCGCAGCACATTCGGGCGCACTGCCGCAGCAGGGCGTCCTTCCTGGTCTTGGCCCCAGCCTTTGTACCAGCCATCGAGGCCTAGTTGAGACGGGCGGATCATCTGCGTATGGCATTGGTTGCAGCCTTCACGAATGTAAACGAGCTGGCCCTGGCCGTTGATGGGAGCGGGTGGGTAGAAGCCTTCCACGCCATCCTTGTCCTTGTCGTAGGCGACTGGGGTGAGGTGCTCATACTCCATCGCAGGGATCACGATGAGGCACAGCCAAGGCAGGCCGAAGGAGGCAACGAGGCCGAGAATGAAGGTGCGGAAATTCGTCATGCGTGTGCGGGAGTAGCTTGGTCGTCATGCTCACTGACAAGCAGAGTGGGCGCCGAGCTGCGGCGGCCAAGCCCAGCGACCATGAGCAGGAGATGAAGGAGGAACATGAAGTTCGAGAAACTGATGAGTGCCCAAGCCACCGCGCGGGAGACAACATAGGCGCGGGAGTTCACGACCTGATTCATGAAGTTCTGGTCCCAATGCTCCGGATTGTTCAAGTCCGCGCCCTGCTGCCAGCCGGCGACGAGACTCATGATGACAATGGTGCCGACACCATAGACGGAGAACCAGAAGTGGTTGTTGATCAGGCGCACGCTGAGCCATTCACAACCGGAGAGGCGCGGCACGATGTAATAGACCGCGCCAAACACGCACATGCTGAAGAAGCCGTACACGCTGACCATTTGGAAAGCATACCAAGACTGCGTGAACTGCAGGCTGGCTCCGCTCCAAAAGGCGGAGTTCAACGCGAGGATCAGACCGGACACTGGGTAGAACAACGCCCCAAAGAACACGAACCGCAGCGTGGGGCTGGTGACGACGGCGCTGTGTCTGCCCAAGGTGGTGAGGTGGTGATTGAGGCCAACGAGTCCCACCGGGATGAGCAGCAGCACACCGGTGCAGGCACCGATGGCGGTCATCCAAGCGGGGAGTGGGCCGCCCATGTATTTTTGCATCCCTGTCCAGCCGCCAAGAACGGCGAGCGTCCAGAAACCGGCGGAGGCGAGCTGCGCGGAGGCGATGGGCCTGCCGGTGATCTTCGGGATGAAGTAGTAGGCCGCACCGACACCGACGGGGACGAAGAAGAGAAGGATCACGCCATGGACATACCATGCGTCAATGCCTGCGCCGAGGGCACCTAGGCCCGGCAAGCAATGCAGGGCCACGTTGGCGGTGATGTAAATCCACGGGAACCAGAAGCAAGCACCAAGGATGTACCAAGTGCTGACCATGAAGCCTTCCGGGCGGAACGCACGCCCGAACATGCGGGCGATGGGCCATGCAAAGCACAGGAAGCAGAGCAACAGCACGGGCCAAGTGAACTCGTGCATCTCCAGCCATTCCATGGAGGTGTTCTTGTTCATCAACACGGAGAGAATGCCGAAGGTGATGGTGATGTTCCAGAATACACCAGCGACAATCATGAGACGGCGACCGCTTTTGAGCTCCTGGCCCGAGCGGCGCGCCATGACCCAGAGCATCACGCCGAGGGCGGCCTGAATGCCCCAGCCATAGACGAGTGCGTTGATGTGCGCAGGTTGGAGGCGACCGTAGGAAATGTAGGGGCAGCCTTCGAGGAATGTGGGCTCGACCAGCTTGATGGCCGCCAGCACACCAAGGAGCGTGGAGAGCATGAGCCAGAATGCGCCGTTGGTGAAGAGGAATAGCACGGGGCCACGGACAGACTTGTCAATCGCCGCACGGCGAAGATTGTCGGCCTGGACATCGGCGTCAGAGGAGGCGGGATGAGTCTGCATGACTTACTTGGGCTGTGCGGGTGCGGCGGGGGCCGGAACTGGAGCAGAAGGAGGAGCTGGAGCTGCGGAGGCTGGAGCAGGGGGCGGTGCCGCAGGTGCGGCGGTGGCGGGAGCAGGAGCTGAGGGGGCCGCCGTAGGTGCTGGCACAGGCGCGGCGGCAGGCGCGGCGGCAGCCGCAGCTTGCTTCAACTGCGTGGGTGATCCTGGAACAACCTGCGTGCTGACAGCGGGCTTTTTACCACCGATGATGGAAAGCGTCTTTTCAAAGACAGCTTTCTTCTTCGCAACGTCGGCCATGCCGATCTTGGCCATGTTTTCGTTCTGCGCCTTGTTGATCTCGGCTGTGTTGGCGAGGCGTTCCTCAGCGCGTGGATCAAAGCCGAGCTTCGAGCCGTTGGCGGCCTGGATGAGGCTAAACAGCACGGCGAAGCCTGCGAAGGCTCCCAGCACCCAGAGGAAGGAGGAGCCGGCTTTTTTGGGTTGTTCGGACTGCGACATGAAAGAGGGAGATGGCAGGTCAGTTGACGACATTCACGGACTCGATGAGGCGGGGGTCACGCCATGGGTAGAGGCTGTATTTGGCAAGGCCACGCAGGTAGAGGAAGCCCATCGTGCAGAAAACAGCGAGCAGCGCGACAATGTCCTGCACCCATGCGCCGGGAACCGTGACACCCAAACCGAGGGAGGGGCCGCGCTCGGGGATGACATTCCAGTACATATCCACGAGGTGCATGAACAAAATCCAGAGGCAGATAACACTGGTCATGACCGTGTTTTTCTTCTGTGGCTGCGAGAGCTGTAGCAGGAACGGGGCGATGAAGTGGCCGACGAAGATGAAGATGGAGACTGCGCGCCAGCCCTCGGTGTTACGCGTGAGGTAGAAGCGCGTCTCCTCAGTGATGTTAGCATACCAAATCAGAAAGTACTGCGAGAAGGAGATGTAGGCCCAGAACACCGTGAAGGTGAACAGTAGCTTGCCCATCAGATGATAATGCTCTCCGGTGACAACTTTCTGCATGTAGCCGAGGTTGCGCAGCCAGATGAGCACCAGCATGGAAAGAGCCATAGAAGCCCAGGCGCAGCCAGCGAAGATGTACACGCCCCACATCGTAGAGAACCAGTTGTAGTCGAGCCCGACGAGCCAGTCATACGCAGCAAAGGTGACGGTTAGGGCGAAGGGAAGCAGCACGATGCAGGAGAACTGTCGCGAGCGGACCGTGTGCTTGATGTCCCCATCTTGCTCCTGTTTGAGGGACTTGTTACGCAGAGTGCGGGCGATGAACCAGAGGATCAGGAAGAATGCCGCAAAACGGGTGTACCATGAGAACCAAGTGTTAAGGTTCAGGTATCCGAACTTGGAAACCAGCACATGCAGATGGGGATTGGCCTCCGACATGTGGTGGAGCGCCTCCCTCACACTGCCACCATGCTCTGCGGCTTGGTGGGCGGCTGTGCGGTGATGGTTCATCCATTCATAGAGCGGTTTCTGCACGGCTGGGAAAAGCAGCGGCACAGCGAAGAATGCCAGCGGCAGGATCATGTTCGCCAAGTTCTCCCAGAGACGGCGGACGGCGACGCCCCAGCTAGAGTTCGATGCGCTGTGGAGCAAAATCCAGAAACAGCCGCCAACAACGAAGGTGAAAGTGAAGAAGAACGCGAATAACCACGAGTAGGCGAAGGTATCCGTGTTATTGAAGAAGAACCAAGCGGAGCCGACGAGCCCGAGCAAGCCGAGCAGGCCGAGAGCGCCGATGAGCTTGCCGCCCTTGGCCGGTTCGAATTTTTCCCCGCCCTGAGGCAGATCGTTGAAGGTGACGTGGTGACTCATGCCGTGATTCGCGTGATGCCGTTACTGAAGGGTGGCGCCGGCCTCCTTGGCGGCGAGTTGCAAGGAGCGGATGTAGGCCACGATGGCCCAGCGGTCGCGCACGGAGATGTTGCCTCCATAACCGCCCATGAGCCCTTTGCCGTGGGTGATGACATCAAAAATGGCCCCATCAGCGCGGTAGGCCGCAGCATTGGCTGGGTCGGAGTTGCCGGCCTGTTGGAAATTGAAGGCGGTGAGGATGCCGTACTTCGAAGTGACGCCCTTGCCGTTGGCAGAGGTGCCGTGGCAGATCGCACAATTGATGTTGAAGCGCTGCTCGCCGCGCTGGATGAACTCCGCGTTGAAGACACTCTTGTCCCCAGTGATCTCGGCGGGCAGACCGTCGCCATAAAAATCACCCATTTTGCCAGTGCTGTAGTAATCAAGTCCGTTGGTGAAACCAAAGCGTGGAGGCTTGCCCCCATCGACGGCAGCTTTGACTGGTATCTCGAAGCCCATTGGCACGGTGCCTTTGACCGGCAAGCGCTCACCACGACCATCCGCGAAGAATTCGCTGGCGACCTGGTATTTGACCTTGGCCTGGTGGTCCATGTCAGGGAAGATTTCGAGCGGCGGCAGCTCAGACTTGCTGCCACGGAGCCCAAACGCGCTGACGATGAGCGCACCGATGAAAATGTAGCTGAGGAAGAAGTACTTCATGAGGATGCGGGGCGGGGGCCTAGATTTCGTCCTCCACGAGTTCGATGTTTTTGCCGCCTGCTTTTTCGAGCAGGGTTTTGGTGCCTTCCTGGGAGAATTTAGGGTCGCGGGCCTCGATGCAGACAAAGAAGCCGTCGTCGGAAAATTTCGGGAAGTTCTTGGAGGCGAAGAGCGGATGATTCCACCGCGGCAGGCCAATGATGGCGAGCAGGCCGAAGAGTGTGGTGAACGCGCTGAAGAGAATCGTCAGCTCGAACATGATGGGGAAGAACGCCGGGATCGTCCACAGGTCCGTGGGCTTGGCCTGGACGATGGTTGGATAGGTTTCAACGATCTTCTGAAGGAAACCGAGGCCGATGTGGCTCCAGAAATTCGTCTGCGTGATGGTTTCGAGTGTGAAGGCCGTGGCCGTGCCGGTAATGCCACCGCAGAAGACGAGATAGGGCAACTTGGAGCGGGTGTTCCCCATCGCAGTGTCCATGCCGTGGATCGGGAAAGGGGAATGCACGTCCCAGCGGCTGTAGCCGGCGTCACGCACATGCTCGGCGGCGTGATACAGGTCATGCACGCTGTCGAATTCAGCGAGATAGCCGTGGACTCGTTTGAGGGTGGTGCTCACGATGGTGAATTTGAAATTAGAGATTGGAGATTTGAAATCCGATCAGGCGGCGGCTGGTTTGGCGACGTGGCGGTCGGGATAGTCCATGAGGTCTTCCTCCTGGATGCCCTTCTCTGCGTGCTCGTCAAAGTGCGGATTCGACTGCGGCAGGACGCCCTTCACCTCACCGATGGCGATGACGGGCAGGAAGCGCAAGAAGAGCAGGAAGAGCATCATGAAGAAGCCGAAAGTGCCGATGAACGTCCACTGGTCCACCCAGGTGGCGGTATAAGTGCGCCAAGCGCCAGGCGTCATGTGGACTTCCAGCGAGGTGGCGATGATGACATAGCGCTCGAACCACATACCGGCGTTCACGCACATGCAGACGAACATGACGACCCACATGTTGTGGCGGCACCAGCGGGACCAGAAAATCTGCGGCGCGAACACATTGAAGCTGAACATGAAGTAGTAGGCCCAGGTGGAGGGTCCGGTCAGGCCGCGCAGGGTGAAGGCGGCGCTTTCATACTGATTGCCCGAGTAGTAGGCCACGAAGAGCTCCATGCAGTAGGCGTAGCCGACGATCGAGCCCGTGAGCAGGATGATCTTCGCCATGTTGTCGATGTGCTTGCGCGTGATGAGATCGTCCAGGCCGTAGATCCGGCGGCAGGGGATCATCAGCGTCAGCACCATCGCGAAACCGCCGAAAATGGCACCTGCGACGAAATAGGGCGGGAAGATCGTGGTGTGCCAGCCGGGGACGATGGAGGTGGCGAAGTCGAAGGACACGACGGAATGCACGGAGAGCACCAGTGGTGTCGAGAGGGCGGCCAGCAGCATGTAGGCCGTCTCGTAGTGGCTCCAGTGGCGATTACCCCCGCGCCAGCCGAGGGAGAACAGGCCGTAGAGGAATTTTTTCAAGCCGGGGCGGCAGCGGTCACGCAAGGTGGCGAGATCGGGCACAAGGCCGAGGAACCAGAACACGAGCGAGACAGAGAAGTAAGTCGAGACAGCGAACACGTCCCAGAGCAGCGGTGATTTGAAGTTCTGCCAGATGGAGTTCGCGTTCGGGATCGGTGCCAGGAACCACACCATCCATACGCGACCGACGTGGAAGGCCGGGAAGAGACCGGCGCACATCACGGCGAAGATCGTCATGGCCTCCGCCGCGCGGTTCACCGAAGTACGCCACTTCTGGCGCGTGAGGAAAAGAATCGCCGAGATCAGCGTACCGGCGTGGCCGATACCGATCCAAAACACGAAGTTTGTGATGTCCCAAGCCCAAGCAACAGGCTGCTTCTGGCCCCAGACGCCAACACCGGTGGAAATGAGGTAGGTGAAGCAGAACACCATCAGCCCGGTCAGCAGCACCGATGGAACGAACAGAATCCACCAGAGGGCGGGCTGCTTGTTCTCCACAATGCCGCAGATGCGGTTCGTAATCCAAGAGTAGGAGCGATGGTTGAGAACCAACGGCTCGCGAGCGAGGATACGCGGGGTGTTTGGGGCGGGGGCGGAAGCGTCCATGTGCCGGAATTAGTATTGATGTTTGCTCCACGCGGCGACGTTTTCCGCGCCGGGCATGTTCTTGTTCGGATTGCGCAGGCGGGCGAGGTAGCTCGTGCGGGGGCGGGTGCCGAGGTATTTGAGCACCTGGTAATCACGCGGTGAGGCCTTGGCCTTGACCACAGCGGATTTTTCGTCGGCAAGATCGCCGAAGACGATGGCATCAGCGGGGCAACTCTCCTGACAGGCGGTTTTAACGCTGTCGGTAGGCACGCGGAAGTTTTTCGAGTCGCGCTGGATCTGCTTCTGCAGAATCTTGGCGCTTTCGAGGCGCTGCACGCAGTAGGTGCATTTCTCGATGACACCACGCATGCGGACGGTGACGTTCGGATTGCGCTGGAGGCGGAGGCTTTCGTCTTCCTTCTTTTCCCCGAGCGGCCCGAAGTAGAGGTTGTTGGCCTTGATGCCGAATTCCGTCTTCTCAAGCAGGGGGTTGCGCTTGTTGTAGTCGAACCAGTTGAAGCGGCGTGCGGTGTAGGGGCAGTTATTGGCGCAATAGCGCGTGCCGATGCAGCGATTGTAGGCCATCGCATTGAGCCCATCTGGCGTATGGACGGTCGCGTTCACCGGGCAGACAGTCTCACATGTGGCGGCCTCGCACTGTTGGCAGGCCATGGGCTGGTGTACCATCTCGGCATTTTCGAGCTGCTCGGGAGTCGGCGCATCCTCGGCCCAAGTGCTTTGCTGATCGACGCCGACAGAGCCGTCTTCATTCTTATGGGTGCCCCACTTCGGCACGGCGAAATAACGATCCATGCGGATCCACTGCATGATGCGCCCTTTGCGCACCTGGTTCTTGCCTACCACCGGGATGTTATTTTCACTCTGGCAGGCGACGATGCACGCAGTGCAGCCGATGCACTTGCTGAGGTCGATGACCATGCCCCACTGGTGGTGCTGCTCGTAGTCGAAGCCATCCGGGTTCTCCGCAGACTTCTTGCCGACTTGGCCTTTGTAGAAGGAGATGTTTTCGGGGATGTGGCCGTCCATGCCCGTCTTCTGGGCGAAATGAACGTCATCGTTGAACGTGGAGAGCGTACCTTCACGGAAAACTGCACGCCCGACAGATGTGTTTTGATCCTGAGTGATGGCGAACTGTGTCTCCGTGGACAGCGCCTCGATCTTCGCGCCGCTGAGCACATAAGCACCGGGCTGTTTGCGCAGCACATAGGCGTTCACGCCGCGATCTGCGCCGACCTCGCCCACCTCCGCCTGACCGTAGCCAAGCTGCACAGTGATGGAGTTGGATACATGGCCCGGAGCTTCGATGGCGGGGATTTCAATCTCAGCTCCACCGACGGAAATTTTGACATGCTGTCCTTCCTTGAGACCGAGACGGCGGAACGTAACGGAGCTAAGCCACGCGGCGTTTTCCCAAGTGAGCTTGGTGATCGGATCAGGTGCCTCCTGCAGCCACGCGTTGTTGGTATGGCGTCCGTCGAACACACTGGAGCTAGGAACAAGTACGACTTCGAGCGCATCATCGCTGGGAGTCGGCGTTGCTTTGGCCTTTGACACAATACCTGCGACGGCACTGATATTCGGCGTAGCACCGGCCTTCGGCAAAGCAGATCCTTTGAGAAATCCGTCGCGTAGGGTGAAATTCCACTTCGTCTCATCGAGACCACCTGCCACGACGGCGAAAGTGTCCCGCACGGCGACATGGGCTGCATCTTCCACAGGGGCGGCAGGTGCCGCAGTAGCAGCCGCAGTTGCTGCTGTCGCAGGGCCAAGTTTCTTGCGGCCCAGCAGGGCGAGGAGAACTTCGACTTCGCTCGCACCATCATAGAGCGGCGCGATCATCGGCTGGATGATGGAATAGGTACCATCAGCGGCACGCACATCGCCCCATGATTCAAGGTAATGGGCAGCCGGAATGTGCAGCGCCGCACGCCGTGCAGTGCGATTCTTCAGCATGCCAGCATGGACGAGCTTCACCTTCTTTGTGGCGATGAGCTTCGCAAACGCATCTGCGTCCGGGGCGTCATAGTAAAGGCTGCCTGGTGTCAGCGAGACGAGTGTCTGGATCTGCCCACCGGAAATCGCGGCGTGGAGATCGGCAAAGGAACCGAATTCAACGGCAGCGCTGTCTTGGAGCAGTTCGATCGTCGAGCCGAAGGCGTCGAGCGCTTTATTGATGGAGGCGACAAGCGCATGCACCTCTGCGCTGCAACGAGAGCCCGCGAGCACGATGGATTTGCCCTTGTTGTCGATCAAATCATGCACCGCTGGCTTGATCCAGTCCTTCAACGCCTGCGGCGCAGTGGCCGCCAGAGCCTTGGCCGAGGCGTCTCCGAGCTGTTCGGCGATCAAGGCAGCAGCGGCGGGGATGAGCGCCGCCGGGAGAGCCTTGCGATGGTCAGCCATGCCGCCTGTGAGCGTGTAACGGTTTTCAAGAACGTAGAGGCGGTTCATGTCCACCACCTTGGCATCCTTGGCGCGATGCTTGGTAAAGGCGGAAATCGGCTCGCCCACCACAGGGTCAACGCCGAGAAAGTCGCAGTCCAGCGAGAGGATGCGCATCGCGGAGCCAAGCTTCACGAAGGATTTCACACCCGCGCCGAAGATTTCCTTGTTCGCAGCGATCTGCCCTTCACCACCGACAGCCTCATGCTGGAACAACTGCGCCTTCGGGAAAGCCGCCTTCACCTCACCAAGCAGACGGAGAAATGTGGGAGAAGTCGTGGCCCCCGAGACGATGGCGATGCCAGCGCCTTTCTTGCCCTCAGCGGCTACAGCAGCGAGAAGCTCGTTCGCTTTGGCCCAAGAGAGTTCTTTGCCCATGCCAAGCGGTTTCTGCGAGCGATCAGGGTCATAGAGATCCAACACAGACGCTTGAGCAAACGGATCAAGACCACCACCGAGCGGATGCAGCGGATTGCCCGCAAGATGCGTCGGGCGACCCTCATGCGTCGTCACCACCAGCGGCGTCGATGCGCCACCACGCGGCATCGTCGTCGCGTAGAGCAGGGGTTTGCCCGGCACCATCCACTCGACGTGCTGGGTGTAAGGCAGGATGTTCGTCAGCGGGCGGCGGCAACTGGCTAGGCCCATGAGGCCGACGCTCGCGCCCATCAATTTCAAAAAGTCACGTCGGCCATTTTCCTGCTCCTCATCCGTCAAGGTGTCGCCCGCAGGAAACTCCTGTCCGAGGTTCTTGAGAAAATTTTCACGGCGCTCCAGTTCGGAGACACTGCGCCAGTAGCGCTTGGCGTTCTGCGGCTCCTCGGGATGCTTCCAAATGCGTTTCATGTGTCAGGGAAAGGGGCGGCGGGTTTAGCGGTGGCAGGCTGAGCAGGATTCAGGCGGCTGGATCTGCCAGTGCTTCTTGAGCTGGGTGCCCACTTCCATCTGGGTCACTTCCTTGCCGTAAGTTTTTTCAGCGAGCGCCACGATTTTCGCGAGATCATCCGCACCCGCGTTCTCACCCGCAATGGTCGTGGCGATGGCCTTGGCCGGAATCTTCTTGTCGAGCAAGCCCTGGTAGAAATCTGCACGTTTCAGATCACCCGCCTTGTAATTGAGGTTGGTCACGAACTCCAGCGGACGCAGATTCTTCTCTGGGTTGCGATGGCAGTCGAGGCACCAGCCCATAGACTGCGGCTGGTCATGATGGACGACCTCCATCTCATTGATCTTACCATGGCAAGCCACGCAGGAGATGCCGCGGTTCAAATGAGCGCTATGATTGAAATAAACGTAATCAGGAGCCTTGTGTACCTTCACCCATGGGATCGACTTGCCCGTCTCATTCGCCTTCACCACCATTTCCAGCTTCGGCGAACTGCTGCGGATGTTCCCCTTGCCCGGCCCGTGACAGTTGAAGCACGTCTGATTCGTCGGCACGTTCGAGTGGCTGGAGTTTTCCACGAAACTGTGGCAGTAGCGGCAGTCCAGCGCCAGTTGCCCAGCGTGAATCTTGTGTGAAAACGGAACCGGCTGGGTCGGCTCGTAACCCACACGCGTATACTTCGGAGTGAAGTAGTAGGCGACGCCCACATTCACGCCGAAGGAAATGAATACGACGGCAATGGCGAGCTTGAGCGGCAGCCAGTTGGTCCAGCGCGGAAAGAAGTTACCCATAGGAAATTGTCGTCAGATGAGCTTGTGAAATATTTCACAAGGGCGCGCAGAATGGAAAGCATCAGCATGTTTGCAACCGGCATGTTGATTTTTTTGAACTTTTATGCGCCATCCTTGCGCTATTGCGATGCTGTCGCAAAAAAATCCTCGCCGACATTTTTTTCACTCCTTCACAAATCATCCAGCGGGCTGGTGATCTCCCCGCGCATCGCCTTCGCCAGATGCACATAAATCTCCGTCGTGCGCACATCAGCATGGCCCAGCAGTTCCTGGATGCTGCGGATGTCCACCCCGCGCAAGATGAGATGCGTGGCAAAGGAATGGCGCAGCGTGTGTGCCGTCACACGCTTTTCGATGCCCACCAGCTTGCAGGCACGGGCGATCTCCCGGTTGATCATGATGTCATGCATGTGATGCCGCCCCCGCCCGTAGGCGCGTTCACCAAAACGCGGGCTGCCATCCCGCTTCAAGTCCTCCCACACTCGTGCCGACGGGAAAAACCAGAACCACGGCCAGCTCTCCGCCGCGCTCGGCTGCTTCGTCGCCATCGCATGAGGTAAATGCACACCTGGCACGCCTTCCCGGCGGTCTTGCTCAAACAAAGCCCTCACCCGTTGCAAATGCTCGCCGATGGGCTGCAACAGGGATTTGGGCAGCGTCAGCACGCGGTCTTTATCGCCCTTGCCGCCACGCACCTCCAGCTTCCCGCCCTTCACGTCCACATCTTTGATCCGTAGCTTCTGCGCCTCCGCCACGCGCAACCCGCAGCCATAGAGCAGGCGCACCGCCAGCCCTGCATCCCCTTTCACTGCGGCGAGCAGGCTTTTGACCTCCTCCACACTCAATACCACTGGCAGGTTCTTTTTTCGCCGCGCTCGCAGGGCATTGATGCCCTCCAACGGCTGCTCCAGCACCTCCCGGTAAAGGAACACCAGCGCATTCAGTGCTTGATTCTGCGTGGCGGGCGAGACATCCCGGTTCACCGCCAGATTCGTCAAAAACGCCTCCACCTCCGCCGCCCCCATTTCAGATGGATGGCGCATCTTTCCGCAGACCTGTTTCTGAAAGAGCACGAAGCGCTTATACCACTGCACATACGCCTGCTCTGTTTGCCGGCTGTAATGCCGCACCCGCATGGTGCCGATGATGCGCTGCTCCAGGCTGGGTTCCGTGCGCGGAATATTCATACATGTCTTTTACCCCCTCATTTGCGCGGGAACCAACATTTTTGTTGCTTTGCACTCAAATGAGCCGCTAAAACGAAGGCATGACTCGAAAATCCCGGTGCAAAGCAACATTCTTGTCGGAGATAAAGCTGCTCGCAAAACAACAAAACGGTCGATAACCTCCCTGTTAGGCCGCTTCACGCGCCATGACTAAAGCTACCTTCACCGCAGCCAGACAGCGGACGCTAAACCATCTTCGCGATGCTAGCATTGAGCATCACATGCTTCACGGCCCCGCGTCGGACGATTATTGGTCGGCTCCGCTGCGCGTCTTGGCCGTCAACATGGAGTCCTACGGTTATGACGAGTGCGGACACTGGAACGTGGACTACGACTGTCTCCTCGACTGGATGTATGACCGAGGCGATACCGGAACCAAGACAGTCCGCTACACTGTCGCCATCATCAAAGCATTGACCGACGCACACGCCACGAAGACTTCCGCAAACCCAGAGGAGTTGCGGGCAGCTTACGCAGACGCGCCAGCACTTGAAGCAACGCTGCGACAGACCGCCTACTACAACATTCGCCCGACCTCCAACCCGGAGAAGCCGGAGGACGCCGCGAGCATTGTCGCCAGTGGCACGACGCCACTTTCCGACTTCGTCCGAGACGAGATGCTGGCGCTCGCGCCGCACGTTATTCTTGTTTCTGGCCACTCTGGTTTGGCCGCCTTCAATGCCATGTGGCGTCTCGACCCGCCGCTGCATTATCTCGCCTCGATGCGTCACTCTTGCGGCGCAGTAATTCAGTCCATGAGGCATCCGTCTCGCCCGAACTACACCGCTTTCGCGGCTACAATTTCCAATGCGCTTCAACGACTCAACGCGGCCTAACCATGCGCTGCAGCGAACGGCTCCGGCTGTCACGCTGGCTGCTTCCGCCGCCGCCTTTCCGCCCGCCGTGCAGCCAGCGCGCCAGCCTCCGCCGTCGCTGAGCTTGGAGGAAACGGGAGGAAACGGGGTCAGTGTGCAACTGCTTGACAAATGCGTTCCACTCGTTGAAAACGGCGCATGGCACGCAGCATTCGCATTCAATCCGCCGGGGCGTATTACCACGTCATGGCTCGCGGGAACCGTCGCGAGGACATCTTTCATGATGACGATGACCGGCGGTTCTTCCTTCACACGCTGAGCCAGGCCTGTGAGATGACCGGCTGGCGCGTGCATGCGTGCAAATAAAGTGTCTGTCCCTTTATACGCTTTCGGCCGTCGCTTTTGTGCTCAGCATCGTGTCGATTAGTCGCGGCTATCGACGCACTCTCCGCAACTCCCAGACTATTTTCTGACGTGGAAACGGGGTCAGTGTGCAACTGCTTGACAAATGCGTTCCACTCGTTGAAAACGGCGCATGGCACGCAGCATTCGCATTCAATCCGCCGGGGCGTATTACCACGTCATGGCTCGCGGGAACCGTCGCGAGGACATCTTTCATGATGACGATGACCGGCGGTTCTTCCTTCACACGCTGAGCCAGGCCTGTGAGATGACCGGCTGGCGCGTGCATGCGTGGGTGCTGATGAGCAATCATTACCATCTCTTTCTCCAGACGCCGGAGCCAAACCTCGTGGCGGGCATGTCCTGGCTGCAAAACACGCTGACACGCCGCTACAACGTGCGGCACCGGAAGTGGGGGCGGTTGTTTGGCGACCGCTATAAGGCGGTGGTGGTGGAGGGAGAGGACCGTTACCACTACCAGACGCTGATGGATTACATTCATCTCAACCCGGTTCGGGCGCGGATGATCCGCCCCAAGGCCGGGCAGAGTGTGATGGATTACGCGTGGAGCAGCATCGCGGGTGGTTAAAAATAAAGTGTCTGTCCCGAATGGCACGGAAACGGGGTCAGTGTGCAACTGCTTGACAAATGCGTTCCACTCGCTGAAAATAAAGTGTCTGTCCCTTTATACGCCGCCGATTCGACGTCCACCCCCGCCCCAGCGGTCGCCTCAGTTTGATCGTTCGCCTAAAACCACAATGCGCAAGCTCATCGCCTTAACTCTTCTTGCTCCTACACTTTTGCTCAGTCAGGACATACCGAAGCAACCGCCGTTGGATCTTCGTCAACTTCCCGGTGACCAAAAAACCCTGAAGCGGTTGACGGATGATCTTACCAAGAGGCTTATTTCTATCTGCATTCCACCTGGTGAACCTGGCGAGGGTTCGATTGAGGACCGCGTTAAGCGCCTCGAGGGGATTACGACAACGCAAGCCCAGTTGATCCAAGTCCTCAGTAAACGAATTGATGATTTGGAAAAGCGGAATCCACAACCATAGTGACTTTATGAACGAGCAACAGCAGACCACCGAGTTACTAAAGAAGTTGTCCGAGCAACTGAATAACTCAGCTTCAGCGCAGCCATGGTCGCCCGAACTTGTAATGACTCTCTCCATCAGCTTCCTCGTGTTCGGACTTCTCCTGTGCCTGATGATTGGCTGGCTGATCTACAAAGACAAGAACGCCTACCAAATGATTCAGGCATTCTCATTGCCATTGATTATAGTTTCAGCCGTCGTCCTTGTTGTTGCTGGCTTCAGCGATAGACAGATCGCCCCGGTGATTGGTCTGCTGGGCACCATTGCCGGATATTTACTTGGTTCACGAAGGAAGGACGATTCCGAGGATGCGGGCAAACCGAGTGGGGCTCCTCCAAGGATATGAACGTCCGCCGACGAACGAAGGCGAACCAGGAGTGGGAGACAACGGCTCGAACTGGGTCTCTCGTGTTTGCGGAGTCCACTCCTCGCCGTGTCTCCACTTGATCGTTCGGGCAACTGCCGAGCAGGGCGCTTTACGAATGTCCGTCGTCTGGTATGATCGCGGGACATGGAGACCGTTTACATTGAGACGACGATTCCCAGCTACCTGACGGCTCATCGCAGCCATCAGGAGCCGATGGCATCTCATCAACAGATCACGCAAGACTGGTGGGGTCATGAGCGGATGCGGTTCAGGCTCTACTCGTCGATTGCTGTGCGCGCTGAAATTTCCAAGGGCGACGCGTCTGCTGCCTCGAGGCGATTGAAGGCGATGGCGGGCATACCAGAGCTGGATGTCACTGCAGAGGTTCAACCGCTTGCCGATTCCATCGTCCAGCTTTTGCAATTGCCCCCGAAGGCCCTGATGGATGCGACCCACGTTGCCTTCGCCGTCGTGCATCGGATGGATTATCTGCTGACGTGGAACTGCACGCATCTTGCCAACGCCACTCTCCAGAAGACGCTCTTTGAGTATTGCACTTACCATCACCTTCACATGCCCGTGATTTGCACTCCAGAACTCCTCACCAAGCCCCAGATATGAAAGACATCATCGTTCAAGAAGTCCGTAACGCCAGAGCTGCTGTGGCAGCTGATTTTGGTTTCGATCTGCACAAGTTCTTCGCGTGGGCGAAGACTCACACCGCCGCCGAGCGGAAGGCCAAGCACTGGCTGCCAACCGGCCCGAACCAAACGCTGGAGATAACAGGCGGGGCATCGAAGTCTCCCGTGACTCGGAAGCGCCGTGTGCGTCCCGCCCGTGTCTCAGCTTAGACGTTTTTCAGACGTTGTTCGTGAGCTTTGACGATGTAGCCCGCATGTGCTCAATTGTGCCATGCCAACCAAGGAAGCAGTGGTCAGAGCCCGTGTCGATTCGAGACTGAAGCGTGATTCGGAGGACATCCTCCGGCAGCTTGGCCTCAGCCAGACAGAGGCTATTCGCATGTTCTTCACTCAGATCGTCCGCAGGAGAGGGTTGCCTTTCCAGGTAGTCCTCCAACCGGACGACAACGACGATTTGTTGCTTCCACGCTCCAAGCGTCAGGCAGTCATCGACAGCCTTTATGACACCTGAACCCGGAGAGGTCTATCGAGTGGACTTGGGGCGTGGCCGGGAAGGTTCGTTACTTCGTGGTCGTTTCGAGACATGACGATAATCCTCCGCGTGCGTTGGCTCTTTGTGTTCCCATCACCACTCAGAACCGAGCCTCGAAGTATGAGGTGGAGCTGCCCCGAGTCAGATTTTTGCGGGGGTTGAGCTATGCGAACGTTCAGGGTTTGCAGGCTGTCCAGCACCACGAACTTGAGGTACCAGTTGGTCGCTTCACAGCACCCACGATGACCACGATTCGAGTGGCACTCCGTTTCGCCATGGACCTATGAGCAGTAGGAAAGGGTCCGGAGGACATCGTGTAGGATGACGAGGATCGAGAAATGCTGCTCGCCACCCTGGCAGAGGCCTGCAAGAAGACGGGCTGGGAATTGCTGGCCTGGGTGATCATGGACAATCACTATCACTGGCTGCTGCGCACGCCAAAGTCCAATCTCGTGGCGGGCATGTCCTGGTTTCAAGGCACCTACACCCAGAGCTATACCACGCATCATGAGGATTTGTGAAAAGGGAAAATCTGGAAGTTGCGGGTGAGCAGGCTTTTGAGCTCCGGCAGGTCATCGCAGGCCATCTTGCGCAGACAGTCGTCGATGGCGGCGCGAAACTCTCCAAAGGTTGGGTTGTGACGGTTGGTCAGGCACTTCTTTTTGGTGAGTTTCCACAGCCTTTCGATCAGATTCAAATTCGGGCGGCAGGAGGGCAGGTAGAGCCTTTCGATCTCCGTCCTCGCGGCGTGCGCGGCGACTTCTTTGCAACGCTGGTAACGGGCATTGTCCAGGATCAGTGTGATGGGCGCGCCCTGATGCTTCGCACGAATTTGATCCAGCAGTTCCATGACTGGCGGTGCGCTCACGGTGCCTTCGGTCGTCACGCTGATCATCGGATGCGGCGGCAAAACAGCAGCGCAGGCAGGCCATGAAAGGCTCCATGAGATGCGAGGGCGTGCGCCCACTTTGGGACGAACTCCCCCCAGGCCGGTACTGGGCAGCTCGCTGCAAACCACCCAAACTGGCGCTTGCTCAGAATGTCGAGGCGGTTGCGGAATATATGAAACCCTTCAAGAGCCGCAGTTGAGTACCCATTCTCACAAAAACCGCGCCGTCCGGCTCTCCTTGCACTTCTTCACCTGTTCAGGCGTTCCGGCGGCGACGAGTTTGCCACCTTCGGTGCCGGCTTCGGGGCCGATGTCGATGAGGTAGTCGGCTTCGGCGTAAACGTCGGGGTGGTGCTCGATGACGACGACGGTGTGGCCTTCATCGACGAGGCGGTGGAGGACGTCGATCAAACGGGCGACGTCGCGGATGTGGAGGCCGATGGTGGGCTCTTCGATGAGGTAGAGATTGCGCTTGCCGGCCTTTTGAATGCCTTTGAGCTGCTCCTTGATCGTTTTGCCGTCGCCGCTGCGGAGTTCGGTGACGAGTTTGATGCGCTGGGCCTCGCCGCCGCTCAGAGTGGGACTCGGTTGGCCGAGCTGCAAATAGCCGAGGCCGGTGTCGGCCAGCAGTTTGAGCGGGCGGGCGATTTTTTGCACGGGCGCGAAGAACTCGGCGGACTCGCTGATGCTCATGCGCAGCACGTCGCCGATGTGCTTGCCGTTGTATTCGATTTCGAGCGTGGCGGCGTTGAAGCGCAGGCCGTGGCAGGATTCGCAATGCACGCGCGTGGTGGGCAGGAAGGCCATTTCGACTTTGATCTCGCCATTGCCGCCGCAGGTCTCGCAGCGGCCGCCTTCGGTGTTGAAGGAGAAACGGCTGGCCGTGTAGCCGCGGGTTCTGGCGAGCGGCACTTGCGCAAACAGAGCGCGGATGTCGTCGAGGATGCCGACGTAGGTCGCGGGGCAGGAGCGGCTGGTTTTGCCGATGGGTGATTGATCGACCTCGTGGACGGTTTGGAGGTTTTCGAAGCCTGAAATGCTCTTCCACGCCTTCGTGACCTTGATCTTGGCCTTGCTGATTTTTTCGCGCACGGCTGGCGACAACGCACCGTGTATGAAGCTGCTCTTGCCGCTGCCGCTGACGCCGGTGAGCACGGTCAAACGACCGAGCGGGATGCTGACGTCGATGTTTTTGAGGTTGTTCGCGGTGGCGCCGGTGACGCGGAGCCAGCCTGGAGATGGGAGGGCAGGATTGTATTCCTGCCCATTTTTCTGGTCTTTCGGTCTCGCCGGGCCTTTCGTCTTCGAATTCGGCGGGAATGCAATCCCGCCCTCCGGCAATGGTCGCCTTGTGCCGCGTGAGGGATGTTTGAGCGGATGTTTGAGGCTCTGGCCGGTGACGCTCTGCTTGGACTTCAAGAGATGCGCCAGCGTGCCTTGCGCGACGACTTCGCCGCCGAATTTGCCCGCGCCGGGGCCGAGGTCGAGGATGGTGTCGGCGCGTTTCATCGTCTCGTCATCGTGCTCGACGACGAGGAGGCTGTTTCCTTTGTCGCGCAGGGCGGTGAGCGTGTTGAGGAGCTTTTCGTTGTCGCGCGGATGCAGGCCGATGGTGGGCTCGTCGAGCACGTAAAGCACGCCGCGAAGGTTGCTGCCGAGCTGCGCGGACAAACGGATGCGCTGCGCCTCGCCGCCGCTGAGCGTGTCGGCGCTGCGATTGAGCTGCAAGTAGCCGAGGCCGACCTCCTGCATGAATTTGAGGCGCTGGGTGATCTCCGCGACGATGTCACGTGCGATGATGGCCTCGGTGCCGTCGAATTTGAGCTTCGCGATGAGTTTGCCGGCCTCACCGGCGGTGAGCGAGGCGAAGTCTTGGATGGTGCTCTTTTGGAGCTGCACCGCGCGGCCGATCTCGTTGATGCGGCTGCCGTGGCAGGTGGGGCACACCTGGCGTGGCGTGGCGTTTTCGTCGTCGTCGCTGTTGAAGCGGCGTTCTTCTTCCAACTCGGCTTCGAGCATGGATACGTCGGCGTTGCGGTCGTTGAGATCGCGTTTTTGACCGACGTAGCCAAAGCCGCGGCAGTCTTTGCACCAGCCGTGCGGGCTATTGAAGCTGAACAGACGCGGGTCGAGCTCCTCAAAGCTCCATCCGCAACTCGGGCAGCTCATTTCGGTGCTGAGGACGTGCATCGACTTGTCGGCCAGGCGCAGCTTGATGGTGCCCTTGCCCATCTTGAGCGCAGATTCGATCCACGGGCGCAGTTTGTCGGCGTTTTCGCCTTTGGCGACCTTGGCGATGACGGCGTCGATGCTGTGCTCTTTGAAGCGTTCGAGGCGTTTGAAGCCCATCGTGGGCTTGAACTCGCCATCGACCCACAGCGTCTCGATGCCGTGTTTTGCGGCGTTTTCGGCCACGTCGGTGTGGAAGCCTTTTCGCGCCTTGATGAGCGGCGCGAGCAAATGGCCGCCGCCGGCGCGCAGGTGGCCCTGGATGGTTTTCAAAATGGCCTCCGCGCTCTGTTTCTTCACCGCCACCGCGCATTTCGGACAATGCTGTGTGCCGAGCTTCGCAAAAAGCAGCCGCAGGAAGTGATATGTCTCCGTGACCGTCGCCACGGTCGATTTGCCGCCGCCGCGCGAGATGCGCTGCTCGATGGCTACCGTGGGCGGCACGCCCGTGATGAGGTCCACCTCCGGCTTCTCCATCTGCTCGACGAAGGTGCGCGCATAGACGGACATCGAGTCGAGGAAGCGGCGCTGGCCTTCGGCGAAGATGAGATCGAAGGCGAGGGATGATTTGCCGCTGCCGCTGAGGCCGGTGACGACGACGAATTCGTCGCGGGGGATGTCGAGGGAGATGTTTTTGAGATTGTGTTCGCGTGCGCCGCGGATGCTGATGCAGTTCGCGGAGGTTGGAGTCGAGCCTTTAGGCGATCTTGGAGTCTTCGGATCGGCTAAAGCCTTCACTCCAACAGACGCGAAGATCGCTTGGAGGTATTTGCCGGTGTGAGAGCCTTCGCATGCGGCGACGTCTTCGGGAGTGCCGGCGATCACGAGTGATCCACCGCCTGCGCCGCCTTCAGGCCCGAGATCGAGCACCCAGTCGGCGCATTTGATGACTTCCAGATTGTGCTCGATGACGACGAGACTGTTGCCTTCATCGACGAGGCGCTGGAGGAGTTTGATGAGTAGCGCGATGTCGTCGAAGTGGAGGCCGGTGGTGGGTTCGTCGAGGAGGAGGAGATGCGTGTGCGCTGCGTGTTTGGAGTGTGGTGCAGTCGTCCCGACTGCTTCTGAATCACTGATCCGCCGAGACGGCGGAACCACATTGTTGCCGCTCTCAATCAAATGGCCGACGAGTTTGAGGCGCTGCGCTTCACCGCCGCTGAGGGTGTTGAGCGGTTGGCCGAGGCGCAGGTAGCCGAGTCCGGCATCAATGACGAGTTGCAGGCTGCGATTGATCGCGGCGACGGCACGATGCTCGATCTGCGCGAACCACGGCACGGCGTCGTCGATGGTCATGCTGAGCACGTCGTGGATGGATTTGCCGTGGAGGAGGATTTGCAGCGCGTGCGGCTTGTATCGCTTCCCCTCGCACTCGGGACAGGTGACGAAGAGATCGCTGAGGAACTGCATCTCGATCTTTTCAAAGCCGTTACCCATGCATCGCTCGCAGCGGCCTTCGCCGCTGTTGAAGCTGAAGAAGCCGGGCATGATGCCCTGCGTGGCCGCGTCATCGCACGCGGCGAAGAGCGTGCGGATGTGGTCAAACGCGCCCGTGAACACCGCCGGCGTCGAGCGCGGCGTGCGGGCGAGCGGTGATTGATCGACCATGACGACGCTGCCGAGCTGCTCCCAGCCGCTGATGCTGCCCACGCGGCCGGGTTCGTCCTCGCACACCTCGCCACGGAGCTTTTGCAGGTTTCGGTAGAGCACGTCATGCACGAGCGTCGATTTACCGCTGCCGCTGACGCCGGTGATGCAGACGAAGGCGTGCAGCGGGATGTCCGCGTCGAGCTTGCGGAGGTTGTTTTGGCGGGCGGAGCGGATGGAGAGCGTGTTTTTCGTATTCGGGGCATTCTTGCCCCGTGACGGTCCAGGAATGGCCCGACTACGGTCTGCGGGCGGCTTGAAATGGCTAAGCGGCACGCCGTTCTGCTTCGCGGTGGACTCAAAGAGCGCGCGTGGATACGGATGGGCGATGACGTCGATGGGGACGATGATGTTGTCGTCAGCACGGGAGAAATTCTCAGGGTTGGTATCGCCGGTGAGGATGCTGTCCGCAGGGCGATACCAGAAAGCTTTGTCGGCATACTGGCTGAGCATCATGTCCTCGGGCACACGGACGAAGCCGCACTGAGTCATGAAGTCGTTCACTTCCTGCTGGGTTGGACGACCGAGGTCCACTTCGGTCTGTGAAGTGACAATGGAGGCAGTTTTGCTTTTCTCTTTGTTCACTGACTCCACACGAATGGTGTCACCAAACACGAGATTTTGAGTGCCCAGGCGAAGAAGATATTCGGTGGGAAGAGCGTGGCGCAGGCAGAGCTTGTTCGACTTGTTGTCGCTGTCTTGATCGATGACGAAGCCGAACTGTCCGCGATTGGTGATCTTGTGAACGACCTGGCTGCCCTCACGATGAAACACCTCATGCTCACCACCACCTCCGATGTGCCTGCCGAGATCGTCTGGCGCGGCGGCGTGACGATTGAGGATGGCTAGCTGGTCATCGAGAAGCCTCTCTCTTTTCTGGCGGCGAGCCCAGCCGAAACTTTCTTGATGAGATCCTCGGTGGAGTTCTTCGGCGCACGGATGCGGGCTTGACGCAGTTTTTCCGGATCGGTCTCGAAGCGACGGATCGGTTTTTGAGTGCTGGAAGAGAGCTTGGTAGGCACGGCTGCGCGATTCATCGTCGGAGAGAGTTGGTTGGTCGAGTGTTTTTTCGGGAGTCGTACCGACGGCGCGGCGATTTACAGGCACAGGAATGCTCTTCCGGCCAAACAGATAATCACCGGTGAGCGAGCTCTTCGTCTTCGCGAGCTTTTCCAGCGGCCCGTTGAAAACGAGCTCGCCGCCTTTTTCACCACGGCCGGGGCCGATGTCGATGAGGTTGTCGGCGGCTTGCATGACGGCCTCTTCGTGCTCGACGACGAGGAGAGTGTTGCCCTTGTCGCGCAGACCTTCCATGACGCCGATGAGGCGGCTGATGTCGCGCGGATGCAGGCCGATGCTGGGCTCGTCGAGCACGAAGAGCGTGTTCACGAGCGATGCGCCGAGACAGGTGGTCAGATTCACGCGCTGCAGCTCGCCGCCGCTGAGGGTGCGGGTCTGGCGGTCGAGATTGAGGTAGCCGAGACCGGCACGGTCCATGTAGCTGACGCGGCTGGCGATTTCATCGCGCAGGAGCTTCGCGGCGTGATCGCCTTCTTTGAGCGGCCAGGTTTGCACGAGCGGATGCATGTCGCTCACGGGCATGCGCCAGAGATCGGCGATGGTGTGCGGGCCGATGCGAAAGGCGTAGGCTTCTTTTTTCAAGCGGCCGCCGCCGCAGTCGCCGCACTCGGTGTAGGCGCGGTAGCGGCTGAGGAAGACGCGCACGTGCATCTTGTAGCTGCGGGATTCCATCCACTTGAAGAAACCGCGCACGCCATACCAATCACCACGGTTGTAGGCGGCCTCGGGATCGGGGTCGGTGCCTTCGATGAGCCAGTGGCGCTCTTCCGTGGTGTAATCATCGAACGACTTGTGGATGTCGATGCCACGCTTGCGTGCCGCGCGTTCGAGATCGAGCTGCGATTCGCCATAGGTGCTGCCTTGGAAGGGACGCACGAGACCTTGATTGATGCTCAGCGACTCGTCGGGAATCGCCTTGCCGATGTCGATGCCGAGTGTGCGGCCAAAGCCGCGGCAGGCCGGGCAGGCACCGAGCGGTGAATTGAAGCTGAAGAGGCCGGGCGTGGGTGTCGGCAGAGTGATGCCACAGTCGGCGCAGCTCCAATCGGTGGAGAACAGCCGCGTGTCGGTGTCGATGTTCACGGCGACCTTGCCTTTGCCGTAACGCAGCCCGGCTTCGAGGGCTTCGGAGAGACGAGATTTGGATTTTGGATCCAGCGTGACGCGGTCCTGGACGACGAAAAGCTGCGCGGGGAGCTTGCGGGTGCCGAGCTCGTCGGCGCGGATCACGTTGCCGTAGAGCCACACGCGCACAAAGCCCTGCGATTGCAGAAACGCGGCGAAATCGGCAGTGGCGGCGTTTTTCGGCACCGGGACGGGAAACAGGATGAGAGCCTGTTTTTCGGCGTAAGCGCTCAAGAGCTCGCGCACGATGCTTTCCGGCGTTTCGGGGCGCACGGGGCGTTTGCAGCCGGGACACGTGGCCTCGGCGAGACGCGGGAAGATCATTTTGAGGTAGTCATTGATCTCCGTGATGGTGCCGACGGTCGAGCGCGTGCTGCGCATGTTGTTCACCTGCTCGATCGCGATCGCCGGTGGGATGCCCTCGATCGAATCGACCTTCGGTTTGTCCATGCGCTCGAAAAACTGCCGCGTGTAAGGCGAGAATGTCTCCACATACCGCCGCTGGCCCTCGGCGTAGATCGTGTCGAAGGCCAGCGACGACTTCCCGCTGCCGCTGGGGCCGGTGATGACGTTCAATTTGCCGAGCGGGAGGTCGAGATCGATGCCCTTCAGATTGTTCTGCCTTGCGCCACGGATGCGGATGACGTCATCGGAATGTTTGGCGGCGGATTTTTTGGCATCACGAGGCATGGGGAGTGTGAGCGTAGCGATTTGACCGCGTGTGGCAACGCCGTGGCGGCGATGAAATGTGCGTGGCGCATTTTCAGAGCACTGCCTTGAGCAGCCGCGCCAGATACAGGCTCGCAGTCCTGCCTACTTCGACGACTTCGGCATGGTGCAGCGTCTGTGGTTTGAGTCCTGCGGCCCAGTTGGTGAGCATCGAGACGCCTGCGACTTCCATGCCGAGCGCACGGGCCTGAATCGCCTCGGGCACGGTGGACATGCCGACGGCGTCGGCACCGATGATGCGCAGCATGCGAATTTCGGCGGGGGTCTCATACTGTGGGCCGGTCAGCGCGGCATACACACCACTGTGTAGTTTCAAACCGAGTGCTACAGCAGCGGCGTGGAATTTTTCACACCAGGTGCGCGAATAGACCTCGCTCATGTCATGGAAGTGCGGGCCACCGAGCAGCGGCGTGGTGCCTTGGAGGTTGATGTGGTCGGTGATGAGCATCAAGCCGCCGATGTGGAAGCTTTCGTGGATCGCGCCTGCTGCGTTCGTCAGCACGACGCGCCTCACACCGATCTCGTGCATGAAGCGGATGCCCGCCGTGACCTCGGTGGCGCTGAGTCCTTCATACAAATGTCTGCGGCCCTGGGCGATGAGTGCCGGTCTGCCGTTGTGCTTCGTCAAAACAAAACACCCGGTATGCCCGGGCACCGTGGAGGCGCTCAATCCAGGCACATCGGCATACGAGACTTCACATTCGATGCCGAACGCCTCTGCTACGGTTCCGAGGCCGGAGCCGAGTACGATGGCAGTTTCAGGACGGGCGTTGCGAATGTCGGCGAGGCTCATGTCGCCTATTTTCGGGCGGCGATACATTGCTTCAACTCCTGATACAGCGTCTTTACGCGTGGCATGTCGATGCCGACGGCCGCAGCCCTGCGCACCGGCTCCCCCCAGATCGCCTCGATCTCGATCTCACGGCCTTCGAGAAAGTCGATCAGGCTGCTCGGTTTGTAACCCGCCATTGTGCGCGTGCGTTCGATCATCGTTCCTATCAAGGTGAGAGGGATGTCATGGCCGAGCTTTCCAGCGGTGTCGATGATCTCGTGCATCAACTCATGCACACGCTGCTCCAAGGCCGGATTTGCGAGAATGGTGGCCGTGTCGAGACCTCCGGCGGCGATGGAGAGTCCGTTGAAGGGAATATTCCAGACCAGCTTCTTCCAACGTGCCGCGATGAGACTCCCCTCCACACTGCATGAGATGCGTGCGGCCTTGAACTGCTCCGCGAGCACTTGCGTGCGCGTCTTTGGACCGCCGTCGTATTCGCCGAGCGAGATGTGGCCCTGCGCCAGATGCTCGATCACACCGGGCGCGGTGCGGTTGATGCACACGAAGCACAAGCCGCCCAGCACACGCGCTGCGCCGAAGTGCGCGGCGAGAAAGTCATCGCAGCCGAGGCCGTTTTGCAGCGTGAGCAACATCGTGTCGTCTTTCAACAGCGGCGGTAGCAGGGTGAGCAGCCTCTCGTTCGCCGTGGCCTTCATCGCGATGACCACCAGATCACACGGGCCGATCTCAGTCGTGCTGCGATGGCAGCTCACCTGCGGCAACTCGAAATCACCCTCGTGGCTGTGAATCCGAAGCCCGCCTTGCTTCACCGCGTCGTAATCCGAGCGCATCAAGAAACGCACGTCGCCTCCATGCTGCACCAGTCGCGCACCATAGTAACAGCCAATCGCGCCAGCGCCGACGATGGCGATGCGTGGCGTGTCAACAGCCTCAATTGCGGGAGATATTGGCGGATCAAACGACACGTTGATTCAGTTCTTTAGACGCGAGATATGCGGGATCAAGACGGTGAGCGCAGTTTCATCAGCGCTGCACGCACCATGAGCGCCTCGCCGACATTTTCCGCAGTGAGGAGGCCGACGAGGGCTCCGCTGGCCGGGTCGGTCACCGGGAGCATGGGCGAGTCTCCCGCATTGAGCGCGTCGATGGCCTGCGTCAGGTTGATGGCGGGCTGTGTGGACGCGGGGCAGGGGCGCATGACGTCACGCACGGGATGGGCGGGGCCGTTTTCGGAGAGAGCGGAGATGAGATCGCGCCGTGTGAGCATACCGAGGACGCCGCCGTGTGAGTCCAGCACGGGAAAGTCCTGCTGTGTGCCAGCGAGCAGCAACTCGACGCCGTCGCGCAATGTCGCCTCTGGCGTCAGCGTGCGAAAGTCGGTGAGCATGGCGTCATGCACACGGAGGCTACGCGTGGCCTCCTGTTGCGTGACCAGCGCCGCCTCCTGTCCCGCTGCCATGAAGATGAAAAATGCGATCAACAGCAGCAGCGGATGAAAGGTGGCTGTCAGCAGCATGGTGATGGCCACCAGCATGGCGATGCCCTGTCCGGTCGTCGCGGCTAGGCGCGTGGCCGCGCCATAATCCATGAACATGGCCAGCACGGCACGCAGCACACGGCCACCATCCATCGGGAAGGCCGGAATCATGTTGAATGCCACCATGATGACGTTCCAAACCATGAGTTTCTGAAGGAAGTGGCCGGGCTGTAAGAAGTCGAAGCTGGGATGGATCTTCGCGGTGACGCCGAGGCCAAGCCAGATCGCCGCTGCGATGATCACATTCACTAGCGGCCCGCAAACGGCCACGACGAACTCCTGTGAGGGTTTGCGCGGCATGCGCTCCAGCCGCGCCACGCCGCCGATGGGCAGCAGCGTGATGTCCGGCGTCTTGATACCATAGCCGCGTGCGGCCAGCACATGCCCGAACTCATGCAACACGACGCAGGCGAACATTACGACGATGAACAGCATGGATTCCACCGCTGCTGTCACCCCCTGCCCGCCCATGAGTCCCTGGCTGGCGACGAACAGCAGCAGCAGGAAGAAGGTGGCGTGAATGCGCACTTCGGTGCCGGCGAAGGAGAAGATGCGGAAAGACCATTTCATGACATCAGGATTACGTTTTGTGTTGCTTCGACGGGTCGAAGTAAATGCGTACCTCGGCGTCTTTGATGCCGAGGATCTCCTGGGCGCGGCGTAGGGCGTTGCGGGTGGCGAGGTTCGGATTCGCGGGGCTGGCGGGGAAGATGTTGTCCTTGCCGACGACCTCGACGAGGCCGGAGTCGCGCAACACACGGTAAAGATCCTTCACCACGCCGCTGATGATGAGATCGCGCCCGTCTTTGCGCAGCGCGCGCACCAGGTCCTCGATGGCCATGGCGCAGGTGGCGTCGAGATGACGCGCATTTTTGAGGCGCAGGACGATGATGCGCAGGTTCGGGTCGGCGGCGCAGGAGCGCAGGATCTGCGTGCGGAAAAGATCGGCGGACGCGAAGAACAGCTCGCCCTCGACATGCACGATGGAGATCGCCGGATGTTGGCGACCGCCTTGTTTTGCCTCGGTGAGATGGCCCTCCTCGTTGAATTCGTATTCGACGAGCGATGGGCGGCTCGCTTTGCGTAGATAGAGCACGATGGAGACACCGATGCCGACAAAGATGGCGACATGCAGCGGTAGCATCAATGTGGCGAGCAGCGTGACGACAAACACCAGTGCATCAGAGCGCGTGGCGTTGATGGAGATGAGGATGTGCCGCTTGTTGAAAAGAGAGACGGCCACGCACACCACTAGGGCAGCCAGCGCTGCACGAGGGATGTAGGCGACGGCAGCGCCGAGGGTCAGCGCGCCGATGAGGCAACAGAGGCCGTTCCACATGCTGGAGAAGCCCGTGCGCGCGCCTGAGGCGTGATTCAAGGCGGAGCGCGTGAGAGAGCACGAGGCCGTCATGCCACTGAAGTAGGCACAGGCAAGGTTCGCCGCGCCGAGCGCCAGCATGTCCTGGTTCGGGTCCACGCGTTGATTCATGCGGCTAGCGAGCGTCTTCGACATGGCGCTGTTTTCCAAAGTTGCTAGGAAGGCCAGCGCCATGGCGAGACCGAACAGGCGGCTCGCGTCCGCCAGCGCTCCGCTGGAGACAAAGTCGGGGAAGGGGGGCAGCAACTCGTTCCAGGCGAAGGTGGCGTTGCGAAATGTCGGCACATGCAACCCGAACGCGGCAGGAATAAGCGCGAGCGATGATATCAAGATGATCGTCACCGCGAAGGCCGGCCAGCGAGGCAGCCAGCGCTTGATGCCGAGGAAACAACCGAACGCCAGCACGGAGAACGCGATGTTGAGCCAGCTGGCATGATCTAGGTGCGTGAGAATTCGGTGAACATGGCCGGGAAAGGTGATGACTGGCCCGCCAGCCTGCCGCAACTCCTCCGCTGGAATGCCCAGCAGCACAGGGAGCTGGTTCACGATGATCAGGATCGAAGCACCGGTCACATACGCCACCACGACCGTGCGGCTGATGAATTGCGTGAGGTCCGCCACACGCAGAAATGCGCCCGCGATGAGCAGCGCCGCCGTCATGAAGACTAGCAGCGGCATCATGCTGAGGCGGTCGAGCTGTGGATACGCCGCGAAATACGAAAACACCATGAACGCAGTCGCATTCGTCGGCCCAAAAATCGTCTGGCGTGACGAAGACAGCAGCGGCCCTACCAGCGCGGCGATGGCGGAGCAGGTGATGCCGTATTGCAGCGGCAGCCCGGCGATCAGCGCGTAGGCCATGCCCTGCGGGATGTCGAGCAGGGCCACGCTCATTCCTGCCTTCAAATCGGCGGAGAAACTGTGTTTTCCGTAGCCGCGCAACGAGCGCTTCAGCGGAAAGGAATCCAGTGCGCTGTCAGCCACGACGCTTTGCAGCAGCACCTTGCCCTCGCGGGCGAGGCCATGCAGCCGCTGGAACCATGATCGTAGGTGGGAAAACAAGGCAGTCTCCTCTGAAAACGCTTCGCGCATGCTAGACGCGGACGTCTGGAGCACAACCCGATTGCTGCTGGACGTTGATGCCGATATCAGCACATTCATCTCATGTCTGCGGTCGATGAAGATCTGATGCCCGACACGGTGGAGCATCCCATCGGCCCGGAGCTCGATCTGCACACGTTCCGGCCGGATGAGATCAGCAGTCTCATTCCCGAATACTTCGCCGAATGCCGGAAGCGAGGCATCCATCGTGTGCGCATCATCCACGGCAAAGGCAGCGGCACGCTGAGGACCGGCGTGCATCAGTTGCTCGAGAAATTGCCGGAGGTGCAGCAATGGATCTGGCCCGCCGATGAGACGAGCGGCGCGTGGGGAGCGACGTGGGTGGTGTTGAAAGCATGAACTGGCTTACTGCGCCCAGTTCGCGCTCGTCCATATCTTCGGCTTTGCATTCTCCAGCTTTTCCAAGTCGAACAGAGTGCCGTTTTTTACTTCCAGCTTCTGTCCGCGGATGTCGAGTGTGAGGGAATCGGCGAGATCGGCCTTTTCCAGCCAGAAACGCAGGCGGATGTCGGAGGTGGTCTGGGCTTCGATGCTGGCGGGACGCTCGACGGGCAGGATGAAGGGCGGCACATCTTTGCCGGCGGCATTGATCAGGCGCACGTCCGGTGGCTGCATGTGGAGTGGTCGCGGGCTGGCATTTTTGTAGCGCACTTCCAAGTCGAGCCGGGCATTGCCGAAATCGCGTTCTAGCGTGCAACGGCGCAATTGCAGGGACGCATCGGTCTTCATTTCGGTCGGTGGGCCGTCTTCGGCTGGAGCAGTGTTCGATTGAAAGGACCACCATACGGCGATGCCGCTCGCGATGAGCAGCAGCCAGACCTCGAATCGTTTGAACAAGTGCATGGGGGGAAGAACCGGGTTTTCCGGGGTTGTCAAACCGGGAAGTTGTCCTAGCATGCCCGCCCCCCAGCCCCGGCAGCCGGTTTGCAGCCTACTCCCGGCCTTGCGGGCTTCATTTCCAACTTTCCCCATGAACATCAACGTCGAACACCAGCCCAACTGCCGCGCCGTCGCCCACGTCCGCGTTCCTGCCGACCAGGTCGGCAAGGAGCGCGACGCGATCATCACCTACTTCGCCAGCATGGTGCGCCTTCCTGGTTATCGCCCCGGCAAAACGCCCAAGAGCATCGTCGCCAAGCGTTACGAGAACGAGGTGAAGGACGAGCTGGAAAAGAAGCTCATCAGCGACGGTCTGCGCCAGGCCGTGAAGAGCGAAGGCCTCGAGCTGCTCAACGTCCTCGCCGTGAACGACAAGATGTATCACGACACCGACAAGAGCTTCAGTTTCACCATCGAGATGAGCCTCGCGCCGAAGTTCGAGCTGCCGGAATACACCGGCATCCCGGTCAAACTGCCACGCATCGAAGTGACCGACGCCGATGTCGATCACGACCTGCTCCATCTGCGTGAGAACCAGTCAACCTACGAAGACGTGGATCGCGCTGCCGCCATTGGCGATGTTGTTGTTCTCAGCACCACTGGCAGCCTCGACGGCCAGCCGTTGGCCGAGGACGCGCCCGCACATTTGAAAGAGATGAAGGAAAACTGGTTCCTGCTCGCTGAAGAAGACGATTTCCTCCCCGGTTTCTACGCGGGTCTCGTCGGCATCAGCAAGGACGAGGAGCGTACATTGAATCTCACCATCGCCGAAGACTTCAACTACGAGGCTCTGCGTGGCAAAACGCTCGCGCTCGTCGCGAAATGCCATGGCGTGAAAAACAAGGCCGTGCCGGAACTTACCGAGGAATTCATCAAGAAGATCGGTGGCGATGAGATGACCCAGGAAACGCTGCGCGAGGAAGTGCGTGACGCCATCCGCCGCCGCAAGGAGCAAGCCCGCGACGCCGCGAAGGCCAACCAGGTCATCGCCCATCTCTTTGAGAAGGTCGAATTCGAGCTGCCGCAGGAGGTCGTGAACCGCGAGGCCCAGCGCCGCACCAACGAAATCGCCCAGCGCGCCATGCAGCAGGGCATCGGCGAGGACGAACTGGTGAAACAGCAGGATGACATCCTCAACAGCGCCACCAACCAGGCGCGTCAGAACGTCAAAGTGAGCTTCATCCTCGAACAAATCGCGAAGAAGGAGGCCCTCGAAGTTCCCGGCCAGAAAGTCGCCATGGCCCTCGCCCAGATCGCCGAGCGCCAGCGGATGCCCGCGAAGAAATTCATGGCCGAGGCGCAGAAAAACGGCCTCATCGACAACGTCCGTGGCGACCTGCTCCTGCAGGAAGCCCTCGAGTTCCTCAAGGACAAGGCCGTCGTCGAAGAAACCGAGCCCGAAGCCGAGAAGTGCGACGTCCATGGGCATTGATGCGGCGAAGCCGCGTCAAGCAGCCGGAGCGTGGCTTTGCCAGAGATCACTGATCACTCCCGCCTTTGGAGAGCTGGGTGTTGAGTGATTCGTGCAGGCGACGGCTCCACCAGTCGCTGTGCAGCAGGCCGTGGTCGTGTTCATAGCGCTGCCGTAGGGTGAAGCCCGCAGATTCTAGCAACGGATCTGGCGGTGTGAGGCACCGCGCCGGTAAGCGCGTCACGAGGCGGAAGAGCGCGTAGAGCACCGCCACGATCATACGGCTGCGCAGGCGCCGCATACCGGTCTCCGCGATTTGGAAATCCGCCAGCAGCCAGTGCGCTTCGTGTTTAGCCGCTGCGGTGATGGCGGGCATTAGCTGCCGCAATTGGTCCTCGCGAAAACAGTCGAGGAAGAAATGAGTGACAATCAGATCGAACGCCATGGCAGGAGGCGTCCATGACAGCGCATCAGCATGGACGAACCGCACTTGCTCCACATGCAGGCCGACCTTCTGCAGCCGTCGTTGTGCTTGCAGGATCATCCCCATGCTGGCATCCACCACGGTGATCCGAGCGTGTGGGAAGCGTGGCAGCAACTCGGCAAGGAAACGTCCGTTTCCCTCGCCGTAGATGAGCACGTCTGAAGGCGGAGGGATCGCGTCGAGAAAGGCCGTCCGGCAACGTTGCAACTTCCCGCCTGCGGTGAGCCATTCCATCCAGCGGTAATGCGGTGCCAACAGGTCGAAGCTCATGTCACGTTTTTGGTTCGGTGCCACCACAGACCCGCTGCTACCGCCCCAGCGCAGTAGGCGGCCACATCCCACGGGTCGGCGGTGCTGCGGGCGATGAACTGTGGGCCGATCCATTCACTCGTCAGCGACCAGAGCAGCAGATGGCCCGCGATTTCCGCCCACGTCGGCGCACGGTCATGCGTGCGCAGCCCGAGCCTGCGGTAGAGCCAGAGCAGTGGTGGCAGCACGCAGGGGATCATCCACACGTCGTTGAAGTGGGATTGCAGGAAACGATTCTCCACATGTGGTTTCAGCACCCAGCGGTTGGTCGCGTAGGCGATGGCACCCAGCAGAAACGGCGCGTTGGCCCAATAACGGAAACGTCCCATGTATCAGCACAACTCCAGCATCACCCAGCCTGCAGCGCTGGCGAGGAGGAGTTTCAGGAGAAGGGCGTGGAAGGTGTTCATGGGCGGGGTTGGGTAGTGGTGACGGCAGCCGCGCCGGCGGGCAGCCAGCCTCGTTGATGCACGTTCTCCTCTTCATGTAAACGCTGGCGGGCGGAGAGAATTTGCGCCCGACCCAGATATCCGATGAGGCGGCGGGGCTCCGCCGGACTGACCACCGGCAGGCGGCCGATGCCATGATGCAGCATGCGCATGAGCGCGTCATGCAGCGGTTCGTCCGGGAATGCTACCAGCAGGCTGGCACCACCGGCCTCGATCACCGGCAGATTTTCCCCATCCTCCTGACCCAGGGCGCGCACGATGTCACCGCGTGTGATGATGCCCGTCAGCTCCTGTCGTGCGTCCACGATGCAGATCGCCTGATGGCGGATGAACGGTTCCTCGCTGGCGTTGATATGGCCGGCGAGCTCTGTCACCGTCATCGTGGTGGGGATGCTGGGCGGTGTTTTGTCCATCACATCGCACACGCGCATCCATTCAAAGGGGTCGATACTGTACTCATGGATGATGTGATGGCCGCGCCGGGCGAGTTTTTCCGTGAGGATGGAGCGGCGCATGGTGAGCACTGCCACTAGGACCGCAGCCACGGAGCCTGCCAGCAGCACGGGGAAAAGCTGGAAGTCGTGGGTGAGTTCCACGGCAAAGATCACCGACGTCAGCGGCGCACGCATTGTGCCGCCCATCATCGCCGCCATGCCTACCGTGGCCCACATCGCGGTGTCGCCAGCGGGCACCCACGGACTCACCAGCGCCCCCAGCGCACTGCCCATGATGAGCAACGGTGCCAGCACGCCGCCGGAGGTGCCAGAACCCAGCGCCACCGACCACACCAGCGCCTTTGCCACCATCAGCCCTAGCACCGCCATGCCGATCATTTCCCCACGCAGCATCTCATGAATAACACCATAGCCAACGCCCAGCACACGCGGTTCGATGATCCCGCCAATGCCGACGCCAACCGCGCCAATGGCCGGCCACCAAGACCAGTGAAACGGCAAACGCCTGAACAAGTCCTCAAATCCATACACCAGCCAAGTGGCCAGCGTCGAACCAAACCCCGCCAGCAGTCCGACGGCGGCGGCACACGCGAGCTCCAATCCAGAAACCGGCCCGTGTGCCACCACTTCAAACACTGGCCCGGCACCCAGCAGCGGCACCCGCAGCGCGGACGCAGTGAGTACTGCCACCACCACTGGGATGAAGCTGCGCGGCTTCCACTCGAACAACAGCAGCTCCACCGCCAGCAGCACCGCCGCCACCGGCGTGGCAAACACCGCCGCCATACCCGCTGCCGCCCCGGCCACCAGCAGCGTCTTACGCTCTACTGCGCTGAGATGAAAACCCTGCGCGAACAAGGAACCGAAAGCACCGCCTGTCATGATGATCGGCCCCTCTGCTCCAAACGGCCCACCTGTGCCGATGGAAATGGCGGCGGAGAGTGGCTTCAACAGCGCCACCTTGAGCTGCACACGGCTGCGCCCGAGCAAGATGGCCTCCAACGCCTCAGGTATGCCGTGCCCGCGGATCTTCTCCGAACCATGGCGCGCCATGAAGCCGATGATCAAAGCGCCGATGACCGGCACCACGACCACCCAGACGCCATAAGGGTGACCCCCGGGTGTCGTCTCCAGCGTGGACCAGCGGTGATGGAAGGCCAGGTTGGTGATCAAATTGATCAGCCACAGCAACACATAAGCCGCTACGGCGCTGATGCTGCCCGCCACCAACGCCATGGCACTGAGCAGAAGCACGCGGCGGTTGGTGCGAAAATCAGCCAGATGCGGACGCGGTGGTAACGGGGAATGGGATTCCATGGGGGGTGGCGACTATAACGTTCCACAAGGCATGTCAAACCTCCCGCTGTCCTCGCTACAAACGCGTGGCGCTCACCGCCTCGCCGGGGGTGTTCCACGCGAAATTCGGAGCCGTGCTGACAGCGGCGGCATGGAGCAGCGAGCAGGACGTCCGGCTCTCCAGTTGAACATGCGATACATTGCGCTAGCGGGTGCGGCCCATGAAACTAACCACTTGGAACGTCAACGGCATCCGCGCCTCATTGAACAAAGGCCTGCGCGAATATCTGACCACCTGCGACGCCGACGTTATCTGCCTACAGGAAACGAAAGCGCAGCAGGAGCAGGTCGATCTGAGTTGGTTCAGCGGCTACGAAGCCATCTGGAACAGCGCGGAAAAAAAAGGCTACTCCGGCACGCTCATCCTCAGCCGTGTGCCGTTCAAAACGACCACACTCGGCCTCGGCATCGACGAACACGACCGCGAAGGCCGCCTTATCACCGTAGAATTCCCAGACTTCTTCCTTGTGAACGTGTACACTCCGAACTCACAGGCGGAGCTCGCACGGCTGAGCTACCGCATGCATTGGGACGACGCCTATCGTGCGCATTTGAAGAAGCTGGAGAAGAAAAAACCCGTCATCTCCTGTGGTGACCTCAACTGCGCTCATCAAGAGATCGATCTCGCCAATCCGAAATCGAACCGCATGAATCCAGGCTTCAGCGATGAGGAACGCGCCAGCTTCACCCGGCACCTCGACGCCGGTTTCTTCGATGTCTTTCGCCAGTTCGACATCGGCCCTGGTCGCTACACTTGGTGGACACAGCGCACGCCCGACGCACGCGCAAAAAACATCGGCTGGCGACTCGATTACTGGCTCGCCTCCACAGCACTGAAGCCCGCACTGAAGGCCTGCAAAATTCGTGATGACGTGCATGGCAGCGACCACTGCCCGGTGGAGCTGGTGCTTGGTTAGCGCTCCGGCTTCCGGCTTTTCTTCAACGCTTCCCGCTCCTTCTTCGGCAGCGCATCGATGACGAGTTGATACGAATGCTCGATTAGTTCCCGCACGAGCTTCGGCGGCACGCTGCCGTCGAGCACGACGGTGTTCCAGTGTTTCTTATTCATGTGCCAGCCGGGTTTGATGGCTTCATGTTCGTCGCGCAGCTCGATCGCGCGTTGCGGATCGCATTTCAGATTCATGCACGCGGGAAAATCTTCCGGCGTCGTAAGCGCGAACATCTTGCCGCCTACTTTGTAAACAAGCACCTCCGGTCCGAATGGCGTGGTTTCCTCCGCCCCCGGGAGATTCAGGCAATGGGCGATGGCATCAGGCAAGTCCATCACTCTGTCACCAGCGCCAGCCGAAAACGCCCGTCGTAGCGTCCTCCCGCGTGCTTGTTGCAGCATGTCAGGCACGCCGTGGGTCGGCGGAACTTCCGCACGCGGCGCACCTGCGTCTGGCAGGCAGGACATGCATAGGTCAGCCTGCGCTCGATTTCATTGCGAGGCAGCGGCAGGCGATGCCGCGCACTTTCATCAGGAATGCCCAGATCCGCGCACGCCAGCCTCCATTCGCGCCCATGCGGCTCGATGCGGCGTCGCCCGCTGCGATGATACGCGATCAAATGCGCCAGCTCATGCTTCAACGTGCGCTCGACCTGGCCCTCGAATTCACGCAACAGCGGATTGAGTTCAATAACCCAGCCCGGATAACGCGCATAGCCCGCCGTGCTGCGCAGCCTCGCGTTCCAAGTCACCGTCACCAGCTTCGCGCCGCCGGGGAGTTGCAGCGCGTTCAACCACTCTCGCGTCCGCGCCTCCAGCTCTGCGTCGCGGCCATTCGGGATTTCCTGCCCATCCTCCTGCTCAGGCGCGTCAACCGCCATCAGCCCGCGCACCGACAAGAACGGCACCCACAGCGGTGCCGCCGTGAAGTCGAAGCAGAGTTGGGAGAAATCACGCATGGTCACTTCTGCTTTTTGACCTGCACCTTGTGCTCCTGCTGTCCGAGCGCGTAAAGCATGTCTGGCGGCACGGACTCAAGGATGAAAACATTCGCGCCGATGGTGCTGTGCGCACCGATGATCGTATCGCCGCCGACGATTGTCGCGTTCGCATACACAGTGACGTTGTCTTCGAGCGTCGGATGACGCTTCTTGCCACGCAGCGCCTGCCCCGCCGCCAGCGAGCGAGCCACCAGGCCCACGCCTTGGTAAAGCTTCACATGGTTGCCGAGTTGCGCCGTCTCGCCGATCACCACGCCAGTGCCGTGGTCGATGAAGAAATGCGTGCCGATCTGCGCACCCGGATGGATGTCGATGCCCGTGCGGCCATGCGCCCACTCCGTCATCATGCGCGGGATCAGCGGCACGTTTTCCTTGTAAAGCACATGCGCCGCACGCTGGATGGCGATCGCCTCCAGTCCCGGATACGCCAGGATGATCTCCTCAAAGCTACGCGCGGCAGGATCGCCCTTGAACGCGGCCTCCACATCCGTTTGCAGCAGCGCGCGCACCTTCGGCAGCGCCAGCATGAAGTGGCACACCAGTCCCTCGCTGTCCGCCTGCGCGGAATCGCCGTTCAGACGTGCCGTGCGCCGCACCTCGACATTCAACCGCTGGCGGATGCCCGCGACGAGCTCATGCGTCATGAGCTGTAGTTCGTCCGACGTCACCGCCTCCTCCGAGAAAAAGCCCGGGAACAGCAGATGCAGCATGTCCTCGCACAACGCCGCGATGGCCTGCTTCGACGGCAGGTTCCCGCAATCGACATGGTTGATCCCTCCGACCTCGTCATACGAGGCCATGAGGCTCTTCACGATCTCATCCTGGCGGCAGTCCTTCAATGTGCGTCAGCGATAACGCGGCACGGCGTGGATTCAAGCGCGGGCGTGATGTGAATGCTGTGAATAAGTCGCGTGCTGCACCGCACACCTCAAAGACTCTTGCTCGCCACTCATGTCATGCCGCGTCTCAATGCCGGAAGCCGCGAGCGCCCCACGGATACGGCCGCACACCGCCAGGAGCATACAAGCGCTTCAACTCCGTGACTGTGCGGCGCTTCAATTTCATTTTGATGCTTCTCGGTTTGCCTGCCGCTTCGAGTTCGAGTGTCATCTGGATGTCGGTGCCGTAGTTGAAGATGGGGATGTGGCCGACTTCCGTGCCCGTCCTGTCATTCGGGCTCGCAGGGAGTACTTGGTTTTGGAAGTCCAGCACACCGCTAGCCACGACCATGCGCTTGAGCTTCACGTCATGTGCTACGGAATCGAAATTCCAGCCTGCTGGTTTGTCCAGCCCGGCCATCAAGCTCGGCGACAGACATGTTGCCGTAGTTGCAACCTGAGAGAGCGATGGAAAGGATAAAGGCCGGGAGATGGTTTCGAGTCATGTCCGGGATTGTGCTTGTCTCACCTGCCCGCCTTGAACGAATGCGCCCGGAAGCCCGCAGGCACCTGTAGCTTGAAAGTTTCGTCGGAAATTCTCGCCACATAGAAGCCTTCCTTCATCGCCTTCTTCGCCACCTCTTGTGAGATGTCCACCGCCGCCAGGATGCCGTAGAGATCCTTGTCACGATGCTCCGGAAAGTATTTCGGGAAGTCCTTCATGATGCGCTTGAGCTGCTCGACTGCCTCCATCTTCGCGTGGCTCTTCACCTCCACGACCACCGCCTGGTTTCGCTTGCCGTTGTTGTAGGCAAAAACATCCAACTCCAGTTCCTCGCCGCCTTTGCGACTTTTCACACGTGGCGCGACGACATCCATGTGAAACTTGTCCTGGAGCAGCTTGGTCATCGAGGGCAGCGCCATGCCTTCCGTGAAGCTGCCCCACTTGTTGTTCATCGCGCCGATCTGTTGCTGTGTGATAGCAACCTGGCGGGCAGTGTCGGCCAGGATCTTTCGGAGTTCAGCATCGGTCATGGGTTGATTCTAGACCTCATCTCCGTCATTTCCAGCCGCAAAACCATCCCGCCATGCTCCCGTCCCTCAACCAGCTCAAACTTCCCGATCCCTGGCAGCATCAGGCGGTGAATTTGTTGCGCGCGGGCACGGATGTGGTGGTGAGCGCGCCGACGGGTGCGGGAAAGACGTACATCTTCGAATTGCTGCACCAAGGAAAGCACCTGCAAGGCCAGGCGATCTACACGGTGCCGACGCGGGCGCTGGCGAATGACAAGTATGCCGAGTGGAAAGAGGCGAAGTGGAATGTGGGCATCGCCACGGGCGACATCGCGGAAAATGTCGATGCGCCGGTCGTGGTGGCGACGTTGGAGACGCAATTGGAGCGTCTCGTGCGCGGCGAAGGACCCGCGTTGCTGGTGATCGACGAGTACCAAATGATCTCCGACCATGCGCGTGGCGCGAATTACGAGGCGGCGATCGCATTGGCACCACCGGAGACACGTTTGCTGCTGCTGAGCGGCTCGGTGGCGAATCCAGAGGACGTGGTGGCGTGGATGCGCGGTTTGAACCGCAAGGCGGAGGTCGTGGCGACGCGTGAACGGCCCGTGCCGCTCGAAGAAGCGCCGATGGAGACGCTGCCGCAACGACAGCGGCAGTTTGAGAACTACTGGCCGCGGTTCGCGGCTGCAGTGATGCTGGCGGATCTCGCGCCGCTGTTGATTTTCGCGCCAAGGCGCAAGGAAGCGGAATCCATCGCACGCCGACTCGCCGCCGACCTGCCGATGGGTGATCCGCTCGATCTCACGCCGGAGCAGCGGGCGGTGTGCGGCAAGGATCTGGCGACATTGATCGAGCGGCGCATCGCGTTTCATCACAGCGGGCTGTCGTATGGCGCGCGGGCGGGTGTGATCGAGCCGCTGGCGAAGGCCGGGCAGCTCCGCGTGATCGTGGCGACGATGGGACTGGCCGCAGGCATCAATTTCTCCGTGCGCAGCGTGCATGTGGCCGGAACGACCTTCCACGACGGCCGCAGCGAGCACAAACTGGCTCCCGACGAGCTGTTGCAGATGTATGGCCGCGCCGGACGCCGCGGACTCGATGACAAAGGCCATGTCGTCACCAGCCGCGACAGCCCGTCGATCTTCGATGCGCGTCCCGCGCGGCTGCATCGCAGCGCCTTGCTGGCGTGGCCGATTTTTTTGCGCGTGATGAAACACGCGGCGTTGAAACAGGAAAATCCGTTCGAAGCCGCGCAACGCTTCTCCGAGCGGCTGTTCGCCAAAGTGCCGCCGCTGCTCGGTTTGGAAGCGGAGGAGCCCAACACACCGTTGCAGGCTGAAAAGGCGCTCTTCGGCCTCGAAGCGACGGAAAAGCAGATTCTGAACTCGTTTGGCGAGTGGGAGCGCAAACACAAACATGCGCTGCAACGCGTGCCATTGAGTCGCGTGCATGCCGTTCTGACGATTCCGTCCTTCGCCGCGAAATTTGCGCAGGGCCTCGGCCGCGTGGGAAAAATCCGCCGCGAGAAGGAAGTCATCTACGGCGTCGAAATCAGTCTCGGCACGCCCGTGGACGAGCCTGCGGGTCATATCCGTCCCACGAAGTCGATCCGCCGCCTGCTGAAGCTGCCACGGAAGGCGGAAACGGTTCCTCTCGACGAAATCACCATGTTGCACGCGGGCGAGCTGTCGAACGCGATCCTCGAACACGCGGAGGATGTCATCAAAGACGTCGCGCCGGAGTTCATCGGCACCGTGGCGAAGGAAAATCTTGTGTTCGCCTGCTTCGATCTCTCGCCGGTCGAAGTGATGGCGTATGAAGACAGTCACGGGCGGTTGTTGCTCGCACCGCAGGAGCGCAGCGTCGTGGTGCGAAACGAAACCGGCGTGCATGCGCCTGAAACGACGACCGCAGGCATCGAACCACGCCCCGGGTCACCCATTCACGCGTGGCGCACGCTGGGATTGATCGATGCGCACGGCGTGCCGACGCGGCGTGGCGAAATTTTCAGCTTCTTTCAGCATGGCGAAGGTCTCGCCGTCGTCGCTGCGCTCGAAGACGAGAGTTATCCCGCCGATGATCTCGTACGTCACATGGCGAACCTGCGCAGCGGCTCGAAGTTCGAGCTGTCGATGGATTGCGGCTCTGAACGACTCGCCGCAGTGTGTCGCGGCACCTACGGTTTCATCAATCACCACGGCTATCTCGAACACGGCCTGCCCATCGACTACGGCGAAGGCGCGGCGGAGCTGCTGGATGCCATGCTGCATCCCGAACAGCCAGGCGCACAGGATTTGAAAGCGGGAATCGCCGAAGGAGACATCTCCCGCGCCTATGTGGAATGGCTGAGCCTGCTGCGCCACATCACGCATGCGCCTGATCATTCATGGAAGCGCTGGACGGCGCTCAAAGACGCCGCGCGCACCACCTTGAAGCATCACACCAAGACTCTGCGCCACTTCTTCCACCTCGATCTGCCGCCGCTGACGAATAAGCAGAAGCATGGGAAGACACGCCACTACCTGATGGTGAAGTGAGAGATGATTTTGATCCAGAGGTTGTGCCTGCTGGACTCACTAGGCGTTGGGAATATGCACCGCTGGCAGTGGCGCGACGATGTTCACCGGCCACGGGGTGAATTTTTCGATGATGCCGGGGCCGAGCTCTTTGCCCGTCTCATATGCGCGGCGGAACATTTCAAGTTTTGCGTCGATGTTATCGACGTGATGCAGCACAATCGCCTCCGGCGTCTTCGGCAGCACGGGCGAGCCGAACTCATGCGTGCCGTGATGCGCGGCGATGAGATGCAGCAGATGCAGGCGCACGCTATCGGATGCGGGTTCGAGCAATGTCCACTCCGCCGCGGCCGGTGTGTCCATCATCTCACGCCATAGCTTGTTCACCAGCTCCAGACCGAGAGGAATGTGGCCCAGCATCTCGGCGGTGAGGTTGTAGGGCATGGTGAATCCGGATTCGGCATACACGTTCTCCCACAGCTTGCCACAATCGTGAAACAGCACGCCCGCGATCATCAAATCACGATTCAAATTGGGATAAACACCTGCCACTGCCGTCGCGCAGCGCATCATCTGCGCCACATGCTCCACCAGGCCGCCGCGACGCGCGTGGTGATTCTTCCGCGCCGCGCCGGTGCGGCGGAAGCGCTCGCCATGGCGCTCGAGAAACACGGAGCACAGCTTCAAGAGCCGCGGATCACGAATCGACTCGATGAAGGCAACGATGTCACTGTAATCAGCTTGCTGACGTGCGGCGAGATCGGGATCGCCATGCAGCAGCGCGGCCGCTTCATCGTTTGAAAGCGTGCGCATCTGCACCTGGCGTGGCTCCAGTCCGTATTTGCCATCCGTCCACTGACCGGCGAGCTGGATGGACACATTGCGCGCAAGCTGTGCCACCTCACGAAAATGCGGGTTGTTGTCGAACACACGCCAGACGAGCGAATCACCCGCATCGGCGAGTTTCACTTCGTAAAACGGGCTTCCTGAGCTCGTCGTCTTTTCCAGTCGTGACTCGACCTGCACATGCAGACGATAAGGCTGCGGCGCCTGGTTCGCGACCTGCCGGAGCTGCGTGATCGTGATCAGGTCGAGATTGTCGGCAAGTGTGTCATCCATGCCATCAGCTTGACTGCGAACCTCGCGCACCGTCAAGACAGAAGCCATTCACATTACTGGCTGCGCGATTTCGCGCCACGGGCCTTGTTTGAGGACGATGTCTGGCACATACGACTGCCAGCGGGGATCGCGGGCGTTGATCATGCTGCGCACCTCGGCGCTGGTGTGGAAGAGGAAGTCCTGTTTGGGCTCCTCCAAGGCGCGCACGCATTGGGTTTCGACAAGGTAGCGCAGCAGGTGTTTCTGCTCCGGTGTGACGTTAGCGTCGTTCGCGCCCAGCACTTTGCCAGTCATCGGATCCCCCATCGGATAGACATAGACGCGCACCTGGTTTTTGAACAGACGGCCAAATGCCTCCAGCAGACCTCCTTCAAGGTCTGTACACCAGCGTTCGTTGAACAGCTCCTGGAACAATGGCAGACCGAGCGCGATGCCGACGGGGCACTGCGTGTGTCGGGAGAGATAGGCGCTGACGCGGTGAAATTCGGGATATCTGGAGATGAGCACGTTTTTACCGAGAGCCTGAAGAATGTCTGCGCGTGCGAGGAACTCGCTGTCCGGCACCTCGGCACCGCCGGCGAGGAGGTTGTGCATGGTGATCTCGAGGATTTCGATGTTGTCGTGCGCATCGTCACCGAAGTCGGCGTGAAACGCAGCCTGACCACGTTCGATCATGTCGAGATTGAGCTTGGTGATGGGATCAAAGCTGCCGCGCTTGAGGAAGACGGGCTTTTTGTAAAAGACATCGGATGCCTGCCAGATTTCACCGTTCGCTCCGAACAACGCAGCATCTGCTAGGCCATGACGCACGAGTTGGAGCGCGACGAGTCGATCTTGAAATTCGGGAGAGGTAAACGCCGGGCCGCTGAAATCTACCATGTCGATCTCGACACGTTTGCGCGTGAGATCGTCCATGAGGCTTTGCAGGAAGGTGGTGAGATGCTCGCGCAGATGGAAGGCGGCGTAGAGCAGATTCACGCCGAGTTTGCCGAGCGCGTCGGCTTGACGGGCGTTTGAGTCATCGAGTAGGCGGACATGAATTTGGATGTCGTTGCAGGGCCCGCCGGGCTCGGTTTGAAAGCGCAGACCGAGCCAGCCGTGGCACTCCTCCTTCGTGTCGCGGTATGATTTCGCGCGGACGGTGTCGGCGAGTGCGAAGAAGGTCGTAGTGCTACCACGTTTCGCGTTCAATCGCTGGATGAGCATGGGGTATTCATGATCGAGCATGGCACACATGCGCTGACGTGAGACATAGCGCGTGGCCTTGCCGTAAATCTCGTCGCTGATGATCATGTCGTAGGCGGACATGGTCTTCGCTACAGTGCCGGAGGCACCGCCGGCATGGAAGAATCTATTGGCGATCTCTTGTCCTGCGCCGATTTCGGCGAAGGTGCCGTAGATGGTGTGGGCGAGATTGATCTTGAGAGCCTTCTCAAGCGTGCCGGGGCGGTCAGTGGCGGGGTTCATGGGGGTGTGTCATGATGCGCATGATGCGTGGCGATGCACGAGGCATTTGAAGGCACCTCCGGCACCATCAGGATCGAGAAGCTGAGCCGGAGCGCCGTGCGGCTGGAGAAATTCCGTGAGTGGTTGATACGAAACCTCGGTGATGCCGAATTCATGCAGCCAGGCGCGATAGTCGGTAAAATTAATGTCGGCGGTGATGTCTTGGCGGCCTGGGTTGGCATAGATGTCGGCTCCGGTGAGCCGCTGATGCAGGAGATAGGCCCGCAAGGTGCCGTGCAGACGACGATGGTAGAGCTGCGGAAAATCCTCGCCGTAGTCGATGGTGAGCATGGCACCGCTTTTCCATTGTGGTGTCCAGTTTTGCAGCCAGTCACGGATGCTGGGATGCAGCTCGCAGCGCTGACGGTCTGGAAAAGCCGTGTGGCGCAAGGCGCTGAAATACGCGGCATCGAGATCGAGTGGATGCAGCGACTCCGGCACCCATACTTCGAGCCAGCGGCGTTCTTGTGCGTTCCATTGCACGAGTGTGGCGGGAAAGGCATCGAGCAACTCGTTGTGGTAGATGAAAGCGTTACCGTGGGCGTGTGCGAGTGCGGATTCGAGGTCGGTGTGCCAATGGATTTGAGCTCCGAGACGCTTTTGCTGCTGTTCCCGCAGCACGGGTGAGGTTTCGACGATGTGAAAGGTAAATTTGCGCCGCGTCCACCAGCCGAGCGAACCGCGCACGGACTGCATGAGTGATCCGTCGCCTGCGCCGATTTCGATGATGTGGCGGACGTGCGGCTGAAGCCGTGATTCCGATTTAAGCCAGGCCGCGAGCGCTACTCCGAAACTCGGCGAAAGCGTGGCCGCGGTGCTGAAATCCCCATGTGCGCCGACGGTGTGGATGTGGCGCGTGTAGTAGCCGTGCTGCGGGTCAAACAACGCCCGTGCCATGAAGGCGGAGAACGGCTCAGAAGCTGCGGATGATTTCATCAGCGATGATCTCGAGTCCTTCCTGCACGATGTGCTGTGGCTGCGAGTAGGTGAGGCGCAGGCATTCATGCGGATGACGCCATTCGTTTTCGAGCCCGAAGGAGAAGTAGTGGCCGGGGATGACGAGGACTTTGCGCTCCTTGAGGCGGCGATAGAGCTCCTTCGCGGTGATGGGCAGGCCGTTGACCCAGAGCCAGAGGAAGAACGCGCCTTCCTGTTTGTGCAAGGCCCACGGCACCTTTTCACCAAGCACATTGGCGAGAACGGACTTGGCGAAGTCTGAGCGTTCGCGATAAAATGGGCGGATCACTTGCGGGCCGAGCTTGATGAGCGTGTCGTCCTTGAGCAGCGGCAGCAGCAGCGCCTGGCCGAGATTGCCATTCGCGAGGGAGACGATGGCGTTCATGTTCGACAGCGCCTTCACGATGTGCGGATCAGCGACAATCATCGCATTGCGCACACCCGGCAGGCCGACCTTGCTCATGCTGATGCTGAAGATCATGCCGGGACGCCATTTTAGCTGGAAGCCGTTGTGAATGACGCCGGGGAAGGGATGACCGTAGGCGTTGTCGATGATGAGCGGGATGCCGTGCGCGTCGGCCAGCGCATGGAGGCTGTCGAACTCGTTTTGTGTGAGGACGCAGCCGGTGGGATTTGTCGGGCAACTCACGCACATCGCGGCGATGTCAGGGGTGATGCGCAGGCGGTCGAAATCGACGTGGTATTTGATCTCGTGTGGCGCGGTTTCGACGATGCGCGGTAGGCAGGCGGTGAACTGGCCTTCGGTGAGCGCCTGATTTGCGTAGCCGATGTAGTCGGGCAGCAGAGGGAAGAGGATGCGGCGTTTTTTGCCCGCAGTGTCGCCCGCGAGGAGATTGAAGAGCAGGAAACATGCGCTTTGCGAGCTGGGCATGACTGCGATGTTTTCCGCACTGACATCCCAATCACATTCGCGCTTCAGAAACGCGGCGAAGTGTTCGCGGAAGATCGGATTGCCACCGGGCGGGTCGTAATTGAGCAATGTTTTGTCGATGCTGCCGTCATCGAGCATGGCCTGCATGCGGGAGCGCCAGAGCTGCTGCACTTCGGGAATCGCGGCTGGCTGTCCACCACCGAGCATGCGCATGTCGGGATGAGAGGTGAGGGCGGAGCCGGTGTCGTCCATGAGTTCCTGGATGCCGCTGGGACCAGAAAGGCGGGAGCCGATGTCTGAGTAGGTGATCATGGTTGGAGGAGTGAATTAATCCGAGTGGTGGGGGAATGTCGAAGCCCAAATGGCAGGGAATGTTGATCTGATGGAAGCCGCACCACAGCCCGGAAGGATGAAAGACGCTAGTATGTGGGATTGAACGCCGGGCCCGAATGCCATACTATGCCCTCGTATGAAGCTCATTCCCCGCCTGCTTGCCTCCACGTTGCTCACGGCACTTCTCGCCTGCTGCGCATCGTCCACCATGGACAGTGTGCCCACGGTGGCAGAACTGGAGCTCTACCAGAGAACGATCCAGACACGCTACCAGAGCCATTACGCGGACATCGAGAAACAGCGTGCGTCAGGCACCATCACCAAAGCGGAATACGAAGCGCGCAGACGCCAGTTGGATTCGATGGTGGCTGAGAAAGTCAATGAGGCTGCGTGGCAGAAGCATTTCCTCGCTGAATCCGAGCGAAAAGCCGATGGTGTGCCCACACCGGACGCTCCTATTTCCCTGACCCCGGGCCAGGCGAGTGGCAGCGTGGGATATTTCGGTAACAGCGGCGGTAGCATGTCTTCTTTTTACCGACCGTCTTGGCAGAATTACGGTGCCGTGGCTGGTATTGGCGGATCAGCAGGGATGGGCAGTATGCAAGCTGCGCGTGAACAACTCAAGAGTGCGCAGAGCGCCCGTAATGACGCCATTTCGGCTGGAGGAACCTACTTGTCCAAACCGCCGGCAGGCGCAGTGTATGATGAGCAGTTGCGGCGCTAAGAGGGGACTTCACCTCCCGACGACGAGAAGTGTGCGGAGGGAGTGTGAAAGCGCGGAGGTCTTTTTTTCGCTCCTGCCTCGGAAAAAGGAAAGCCCTGTGAGGATGATCCCCACAGGGCTTTTGATGACGGGTTGCCCCGCCACATTGACCTCACAAGGAGGCCAACGCGTTACTTCTTCTTCTTGGCGGCCTTCTTGGCGGCTTTCTTGGCGGGGGCCTTCTTGGCGGCTTTCTTTGCAGCTTTCTTAGCCATGGTGTTTGTCCTCTGTTTGTTGTTGGTTGCGTTTTGTTTTGCCGAGGGGGCGGATTTGCCTCCACGGACATTTTTTCCTGCGCCTGCGCTGGCGGCGGCGCGTTTCTCTTCGATCGCGGCCTGCGCGGCGGCAAGGCGTGCGACTGGAACACGGAAAGGACTGCAGCTCACATAAGTGAGCCCCACACGGTGGCAGAATTTAACGCTGTCAGGATCACCGCCGTGCTCGCCGCAGATGCCGAGCTTGATGTCCGGCTTGGTCTTGCGGCCTTTTTCGATGGCGATCTCGATGAGCTGACCCACACCGGTCTGATCCAGCGTGGCAAAGGGGTTCTTCTTGAAGATCTCGTTCTCGGTGTAGGGCATCAGGAAGCTGCCCATGTCATCACGGCTGATGCCGAGCGCTGTCTGAGTGAGGTCGTTCGTGCCGAAGCTGAAGAACTGCGCCGTCTCGGCGATTTCGTCAGCCGTGAGTGCTCCACGCGGCACCTCAATCATGGTGCCGACGAGATAATCGAGCTTCACTTTTTTCTCGCTCATCACTTCTTTCGCCACTTTATGCACGATTTCGACTTGGAGGTCGAGTTCTTTTTTAAAGCCGACGAGTGGGATCATCACTTCCGGTTTCACCTTGATCTTTTTCTTCGCGACATCAGCCGCAGCTTCAAAGATCGCACGCGCCTGCATCTCGGTGATCTCTGGATACGCGATGCCGAGGCGGCAGCCGCGATGTCCGAGCATCGGATTGAACTCGTGCAGCGCCTGCACGCGGGAGGAAACTTTCTCGACGGACACGCCCATCTTCTTCGCGAGCTCGGCCTGCGCTTTTTCGTCGTGAGGAACGAATTCGTGCAGCGGCGGATCGAGAAGGCGGATGGTGGCAGGGAGTCCTTTGAGGGATTCGAAGATGCCGGTGAAGTCCTCACGCTGGTAAGGGAGCAGCTTGGCGAGTGCCTTTTTGCGATCGGCGACGTTGTCGGCGAGGATCATCTCACGCACGGCGTCGATGCGGTCGCCCTCAAAGAACATGTGCTCGGTGCGGGTGAGGCCGATGCCCTGTGCGCCGAACGCGATGGCGTTTTGCGTCTGCTCGGGATTGTCGGCGTTCGTGCGGACCTGGAGGCGGGTGGCCTTGGAGCACCAGTTCATGAGCTGCTGGAAGCTCTTGAATTTCTCAGTGGCCTGCGCGGCTTTGTCGCCGTTGAGCATGCCGGTGATGATCTCGGAAGGAGCGGTCTTGAGCTGGCCGGCGTAAACCGTGCCGCTGGTGCCGTCGATGGAGAGATAATCACCTTCATTGAAGGTCTGGCCGGCAACGGTGACGGTCTTCGCGTCATAGTCGATCTCCAGTGCGGCAGCACCGCAGATGCAGACTTTGCCCATCTGGCGGGCAACAAGCGCCGCGTGGGATGAAACACCACCGCGAGCGGTGAGGATGCCTTCTGCGGCGATCATTCCGCGAAGATCTTCGGGACTGGTCTCATTGCGGACGAGAAGCACCTTCTCGCCTTTTTGTTCGGCGACGACGGCACGGTCGGCATTGAGGTAAATCTTGCCGGATGCAGCGCCCGGGCCGGCAGGAAGGCCGGAGGCGATGGCCTTGGCCTTCTTGACTTCAGCGAGGTCGAAGATCGGAGCCAGCAACTGCTCAAGCTGGTCGGCGGGATTGCGCAGCACGGCGGTTTCCCAGTCGATGAGCTTTTCCTTCACCATGTCGATGGAGAATTTCAGTGCGGCTGCGGCGGTGCGCTTGCCGTTGCGGGTCTGCAGCATGAACAGCTTGCCTTCCTGGATGGTGAACTCGACGTCCTGCACATCCTTGAAGTGTTTTTCCAGCGTCTGGCGAACCTTGAGGAGCTCGGCATACGACTTCGGCATCTCCTTCGCAAGCTGGGCCACTGGCTCAGGCGTGCGCACGCCGGCGACGACGTCCTCGCCCTGGGCGTTGATGAGGAACTCGCCGTAGAATTCGTTCACGCCGTTGGCGGGATTGCGGGTGAATGCCACACCGGAGCCGGAAGTCGGCCCAGTGTTGCCGAACACCATCGCCTGCACGTTCACCGCGGTGCCCCACTCAGCGGGGATGTTGTATTTGCGGCGATAAACGATCGCACGGTCATTCATCCAGGAGCCGAACACGGCACCGGCGGCACCGCGAAGCTGGTCCCACGGATCAGCTGGGAAGCTCTTGCCAGTGCGCTCTTTGACGAGTTGCTTGAAGCGCTTCACCAATTCCTTCTGATCGGCGGCGGTGAGGTCGCTGTCGAGGATGTCCTTGTGATAAGTCTCGTGCTTGAAGTTTTCGATCACGACCTCGAAGGGCTCATGGTCTTCACCTTCGCGCTTTTGCACGCCAAGGACGACGTCGCCGTACATCTGGATGAAACGGCGGTAGCAGTCCCAAGCAAAGCGCTCGTTGTTCGTGGCGGCGACGAGGGAGAGAACGGTTTGGTCATTCAGACCAAGGTTCAAGATGGTGTCCATCATGCCGGGCATGGAATCACGCGCACCGGAGCGCACGGCGACGAGAAGCGGGAAGCCTTTGGCATCACCAAACTTGTAGCCCATGATTTTTTCCATGCTCCTGACCGCAGTCTCCATCTGCGACTGCAAGGCGAACGGATAGGTCTTTTTGTTTTGGTAGAAATAAGTGCAGACCTCCGTGCTGATGGTGAACCCGGGAGGCACTGGGAGACCGATGCGGCTCATCTCCGCGAGGTTGGCACCTTTGCCGCCCAACAATGCCTTCATGGAGCCGTCACCGTCTGCTTTTCCTGCTCCGAAGGAATAAACGTACTTCTTTTTGTCTGCGCTGCCGATTGCTTTCTTAGCCATAGATGTTGCCGGCCGGTTGATCCGGGCCGTGGTTGTGTGTGATTACAGTGGGTTTGGAGCGCGGATGTATAGCGCCGGATTATATGATGCAAGCATTTGTTGACAATCAAAAGCTGGCAGAGGCAAGAGAACGGTCGCGCATGAAGCACCTCCGCTCATGCTGCAAGTTCACTCTGACACGAACGGCGCGAGAGTGAATCTCTGCGAGTTCCATCACAAGTATTGACGTCGGGAATCAAACACGATTTAATCGAATCACAGGCGCAGGCAGTCATGCGCAGACAGCTCCACCAAACGAAAAAACCAACCAACGATCATGAAATCCAAGTTCTCATTCAATACGCATGCACGAGGTGGCTTCACCCTCATTGAGCTTCTTGTGGTGATTGTCATCATCGGCATCTTGGCCAGCCTGGTCATGAACACGGCCACCAGAATGATGGATGACGCACGAAGGCTCCAAGTGCAGACCGTCATCAATGACCTGCGGATCGCCATTTCTTCTTATCAGGTCGATTACAATCGCTATCCGGTCAATCCGAGCCAGCTCGCGGGCAGCTCAGGTGGTGCTGACATCCAGGAGATGCTCACAGACGAGAATAGCGGGATCATCACTGCTTTGATGGGAAGCTCAACGTCTTCCAGTGGGGGTGGCGGTGCCGCTTCTGGAACGACGAACCTCAATCCACGCAACATCAAATTCATCGACCTGCGTGTCGCCAAGAACGGTGTCTTCGGCCTAGTGAACGCGCAGCCTCCCTACAAATTGGTGGATCTCTGGGCGCAGCCTTATCGGGTGCTGCTTGATACCAACGGCGACAAACAAGTCGCTAACCCCGACATCGGGAACTCGGATCCGAAGATCTCCCAGAATCAGATCAGCCCTGTCCCGCCGATGCTGCCGACCGAGATCGCCGTTTACAGCTTTGGCAAAGACCGGAAAAAGCAGACCAAGGATGACGTCGTGTCTTGGCGGCAGAGGTGATTGTCTGCGGAGCGCATCTTCCTTATTTAAGTTAAGCGCGGCATTCAGGATGCCGCGCTTTTTTGCGCCTGAGAGGGGTCAGACGTACTTCGCTAGCACATCACCCGCTTTCGACGGATCGACCTTCTCATAGAAGTCGTCCTCCACCATGCACACAGGGCCGAAGCCACAACTCGCGAGGCATTCGGCGAATTCGATGCTGTACTTGCCATCCGCGCTCACCGCGATGGGATGATGGTGATCGCAGTGCGAGCGGTCGATGTTTGCCGTTTTGCAAAACGCATCCATCAACTCGTGGCTGCCAGCCATGGCACAGGAAAGCGTGCGGCAGACGCGGATGTGAAATTTTCCAGGAGCGGTCTGGCGGAAGCCAGGATAGAACGTCACCACTTCGAGCACTTGGATCGGCTCAAGGCCGAGTTTCGTGGCGACCCAGTTCACAGCCTCGTCGCTGATGTGGCGGAAATGATGTTGCATCAGGTGCAGCAGCGGCAGCACGGCACTGCGCTTCGACACTGGATAATGCGAGATTGCCTCGTCCATGCGTTTCTCCAACTCGGCTGGAACTTCAAAGGCCATGCGTGCGTGTCTCGGATGAAATGGTTTGCGGGTGGATCAGCGGTCACATTCACCCATTACGAAATCCAAGCTGCCGAGAACGGCAGGGACGTCGCTGATCATGTGACCGGGCAGCAGCTTCGGCAGAATGCAGAGATTCAAAAACGAGGGGCTGCGGATTTTTAGGCGGTGCGGGACGCCGCCGCCGGTGCTGTTGATGTAGAAACCCAACTCGCCCTTCGGGTTCTCGGCGGAGAAGTAAACCTCACCCGCAGGTGCGTCGATGCCCTGCGTGGCGATGATGAAGTGGTGGATCAGCTCCTCCATCTTCATCAAGACTTTCTCCTTCTTCGGCAGTAGGCCCTTCGCATCAGCCACGTTGATCGGGCCTTCGGGAAGACTGGCGAACACCTGCCGCAGGATGCGCACGCTCTGGCGCATTTCCTCCATGCGCACGAGATAACGATCGTAGCAGTCGCCCTTCGTGCCCACGGGCACGTCAAATTCATACTTGTCGTAATCAAGGTAAGGATGCGCCTTGCGCACATCGAACTCCACGCCCGAGCCGCGCAGATTCGGACCCGAGATGCCGTGGGCGATGGCATCTGCCTTGGAAATCACGCCGATGTCCTGCGTCCGGTCGATGAAAATGCGATTTCTCGACAACAGCTTGTCGATCTCGTCGATCACCGGCTCCAGCTCATCAAGGAACTGCTTCACAGCACCGACGAACCCATTCGGTAAATCGCGAATCTGGCCACCGACACGCGTGTAGCTCGTCGTGAACCGTGCGCCTGTGAGTTGCTCGCACAGATTGTAGATCTTCTCGCGTTCGGTGAAGGTGTAGAGGAAGACGGTCATCGCCCCCACGTCCATGGCGAATACTCCGACTCCGAGCATGTGCGCCGAGATGCGGGCCAGCTCGCAGCAGATCACGCGGATCGCCTTACCACGGGCAGGCAGCTCCCAGCCCATGAGTTTTTCCACCGCTAGGGCATAAGCGACGTTATTCGCCAGCGGTGCCAGGTAATCCAGTCGGTCCGTGTAAGGCACGAACTGGTTGTAGTGCATGTTCTCGGCGATCTTCTCGTCGCCACGATGCAGGAAGCCCACATCCGGGTCCGCTTTCGTGATGATCTCGCCGTCCAACTCCAGCACGAGGCGCAGCACGCCATGCGTCGCTGGATGGCTGGGACCCATGTTCAGCACCAGCTTCTCACCCACGATGTCCGTGGTCGTCTCCTCCACAGCTTCGAGATGGCGCGCCGCCTTCGCGGCGGTGTCTGGAGCCTCGTATTCTCGGGTGACAGTGGGCATGAAATGCTTGGGGGCGGAAACTGACGTGAGCGCTACCTATCTACGCTGCCCCAAGAGCGGCAAGACGATTTTGTGAAAAATTTCACAAGCTCGTTTTTCGCGCCATGTCTCCGCCTCCCTTCTGCATGGGATTAAATAGAGCATCTCCACGCGTGGCGGTTGCCGCCAGCCCCGGTCTGCGGCAAACTTGTGCCGTCCATGCGCCACGGCCCTTTCTCCCATCTGCGCCTCCCCTCTTCGCTGGCCGTACTGTGGTTGGTCGGGACTGGCTTGGGGAACGCACAGGCAGCAGCACCACCGGTGGACGGTATTGCAGACGAGACACGGGCTCTGCCGCCCGAGACACGCCACCAGCTCGTCCTCGAGTTGGATCGCTTCCGCAAGGATTTAAAGAGTGAAGCCTGGATTCTGGCGACCAGCTTCACCGCGCCCGGCCTCACCATTCGACGGCAGGCCCAGGAAACCCGGCGGCAGTGGAGCGGAGAGCACCTCTCCCTACTCATGGCCTACGACCGTTCCAGCAACAGCACCTCCATATCCTTTTCACCGGAGTTTTGGGAGCGATACCCGTCCGCCGAACTCGTTGAAATCATGCAGGACACGCGCCGCACACTGCTCGACACGAAACTCACGCTCGACGAGCGCCTCGTCGTCGCCACGCGTCATTGGATCGACAGGCTGCGCGTCATGGAAAGCGTGCGTTTAAGGCAGACGCTCCTGTTTCAACGCGGTGAAAAACGCTTCTCCCTAGGCATGGTCATCACGCTCGCAGGTGGCGTGCTCATCACCGCGCTACTCGGCCTCTTCTCTCGCGTGTATGGTGCCCATGCAGGCAGGCGTTTCCACCTCCCAGAGGCGCATGTCGGCATGCGCTTCGGCGCACCTCACGGCGGCGGTGTCACTGCGGAAATCAAGGCCCACGCCAGCGCACAGTGACGACACCTTGTCATTCTTCACCCGTTGCGGCACCATTCGGCTTGAGGCCCATCTTCTCCAGCGCCTTGTCGAGCTGTTCCACATATTTCCACGGCAGCTTCTTGCGCTGATATTTGCGGAAAAGCAGATCACGCAGCTCCAGCCAGCGTTCCGGTGTCGGCTCCATCGGCATCCACTTCTCGCCATCCGGATGTGCGAGCTGAAACTGCCACTCACGCGAGTTCCAATGCGCGCGAATGTACTGCTTGCGGCCGTCCTCAATTCGTTCGTGCCATTCGTGGATTTGGTTTTTGGTCATTGAGAGCGCGCAGGATGCGCTAACATCGCCCCCATGCAAGCCGCCAGCCCCGGCAGTTCCTCTGCCCTGCCAAAACTCCTGCTTTATCTCCTCGTTGTCATGCTCGGTGGCGCACTGCTGGCCGTGCCGTTGTTTCATCTCGGCAAAGCCGCGCACTCCTGGCTTTCCTCACCGTCGTGGCAGAGTGTCGGTATCGCCACATGGCTGCGCTCTGAAATCGAACGTGCCCATTTCACGCGCTACTTCAACCGCGCCGTGCTGGTTTGCGCCATCGCACTCATCTGGCCCTTCATCCGCTGGGTGCGGCTTGACCGCTCCCTGCTGCCCGCATGGAAGCCATTCAGCACTGGCGTCAAGCAGTGGGCGCTCTGCTTCCTTCTCGCCAGCAGCCTGCTCCTCACGCTCGGTCTCGTCTTCTTCAAGCTCGGTGCGTATCAGCTCAACCCCACGCCGTCCTGGTTCAAATTCGGTGAGCCCATCACCGCCGCGCTCGGTGCCGGCATTGTCGAGGAATTCTTCTTCCGCGGCCTGCTGCTCGGCCTGCTGCTGCGCACCATGCCCACGCGCACCGCGTTGATCTCAGCCACATTCATTTTCGCACTCGTCCACTTCCTCAAACCGCCGGAAGGTTGGCAGATCGACGATGCCGCCGTCACCTGGATCAGCGGCTTCCTCGTGCTCAAACAAATCGCCGTCGGTTTTGGCGACGTACAATTCCTCCTCGCCGAATTCGCCACGCTCTTCGCCGTCGGCTGGGTGCTCGCGCAAGTGCGCATGCAGACCGGCGCGTTGTGGGCCGGCATCGGTCTGCACGGCGGCTGGGTTTTCGGGTTGAAATACTTCAGCGCTCTCATGGCCTACAACAACGGCTGGCTACCCTGGATCGGCACGAACCTCAAAATCGGTCTCGCTCCGCTGCTCACCGTGCTATGCACCGGCTGGATCGCCTCCCGCCTGCTACACGCTCGATAATTCATTTGCAGCCGTTGCATAGACACGGAATCATGACCGCTCAGCAGCCTCTCGCCCGAGTGGCGGAATTGGTAGACGCGCCAGACTTAGGATCTGGTTTGGAAACAAGTGCAGGTTCGAGTCCTGTCTCGGGCACCAGGTCAGGATCATCAGCGTGCGGCACAATCTTTCCTATACTGCCGCGCATCACAAACTTTCATTTTGAGAAGAACTGAAAGTTGAGGGTGAGCAGGGAGTGGAGTTCCTCGTTGGCGGTGGTGGTGAGTTCGTGCAGGCAGTTGTCGATGGCATGACGAAAGTCGGCAAAATTCTGGTAGTGGCGATTGGTCAGGCAGCGTTTTTTCACCAGCTTCCACAGCCGCTCGATGAGGTTGAGATTGGGACTGTAAGTCGGCAGGAAGAGCAGCTCGATCCCCAGTTGGAGAGCCCGTGCGCTCACTGCGGCGCAGCGTTGGTAGCGTGCGTTGTCCATCACTAGGGTGATGGGGCGATGTC
>CAYQWE010000011.1:0-123353 GCA_964421275.1 uncultured Prosthecobacter sp.
GCCCCACCGAGGTTCGCCCTATCGAGATTCGCACCGCTGAAATCCGCGCCGGAAAGGTTTGTCCCCGCGAGATTTGCCTTCGTGAAAGTCGTGCCCACGAACTGGGCTCCAGCCAAGTTCAGATCATTGAGCGTGGCTCCGGCCAAGTTCATGCCGGTCTCGTCCAGCTTGCGTCCCTTTTTACCGCCGCTTTCAAGCCACTGCGTGTGGGCGAGGAGTTTTTCGTTGGTGATGCTTGCCATGGGAGGGAAAAGAGTCGGAAAAATCTCCGGCGCAATCGAAGAGATGCGGAACACAAAGGTAGCCGAGGTCGCTGACCTCGCTCGGACCTAACGCAAAACCTCACCGGACTCAACGAACCCAGCTATAGAAGCTCACGCCGTGCGCCCGCAACACTGCTTGAATTTTTTTCCACTGCCGCAGGGACACGGGTCATTGCGGCCCACTTTGCCATGGTCCGGTTTGGGTTTACCAGCGGCGCTGGGAAGGATAAGACGCGGGCCATTTCTGCCGGAATCATCCGAGAAATCATCCTCCGCCGCTTCCAGCCCCTGCTGTCGCTGCGGAGGCGCACCACCACTCTGCTGTGCGGCGAGTTGGGCGAGGAATGACTCGAATGCAGCAAGCTGCTGCGTACTGCGGAAGAGGTTACCGAGAACTTCACCGTTGATGTTGTTCATCAGTTCCGCAAAGATCGTGAACGCCTCTTGCTTGAACTCGATGAGCGGATCCTTCTGACCATAGGTACGCAGACTGACGCCCTCCTTCAGAGCGTCGAGCGCATACAGATGCTCCTGCCAGAGGCGGTCGATCGCGTTGAGCAAGATCATCTTCTCGATCTCTTGCAAGGCGGTCGGATTGGCATTGCCGACTTTCACGTCATAGGCGGCGAGGATCTTGTCCTTCAAAAACGCGGCCTTCTCTTCAAAGCCCATCGTCTTGAACGCGTCGTCGAACTCGCGCAGGCCGATGGGGAACGTGGTATTCACCCACTGGAGCAGGTTCTCATAATCCGGCTCCACGTCTCCGCGCTCCTTCGGCACATAGGCACCAAGGCGCTCGGTGACGCCTTTCTCGACAGCCTCGTTGATGAGGATGCGCGTGTCGTTGCTGGCCAAGACGTCGTTGCGCCATTCATAGACGACCTCGCGCTGCTGATTCATCACATCGTCGTACTCTAGGACGCGTTTGCGCCAGACGTAGTTGCGCTGTTCCACACGCTTCTGCGCGGTCTCGACGCTGCGGTTGAGCCACGGATGAGCCAACTCCTCGCCCTCCTTCATTCCGAAGCGCTCCATCATCTTCGTCATGCGCTCGGCAGCGCCGAAGTTGCGCATGAGATCGTCCTCGAAACTGAGGAAGAACTTGCTCTCGCCTGGGTCGCCCTGACGCGCGGAACGACCACGGAGCTGACGGTCAACACGGCGTGACTCATGGCGCTCCGTCGCCAGCACGAACAAACCACCGAGCTCGGCCACGCCTTCGCCCAGTTTGATGTCGGTGCCGCGACCAGCCATGTTGGTGGAAATAGTCACGGCACTGCGGTGACCCGCACGAGCGACGATCTCGGCTTCCTGGCGGTGGTATTTCGCATTGAGCACGTTGTGCGTGATCTTCTGCAGCTTGAGCATGCGTGAGACCATTTCAGAAGCCTCGACGCTGGCGGTGCCGACGAGCACCGGCTGCCCTTTAGCATTGAGCTCACGGATCATTTCGATGACAGCGTTGAATTTCTCGCGGCGCGTCTTGTAGATGCTGTCGTTCTGGTCCTTGCGGCGCACTGGGCGGTTCGTCGGGATCGTCAGCACGTCCAGATTGTAGATGTCATGGAACTCGGCCGCGTCCGTCTCGGCAGTACCGGTCATGCCGCCGAGCTTCTGATAGAGGCGGAAGTAGTTCTGGATCGTGATCGTGGCGAGCGTCTGCGTCTCGGCGTCAATCTGCACGCCTTCCTTGGCTTCGACGGCCTGGTGCAGACCGTCGCTCCAGCGGCGGCCGGCCATCTTGCGGCCCGTCTGCTCATCGACAATGACGACCTTATTCTCCTCCACGACGTACTCGACGTCCTTCTCATAGAGACAGTAGGCGCGGAGCAACTGACTGATTTGGTGGATACGCTGACCTTGATGCGAAAGGCGGTCCTGCATCTCGCTCTTCTTGCGTTGGCGGGCGTCCTCGGAGAGCGAGGTGTCACCGTCGATCTCGGAGTAAACCGTGGCGATGTCCGGCAGCACGAAGGCGTCCGGCTCGTCGGGGCTGAGGAAACTACGCCCCATCTCGGTCAGGTCGGCGTCGTGGCTCTTCTCTTCGATGAAATAGTACATCTCCTCCTTGAGCTTGAAGAACTCCACTTTCTGTGTGTCAGCATAGAGGCCCAGCTCGGCTTTCTCCATCGCACGGCGCAGCTCGGGTTCTTCCATGCAGCGCATCAGAGCGCGATTCTTCGGCTGGCCCATGTGTACCTGGAACAATTTTCTCCCCGCAGCGTCCATCTCCCCCTTTTCGGCCAACTCCTTCGCCTCAGTGACGAAGCGGTTGCACAGCGTGTTCTGGCGGCGCACGAGCTGCTCCACCAGCGGCTTGTAGCGCTCGTACTGGTGATTGCTCTCCGCTGCCATGACAGGGCCGCTGATGATCAAAGGCGTGCGTGCTTCGTCGATGAGCACCGAGTCCACCTCATCAACGATGGCGAAGTAATGGCCGCGCTGCACCTGTTGCTCCTTGCTGGAGGCCATGCCGTTGTCACGCAGATAATCAAAACCGAACTCGCTGTTCGTGCCGTAGGTGATGTCACAGCGATACTGCTCAGCGCGGATGTGACTGGGCTGGTCGTTCTGAATGACGCCCACGGTGAGGCCGAGGAATTTGTAGAGGCTGCCCATCCACTCACTATCACGACGGGCGAGGTAGTCGTTAACAGTGATGACATGCACACCGCGACCAGTGAGCGCATTTAGGAATACCGGCAGCGTGCCGACGAGCGTCTTCCCCTCCCCGGTCGCCATCTCGGCGATCATGCCGCGATGCAGGGCGATGCCGCCGACGAGCTGCACGTCGAAGTGTACCATGTTCCAGTTCAGCGGCTGGTCGCAGACGATGATCTCACGCCCACACAAGCGGCGGGCGGCGTTTTTCACCACGGCGTACACTTCAGGCAGGATGTCGTTGAGCATCTTCTGCTCGATGGCAGCGAAGTCGGGCTGAATCGCGTTCCACGCCTCACGCGCGCTGTCGATACGGGACTTCTTCCCATCAAGCGCCGCGCTCCGCCAGGCTCCGTCCGCCAGGCCATCCGTCTCCAGAGACGGGAAATGCGGCTTCAGCGCGGCGAAATACTGCTCCACCGACTCCAGGCATGCGTCCACCGCAGCCTCGTCAGCGATGCGCAAGCCCACACCGCCGAGAAACGGCGGCGTGTGGAACGCACGGAATTGCGCCTGCCACTTTTGCGTGCGCCCACGCAACGCATCCTCGGGCTCGTTTTGCAGACCTGCTTCGATGCGATTGATCTCGGCGACCACGGGCTGCAGTCTGCGCACCGTGCGCTGGTTCTTGGTGCCGATGATTTTTTTGATGATCCAGTTGAACATGGGGGGAATGAAATACGCCGTCCGGCTCACGATGGCCGGACTTGGGGGAGCCGAATGTGGCGGAAGTCAGCGCGGGCGCAACCGATCAAACGACCACCTTCGGCCGTAGCACCACGTCCTTCACCCGGCGCGGGATCATCGCGTTACGCACCACTTCCGGCTTCACGCTGCGCAGGAAATCCAGCATGATGACGGGCGAGTCAACGATCATGCGCTCGATCTGGTCGCGCCGGTGCGTCCACGGGCAATTCCGGTGCAAATAGTCGAGGTCGGCGAGGATTTCATCGACGTCCCCCTCGCTGAAGCCGGCGAGCTGGAATGCGTAAGGATCGGAAAGAGGCATGGCAGGCGCGATTCTAGCCGGAACGCCGCTGATGCAAGAAACCCGTGCACCAATACTGCACCGCATGCCACCCGTAGCCATCCCGTCAACCATCCCCCATCAACGCCACGGCGATCGGATCGACGAGCGACTTCCCTGCCCGCGTCAGCCGCACGAATTGATCGTCAAACGCCAGCAGCCCCTGGTCGCACAGCGTCTCCAGCATCTTGCGGGAGTCTGGCGTGATCAACCCAACCGGCAGGCCGCGTGCGGTGCGCAGTTCGAGTCCGAAACGCTCCGTGCGCCGGTTTCCTGGCGTGAGTTCCTCGACATCAGTCACAGTGTCCTCACCTGCAAGCGTCATCGCCATGTAGCGCGACGTGTCTTTCACGTTGTGCCAGCGCCTGCCGTTCACCGTCGAAAAAGCGCCTGGACCGATACCCAGATAATCCGCACCGAGCCAATAGGCTTCGTTGTGGACGCTGCGGAAGCCCGGTTTCGCATAGTTAGAGATCTCGTAGTGCTCGAAGCCGTCCGCTGCGAGCATGTCCATTGCTAGATGGAAAAACTCCACGTCCCGGCCCTCATCCGTCTGAAATTCGCCGGTCTTCAAGCGGCGGAAAAAATCCGTATCCTCCTCGTAATTGAGGTTGTAGGCCGAAACGTGACCGGGACGGCATACAATCGTGGTTTCCAGAGTCTGCCGCCACTCATCCAGAGTCTGACCCGGCACTGAGAACATCAAGTCGATGCTCAAACTCGGAAATCGTGCGTCGCATAGCACTCCCCACGTCTTATGAGCCTCCTCCGGGATATGATCGCGTCCGAGCGTCTTTAGCGTCTTGCTGTCCCATGCCTGAATCCCGAGAGAAACCCGCGTCACACCCAGATCACGCATCATCGCTGCCTTCGAGGCCGTCACGTTGCGTGTATTCGCCTCCATCGTAAATTCGACCACCTCCGACAAGTCCACTCGCTCCTGCATACCGCGCAGGAGACGCTCCAGATGCGTCTCGCTCAGCATCGTGGGCGTTCCACCACCAAAAAAGATCGTCTTCGGTTTCAGCGGCTTTTTTTCCATCTCCTTGAGCAGCGCATCCACAAACATCGTCATGTCCGTGCCTCCCGGTGTGTGCTTGTGAAAGCTGCAATACGGGCAGATACGGTGGCAGAACGGGATGTGGACGTAGAGGTGATTCAAAGCGGTACGTTGTTCACGCTTTAGCGTGCCATCCGTACAAATCACGCTAAAGCGTGAGCAACACACATGTCCGACGAAACCCACCATGAACGCGAACTCGGCGGCCAGTTGCTGGCGGCGGTGTCGCGTTCGTTCTACCTCACGCTCAAAGCACTGCCCAAAGAACTGCGGGAGCCGATCTCACTCGCCTACCTGCTTGCACGTACCGCTGACACTATCGCTGATACTGCCAACGTGAGTGCTGAGGTGCGTCTCGACTGTCTCGAACACTACCGCACTCTCGTGCGAGGCGATTCTGCTGTCGAACCGCTCGTCAAAACGCTGCACGAGCAGTTTTGCCCGCAGCAGACCGATGGCGCGGAACGCCGTCTCATGGATAAATCCGCCGACGGCATTGCCTGGTTACGTACCATGAGGCCCACACCACTCGCTGCAATCCAGGGCGTGCTGGAGCACATTATCGACGGCCAAATGCTCGACATCCGCCGCTTTCCATCAGACGCTCAGTTGCGTTCACTCGCCAGCGCCGAGGAACTCGATCAGTACACTTGGCTGGTCGCCGGTTGTGTCGGTGAATTCTGGACGCAGCTCTGTGCCAGCGAGCTACCATCGTCACTCGATCCCGCTGTCACCACAGCGCAGATGCGGGAATGGGGCGTGCGCATGGGCAAAGGCCTGCAGCTCATCAACATCCTACGCGACATCGGTGAGGATACTCGCGACGGACGCTGTTATCTCCCTTGTTCAGTGTCCGAAATTCAAGCCGAGTGGCACAAGTGGTTCGTGGTCGGCACCGAGCATCTCGAATGCGGCCTGCGTTACGTTCAGCATGTCGCGCATGGCAAACTTCGCTACGCCACCGCACTGCCATTGCTGCTCGGCATTCAAACTCTCGCAAAGATGCGTGACGCGCCATGGGAAAAAATTCAGCAGGGCATCAAGATCTCCCGCCTCGATGTGGCCAGCATTCTAGCCCAAGCCGCCATCGCCTGCCGCAGTGGCGAGGCGATAGAGAGGCTCTACCGAAAACTGGCAGGTTAATCCTTGCGGAACCAGCCCTTCACCCGCGAGAAAAACCCCTTCTTCACCGCAGTGGTACCGCGGGCGGCAGGGTCTGGAGTAGTGGCGGGCACGGTGATGGGTAAGCTCTGATCCCAGCCGCCGCCGAGCGCCTTGATGAGACTAACGCTAGCGATCAAACGCTGTCCGCCGAGTGTGACGCAAGTGCGCTGCACCTGCAGAACGGTGCGGTTGGCATCAATGACCTCAAGATACGGGCTGGTCCCCGCCGCATACCGTGCATGCGCGATCTCGGCGGCCTGCCTGGCGCTGTCGCGGGCGCGGTGCTGTGCCTCAGTCTGCGTCGAGAGATTGCGGATCGAGGCTAGCGCGTTCTCCACATCGTTGAACGACACGAGGATGGCCTGGCGGTAATTCGCCAGCGCCTCATCATGCGCGGCGCGCACCCTCTCCATGCCAGCCCGGGTTTTTCCGCCCGCGAACAACGGCACGCTGACACTGGGGCCGATGTTCCAAGTGGTGCTGTGGATGCTGAAGAGCTGGTCGATGTCCCCGCTCAGAAAGCCGCCGTTGCCGACGAGCTTGATACTGGGGAAAAAATTTGCCTTCGTGGCACCGATCTGCGCGGTGGTTGATGCCAGCGTGCGCTCCGCAGCGGCGACATCAGGGCGACGCTCAAGCAAGTCAGTCGGCACGCCAGAGGGAACACGCGGCGGCGCGGGTAGCATGCCTGCATCACTTGCCAGTTTGAAACCACTCGGATTCGCCCCAATGAGCAACGCGATGCCGTTCTCAAGCTGGTCTCGCTGGTTTTTCAAGACACTGATCTCCGCCTCCGCAGTGGCGACCTCGGTCTCTGCCTGCGCCTCCTCCAGCTCGCTGCCGACGCCGGCCTTCACACGGGCGCGGGCGATCTCGAGCGCCTTTTGCCGCCAGCCGACAGCCTCACTCACAGTCAAGAGCTCACCGTCGATGGCGCGTATGCGAAAGTAGTTGGTAGCTACATCTGATTGGATGCCCAGCAGCACGTTCTGCATCAAGTCTGCTGCGGCTGCGGCATCAGCGCGCGCGACCTCCACCTGACGGCGAATCTTGCCCCACAGATCAATCTCCCAGCTCAGATCAAGCGGCACACTGTAACTGGGGCCGTCATAATGCAGACCACGGAGCGGAAACGGGCTCGGCATGTTCGGAGAGGTTTTCTGCGTATTGAACACCGCATTCACATTTGCCGAGGGGAAAAACGCCGAGCGTGCGATGCCCGTGCCAGCGCGGGCGAGGTCAAAACGCGCGATCGCGGCCTTGAGCGTCTGATTATTCGCCGTGGCACGCGCCAGCAGCTCATTGAGCTTCGCGTCACCGAAAACGCGCCACCACGCGCCTTTCGGCAGAGTGTCCAGTGGGCGCGGCGCACGCCAAGTGGTGTCAGATTTGTAGCTGGCAGGTGTCGGCGTCGCAGGCCGCTGGTAATCGGGACCAACGGTGACGAGCTGTGCGAAACCTGCACTGACGAGCGAGAGAAAAAACAAAGTGCGCATAGGGAAATCAGTGTGAGGTGGCAGGAACGGCGGCTGGCAGCCCACCGACGGCAGCGGCGGCATCTTTTCTGCGTCTGTGCCCAAGCATCACCAGGGTGTAAAACACCGGCGTGAAGAAGAGACCGAGGAAGGTGACGCCGATCATACCGCTGAATACCGCAGTGCCCATAGCGCGGCGCATTTCAGCTCCAGCACCAGTGCTGACGACGAGCGGATACACCCCAGCGATGAAGGCGATGGAGGTCATCAAAATGGGGCGCAGACGCAGGCGACAGGCTTCGAGGGCGGACTCGAGCGGCGTCTTGCCGTGGTCGTAGTTCTCTTTCGCGAACTCGACGATGAGGATGGCGTTTTTGCAGGCGAGACCGATGAGCACGATGAAACCGATCTGGGTGAAGATGTTGTTGTCTCCCCCGGTGAGATGCACGCCAGCCAGCGCAAAGAGCAGGCACAGGGGCACGATCAAGATGATGGCGAGCGGAAGCCGCAGACTCTCATATTGGGCGGCGAGCACCATGAAGACGAGCAGGATGCACAGCGGGTAGATGTAGATAGCCGTGTTGCCAGCGATGATCTTTTGATAAGTGAGGTCCGTCCATTCAAAGTCGAATCCAGCCGGCAGCACGTCCTTGGCGATGCTCGCCATGAGCTCCTCCCCCTGGCCTGAGCTCAGCGGCGGCAGAGTGTTGCCGTTGATGTCGGCAGCGAGGTAGCCATTGTAATGCGTGACGCGGTCTGGGCCGTTGCTTTCACTGACCTGCACTAGGGAGCCGATGGGTACCATCTCACCGGCGGCGTTGCGCGTTTTCAGGCGAGTGATGTCACTGACCTCATCGCGGAATTTTTGTTCGGCCTGCGCTACGACCTGGTAGGTGCGCCCAAAACGATTAAAGTCATTCACATAAAGGCTGCCAAGATTGATTTGGAGTGTCTCGAATAGGTTTTGCAGCGGCACGCCCTGCATTTTCGCTTTCTCGCGGTCCACGTCGGCTTTGATCTGCGGCACGTTGGTGGTGTAGCCGGAATAGACGGGCATGAGTTTGCCGCTGCCCATCGCGGCTCCGGCGAGCGCCTGGGTGGTCTTGTAAAGAGCCTCGTAGCCCAAGTTGGCCCGATCCTCGACCATCAACTTAAAGCCGCCAGTGGTGCCGATACCGTTGACAGGCGGAGGCTGCAGCACCAGCACGGTGGCGTCCTGAATGGCCATGAATTTGCCGTTGAGCGCACCAGCGATGGCCGCGCCGCTCAATTCTGGCGTGGTGCGTTTCTCGAAGTCATCCAGCCCCACAAAGACGATGCCACTGTTCGGACTGACGGTGAAGCCGTGGATGCTCAGCCCTGGGAAAGCCATAGCGTCCTTCACACCGGGATGCTTCAGGACGATGTCCGACATGCGGCGCATGACGTCCTCCGTGCGGTCGAGAGAGGAACCGTCCGGTAACTGTGCGAAGCCGACGAGATACTGCTTATCCTGCCCAGGCACGAAGCCCTCCGGTACAATCTGAAAGCCCTTCCAGGTGGCCCATACAAGGCCGCCATAAATAACGACGGCGATGATGCTCAGGCGGATCGTACGCTTTACGATGCCGACATACACGTTCGACGACCAGTCGAAGAAGCGGTTGAACGGACGGAAGAACCAGCCCAGCAGCACGTCCATGAGCCGCGTGATGAGGTCCTTCTTGTCATGATGACCTTTCAGCAGCAAGGCAGACAACGCAGGTGATAGCGTGAGTGAATTCACAGCCGAGATCACCGTGGATATGGCAATGGTGACAGCGAACTGCTTGTAAAACTGGCCGCTGAGTCCGCTGATGAATGCAGTGGGAATGAACACGGCGCACAACACGAGTGCGGTAGCGATAATCGGCCCGGTGACCTCCTTCATCGCCTGCCGCGTGGCCTCCAGCGGCCTCAATCCATTGCGGATATTACGCTCGACGTTTTCGACCACGACGATGGCGTCATCCACAACGATGCCGATAGCCAGCACGAGGCCGAAGAGCGAGAGGTTGTTGATGCTGAAGCCAAGCATGTGCATCACAGCGAAGGTGCCGACGAGCGAGACCGGCACGGCGGCCAGCGGAATGATCGAGGCGCGCCAAGTCTGCAAAAAGATCACCACGACAATGACGACGAGCAGGATGGCCTCGATGAGCGTGTGAATGACGGCGTCGATGGACTTGTCCACAAACACGGTGGGATCGTAGGCGATGGCGTAATCGACGCCCTCGGGCATCCTGTTCTTTAACTCAGCCATGCGCGCCCGCACAGCTTGGGAGACGGCCAGAGCGTTGGAGCCGGGGAGCTGGAATACGCCCATGCCAATGGCCTTCTTGTTGTCGATGAGGCTGCGCATCGAGTAATCGCCGGAGCCGAGCTCTGTGCGCGCGACATCACGCAGGCGCAGCTTCTCCCCATGCACACCAGTTTTGACGATGATCTGGTCAAACTCCTCCTCGCTGACGAGGCGTCCCTTGGCATTCACCGTGAGCTCGAAAGGCGCACCCTCCGCCGGCTGCTGACCGATGGTGCCTGCGGCGACCTGGATGTTCTGCTCGCGAATGGCATTCACGATATCACCAGCCGTCAAGCCACGTGCAGCGGCTTTGTCAGGATCAATCCACACACGCATCGCATACTCGCCACCACCGAAAATGTTCACCTGGCCGACACCGGGAAGGCGTGAGATTTCATCCTTCACATTGAGCGTGGCGTAGTTCCTCAAGTAGATCTCGTCGTAGCGATCATTCGGTGAGAACATATGAACCACGAGGGTCATGTCTGGAGTGGACTTCACGGTAGTGACGCCGAAACGGCGCACCTCCTCCGGCAGCTTTGGCAGCACCTGGGAGACACGGTTCTGCACCTGCACCTGCGCTAGATCGAGGTCGGTCCCGACCTTGAACGTTACCGTGAGCGTCATCACCCCGTTGGCCGTGCTCTGCGAAGTCATGTAGAGCATGTTTTCCACGCCGTTAATGGTCTGCTCCAGCGGCGAAGCGACGGTCTCGGCGATGGTCTTGGGATTCGCTCCCGGATACGTCGCTGTGACAATCACCGTCGGCGGCGCGACCTCTGGGTACTCGGAAATCGGAAGCTGGAAAAGCGAGATCGCACCGAGGATAAAGGTGAGTAGCGAAAGCACGCCCGCGAAGATGGGACGGGTGATGAAGAAGGAGGAGAAGTTCATGATCACATGAGTGAGATTTCGCTTCGCGATTACTTCTCTGCGGTATTCTTCGCCGTTTCACCAGCAATCGGTGCAATGGGCATTCCAGGCTGCGGCAGACGGGCCTGACCGTTGATGATGATTAGGTCACTGGCATTGAGGCCGGTGCGGATGATACGCTTGCCCTCGATGGCGGGGCCGATGGTGACGGGTTTATAGACAGAGACCGCAGGCTGCTTCGACTTATCCACACCGAGGACGTATTTGTTTGCCTGATCGGTGAGGATGCTTTTTTCATCGACGAGCAGCGCCTTGTATTTACCAGTCATGGGCAGACGAATGCGGGCGAAGAGGCCGGGCGTGAGCGAGCCGTCGGTGTTCGGGAACTCGGCGCGAAGCACCATGCTGCCAGTGCCCGCATCGAGGCGGTTATCAAAGGACTCGACATGCCCTTTGTGCGGGAAATTCTTCTCATTCGAGAGCTGGAGCTCCACCGGCACACGGCCTTCGGCGTCGGTGAACATCTTCTTCTCGCGCTGGAGCGCCTGGAGCTTCAGCAGGCTGTTTTCGTCGATGTCAGCATACACATAGACGGGATCGACAGTGACGATGGTGGTCAGCAACGTAGAGCCTGCGGTGACGTAGTTGCCAGTGGTCGTGATCGCACGGCTGATGCGGCCGGAGATCGGCGCTTTGACCGTGCTGTGCTCGAATTCGATCTCCGCACTGTGTTGCGCAGCCTTCGCTGCTTCGAGAGCGGCCTGACCTTGCTTGAACATGTTTTCACGCGTTTCCGCCTGCTCCGGGGCGATGGCTTTGGCGGCGAGCAAGGCCGAAACGCGGTCAAACTCCCGCTTCGTGGCCTGCGCGTTCGCTTCCGCACGGGCAACTTCTGCCTTCGCAGAGCGGAGCTTTGTCTCAAAAGGCCGCTGGTCGATGGTGAAAAGCACATCGCCTTTTTTCACGAGTGCCCCAGCCTGGAAATGCACCTCGGTGATGTAGCCAGAGACTCGCGGTTTCAAATCGACAGCCTCCACCGCCTCGACCCGCCCCGTGAACTCCTCCCACTCGACAAGCTCTCGCTGCTCGACCGGCGCAAGGGTCACCGATGCCGGAGGTGCCTGACCGCCACCGTGGCCGCCGCCCGCAGGCGGTTTGCCACAAGCAGCGAGGAGCAGGACGATGGGGAGGAGAGTTTGAGGTTTCACGGGGCGCGTTGGTTTTGGGGTGTGTAAAGTTGACCAGTTGGTTAAATTCAAATCATTCTTCTTCTTTGACGCCGAGGATCCGGCGGGCACCCGCTTCCATCTCATCGAGATGGCTCAGGTCATTCCACATTCGGGCGTGAAGCAGCAGCCCCTCACCATAGGCGAACAGGATGCGGGCCAAAGCGGGCGCGTCCGGTGCCTCGATCACGCCCTGGAAGTGCGCATCCCGGATGGCACTCTCGTAATAGCGGATGAACTGGGAGAGAATCTCCTGGAGCTTGTCACGCAGCTTGTCATCCGTGGTGCTGACTTCGGCACCCAGGGAATGAATCGGACAGCCGAGCACGCGGCCATGTTTCTCCTTCATTTCCTCCTGCTCCTGGCGGAATTCACGGAAGCAGCGCCAGATGCGTTCCAGCGGCGGAATGACGGGTGAAAAGGTCTGGTCCAGCTCCTTGCGATGCTCCGTCCAGCCATGATCGAGGGCGGTCAGCGCCAGCTCGGATTTCGACTCAAAAAAATGGTAAAAGCTGCCTTTTTTGACCCCCGCCGTCTCACAGATGTGATCCACGGAAGTCGTGCCATAGCTGCCCGTCCAGATGAGTTCCCTGACTGCGTCGATCAGGCGTTCTTTGGCATCAGAGGTTCGTCCCATGCTCTGCGTTGCCCCAAACTAGACGTTTAGTCAAGAATTATTCTCTTTCGAACAGCCATCGCCATTGCCGAACCGCCACGGACCCTCCATTGTGTGCCATTCCTTCACAGCTATGGACGACCAAGCCACCGTTCTCATCGTCGATGACGAAAAGCACACCCGCGACGGCCTGCGCCTGTCGTTGGAGGATGAATTCGACTGCTATGTGGCGTCCGACGCCGCCGAGGCGATGGAATACCTCAACAACGACCGCATCGACGTCATGCTCACCGACCTCCGCCTCGGCGAGGACAATGGAATGAAGCTGCTCGATGTCGCGCTGGCCCTGCCGAAGCCGCCGGTCTGCATCATGATGACCGCTTACGGCAGTGTGGACACCGCCGTGGAGGCGATGCGCCGCGGCGCTTATCATTTCGTCACCAAGCCTCTCAACCTCGACGAAGTCGAACTGCTCATCAAACGGGCGCTCCGCAGTCGCACACTGGAACACGAAAACATCGCGCTGAAGCAGCAGGTCGAACGCAAATTCTCCATCGAAGGCATCCTCGGCCAGGCCGAGGTGATGAAGCCGATCCTCGACACCATTCAGCAAGTCGCACCTTCCCGTGCCACCGTTTTGATCGAAGGTGAAAGCGGCACCGGCAAGGAACTCGTCGCTCGTGCCGTCCATAATCTCAGCGGCCGTCCGAAAGCAAACATGGTCGCCGTGCATTGTGCCGCCCTGGCACCGCAGATTCTCGAAAGCGAACTCTTCGGCCACGAGAAGGGTGCCTTCACCGGCGCACAGGAGCGCCGTATCGGCCGCTTCGAGCAAGCGAATGGCGGCACGCTGTTTCTCGATGAAATCGGAGAGATCGACGCCGCCACACAGGTGAAACTCCTCCGCGCTCTCGGTGAGCAGACCATCGAACGCGTCGGCAGCAGCAAGCCCATTCAGATCAACGTGCGCGTCATCGCCGCGACCAACCGCGACCTCGCGAAGATGGTCGAGGAAGGCAAATTCCGCGAAGATCTCTACTGGCGTCTGCGCGTCGTCACGATACATCTGCCACCACTCCGCGACCGCAAGAGTGACATCGCCGTGCTGGCCGATCATTTCCTCAAGGAACTCGCCAAAGCCAACGGCAAGGCCTACAAACCCCTTGGCGAGGACGCGCTGCCAGCGATGATGAAATACGACTGGCCTGGCAACATCCGCGAGCTGCGCGCCGCCATCGAACACGGCGTCGTCATGAGCAACAGCAGCCGCGTGATGCTCAAGCACCTGCCGTCCTATCTGCTCAATCCCGGCGGTCTCTGGGTGCGCAAAACGCCCCCCATCGAAGCGCCGCAGGCAGCCACACCGCAGTCCAAGAGCGATCTCGACATTGAGGAGGCCGAGCACCAGCTCATCCTCACCGCACTCCAGCGCAGTGGCAATAACCGCACCGTCGCCGCCGAACTCCTCGGCATGAGCCGTCGTACGCTCCAGCGCAAGCTCAAGGAGATGAACATGGTCCGCACGCATCGGCGGCGGCAGCCTGCGCCTGAAGCTCAGCCACCAGCATCGTAAATCGTCGGATCGCAGATTTGCGCGAGTTGAAACGCCTCCATGCGCTCCACACAGGTGCCGCATCTGCCGCAGTGCAGCTCGCCGCCTTTGTAGCAGGACCAGGTCTTGCCATAATCGACCTCCAGCGACGCGCCGAGCTTCGCTATGCCCGCTTTGTCGAGATGAATGAACGGACGCAGCAGCTCGATGCGCGCATACGTCCCCTCGCGCATCGCTGCTGCCATGCCTTGCATGAACAACTCACGGCAGTCGGGGTAAATCGTGTGATCTCCCGCATGCGCCGCAATGACGAGTCCCTCGGCGCCTCGGCTCTCTGCGATACCGCACGCAATCGCGAGCATGATGCCGTTGCGGAACGGAACCACGGTCTTCTTCATGTTTTCGTCCGCGTAATGTCCGTCCGGCACCTCGCCGCCGCTTTTCAGCAAATCGGAGGCAAAATGACGATCCACGAAAGCGAGATCGATGATGTCATGCGGCACGTTCGACTCCGCGCAATGCCATGCGGCTAGCGGCAGCTCGCGGTGGTTGTGTTTCGCGCCGTAGTCGAAGCTCACCGCGCCCACGACCTCGTGTTCCTGCCGCGCCCAATACAGCGCGGTCACGGAATCCATCCCGCCGGAGACCAACACCAGCGTCTTCATTCCGGCAGACGCAATGTTTCCTCGATGTCCGGATGCCGCGCTTCACAGGTGAGCTGGATGCCACCGCGTGCGCCGAATTTGCCGCGCACGACGACCTGCTTCGGTGCGCAGGCCTTCACAAGGTCATCGAGCACGCGGTTCACGATCGCCTCGTTGAACGACGGATGATTGCGAAACGAGGCCAGATAAAACTTCAGCGACTTCGTCTCGACGCACTTCTCGGCGGGGATGTAATAGATTTCGAGATGCGCAGAATCCGGCTGCCCCGTCACGGGGCAGATCGAACTGAATTCAGGGGCGCTGAGATGAATGCGGTAATTACGTTCTGGCGTGCGGTTCGGGAACGTTTCGAGAATCGCCACGTCTGGCGTGGTCGGTAGGCGGTTCTCGGAGCGTCCGAGCAATGTGAGGTCTTTTTCCTGGCTCATGTGCCGCCAGCATGGCCTTTGCGCGTTCATTTTGCAAACTCCCGCCGGCATATCTCGTCTCCTTGTCAATGCGACATCTCATCCTTGGCTCCCTGGTCATCATGATCTGCACAGACTCGCTGCCAGCCGCTTCGCCACCATCGCAATTGCAGATCGACTTCTTCGAGTCGCGCATACGCCCGATCCTCGCGCAGGAGTGCTACGAATGCCACAGCACCACCACCAAGCAAAAAGGCGGCCTCGTCCTCGACTCCCGCCCCGGCTGGCAGGCCGGCGGCGACTCGGGCGATGCCATCAAACCCGGTGATCCCAGAAACTCCCTGCTCATCCAAACCCTCAAACACGAGCACGAAGACCTCAAGATGCCCAAAAATGGTGCCAAGCTCGATGACAAGGCCATCGCCAACTTCGAGCAATGGATCCGTGAAGGTGCGCCCGATCCACGCGATGCGCCTCCGAGCAAGGAGCAGGTCGAAAAAGAAAGCTCCTGGTCTGCCATCCTCCAGCGCCGCAAGCAGGAGTGGTGGGCGTTCCAAAATCTGGAATCTGAAATCTCAAATCTCAAATCCATCGACGACTTCATCGAAGCCGAGTTAAAAAAACAAAAGATCCCCGCCGCACCTCCCGCCGATGCCGCCACGCTTGCACGTCGCATCAGTTTCATCCTCACCGGCCTGCCGCCTCATCAGTCCTATTCGTCCCATCAGTCCCAGGTCGAAGCGCTGCTAAACTCTCCACAGTTCGGAGAAAAATGGGCCCGCCACTTCATGGACTGGGTCCGCTACGCCGAGTCCTACGGCTCCGAAGGCGACCCCGCCATCCCCTACGCCTACCGCTACCGCGATTACCTCATCCGCGCCTTCAACGACGACGTGCCGTATCCCCAGCTCATCAAAGAAGCCATCGCCGGAGACTTGCTTCCAAAACCACGCCTCAAGAACGGCCTCAACGAAAGCACCATCGGCATCGCGCAGCTTCGCATGGTCCTGCACGGCTTCTCACCCGTCGATTCGCTCGATGAAATGGTCACCTTCACCGACAACCAGATCGACACCGTCACGAAGGCCTTCCAAGCCCTCACCGTGAGCTGTGCCCGCTGCCACAACCACAAGTTCGACGCCATCAGCCAGACCGACTTCTACGCCCTCTACGGCATCTTCACCAGCACCCACCCCGCCGTCATCGACGCCAACGCCCCCGGCACCGGCGCCGCCATCCGCACCGAACTCCAAACCCTCAAAACCGAAATCAAAACTACCCTCATCCAAAACTGGTTCTCCAAACTCCCTTCAACACCGTCAACAAGGTCAATAGAGTCCCCCAAAACGCCCGCCTTCACCTTCCACGGCCTCCCCCACTCCAAACCCGGCGAATTCACCATCCACGACAACACCCTCCGCATCCACCCCAGCGGTTATGTTTCCAGCCTTCTGAGCCAAAAAGACCGCGCCGTCCTCTTCACCAACCGCTTCCAGTGCGAAGGCGGCACCTTATGGTTCCGCGTCGCCGGAAACGGCGGCGTGAAAGCCAAATACGTCGTCCAGAACTACCCGCGCACCGGCACCATCCACAAGGCCATCGAGCTCAAAGACGCCAAAGACGAAAAACTCGGCTGGCGCAGCCTCGACCTCGAATTCTGGAAGGGCGACGAAATCTTCCTCCAGCTCACCACCGCTGCCGACATGCCCGCCGAATACAAAGCGGACTCGCCATCGTGGTTCATCCTCAACAACGCCGTCATCACCAAAGACGCCACCGCGCCCGCTGACGTAAAACGAACTTCCAAGTTCGTTCCCCGCCACCTCGTCGAAGCCTGGCAAACCAACACCCTCACCGATGCCGAAGCTGAAGCACTCGACGCCCTCATCCAATCCAAACAACTCTCCCTCGACTCCATCACTCCATTACTCCATCGCTACCGCGACCTCGAAGCCAAGCTCCCGCTTCCCACCCGCGTCCCCGGCGTGATCGAAGCCGATGCCAAGGACGCGCCGCTTTTCGTCCGCGGCGATCACAAACAGCCCGCCGAGCTCGTTTCGCGTCGTTTCCTCGAAGCGCTCGACCCAACGCCCTTCGCCACGAAGCAAAGCGGCCGACTCGAACTCGCCGAGCGCATGGCGGACATGAAAAACAACCCGCTCACGGCCCGCGTGATCGTGAACCGCGTCTGGCATCACGTCTTCGGCCGCGGCATCGTCGCCAGCGTCGATAACTTCGGCAAGCTCGGCAACCTCCCCACGCATCCCGAGCTGCTCGACTTCCTCGCCCAGCGCTTCATCGACTCCGGCGGCAGCATCAAAAGCCTGCTGCGCGACATGTTGATGTCGAAGACCTTCCAAAGAAGTTCTCAGTTCTCCGTTCTCGGTTCTCAGTTGGATGCGGAGAACAAGCTTCTCAGTCACTGGAGCACCCGCCGACTCGAAGCGGAAGCCATCCGTGACTCCATCGTCACTCTCTCCGGCAAACTCGATTCCACCCTCTACGGCGAGTCCGTCGGCAATGGCGACGAGCGCCGCAGCATCTACGTCAAAGTCATCCGCAACTCGCTATCGCCTTTCCTCACCACCTTCGACACGCCCGTGCCCTTCGCCACCCGCGGCAAGCGCGACTCCACCAACGTGCCCGCACAGTCGCTCACGCTGCTCAACGATCCCAACGTCATCGACTGGGCACGCAGTTGGGCCCTGCGCACCCTCAACGACCTCAAAGACCGCCCCGACGACCTCCGCATCCGCCAGATGTTCCGCGAGGCCTTTTCTCGCGAAGCCACCGACGACGAGATCAAACAAAGCCAGGCCTACCTGACCTCCCTCCAAGCCGAAAGCGCCCAACAAGCCCAAAAGCTCACCCAACAAGAAAACCAGCTCACCGCCCTCAATCGCCAGATTGCTGACATCCTTGAGCCTGCCCGTGAAAAACTCCTCAAAGCCAAACCATCGGTCCTATCCGTCCCTTCCCCACTCGCCGAATGGACCTTCGATGACCTCAACGACACCCACGGCAAACTCCCGCTCAAGCTCTCCGGCAATGCCCGCCTCGAAAACGGAGCTCTCGTCGTCGATGGCCAGTCCATGGCCGAAAGCGGTTCCCTGCCCAAAACACTCACCGCCAAGACCCTCGAAGCCTGGGTGCAGCTCGATGACCTCAAGCAGCAAGGCGGCGGCGTCATCACCGTGCAGCACAAAGATGGCGGCTTGTTCGACTCGCTCGTCTTCGCCGAAAAAACACCCGCGCACTGGGTCGCCGGCAGCAATTTCTTCGAGCGCAGCGAACTCTTCGAAGGCCCCGCCGAGGCCGAGGCCACCACACGTCCCGTGCACGTCGCTGTCGTCTATCAAGCCGATGGCACCATCCGCGGCTACCGCGATGGCAAACCCTACGGCCGCACCTACCGCAAAGCCCCCGGCGCCACCTTCGAGCCCGACCAAAGCCAGGTCCTCCTAGGTTGCCGCCACGCCAAACCCAGCGGCAACCACGGCCTCCGCGCCCGCATCTACCGCGCCCGACTCTACGACCGTGCTCTCACGCCTGAAGAAGTAGCCCAAACCGCTCACGTCGAATCCAGCACCATCAGCGAATCCGACATCCTTGCCGCCCTCACCGAGCCTCAGCGCCAGCATCTCCATGCTCTCCAATCCCAACGCGACGCGATGAATCAAGCCCTCGAAGCCGCCCGCACGGCAACGAGCGGCGATGATCCGAAGGTGCAGGCATGGACAAGCCTCGCGCAGAGCCTCATCAACTTGAAGGAATTCATTTATCTCCGATGAAAGCACTCCCAACCATTGCGCCAGCGACATGGACTGCGGCAGCCTGCTGCCGCTTTCGGTTGTGGCAGCCCTGCTGCCGGGAGAACGGCCTCCCTGCCGGAATGACTTCCTTATTTGGGAGCAATGCTCTGCTGCTTGCGAACACCGCCCGGCCTTCGGCGCCAGCAGGGCTGGCTTACGACAAGCGGCAGCAGGGCTGCCGCAGTCCAAAGGCTGCCGCCATCTCACCACTCAAACTTCACCGGAAAGTCCGGGCAGAGCTTCGAGGTCGTCGCCTCCGGAACATCATGCCGGTAGAAGGTCATGTTGCCGTCTTCATCGCAAAACCAGACCTCCTCGGCACCGCGGGCAAAGTAGAGCTGCATCTTGCCCATCATCTCGACGACGCTGTTGGAGTAGGAACGCACTTCGACGCAGATCTCAGGAGCAATCGGCATGGTGAATGCCCGACGATGCGGAGCGAGCCGGGCGTTGGAAACCCAGGAGACATCTGGCACCTTCACTCCATCCGCGGTTTCCACCGCGCATTCGGTAATCACACGACCGTCCTTGAGCCGGTTACGAAGTTCCACGGCAATCTCGGACTGAAAACCACCATGCCAGTTCGATGCGGGACTCATGACGATTTGATTGAAGCGATTGGTTTCAATCTTGTACGGCAGGTCCTGCAAGGTCGGGTCTTCGCAGATTTCTTTCCAGGTGCGCATGGCGCAATCATGCCAGCACCGCAGGATTCCCGCAACTTTCAATTCTCCCTCTCATGAACGCCTCCGCCCATCGTAGATTCGACTGGCAGTCGAATCCCAATCACCCAGCGGCTTCGATTGCCGATCGAAGCTACAGCCGACGCGCCCTCCTCTCCCGCGCCTCCACCGGCTTCGGCATGGCTGCGCTCGCTGGCCTGATGCAGGAGGAAGCCCATGCCGCGCTCGTCCATCGTGCGAAGCGTTTCGCGCCGAAGGCTCGCAGCATCATCTTTCTCTACATGAGCGGCGGCGTGTCGCATGTCGATTCGTTCGATCACAAGCCGATGCTCAAGAAGTTCGAGGGCAAGCCGATGCCTGGCGTGGTGAAGAAGACGCAGTTCAACAACAACGGCACCGTCCAGCCTTCGCATTGGGACTTCAAACGCTACGGCCAGTCCGGCATCGAGGTGAGCGACCTCTTTCCGCAGATCGGCGGCGTGATCGACGACATCTGCCAGCTCCGCAGCATGACGGCGAAGTTCAGCGAGCATGCGCAGGGGAACTTCTTCATGCACTCCGGCTTTCCCTTCCTCGGCAATCCGAGCGCAGGAGCCTGGACGAGCTACGGCCTCGGCAGCGAATCACGCGATCTGCCCGGCTACGTCGTGCTGCAAAGCGGCGGCGCGGCAACACCGCACGGCGGCGTGGGCCTTTTCAGCAATGGCTTCCTGCCCGCGCAGCATCAGGCCAGCATCGTGAAGGCCGATGAGGCCGAGGCAGTGGCAAACATCCGCCCGCACCAGAGTCATGACATGCAGCGCCGCCAGCTCGACTTCATCGGCGCGATGGACCAGCGCTTTGCCAGCACCACGCAGCACGAAACGCACATCGAGGCCGCCATTTCGAACTACGAGATGGCCTGGCGCATGCAGGCCGCCGTGCCCGACCTCTGCGACATCTCCGGCGAGACCGAGACGACGAAGAAACTCTACGGCCTCGACGATCCCGAGCCGAAAAAAGCCGCCTACGCCCGCCAATGCCTGCTCGCCCGGCGACTCGTCGAACGCGGCGTGCGCTTCATTGAACTCAGCACGCTCGCCTACAACCTCGGCGGCGGCAATGCGGCCAATCCTTGGGATCATCACGGCGCTCTCAAAGAAGGCCACGGCAAGATGGGCAACCAGATCGACCAGCCCATCGCCGCGCTCATCAAGGATCTCAAAGCCCGCGGCCTGCTCGACAGCACGCTCATCGTCTGGGCCGGCGAATTCGGCCGCACGCCCTTCGCGCAAGGCACCAACGGCCGCGACCACAATCCCTACGGCTTCACCGTGTGGATGGCTGGCGGCGGTGTCAAAGGTGGTCACATCTACGGCGCGACCGATGAGTTCGGCTACAACGCCACCGAAAACGTCTGCACCGTCTATGACCTGTGGGCCACGGTGCTTCATCTCATGGGTCTCGATCACGAAAAGCTCACCTACCGCTTCGGCGGCCGCGATCTACGACTCACCGATGTCCATGGGAATGTGCTGCGTGATGTGATCGCGTGACACACTCACACATCGAGCTTCCAAGGGCCGCGATATTCGCGGCCAAGCAGCTTGGCGGCCTCAGCGTCACCGATGATCTCCTCCTTCACCGGATCCCACTTGATGCTACGGTTCACGAGGAAGGAAATGAGTGCGAGATGGCCGGGAGTGGCGCTGTGGTGCGCTGTTTCAACCGGAGTGACCGTGGGCTGGCGGCTCTTCACGCAGTCGAGGAAGTTGCGATGATGCCCGGGCGTGACATAAAGGCGAGTTTTGATGACATCATCGCCGAGCTTCGGAGCTTTAGCGACCTCGATGACTTCGCTCTTCGGATCCTTGTCATTCTTGCGCTTCTTGACCATCTGCTTGAGCGCCGGATTCGAGCAATCGTAGGCACCACCACGGTTCACATAGACCCAGCCGTCTGCACCGATCCACTTCGTGCCCATCTGGATGTCATTGTGACCACCGGCAATGGTCATGGCGATATCGCCCGCGTATTTCGCCAAAGCACGATACCGGGTGGCTGTATTCCAGATGTCGGTGCGCGGCGGCATATCCACTTGAATGGGCTTCACTTCAACTGGGCCGCTGCTGTCGCAATCCATGCCCCAGTGTGCGATGTCACAGTGGTGGCCGATCCAGTCGAGAAGTTGGCCGCCGCCAATGTTGTAGTCCCAGCGCCAGTTCTTGTGGATACGGCACTCTATGTAGTCCTGCATCGTCGCCGGGCCGATCCACATCTCGTAATCGAGCTCGGCAGGCGGCGGCGTGACGCTGCGCTTGTCCTTCGTGCTGGCGAAGTCACTGTGACCAGCAGGAAGGCCGACATGCACTTCCTTGAGTTTGCCAATGAGGCCGTTGCGCACGATTTCCGCACCGATGCGGAAATTGTCCTCGCTGCGCTGCCACGAACCGGTCTGCCAGATGCGTCCATGTTTCTGCACTGCCTTCACGATCGCCTGCTGCTCGGCGATGGTGCGTGCGAGTGGCTTCTCGCCGTAGATGTCCTTGCCGTTCTTCGCCGCCTCGATGGCGGTCAATGCGTGCCAGTTGTCTGGCAGCGCGAGCATGACGGTGTCGATATCCTTGCGAGCCATGACCTCGCGGTAGTCGTGGTAGCCTTTGCAGTCCTGGTTCTTGTAAGCGCCGTTGATGGTGTTGAGTGCCGAACTGAGATGTTTTTTGTCGATGTCGCAGGCAGCGACGATCTGGCAATCCTGCTCTTGAAGAAATTTGTGAGTGTTGCCCGGCCCCATCATGCCCCAGCCGAGGACGGCCATGGTGATCTTGTTCGATGGAGCGTTCTGACCGAGGACGCTGGCGGGAATGATCGTGGGGAAACCGATGGCGGCGGCCGTGCGTCCGATGAACTGACGACGGGAGGAGGCTGGGATGCGTTTCATGATGGAGGCTGGGTGATTGATTTGGTTTTAAACGAAAACCGCCCTGCAAGTCCATCCGCAAATCAGAACAGCACGACCGTCAGTTTTTTCGGACCGTGTGCTCCGAGGATGATGATGCGTTCGATGTCGCCGGTGCGGCTGGGTCCGGTGATGAGCGTGGTGAGGCTGGGCCATTCCGCGCCGTGGCGTTGCTGCACGAACTCGTAGGCGGCGGGAAGATCAGGCAGCAGTTGCTCACGACGGGCGATGACGACGTGGTGCGGCGGCAGCACACTGAGTGCACGGCCGCCACCGGTGCGCGCAGTGAGGATGACGCTGCCGGTCTGAGCCACGAGCGCGTCGCATTCGGTGAGGCCGGCATCGCAGGCTTCAAGCTCGAAGCGGTCGTAGCCGTCGGTGGCATCGAGAACGGGCAGCGACGACGGCAGGACGGCGTCTGTCAGCGTGCCGCGATGGGTGGCGATTTTTTTCCAGCCGTAATGCGCCGTGAGTTCGGCGAGCATGGCCTTCGCGGCGGTTTCATCGGCGCAGAGGTGGAATTCAGCACGGAGGAATTCGGCGTTCGCCGCGAACTGCGGGATCAAATCAGTGACGGCTGGCAGCACGGCGCGTTTTTGCGCGGTAGTGGCCTCAAATGGCGGGACGGCAGCCCCGATGAGCGCTTCCCGGATGCGGGCGAGGGTGATGTCACGCGAGGTTTGCGGAGCGCGGATGCCCGCGTCTGGTTTGGAGGCGGTTATTTTGCCCGAAATGGCCGGGAACGGCCGCGCTCCGGCTTGGGATGCGGGCGTGGGCGGCCGCGCTCCAGCATTCCTAGCGCCCCACCATTCCTTGAAACTCTGCGCGGCCATCTTTGGAGTGGCGCGGGTGTTCGTCCACGCACGCATGGGGTCGAGCGGTGTGGCGGAGATGAGCCTGTGCAGCGGCTGCGCGAATCTGGCGAGCTTGGAGCCGATCTGGTAGATGGCGGGTTTGTTGATGGTCCGCGCAAACACACGCCAGGCGAGTCCTTCGAGCGGATCCGGCTTCTCACGGGCGGCGTTGCGGCGGTTGTGCAGCAAATGGTGATGGATGTCGATTTTGACCGGGCAGGTGGCGGTGCAGGCACCGCAGAGCGACGACGCGCCGCTGAGGTGCTTCCAGTCCTGCAAGCCGCGGAAATGCGGCGTGATGACGCTGCCGATGGGGCCCTGATAGGTCGTACCGTAGCTGAGGCCGCCGATGTTTTTGAAAATGGGGCACACGTTCAGACACGCACCGCAGCGGATGCAGTGCAAAGCGTCGCGCTGCTCGGAGTCGGCCAGGAGCGCGGTGCGGTGGTTGTCGAGCAGGACGACGTGCCACTCCTCCGGCCCGTCGATCTCGCCAGGCTGGCGCGGGCCGCCGTAAGCGGTGTTGTAGCAGGTGACGGGCTGTCCGGTGCCTGCCGTGGCGAGCATGGGCAGGAAGAGCGCGAGATCACTCATCCTGGGCAGCACTTTTTCGATGCCGACGAGCGTGATCATCGTCTTCGGCAGCGCGCCGGTGAGGCGGGCGTTGCCCTCGTTCTCGGTGATCGAGATCATGCCGGTCCCGGCGATGATGAAGTTCGCGCCCGTGATGCCGGCGTCGGCGGTGAGGTAAGTCTGGCGCAGGAAGCGCCGCGCGATCATCGTCAGTTCCTCGGGATCGTCGGTGGGGGCTGTTTTGAGCTTCTCCTGAAACAGATCGCTGATCTCCTGCATGCTGAGGTGCATGCACGGGGCGACGAAGTGATACGGCGGCTCTTTGCGGAGCTGCTGGATGAACTCGCCGAGGTCGTTTTCGAGGACGTGGTAGCCAGCTTGCTCGAGATGGTCGTTGAGGTGAATCTCCTCGGAGGTCATCACCTTGCTTTTGATGATGCGCTTCACCTCACGGCGTTCGAGGATGCTGAAAATGATCTTCCGCGCCTCCTCGCTGTCTTTGGCCCAATGGACGACAGTGCCGCGCGCGGTGGCTTTCTGCTCGAACTCGACCAGATGCTCGTGCAGACGGCTGATGGCGGCCTTCTTCGTCTGCGAGGCCAGGATGCGCGCCTGCTGCCAGTCCTGGAAATGCCCCTGCGAACGGGCACGCGCGTCGTAATACTTCCACATGCCATTGTGGATGCGGTCGCGGTGCACGAGATCGTGCGTGAGACGTCCAGCCTCGTGGAGAAACTCGGTTTTGGCACTCATGAGCGTGAGGTGAGGACTTCGGCGAGGTGAAGGGTCTTGAGGGGCTGCTTCTGGGCGGTGATGAGACCCTGGAGGTGCATGAGACAGCTCGAATCGGCGGAGATGAGGAATTCCGCGCTGGTCTCGCGTGCGGAGGCGCATTTCACCTCGCCCATGGCGGTGGAGATCATCGGATATTTGGTGGCGAAGGTGCCGCCGAATCCGCAGCAGGATTCGGCCTCCTTCATTTCGACGAGTTCGAGCCCACGCACTTTTTCGAGAAGCTGACGGGCGGGCTTTTTGAGGTTCAGCTCGCGCAGACCGTGGCAGCCGTCGTGATAGGTGACCTTGTGCGGGAACGACGCGCCGAGATCGGTGACGCCGAGCTTGTTGACGATGAAGTCGGTGAACTCCCAGCACTTGGCGGAGAGCGCGACTGCCTCGGCTTCCTCGGGCTGGCCGTGAAACAACTCCTTGTAGAAGACTTTGAGCATCGCTCCGCACGAACCTGATGCGATGACGACTGCCTCGCTGTCACGCAACCGCTTCAACACGGGGCGCGCGGCCTCGCGGGCCTCGTCCCAATAACCGGCATTGAACGGAGGCTGGCCGCAGCAGCCGAGTTCCGCGGGAAAGTCGATCTCATGGCCGAGCTTCTCCAGAATGCTAACGATGCTGATGCCAGCCTGCGGGCTGATGAGATCGACGAAGCACGGGATGAAGAGGGTGATCTGCATGGGAAGAGAGAGTACAGACGCGATGTCCTGTGCTATCAAGCATTTGCACCCGCAAACAAGCCACGTTCATGTTCTCGGAGCCGGTCAGCAACTCGTGGGCACGCGTTGGGCGAGCTTCACACTGTGCGGGATGGCTCCTAGGACGAAGTCGAGGCATTCGACCGCGCCTTGGGGTTTGCCGGGCAGGGCGATGACGAGCGAGGTGTCCACCACGGCGGCGAGGCTGCGGCTGAGGATGGCATTGGGCGTGATGGCGAGCGACCTCATGCGCATGACCTCGCCAAAGCCGGGGATTTCGACGCGCATGATGCCACGGATGGCCTCGGGGGTGACATCACGTTCGGCAATGCCGGTGCCGCCAGTGGTCAGAATGAGTCCACAGCCCTGTGCGGAGAAGGAACGGATGGCTTCTTGAATACGCGTGAGGTCATCGGGCACGATGGCCTCGGCAATAACGCTCCAGCCGTGGCAGTCTGCGGCTTTTTTGAGCGCAGGACCGCCGAGATCCTCGTACACGCCTTCCGATGCACGATCAGAGACGGTGATGATGCCGACTTGCATGTCAGGATGCGCGAGAATGGCGAAGCTGATTTTGAAACCAAAGCGAGCAGCCGTGCATCGCCTTATTGCGCCTGAGGCTTGGACTCGAGCTGGGCCTTGCTGTCTGCGTTGGCTGCGGTGGTGGGTTTGTGGTCGAGCTCAATAAGGTCACGCAGGATGTGGATGGTCTCGAATTTCGCGGGCTCGATGCCGTAGGGGAATTTGGAGCCATCGTTGTTGCTCTCATCATCCTTGGAGACCGTGCGCATGCCTGAGTTCATTTCATTGGTAAAAGCGGAGTGCGGCACCAATGCGGGCTTGTCAACGTTATCGAGAGTGAGGTTGTAAATCTTGAAACCGTTGTCCTTGATGCGTTCAGAGACGATTTTGGCGCGCTTCTCGCGTTCAGAGCTTTGCTTGTCACGGCGGGCCTCGGTGTCGAGGCGCTCCTTCTCGCGGTCAGCTAGATTTAGCGAGACTGTGTTGCGGTCGATTTTCTCCTTCAACCGCTTGGATTCGTCGATGACATATTGAAACTCAGGGTTCTCGGCGACTCGACTCTTCACTCTGGCGTTGATCTCATCCACCGGGAAGGGATTCTTGCGAAAGAGGGAGTACTTGCGCGGCGGGATGGTGTCGTAGGGCAGCGGGTTTTCAGCGGATGCTTCGCCGATGTCGAGCACGTCTCGGATGGAAGGCAGCCTCACATCAGGGACGACTCCCTTGAGCTGGGTGGAGCCACCGGCGATGCGGTAGAACTTCTGGATGGTGACCTTGAGTTCGCCCGCGCCTTTTTTGTCACTGAAGAAGGGCATGTAGCGCTCGACGGGCAGGATGGTCTGCACGGTGCCTTTACCGAAGGTGGACTGGTCGCCGACAATGAGCGCACGGCGGTAATCCTGCAACGCGGCGGCAAGAATCTCAGAAGCAGAGGCGCTAGCCTTGTTGGTGAGGACGATCATGGGGCCGTCATAGACGGGCTTGTCGTTCTCACAGTCGCGCCAAGTAATGCTACCGCGCCAATCTTTCGCCTGCACGACGGGACCGGAAGGGACGAAAAGGCCGGTGAGCTTGATGGCCTCGTCTAGTGAGCCGCCGCCATTGTCACGGAGGTCCAGCACGAGGCCGTCGATCTTCTCCTTCATCAGGCGACGCAAGAGGCGCTCCACATCCACGCTGGTGCTGACTTTGCCCTCCTCCATATCGGCGTAGAAGTTGGAAAGATTGATCCAGCCGACCTTGAGGGGCTTGCCGATGTCAGGCGGGGTGATGAGCAACTCGGCGTTTGCTAGCTTCTCCTTCAAAGGCACCTCGTCGCGAACGATGGCAATGACTTTCTTGGCGGATGGATCGTCGGCGGGGATGATCTTGATGCGCACCGTGGTGCCCTTCTCCCCCCGGATCATGTCCACGATCTTTTGGAGCTTCAGGTACTTCACATCAACGAATTCCGCGTCCCCTTGCGCGACGGCGGTGATGCGGTCGTTGAGCTTGAGCTCGCCCTGCTTGTCGGCAGGCCCCCCAACGACGATTCCCTGGATTTCAGCGCCGTCGTCTTTCTGACCGAGCAGGGCACCGATGCCGACGAGCTTGTGCGACATGTGGATCTTGAAATTGTCGCTCTCGTCGGTGCTCATGTACTCGGTGTGCGGGTCGTAAGCCGTGGCGAGGCTGGAGAGGAAGAAATTCACGACATCCTTCTGGTCGTTTTCGTCGATGCTTTCGAGCAGCTTGTCGTAGTCCTTCAGCACGCGCTCCTTCGGCGTGAGATCCTTCTCTTTGTCGTCATCCATCTTGGCGACGACTTTCGGGGCGTCAGCCTTGGCATTTGCGCTAGCCGCGTTCTTCTTCGCAGCGGCTTTTTCAGCCTTCTTCTTATCCTCACGTTCCTTGGCTTCATCGACGAGACGCTCAGCGAGGAGGTTGTCCTCGATGATGTCGAGCCAGAGCTTGTCCTCCTCTGCCTTGTCCTTCGGCCACGGTGCCTTGTCGCGCTTGATCTCGATGTGGCGCTTCGAGTCGAAGGTGAACTTGTGCGTATCGAGCGCCTTCTTGAGAAAGTCCACGCGTTCCTTCACACGCTGCTTATAGATGTCGTAGATCTCGATGGCTGGGCTGATGTTGCGCATGAGCACATGATCATCGAGCGTCGTGTCATACTTGTCCTTGAACTCATCGACATCCTTCTGAGTGAAAAAGATGTGCTTGAAGTCGAGCATGTTCAGGTAGTTGTGCAGCATCTCGCTGGACACCTTGTCGTCGAAATCCTGTTTTGAGTAGTGGTGGTTCTGCAACATGTAGGCCACATGCATGGCCACCTGGCCGAAGTTGGTTTCCGCGTGCGCCGGAGGCGTGGAGAGCGCGAGCGCTGCGACTGCGGCCACGACGTGAGGGAAGAAGGAACGATTCATGAGGGGTGTCCTGAACTATAACGAGCCTCAAAGCCCGTTTTGCCGGAGGATTTTGCCTTTTACGGGTTGAAATGTCCAACGCTTTCCCGTCTTTCGCCAGCCCATGCTCGAAATTTCCACCTACACTGGCGGTATCGCTGCCACCAATGGCCACCTCCTGCGCCTGCCAGGTGGCACCCTCCTCGTTGACGCACCCGATGGCGTGGCGGGATGGTTGCGTCGGCAAAACGTTCATGTCGATGTTCTTTTCCTCACGCACCAGCACTTCGACCATGTTCAGGATGCCGCCGCCGTTAAAAAGGAGCATGCCTGCCCGATCTATGCGTTTGCTCCTTTTTCACATGACCTGACTTTGGAGCGCCTTTACGGAGTGGTCTCCGGCAGCCCCCTCTCTGTCCCCGCATTTGCGGTTGATGAAATCCTCGAAGTCCGGGAAAAAGTCCAATTCGTCGGCGAGAAGTGGCAGCTCCACCATGTACCGGGACATTCCCCGGACAGCCTCTGCCTTTATCTCGCCGCCCAGAATCTGCTCTTTGGCGGCGACGTTTTGTTTCTCGACGGTATCGGCCGCACTGACTTACCCGGCGGCTCCACACAGCAACTCCTCAGTGGCATCGCCGAAAAACTACTCCCCCTCCCCGACCAGACACGTGTCTTCCCCGGCCACGGCGACGACACCACCATCGGTCGCGAGAGATTGGAGAATCCCTTCCTCCAATAGCCGCCCAGTCAGACATTCGTCATTCCTCCAGATGTCTCGCTCCTTCCATGACCTGACCTTTGACCAGCTTCGCGACGTGCTGATGGCCGCAGGTCTGCGTCCGGCGCATGCGGGCACGCTTTGGAACACGCTGCACTTCCGTGCGATGGCCGATCCGCTCGCGCGCGACGACCTCGCCCCTCCGCTGCGCAAATGGCTCGCCCAAGTGCTAGGCGACGGCTCCTGGTCGCTCGATGTGCCACCCGTGTCCTCCGACACACCCAGCAGCGATGGTTTGACTCACAAGTTCCTCCTCCGTCTCGCCGACGCCCAGGAGATCGAGACCGTCATCATGGGCTACACCGGCCGCCACACCGCCTGCGTCAGCACGCAGGCCGGTTGCGCGATGGGCTGTGTGTTCTGCGCCACCGGCCAGATGGGATTCGTGCGGCACCTGCGCCCCGGCGAAATCGTCGCCCAGGTGCTGCACGCGCAGCGCATCCTGCGTGCCGCCGGTGAAAAAGGCCTGCGCAACCTCGTCTTCATGGGCATGGGCGAGCCGCTGCACAATTACGACGCGGTGATGACCGCGCTCGACATCATCTGCGACACGCGTGGTCTGAACATCGGCCCCAGTAAGATCAGCGTCTCCACCGTCGGCGTCGTGCCCGGCATCCTGCGCATGGCGGCGGAAAACCGGCCCTACAACCTCGCCGTCAGCCTGCACGCCGCCACGGAGGAGGAACGCGCGAAATTGATCCCCGCCAACCAGCGCTGGCCGCTCACCGAACTCATCGCCGCCTGCCGCAGCTACAACGCGCAAACCGGCCGCCGCATCTTCTTCGCGTGGACCTTGATCGCCGGCGTCAACGACACGCCAGAGCACGCGAAACGCATCGCCGAACTGCTCCACGGCCTCGACGCGCACGTCAATTTGATCCCGCTCAACCGCACCGAAGGCTACACCGGCACTGAAAGCGACGATGCGGCCGCCGACACCTTCCACCGCATCCTTCAAGACGCCGGATTCCCCTGCACCATCCGCCAACGCCGCGGCATCGACGTCGCCGCCGGTTGCGGCCAGCTCAAAGCGGCGAAGCAATCGCGGCGGAAAGCCGCTTGATCCCAATCAAGGAGAGGCACTTGCCAAGCGCCTCTTTTGAACTGCGGGACTTGGCAAGTCCCGCTCCTTGATGAACTCCACGTGAAGCGCGCGTGAATTCATCTTCACAAATCCGCCGCCCGCTTGCCGCGGCGGAATTCATCTCGCAGGTTCACGCATGCCTCGCCGTGTCCTGCTTCTCAATCTCCTCGCCATCATGTGGTGCTGCATCATGCTGAACCTGCGCTTCCATCTAGCCGGAAACCTCTATTATCGCTTCATGCTGTGGAATCTCTTCCTCGCTGCCATTCCACTCGGCCTCAGCCTCGGCTTGATGCGAATCAACCGCCTCACGCTTGCCATTCCGCCGCTCGGTCTCTGGCTGCTGTTCTTCCCGAACGCGCCATACGTCCTCACCGACCTGATGCATCTCAGCGAGCACAACGCGCACGTCCCAAAGTGGCTCGACCTGCTCATGCTGCTCTCGTTCGGCCTCGTTTCGCTCTGGTTCGGCTTCCAATCACTGCGTCTCGTTCAAAGCTGGTTTGCACGACGCTTCTCACATGCGACGGGCTGGTGCGTCGCCATCGCCTCACTCGTGCTGAGCGGATTCGGCATCTACCTCGGCCGGTTTCTGCGCTGGAACAGTTGGGATCTCATGCGCCGGCCCCACGTGCTGCTGAATGACATCGCCTCACGCTTCATCGATCCGCTGGATCATTCGCGCACCTGGGTCTTCACCTTCGGCTTCGGCACACTGCTCATCCTCGCCTACCTGTTCTGGATTTCATCAGCGACGACGGCGCATGACAGGCGTAACTTCGATTAGCCATGTCCGCCTACGATCCCAGCCGTGACCACCTGCTGCTCTTTGACGGCGTGTGCCATCTCTGTGATGCTGGCGTGCGCTTCATCGTGCGGCGGGATTCGGCGGCAAGAATCAAATTCACGTCGATTCAAAGCCCGCTGGGCCGGGAACTCTACTCCCGCCACGGGCTCGACCCTGAATCACCCGACACGATGCTGTTCATCACGCCACGCGGCGCGTTCCAAGCCAGCGACGCCGCGCTTGAGATCGCCCGCGCTCTCGGTGGCGCGTGGAAACTCGCGCTCTATTTCAAACCGCTGCCCAAACCCCTGCGCGACGCCGCCTACTACTTCATTGCCCGCAACCGCTACCGCTGGTTCGGCAAAGACGACGCCTGCATGATGCCGACGCCGGACTTAAAGGAGCGTGTTGTGACAGCATTCCACTGCGCGTCGCCATGAGAACCAAACAAATTCGTGTGCTTGTTGTTTGCGCCTTGGTTGCAGTGGCGATCTTCTTGGTGATGCCATTTGTCAGACAGCGGACGCACCGGCTTCTGTGCAGCGCTGCCATTGATGGCAATGTGACACTGGTCAAAGTCTGTCTGATGACACGCCCCGACCTAAACAAGCATCCCACCGGCTGGGACGGCCTGCCCGGTCTCCTCGCCATCGACTGCGCCGCGATCGGAGGCCGCGAAGAGATAGCCGCATTGTTGTTGGAGCACGGAGCAAATCCCAATCCAGACGCCCCCAGCCCTTTGATCATCGCATGCTCGCTCGGACACCATGATGTGGCAAAGGTGCTGCTGGAACACGGCGCCGATCCCAACACGAATGGAAGCAAGTTTGGCGACAGCACTCCATTGAACGCGGCAATCGGCCATCCGGCCATCATCAAACTGCTCCGCTCCTACGGAGCCAAGGAGTAGCATCCAGCTCTATAAATCCTCGCGCACCCCAAACCACGCGTGCTAAGGTTTCGCATGCCGCAGGCTGCCCCTTCCCCGACCTCCACCCGCGAACGACTTGGTTTCGTGCGGGTGGCGGCTGTTTCGCCGGAACTAGTGCTGGGGGATGTGGCGAAGAACGTGGCGATCCTCGCGCGTGAGGCGCGTTCGCTGTCGCATCGTGGCTGCAGGCTCGTGGTTTTCCCGGAACTGTGCCTGACAGGCTATTCCTGCGCCGATTTGTTTCACACGGAGGCGTTGCGGGCCGCGGCGGTGCGCGGATTGGCGGAACTGGCGCAGGCGACGCACGATCTGCCGACCGTTCTGGTCGTGGGGCTGCCGCTGCTGGTGCAGGACCGCCTCTACAACGCCGCCGCGGTGCTGGCACGCGGCCATGTGCACGGCTTGGTGCCGAAATCGTTCCTGCCGAACTCGGCTGAGTTCTACGAGCGACGCTGGTTCTCGCCCGCGCACACGCTGAACACAACGACGCTGCGCTTGAACGGCCAGGACGTGCCGATCGGAGCGGAACTGCTGTTTGAAGCCCGCGATGTGGCCGGTTTCGTTCTCGGCGTCGAGATCTGCGAGGACTTGTGGACGGTGATCCCGCCATCGGGCCATCTGGCGCTCGCCGGAGCCACACTGCTGGCGAATCCATCCGCGAGCACCGAAGTACTCGGCAAGGCGCCGTATCGCCGTCATCTCGTCGCGCAGCAATCGGCTCGCTGTCTCGCGGCTTATGTGTATGCGGGAGCCGGAGCGGGCGAATCGAGCACGGACGTGGTTTATTCAGGACACGGCATCGTGGCCGAAAACGGCGTCGTTCTCGGCGAAACCGAGCGTTTTTCCTTCGAGACACGCCACATCGTCACCGATGTCGATGTGCAGCACCTCGCACACAATCGTTTGAAAAGCTCCGCGTTCCGCGATGAGGCCGGCACGGTACCGATGCATCGCATCGCCTTCGATCTCGGACCCGCGCTCGGCGGCGAGGACAAATTGCTGCGCTCGATCACGCCACATCCGTTCGTGCCGTCGGCCAAAGCGGACCGCAGCGTGGTGTGCGAGGAGATTTTCGCGATTCAGGCCACCGGACTGGCCCGCAGGCTCAAACAGGCGCGTGCGAAGACTGCGGTGCTGGGTTTGTCCGGCGGACTCGATTCCACTTTGGCGCTGCTGGTGATGCTGGAGGCGATCAAACGCGCTGGAATGCCAATGAGCGCGGCTTTGACGATCACCATGCCCGGTTTCGGCACCACCACGCGCACGAAGGGCAACGCGGAGAAACTCGCTGAGGCGCTGAATATCGAACTGCGCACGATTCCGATCACAGACGCTGTGCGGCAGCACTTTGCCGACATCGGCCACTCGGAGCAGCAGCATGACGCGACTTATGAGAACTCCCAGGCACGTGAGCGAACGCAAATCCTCATGGACATTGCCAACAAAACTGGCGGTATCGTCGTCGGCACCGGTGATTTGTCCGAGGCGGCATTAGGCTGGTGTACGTTCAATGGCGACCACATGTCGATGTATCATGTGAACTCCGGCGTGCCGAAGACGCTGGTGCGTTATCTCATCGAATGGTGCGCCGAAGGCCCCTTCGCCGACAAAGCGGGTGCCATTTTGCGCGACATCGCCGACACGCCGATCACGCCGGAGTTGCTACCGCTCGCGGCAGACGAATCGCTACAGCAGAAGACCGAGGACACCATCGGCCCATATGAGCTGCACGACTTCTTCCTGTTCCACTTCGTGCGCCACGGCAGCAGCGCGGAAAAGATTCGCTGGCTGGCCGCGCACGCCTTCGCGGGCAAATACGACGATGAAACCATCGCCAAATGGCTCGCGCTGTTCTTCAAACGCTTCGCGCAAAATCAGTTCAAACGCTCCAGCGTGCCCGACGGCCCGAAAGTCGGCTCCGTGGCGCTCTCACCGCGTGGGGACTGGCGCATGCCGAGTGATTTTGCCGGAGAACTGGGATAAGCGAATGCCGAGGCACGACATGGCATGGCATCCGGGCAAAGCTCCGCCATCAGTGTCAGCTTCGGCCATTACCTTCTCCGCGAGAACGGCCCGTCGGACGTGCGCTGATTACACGCAGTCAGCAGCTTGCTCGACGACTTGCGCTAGTCTCGGACACAGCACGGCGTGGGAAAACTCCGCGCCCAGTTTTCTCGCCGCTTCATTCACCGGCGGTTGTCCACCCGCCATCGCCTCACGAATCTGTCTTGTGATGCCAGGCACGTCACCATTGCGCACCACGCGGCCATGAGCAAGATCGCCCAGTCGGCGGGCGAGCTCGCCGCCGTGGCTTTCCTCCGGGCCGATGAAAAGGAAGGGAACACCCAACATGAGAATGTTGTAGATTTTGCACGGATGCACGATGCCGACGAACGCATCCCCCATGACGACGAGATGCAGATCTGCCGCTGAGAGCGAACCGGAGAGCTTTTCCATGGGCTGATATGGCAGGCAGGTAATATTGGGCAAAGTCCTCTCCTCCGCGAATGCCTGCACCTTCCTAAACTCGCTACCGCCGCCGACAAAAAGAAAATGCAAACGCTCCTCGCCCTTCAGTTCATCCGCTGCTGCGAGCACCGCATCCAGCGGATGGCATGGGCTGTGATTGCCGGAATACATCACGACGAATTTCTCTGTGAGCCCGTGCTCCGCACGAAACACAGCACGACCTTCCGCGTCATAAGCAAGGGCTTGGTCATGTGACCACGGCGCGTCCGTGTGAATCACCTCGGCGCGCACGCCTTTCGCCTTCAACCGCTCCGCCATGAAACGATCCAGCGCGATGATGCGCACGGCCTGCCGGAAGCTCCAGTTCTGGATGATCGTCAGCACGCGTTCGGACATTCCGCCTGCCTTCAGCCATCCGGCGGCCACCGCCTCGTCAGGATTCAAATCCATCACCCACGGCACCACGGATCCACCTTTGAGTTTTGCCACCACCGTGCCCAGCGTGGAGATCAACGGGGGCGAGGTGAGGCACACCGTCACATCATGCCGCGGCAAAAGCAGGAGAATGCGCGCCGCATTCCCCCAGAACACCGCGAAATCGACGAGGCGGCGCCATTTCGTTTTCTTGCCGAGGCCGGGAGTCCAGATGCGCCGGATGTCGATGCCATTCCAGGTTTCACGCACAGGGAAACGCCTCTCAGGATCGTCATAGCCACGACTGGCGGCCACAGCGGTGACCTCGTGCCCGCGCTTCACCAGCTCCAGGGCCAAATCAGTCAAATGCTGCGCTGTCGCGACATGGTCGGGGTGAAAACACTGGTTGAGCAGCAAAATCTTCATCGCTCCCATTTCAGCAACGCAGACGTCCACCCTTCAGTTCATCCAGGAAAGCCTGGTATGCCTGTCGCAAGCCGTCCTTCAGTGAGATACGCGGACGCCAGCCGAGCGAATTGATGCGGGAAGTGTCCAGGAGCTTGCGTGGTGTCCCATCAGGCTTGGAGGAGTCCCAGATGATATTGCCCTGATAGCCGACCACCTCGGCCACAAGCTCGACGAGTTCGCGTATCGTGACATCGGTACCGTAACCCACGTTCACGAGGTCTGGAGGGTTTTCCAGCGCCAGCAGAAACGCGCAGGCATCAGCTAGGTCGTCTGCATGCATGAATTCTCGCCGTGGTCTGCCTGTACCCCAAGCCATCACCTCTTCCAAGCCCCCCACCTTCGCCTCATGAAAGCGTCTGATCAAAGCGGGCATCACATGTGAATTCCGCAGGTGATAGTTGTCACCCGTGCCGTACAAATTGGTCGGCATGACAGAATGGTAAACAACACCGTACTGCTTGCGATAATATTCCGCCAACTTCACACCGGCGATTTTTGCGATCGCGTAAGCCTCGTTGGTCGGTTCGAGGGCCGAGGAAAGCAAACCCTCCTCACGGATCGGCTGAGGAGCGAGCTGGGGGTAAATGCAGGAGCTGCCGAGGAACAAAAGACGCCTCACACCATTCATCCACGCTCCATGAATGCAGTTTGTGGCAATGGCGAGATTCTCATGAATAAACTCCGCTGGGTAAGTGCTGTTCGCATAAATCCCACCCACCTTCCCAGCGGCAATGATCGCGGCATCCGGTCTTTCTTTCTCAAAAAATGCCGTGACGGAAGACTGGTCTGACAAATCAAGCTCCTTGCGAGTGCGCAGCACCAGTGTGATGCCCACGTTTTTCTGGAAACGCTTCACCAACGCGCTGCCAACCATGCCCGTGTGGCCAGAAATATACAGCTTCATGATGTTTCAGAGATTCCGCACCCTAGCTTCGTGTTCCGCGAGCTTCATGTCAGCTTCAACCATGATTTTCACCAACTCCTTGAACCGCACCTGTGGTTCCCAGCCAAGCTGCTTGCGTGCCTTCGCTGGATTGCCGATGAGCAGATCTACCTCGGCCGGTCGCTCGTAGCGTGCATCATGTACGACGTGCTTCTCCCAGTCGAGCCCGAGCAGTCCGAACGCCTCCTGGCAGAACTCGCGCACGCTGTGCGTCTCATTCGTGGCGACGACATAATCATCCGGCTTCTCCTGTTGAAGCATGAGCCACATCATCTCCACATACTCGCCCGCAAAGCCCCAGTCGCGCTTTGCATCGAGATTGCCAAGGTAGAGATTGTCCTGCAGTCCCATTTTAATGCGAGTGGCTGCGCGTGTAATTTTACGCGTCACAAAGGTCTCGCCACGACGAGGACTCTCATGATTGAAGAGGATTCCGTTGGAGGCATGCAGGCCGTAGCTCTCGCGGTAGTTCACCGTGAGCCAGTAGGCGAACACTTTCGCGCACCCATAGGGCGAACGCGGCCAGAAAGGTGTCTTTTCGGTCTGTGGCACCTCCTGTACTTTGCCGAACATCTCGGACGATGAAGCTTGGTAATAACGCGTCTTCTTGCCCAGCCCGGATTCCCGGACGGCTTCAAGAATGCGCAGCGTGCCCAGACCGTCCACGTCGCCCGTGTATTCTGGAATGTCGAAAGACACCTTTACATGGGACTGTGCTCCGAGGTTGTAAATCTCATCCGGTTGCAGATCATAAAGCAGTTTCACCATCTGCACGGCATCTGCTAGATCACCAAAATGCAAAACCAGCCGTGCATTGTTCACATGCGGATCTTGGTAAATGTGGTCGATACGCTCCGTGTTGAAGCTCGATGAGCGCCGAATGATCCCATGCACCTCGTAGCCCTTCTCCAGCAGCAGTTCCGCAAGATAGGAGCCGTCCTGGCCAGTGATGCCGGTGATGAGTGCTTTTTTCATGAAGAAGAGTCGTCTGAGGAGAGAATCCTCCGCTCTAACAATCGTAGTGAGAGCATGATCTCGGCTATCATGCGTTGGAACGCGTAGAACCATCCCCGCCAACCATCAAGCAACGTACCGCGCACGATCAGCGTGTAGAAAAACACCAGCCAGGGCGCGATCACGATGGCGCGGCGAATCCGGTCCTGCAGGCTGATTTCTGTGAGTGTGACGAGTTTCTCCGCCTCCAGCCGTGCATACTTGTCCTGCGATGTAAGCCAGCGCGTCAGAGATTTGCGGTCGTCGTGGTGGATCTTTGACATCAAAGGCGCGGATGAGCCTGGGATGCTCAAAATCTGCGTGTGACCGTCCGGGACATAGCGGCAGTGGTCTTTGCGGAAGAGCACTGCGCGGGGCGGGTAGAGGCAGGCACGGAGGGCTTTACCGTAGATGAGATAGCGAAAGGAGGCGTAAAAAGCGTCCGCCGGTGTGTTTTCGCCGATTTGGGCCAACTCGTCCTCGAAGCCGGGGCACAGAACGTAGTCGCAATCAAGAGAGAGAATCCAGTCCGTGCCACAGGCATCGACGCCGTGATTCCATTGCGTCGTATGGTCATCGAAGGAGCGGACAAAGAGGCGGGTGTTCGGATACTCGGCGGCGATGGCGGCGGTGTCATCAGTGCTGCCACTGTCGAGTATGACAACTTCTTTGGCCCAACGCAGACGCTCAAGACAGCGGCGGATGTTGGGCTCCTCATTGTAAGTGAGGATGAGCGGTGTGATGGAATCGAGCTTCACGTTAGTTGTTCACGATTTCATGATACAGGCCATGCAGGGCACGTCCCATCGCCGGCAGTGAGTAGTCAGTGCGAGCGAGGATACGAGCGGACTGGGCGAGAAGTTGGCGCTCATCGGGTGAATCGAAGAGTGATTCGATATTTGCGGCGATGGCGGTGGGCTCGTGGGTGGTGAGGCGCACCGCTCTGCTCCGTACGGCATCAGCGGCGAGGGCTACTTGATCAGTGGAGAGACAGGGGAGGCCGGCGGCCATGGCCTCAAGGAGGGCGATCCCAAAATTTTCGGAGTGCGATGGGAGCACAAACAGCTCCGCTGTGGAGAAGGCGGCCATGCGCTGCTCACCGGTCACCTGGCCCGCCCAAGTGATGCGCTGTGCGACGCCTAGCGAGGCGGCCTGAGATTTCAGTTTTTCGATGAGCGCGGGTGCTCCATCACCACAGATGAGGAGGCGGGCATCCAAATGCCGAGGTGCGAGGAGGGCGAAGGCGGCGATGAGGAGGTCGATGCCTTTTTTCTCGTCGATGCGGGAGAGGAAGAGGATGTTCCGGCTGGTCGCGGTTTCGGGAAAACGGGCGCTGAATACCGCACGGGATGGCAAGGCATCGAAGGGAGCGAGGTCCATACCGATGGGGATGACACGCTGGAGGTTTTTGAGGCCGAAACGGGCTGCGTCGTCCATTTCCATGCGGCTGGTGTAGTGCATCGCGGCTGCTTTGCGGAGCATTGGCAGGTCAAAGAAACGAAAGGAGAGTGCCTTGACGAGTCTGCGGCGGTTTTCCATTCCCCAGCGATTGAGCACGCCGAGGGGGCGCACAACATACGGCACGCCCGCAGAAGCGGCGGCACGTCCTGCAGCGAGGCTGGCAAAGGAAAATACGGCGTGGATATGCACGACATCGAATTCGCTGACATGCGCCCGCAACCAACTGCGCAGCGGCAAGCTGGCTTTGTAGAATTCGGTCTGCTTGCGGAAGTAGATGGCATCCCAGCCTGCCTGTGGAATGAGCTTACCCAAGGGAATGCCTGCGAGGTGCTTACCATGTCCATCGTCATCTGTCGTAACGGTGGTGACCCGGACGTCCATGCCCGAAAGCGCCCGTGCCATGGCGGGGAGGGCAAAACTGGGCCCGCCGGAACTAGGCGAGAGCGAGGGAATGACGTGGAGGACTTTCAAAACAGAAAGCGGGAATGACGATCAGCGCTCCAGCCAGCGCTCCAGCATGAAGGCGCTCCAGCGTTGATACCAAGTGGGGTGCTTTTCCGGCAAGCGCCGGGTCACATCCGCAAACGCGGCCCCCCATTCCGAAGAGAGCCATTTCTCAAAGGGAAAGAGAAAGCCGCGCTTCGGCTGTCGCGCTACCCACTCCGGCACCTCCGGCACGGCCTCCAGCAGCAGTGACTTCCCAGGACGCAGACGCTGTGCTGCTGGAATGTGTGAGACACACTCAAACAATACACGATCCACTAGCGGCACTCGCAATTCGAGACCGTGCGCCATGCTCATCACGTCACTGTCCTTGAGAAGCTGGTTGCGCATGTAAAGCGACAGCTCGCAAGCGCTGACTTGGTCCTTCTCCTCATTGCCCGCAGGCACATCTCCGAACACAGGATCATCCGGCACATCATCCACTGCACAGCCTGCATATCGGCCAGCCAGCTCACGGGCCACGCGCCGTGTGAAAATACCTCGGAAGGCACGGTAGGCGTGCGGGATCGTCGGCTCACGCTGCAACAGACTCCCGACACGACGCAGCGGCAGACTGCGCAGGTGCTTTTCCATCAGAGGCCCGGCCAAGCCAGCCACACCGAGACGGTGCGCCAGCCGTGCGGCGGCAGCTAGGCGCGGCACACGTTGAAAACTCGGGTAACCACCGAACATCTCGTCTCCACCCAGACCAGAAAGCACCACCTTCATGCCGTGCTGGCGTGCGAATCCCGCCACCGTGAAGGTGTTGAAGCCATCGATGCCCGGCTGGTCCATGTGAGAAAGGAAACGTGGGAACTCCTCCCCCAACGCTGAGGCATTCAGGCGCAGCTCATGATGCCTCGCGCCGAAATGCTCCGCCGTCCGCGCCGCCACGCGGCTCTCATCCAGCCCCGCGTCGTCCACGCCGATGGAAAACGTACTCAACTCGCGCCTTCCACTCTGATGAGCCAGTGCCAGCAGTGCCGTGGAGTCCACGCCGCCACTCAAGAACAAGCCCACCGGCACATCGCTCACGAAATGATGCTCCACCGAGTCTAGCAAGGCGCTTCGTACCATGGCCGCGGCATCCGGCACCGACGGTTCCGTGACAACTTCAAACTTTAGCTTCCAATAGCAGTGTTTTTGCAGCTTCCCGCCCTGCCATTGCAGCCAGTGACCAGCCTCCAAACACCTCGCTCCTTTAAGCAGCGTCAGCGGTTCGGGTACGCTGCCTGTTTCAAAATAGGCGGTCAAGGCGCCGGCATCCAGGGCGGAAGCCACCAGCCCCGTGCGACGCAGCGCCTTCAACTCGGAAGCGAACACCAGCCTTCCATCACCGCCGAGGCCATAATAGAGAGGTTTGATGCCCAGAGGATCCCGCGCCAGAAAAGCGGACTGCTCCCGCTCGCTCCAGATGCAGAAGGCAAACATGCCGCGCAGGCGCTCCACCATGGCGGCTCCGTGCCGCTGGTAAAGATGCAGCAGCACCTCCGTGTCCGAGTGCGACCGGAACACCACGCCTTCGCTCTCAAGTTCAGCTCGCAGCTCACGGAAATTGTAGATCTCCCCGTTGAACACAATGGCCAGGTTTCCATCTGCCGAAAGCATCGGCTGATGTCCTCCCTGCGAGAGATCTAGGGTGGCCAGCCGCGTATGCGCCAGTCCCGCCTGCCCCCCTGGCGACAGCCACACACCCTCGCCGTCAGGCCCGCGATGCCGCAACGCTTTGAGAGCCTTCGACGCAAAATCTGCATCCCGCATTCCGAACTGCCCTGCTATGCCGCACATAAACGCAGACTATCACCTGTTTCCTGATTCGCTGACCAGACTCACTTTGTCAGGTTTTGCGGGTCGTTGTAATCAAGAACGATCCCTGCCTACATGTGTTGGTGATGAACCTAGCGACAGTATTGGGAGTCAGCCGCATCAGCACGTTTTTGAATCTGGACGCAGGTAGGAGGAACATCTCGGACTTCTGTCCTTTGATCCAAGTTTGTTCGACTGCGAATCCATGGCTCTGAACCAACTCCGTCCATTCGGCGGGCGTATAGAACCTCGCTATTGCTCCGTCCGTGTGCAACTGCTCCAACTCATGTAGGGAGCGCCCTTTGAAAAACCCACCCAACAGAATGCCGCGAAATAGAGCGGTGGTGATATAATGATACAGGAAGCTGCGGTGATAGACCATGATTACTGCTTTTCCTCCAGGGCGCAGCACGCGGTTCATCTCGGTGAGAATCTGCCCGGTATTCGCAGAGTGGTGAATCACGCCCCAAGTCCAAATGAAATCGAAGGAGGCATCGGGAAAGTCGAGCTTCTCAGCATCCATCTGGCGGATGGTTCCTTTGAGATCGAACACCTCGAATCTCTTCGTCGTGCTCCGCACCGCATAAGAGGTGAGGTCGATGCCAGTGTAGCTTTTACAATGCGGCGCGATGAGCTGCGCGTGGCTGCCATTGCCCACGCCGATCTCCAGCACGTCCTTCGTGGCAAGATCGGCGAAGGGGATGATCTCATCAAAGGGCCGTTCCTTCGGCGGCATGTAACGGGAGGCATCAAAGAAAAACCGGGCGTCGATTTCCTGGTAAAACTCCCGCGAGAACTCAGCGGCGGGAATACGGTCGCCCCAGTCATAGCGCATGGGATTGCTCTCCCACCAGGAGCGGTTCTGCTGCTGCCACTCCTGCTGTTCCTGCGAATCCGGCAGCTCAGTGGGATTAGAAAAACCTGATGGAAGTTTTTGCTGGATGTCCATGGTAAAAATGAAATCAAACCGGAGAGGGCGGGCACCGCAGTGCCTTGCAGCATGCCTGATACACGGAATCCGCCGAAACGCCAGTCAGGCAGTGATGCTGGTGATCGCAGACCGGGCTCAGGCATCCCGCGCATGCCACCTCATGCCGCAGCACTTGGTGCCCTTCCCCGTAAGGGTACCACCGCCCCGGCCAGTCGAGCGCGGAGAAGATGGCCACGCACGGTGTCCCCACCGCTGCGGCTAGGTGCATCACTCCGGTGTCATTCCCCAAGTAAAACCGTGCGTGCCGCAATAGCGCAGCGGATTCGCGCACAGACAATTCTCCAGCGGCACAGAGCCCGCCCCCCCAGTCAGAAATCAACCGCTTTCCCGCTGCGCGATCCTCCCTGCCACCAAAGATGACTGGCAGCAGGCCATGCTGATTCATGAGCTTTCTCCCGATCTCCAGAAAATTTTGAGCTGGCCATTGCTTGGAGGACCACTTGCTCCCGCTGCACACTGCGAACCATGGCCTCGTGTGGTGATCCGGCATTGCCTGCCGCTGCCACCATGCGTCTGCATGCTCATCCTCCACCTTTGTGAGGCTCAGATCCATTCTGCCCTTCCCGGCAGGAATCGCCGACAGTCCACTCCTGGCTAGGCGATGCAGCAGAGCGTCCGCCTCATGTGGCACCGGCATCAGCGAGCCATCATCACGACGGGGAAAGGAATCGTCAGGATAACCCTCGAATCCCAGGAAGTGCTTGATACCAGCCAGTTTGAAAAAAAACGCGTCGCGAGCCCGCCGCCGTTTGGATCGGATCGTGGGCAGCAGATAGGCCAGCGCGTCAAAGCGTTCGCGCCTCAGGGCTAAGATCATGCGCAGCATGGCAGACATCCGCCCCACCGCAGCAGTGTCCTGATATTTGAGATAGCGCTGGATGATGCCCTCGCTCGGAAGAACTTGATCCGGCGGGATGGCAGCATCTCCCAGCGGTGCCTCACTTAGCAAAGTGAACTCAGCCCGTGGGAAGCTCTCCCGCAGCAGCCAAAGCGCAGGCAGCGACACCACCGTGTCCCCTATCTGCCCGAAACGGTAGATGAGCAGTTTATGAACCGATCTCACATCCGGTGCCATGTGCCAGAATTTCATCTCGTGGCAGCCGCCTCTGTTTCTGTACGCCGTCGTGATACAAAACGAGCTACAGAACGAGCCAAAAGATGACCAGGCTTTTCAATCAGGAGATAAAACACATAAGAGGAGCCGAAGATGATCAGCATCTTCAGCAGCCAATTCAGATTGAAGCCGAAATCCGGCAGCGTCATCTGTGCGTGCGCCGCATTGGCGATCATGTGGATCAGATACACCGAGTAGCTCCACGTTCCCGCCCACTCCAGCACTCGGCTACGTTTCCATTGTCGCGACACTGAGATCTCCGCGCGCAGCCAGCAGAACACCGCGATAGCGAAGAAGTTCAACGTCCATGGGTAGCCGACCGGAGAATGGAAGCGCAGGGCACTGCCCACCCAGCAGAGCGCCCAGACAGTCAGACGCCAAGACCACAGCACCCGTGCGGTTTTTTCCAGAGCCGTGTCCATCCCAGTATGCTCCGCCAATTTGCAGCCAAGAAGCCAGCAGGGGAAAGCCACCACCGCCGCCAGCGGCGGGCCAAAGGGGCTGTAATCCAGCGCGGATGGGAAAAAAGCCACAACCCCATAAGCCAACACGAATGCGGCAGCGATGACCTGCCCCCACCCGGTGCGCTCACGCACCCTGCGCAGTAGAGGATACACGGTGTAATAAATCAACTCTGCCAGCAGGCTCCACAACACGGAGTTCTGAAACAGGCTGAGCTTCACACCCAGCGGGTGGGCAAATAAAATGGCCGCAACCAGCGGGATGCCGATCCGCAGATACCGCCGCGCCAAATACGGAAGGATCTGAAAACTGCCCGGCTGGAGAAACGGGCGGTGGATGCAGAAGCCCGAGATTACAAAGAACACGATCACCGCCGGCACGCCGGCAAACAGATTGCCATAAATACCTTGCACTAGGAGAGCTGGCAGGCTGCTGCGGTCAATACCCTCCGTCAGCGGCGGGGCACCGCAATGGCTGAACACCACCCACACCACGGCAAAAAACCGGATCGAGTCGAGTCCCTCGACACGGGGCGCAGCGGCTGGAGATGCTTGGCTCATCAAGAATTCACCAACAAGGGGAAACAAATCAGACCGTGAACCATCATCCACCTTTCAACCAGCGCATCACCTGACCGCCAAACGCCTTGTTCAGCGCCCAGTAGGCTAGGCACAAGACCAACAGACCACCCAATATCTTTGAATTGGATGTCGCAAAAGAACCAAGAACGGAGAACAACATAGCGGTTCCAATGGCCGTGCCCAGCAGGGCCGAATGTCGATTCCAAATCGCCACCTGGTAAATTCTACCCATGAACGCTCCTAGGAGGAGAACTGGAAACAGCATTCCCGGAAAGCCGAAATCAGCATAGCTCTCGGCCATATAGCCGATACCAATGGAAGTACCCGCCTCCATTCCCGCCAACCTCTTTCCGGTGAACCGCCTGGCACGTTCTGAATCATCCAACACTGCTTTATGACGGAAAATGAAGCGCGGCATCAGCACATGCTTGACGGCTCCCCACCACAATTCTCCGTTCGAGTGCGGCTCAAAACGCGGCACATGGCTGACCACAAGGCCAACCATGCTGGTATATTGCAGACGAGCCAGCAGACTTCGCGTCCCTTTGTCAAACGTCTTCTCATCCATTCGTTGAATCTTGCCCGCAAGCCAATCCATACGTTCCGCCACAGATCGGCGGATCAAGCCATGAGCACCCGACCTCCCACCGCTCGAAAACTCACGGTATTCAATCTTGATGCTGGCATAAAAAACTGATGCAAAAAAGCCCAGAGCCATCACGGCCACAACACCCAGCTTCAAGCGGGGGTTTAGCGAGCGACGCACACTCAATGCCACGATCATGAACAACATCAGCCCGTCTTTGTATTTACTGCACCAGCCGAAAAAGCCGAAAAAAACCTCCAGCCCCATCGCGGCCCGCAGCAGCGCATGCCCTTTGTCACGGTACAAAACCAAGTAGCTCAACATGAAAAAGAAAACCCACTTCAGGTTGTAGAGGGGCACCACAAACTGATGAATAGAAGTCACCCGCCAGCCAATCCCTTCCGCCACGGTTCCTAATGCTGCGGACGCCAGCCAGATCTGGAAAAGCCGCGTCATGTCAATCCGCTCAATTTCAGATTCCAGCAACCGCGCGACCTCATGCCCTCTCCCCAAGTTGCTTAATGCACACCGCATGCCGACAGCCAAGGAAGCGACTCCAGCCAGACAAAACCAGGTAGCTTTTTCAACCTCTGCGGCCTCCAGCACTTCATCCATGCCCACGTCATACACATCGCAGTAAAACAAAGCCGCCACAATCTGCAGCCACTGGAACCCGTAACAGGCAAACAGTATCGGGGATTCTCCACGAAATCGCAACAGACTCGCACAAAGGGGCAGCGTCAGCACGGCTGCTGCGGTCAGCAGAGGATACCGCGTCGTGACCCCTGCCAATACCAGCGCAAATGTAGCGGCCCATACCCAGCCCGGCAAAGGCTGGAACAATCCCGCTGGCTCACGCCTGCTGCTCCTGCTCCCCTCCCCGCCTCTCACAGGCACGCCATTGGCAGTCCGCGATGAAGGATGCGAATTCCTGAACATGTTATTTCAATCCGAAATTTGAGTTGAACCCTCTCCCGCCTTGGTCAGAAGAAGATTAAATGCCTTGGCAAACACTTCGCGATTGAACAGCCTTCGCACGCGACACCGTGCCTCCAAACCCATTTTCATCCTAGCGTCTGGATTATCGAGCATCGCCTTCATCTTACTCGCCAACTCATCGACATTGCCAGGTTCCACGAGAAAACCGGTCTTTCCATCCTCGATGATTTCAACCAACCCCCCGCGCCTGAAGGCGATCACGGGAATTCCAAAATACCCGGCCTCAAGAACCGCTAGGCCGAATGATTCCTCAATGTCACTGGGGATGACACAAAAATCCACTCCGCTAAAAATTCTTGCGCGGTCCGGCTCGAAGCCACGCCAGTTAATCCTCGAACCAATGCCCAGCACTTCAGCCAGATGGCGCATCTTCTTCTCATAACGAGAGCCTCCTGCACCATAAACGTCAATCACTGCCAAAGGAAACTGACCGGCAATCTGGGTAAACGCCTCCAGCAAAGATTGATGCCCCTTCCATGGCTCCACTTGCCCAACGATGGCAATACGCTCCCCGCCTTCGTTTCGCTCCGCCTTTCTATCTCCTGACGACAAATCGCGAAGTCCGTTGTGCACCACATGAATCTTATCTTCAGGCACGGTCAGTTGGCGCAGCGATCTTGCCACGGCCTCTGACACGGCTACAAAGCCACGCAGCACTCTAGCCAAGCGTCGAAAGACCAGCCGATACTGCCATTTGTCAGGCAGCACTTCATGCGCCCAGAACCAGTCACGGCACGGCGTCAGATAGGGCCACAACAGCAAAAGATGGTGCCAACTGGTATGAACCATGCACTCCGGCTGAACACGTTTCAAAAAGCTTCCGTAATCCGCCCACAAAACAGGCAGGTGGGCCAACTGACGCAAGGTCATAATCATGCAATCCGCGCGCAGCGTAGCGGAAATTCCGCCTAAATGCATTCGTGACAATGGAAATTGTAAATGTTTTAATCTTTTTTCATAGGTGCCGTCATTCCAGAAGCTTGTGATGAAATGAATTTCCACACTTTCTTCACGCAACCCCTCACCCAACTCCAGGGTCATGATTTCTTTGCCCGAGACGTTCTCCGCCCGGCTGACAATACCTACCCTCATCATTCGGCCCCTCCGGCAGAACAAAGGAAAACTTCAAGATTTGAAATCATCACAACGAGAAATTGCGTCAAGGGATAAAGACTTGCCTGTAACCTAATAGGGTAGCGGATAAAAGACAGTAGTCGGACATGCGTTACACTTTTCAAGGGATTCGCTGCCCACAGCATGAAAAAAGACGCTCAAAATTCTCCACAAACTGTTCGCGACTAAACTTGCCCGCAGTATGCAGCCGCGCAGAAGTCCCCATTTTTCTCCTGAGTTCCGGGTTTCCTAGAAGTATCTCCAGACATTCCTCCAAGCGCCCCAGATCACAAGGATCGTGCAAAAATCCAGTCTCCCCCTCAATGACAATCTCGGGCAATGCGCCGACATTGGAAGCGATCACTGGCAGCCCGCACATACCCGCCTCCAGCACAGCCAGCCCGAAAGATTCGCTCACCTGACTCGGCATGACGCAAAGGTCGATCCGGGCATACATTTCCTTTTTGTCCGCAATAAAACCATGCCAGACAACCCTGTGCGTAACCCCAAGTGACTCCGCACGATCTTTCAGCTTCTTCACAAAATCAGGGTCACCATTTCCAAATATATGCAATTCCACATCTTTCCAACGTGGGGCTAGGCCCCCAAACACATCAAGCAGATGATGATGCCCCTTCCAAGGCGCCACTTGCCCCACAATGCCGATCCGTACTCCGCTCCAACTGCGGGGTGTCTCGACTGCTTTTACATCAAAATGCTCAATCCCGTTGTAAACGACATACACCTGATTTTCTTCAACACCCATCTTCAACAACGAAGAAGCCACTGATTTGGAAACAGCTACAAAACCATAAACCCTCTCTTTCAGTATCTTGAAAAGCCCGCGATACTGTGCTTTGTCCAAAACCACATCATGCACCCAGAACCAGTCACGCCTGCGGCTTAAAAACGGCCAGAGCATGAGAAGATGGTGCCAATTTGTGTGGATCACATGCAGTGGCCTCACCTCCCGGAGGAACTTGCGGTAGCTCCACCACAGTGAAGGCACATGAATCAACTGGTCCAGCGTCATGCGGATGCAATCCCAGCGCAACGTCGCGGAGATGAATCCCAGACGCATGAACCGTGCTGGAATGCCGAGTTCACGCAATCGCCTCGGAAACTCGCCGTTCCCCCACCAACGACTTGAGACAAAAGTGACCTCATGCCCGGCTGCCTTCAGGCCGGAGCCCAGCTCTAGGGAGATGATCTCCTTGCCGAAGACATTCTGCCCTCCTGCCACGATCGCGATCCCCTCATTTTCGCTGGAATCAGTTTTCACGTCACACATCTCCAGCGTTTCACCTCCGCGCCACGATCCAGACAGGAGCGCACGCAGTCCCAGATTGAAACCCCGCAATGACCTCTTTGAGATCAGCAACGGGTTCAAACGGACAAACTAGACCGTAATTTTGTAAAACTCTCTGGATGCCGCCTGCTTGCTTCATCTGGTAGCACGAAATTTGGGAGTAAAATCCAGTCAAGAAATCCAGGATAGATTGATGACTGTCTGATGTCAGCAGACGCGGATGGAGTTCAAGAAAAATGACAGGCCGGAATCGCTCGATCACACCTGCCCCCCCTCTCAACACCGCCCCTTCATATCCTTCCACATCAATTTTAATGAGATCTACTTGGGAAACCGACATAGCATCGATGCGGGTGACCACCACTGTATGTCCACCATCTTCGGAAACCACGCTGTTTAATCCCGGCTGGAAGCATACAGTCCCATCCCGATCTCCTGCCGCCATTGGAAGAATCTTCACTTTATCTCCAAGCTGATTCGCTGAAATGTTCCGCTCCAGTTCGGCGAGATTTTGAGGATCTGGCTCCACGCACAATACCTCTCCATCAGCCCCGGTATGATGAGAAAACATCAAGGCGTAGTACCCTATGTTTGCCCCGACATCGATAACCTTCATACCAGGAGCCAGCACCCCCTCCAGCAATTGTCTCTCCTCCATGAACCGCTCCCCTTGCAACCAGATTAGTTTTTGGGGCGAAGCTCTAAGCACATCCAGTACAATGATCCCGTCGTAAAAGCGCCTTGTGAGAAGCACGGGCGCTTTGACGCAAGCAAATAATTTCTCCGCTAGACTTAAATGACGCATGCGGATGAGCGAGCCAAACAGGCGACCCAAATAAAGCACTGCATACTCTGCTAGCGTTACGGTTCTATAACCGCCCCCTATTGTGGCATCATTTTTCATGGATGTTGCTTCTCACTTGTTCCGATAATCCCCTCTGGAAAAAAATTTCTCCAACCAAACATAGGCGCAGATGAAAAAATAGCGGCTGCCCATCTCTCGGATTCTCAGCTTTGCCAAGCCCGTGCGGCGGTTGCGCCAGGTGATGGGCGTCACCGTCCATGAAAAACCGCGCACAATGGCCTTCAGCGGCAGTTCCACTGTCAGGTTGAAGTGCGGGGAGAGATAGGGGCGGCAGCCGTCCAGCGCAGTCCTGCGATAGGCTTTGAAGGCGTTGGTGGTATCGTTCAGGCGGTTGTGGAATACGACGCGAATGATGAAATTCGCCACCCGGTTGATGCGCAGCTTCAACCACGGATAATCAATCACCCCACCGCCCTTGATGAAACGACTACCAAAGACGCAATCCCAGCCCTCGTTGAGCAATTTCCAGTAGCGCGTCACATCACGCGGATCGTCGGATTCATCTGCCATCATGATCACCACGGCATCCCCACGCATGGAATCGATGCCTTTGATGATCGCACGGCCAAAACCATGGGGACCGGTGTTTTGCACGGGACAGAGTTCAGGAATCATACCCTCCAATTCCTTCAGGATGGCCCACGTCCGGTCGCTGCTTCCATCATCCACCACCACGATCTCATGCGGCACCTTCTGCAAGGACAGCTCAAGATGCAGATGGCGCACGGTGGCCTCGACGCAGCCCTCCTCGTCCCTCGCGGGAATGATGACGCTGAGCAGCCGCAGCGACTGGCAGCGAGAAGCGCCGAGATCAGCGACCTCGGCCACAGGTGCATCGCCTTCGCTTGTAACCAACGACACCGCCTGCCCCGCCCTGTTCATGACTTGGCAATGCAGTCCGCGTAGATCTCTTCAAACACGTCATTGAGGCTCCTCGTGATGTCCCAGCCTGGAAAGTGCGCCTTTATCTTCGACAGGTCACTAATGTAGCAGATGTGATCCCCAGCACGGTTTTGACCGATGTATTCGTGCTCCATTTTCTTTCCAGAGATGGCGCTGATTCTCTCAAAAGCCTCCAGGATCGATACGCTGTTCTCACGTCCGCCGCCGATATTATAAACCTCGCCACAGCGCGGAGCCTGGAAGAACTCGTGAATGAAGCGCGCCACATCGAGGCTGTGGATGTTGTCGCGCACCTGCTTGCCCTTGTAGCCAAAGATCTTGTAAACACGGCCTGCCAGATTGCACTTCACGAGATAATTGAGGAACCCGTGCAACTCCACTCCGCTGTGATTCGGCCCAGTGAGGCAGCCACCGCGCAGCACGCAGCATTTCATGCCAAAATAGCGCCCGTACTCCTGCACTGCCACATCCGCAGCCAGCTTCGACGCTCCAAACAGGCTGTGCTTACTCTGATCGACAGGGAAATCCTCGGCGATGCCTTCCTCAAACGCCGGATCATCGTAATCCCAACGCGTGGGCAGCTCCTTCAGCCGGATCGTATTCGGACGATCTCCATAGACCTTATTCGTGCTCATGTGGACGAACACCGCCTCCGGAGCGTGTAGGCGCGTGGCCTCCAGCAGGTTGAAAGTGCCACCTGCGTTCGTGTCGAAGTCATCAAACGAACGAGACGCCGCCAAATCGTGGCTGGGCTGCGCCGCCGCATGCACCACCAGCGCCGGGCGCAGTTGCTCCAGACACTCCAGCACGCCTTTCCGGTCGCGGATGTCGAGCTCATGATGATGAAAGTCCGCATAACACTCCTCCAGCCTGCGCTGGTTCCAGCGTGTGTCTCCCTGCGGGCCGAAAAAGTCGGCACGCATGTTGTTGTCCACGCCATGCACTTGCCAGCCGAGCTGGCAGAAGTGGGAGACGACCTCCGAGCCGATGAGGCCGGATGAACCGGTGACGAGCATCCTCATGCGAGTTTTTCAAATGCCTCTACCACCGAATCCACGCAGCGATCAAATGAATACCCTTCCAGCACCTCCGCACCCGCGCGGACTGGTGCCTGGGCGAGGCGATACACCCGGTCCGCCAGCGCCGTGGTGTCGCCACACGAAAAGACCTGATTCGGAGACCGTGTTCCCAAATCTACCGCGCTCCCACAATGATCGCTGATGATGCACGGCAGGCCACTCGCTAGCGCCTCGTTGACCACCAGGCCCCATGTCTCGCCATGGTCGCTCGGCAGCACGAGGCAATCCGCCGCCACATACGCCTCGGAGATTTGCGTTTGATTTAAGAAGCCCGCAAAAGAGGCGGGAGGTAGTTCAGATTTTGGATTTCGGATTTCAGATTTCGGATTTTCAGCATCAAAGACAACGCGGCACGCGGAGCGAAGCTCCCCGCCCAACTCTCCGGAGCCGACGAAAAGCAGATGGATGTGAGTGGGGCACCTGTCCTCGATCAGCACTGCCACCGCCTTCACCAGATCCATCGGCCTCTTCTTCGGAATGAATTTCCCGCAAAACAGCACGCAGAACGCGTCCTCCGCGATGCCCCACCGTCTCCTGATCGTCACTTTCTGATTTTCAATGTCAGCTTTCTGCCTTTGAAATCGCTCGTTGTCCACGGCGTAGGGCGCGGAGAGCAGTTTCTCTTCGGAAACGCCAAAGCGCTGGTATAAGCGCCGGTTCGCCGTGCCGATACACAAAAACACATCCACCTGCCGGAACAGCCAGCCGAGCACGACCCGCTTGATATGCTTCTTCCAACCAGAGGAGGGCGCGAGGTCGTTGCTCTCCCCACGCAGCCAAAGTTTCACCCCAGCGCGACGCGCAGCCAGCACCGCCTGCCAGTAACCGGCCACCTGCCAGCCTTGAATCCACAAAGCCTTCGCTCCACAGGCACGCAGGCGGGCGGTCAGCGATTCGCTGGCTCGACATTTCCAGAAGGACGCCGGATGCACGCCTGTCGGTGCCTGCAAAAAACGATGGGGATAGCCGGAGAGCATATCGATGTCCCAGGCGAACTTCGTCCCAAACTCCACATCATGCCCCGCTTTCGCGCCATGCTCGCTCAGATACCACACCTCGAACGGAATCCTACCGTCCTTCGCCAGAGCCTGCCAGACCGGCACTTGGTATTGGATCGGATGCGTGGTGAGGATGATCAGCATGCAAGTATCTCCCGCAGCAACTGGCACCAGCGCTCCCCGTAAGCCGTCCAGCTCAACTGCGCACGTTTGGCGATGGCATTGCGCCGCATCTCCGTGCGCAGAGCGGAATCATCCGCCAGTCGTCGCATCACCGCAGTCAGGGTGTCCACATCACCAGCGGGCACTAGGGTGCCGGCATGTCCATCACCGATTAATTCCGTGGCCCCAGATTCATGCGTGCCGATCAACGGCAGCCCGCATGCCTGCGCCTCGATCTGCACTTGAGCGAGTCCTTCAAAGAAACTGGGAAACACAAACACGTCTGCCTTTTGCATCAAGGCCGCGACCTCGGAGCGTCCCTTCGTGCCCAGCATCTTCACACTCGCTGGCAGCCCGGATTGTTCTTCCGGAGGGATCGTTCCCGGCCCGGCCAGCCACAGCTCAGCGTGATCTGGATTCCATTTCCGCCATGCCTCCAGCAGCACAGGCACGCCCTTGCGTGCGCTCACGCTGCCGACAAAAAGAAAGACCTGTGGTCGCGCCTCATCACTGTGCGAAGTTCCCGGCTGGAACAATTCCAAATCCGTGCCGAATGGGATCACGCGAATCTTCCGCTCCTCCACACCTTCTCCCACTAGCGTGTCTTTCACAAACTGACTGGGTGCCACAATCACATCAGCCAGCGCATGCTCCTCACGCTCAGTCGCGATCATCTCAGTGGCTTTTTGTGGCGCGGAGGTGCTCCAATGCGGAAAGCGCCGCCGTAACTCCGTGAAAATACGCTCCTTCGCCGCTGGATGACCGATGCTCTGGTCGAGAACAAAACGCTTGCCCATCTCCTTCACACGCTGCGCAAGAAGCCACGATGAAGTGTCATAACCCACGACCACATCTGCCGCACGGAGCTCCTGCGCCGGCAGTGCCAGTTGGAATCTGCGATTGCGCTCAAAAAATGCCCTCTCATCCCCCACCTTGCGAGCCGCCCGGCGTGCGCGCCAGTCGAGCAATGGCATCGTCCGCAGCAGTTGGGGTGATAAGTTCATGCAGCGCCGCTCCAATGCGCCACGCAAGCGGCTTGGCAGGCACCGCACCAGCGAAGCCGCCCGCCCCTGATGCGCCAGCGCAAACCCCGTCCAGAAGCGGTGCAGTATGCCGCGGCCTTCCAACTCATGCGCAAGATGGGGCGCATACTGGGTGCCGGGATGGGCAAGCAAAACCTTCAGCCTAGCTGTCATCCGCAATCCACGTCTCTCATTTGCCAGGTTTACGGAACGCAAACATCAACTCGTTGCCCGCCATTGGCAGCACCAGCGGCCCCCCTCCCCAAGTGCGCAAAGCGTCCATCGGATAGGGGCTTGACCCAGCGATGGAGGCACGCCTGCTGCTCATGTGCTGGAGGAACACGTCGTCAATCAATTGCGGATGCACGCCTCCCCAGCTTCGATGCCAGCCATCGGGGTTCTTTTTCCGATGAGCCATCGACCCGTTTGGCGTAAAGGCAATGAACAGCCCGCCGGGACGGAGCGTCCTCTCACCGAGTGAAATCATATGCTCGACCGACGGCACATGTTCGATCACATGACAGGAGAGAAACACATCACAAGACTCCGGTCGGATACCATCCAGTCCGACGATGGTGATGCCCAGTTTTTTTTGAGCATACTCAGCACGCGGAGTAGAAATCTCATACGCTTCGACGGAGAACCCTGCCTGCTGGAGCTGGTGGCTGCCATAGCCCCATGAGCAGCCGAAATCTAGAATGTGCTGCCCATGTCGAGCACCAAGCGCCTGAAGCACCGCGATATAGGAAAGGTAGCTCGTGCTGAGGCCTGCGAAATTTTCCCGAAGTAACGCTGCAAGACGAATCTCGTCCGGCAGCTCCGTGGTCGTGCTTTCCTCATAATCGCTCTGATAAAACCGGGCGTTCTCCGCCTCAGTCGTTGTCGGAGTCCTAAAGAGTAGAGCGCAGTCGTTGCACCGGCGGAACGAGGTCACCAGCCACTTGCGATCCAGCGAAGGGCCACCGACACCGCCGCATGACGGGCAGCGAAAGCCCTTACCCAAGAAGGCCTTCAACGCGCAAAGACGAAGATAACGGAGGCTACGCATGCACTTCAGGTGTGCTTCCAACCGGCATCAGCCGAGCGGGAACCCCCGCGATGACCGACCCGGCAGGAAAACTCTTTGTGACGACAGCTCCGGCAGCGACGACACATCCATCTCCAAGCTCCACGTCTTGGAGAATCACCGCCTTCGCACCGATCCAACAACGGCTGCCGATTTTGATACGCCCCTTCTGCATCGGCTCATGAGCGGGTATGATTCCCGTGCCGAAAGTATGGTTGCTGTCAGTCAGATAGACGTCCGGGCCGAACATGTTGTCATCACCGATTTCAATGATGCCGCACGCATCGATCATCAGATTGCGGTTGAAGTAATTGCGGTCACCGATCTTGATGCGGATACCATCGTGCGGAGTATTCTCAGGCCAGAGCCAGCAGCCTTGTGTGAAGGCATTGAGGCTGCCAATCTCAATCTGGGAGACGCGGCGGCAGCGGCCTCCACCTTCCATGCGATTCTTCGCGCCCATCCTCATTCCGAGCATTCTGTAACAGAACAACCTGACCCGACTCATCAAGCCGCGTGGCACTTCCAGCAGGAGTGGTTCGAGTCTCATGACAGGCGTTCGCCACTCCCCTCGTGGTTGAGGGGCATCCATGGCGCAAGACCCCGTGACAGTTTGCGGAATTTCCAGAACGTCGTGGCGCGGACCGTTTTGCGCGATCCAAGACTGGCGGGGAGCGAACGGATGAAAGCCGCAACACCATCCAGGCAGGCTGGAAGCATGCGGTTGCCCAAAGCATGCACTAGGTGACGCAGGCATTTGACGGGAAGCGCAACTGACAACAGCCAAATAGGAAGCCTCCGGACGGCCATCACCAGATCGTTGCACACCACGCTGCGGTACTGCGCCGCGATGTCACGCGCCACAATGGTTTTGTCATGCCAGACATGTACCCCAGGCATCTCCACGATTTCATGTGCGGCGTCGATGAGGCGGAGGCAAAGGTCTTTTTCTTCACCGCCATAGCTGCCGGGGACAGCGTCATACACGCCCACCTCCCTGATCACCGAGAGCTTCAACACATGTCCACAGCCGATGAACATGCCCGTGGGGCGTGGCGGCTGGCGCTCGTCCGGCTGCGTCCGCTCCGGACAGAGAATGTCATAGGCCACGGCGGCCACATTGGGATTCTTCTCCATGTGCTCCACAGCCAGCGCGATCTCGTCATCGCGCATGAACCAAGCGTCGTCATCTAGGCTCACAAAGTAATCCGCGTCCGGCACGCTCATCCACTGGTTGCGCGCAGCCATGTAGCCGCGGTTTGGCTCCCAGCGAATCCATTCCACCTGGGGAAACCGCCGCGCCAGTTCCGATGTCGAGTCCGTGGAGCAATCATCAATGACTGACACCCGCACGCGGCAGCCTTTTTGCGCGAGCGCGGAATCGATGGCTTTCGGCAAAATCTCCGCGCGATTGTGCGTCACGATACCGACCAGCACCGAGGGCAGGCTGCCAGAAGATTGGCGTTGGCTGGTCACGGGGAAAAGAGCGAATGGTGTGAGGTCACACGCTTGATGCCGCGAGCGCTGCCTTGCGGGCCTTCAGATACGACCGGATGCCTCTTGAGTCGAGAGGGTGGCGTTGACGCCGGTACCTCCAGAGGCTGGCCGGCGTTCCCAGAACTCCAGCCGCGATGCCCCGGATGCGCCCCTTGCGTAACATGAACCAAATCACGTTGGCAAATTGCAGCATACCGTAAGACCAGAGAGAAATGGGATAGCGCAACCAAGCCAGCAGCGCGGCATTCTCAAGGGTGGCTGCGACGATCTCCGCCCCTCCGTGGTGGCTAAAATCCGTGTCATGAAATACCCGCAAATCATGGCAGCAAGCGATCCTGCCCCCGGCGGCATGCAGTTGCAACGCTAGGTCCCTCTCTTCCAACCCATACGCCGTCGGGCGGTCCACAAATCCGGGAAGACTGCGATACACCGGTGATCTCAACGCATAACCGCATCCGGTGAAGTCAGCTGCACGAGTCGTTAAATTCCGAGCTGACGGCATCACCTCGTTTTTTTGCGCGATCACCGCTGCAAAGCAGGCAACGTCCGGCATGCTCTCGACATGCTTCATCAGCCGTGCGAAGTAATCCGAATCCGCCGGCCACGAGTCATCATCAAAGGAGGCAAATATCTCATGGGATGCAGCCTGGATGCATCGATGGCGTCCGCCGCCGGGGCCGACCCGGCGTGGAGAGGATAGCACTCGGACAGACGGGAACTCGCAGGCTAGCTTCGCGGCCAAGCCACCATCATCCGCATCCACATGGACGATGATCTCAGCAGGCGGGGGGACGCACGCTTGCAGGCACCGGAGCGGCTGAAACACCTTCTCCCCACGTGCGTAAGTGGGAATGCCGACGGTGATGGGCGCAGGTTCTGTCACTGCCTACGTTGCATGGAGCCCGTTGCCTTGCTGCATTCAAAAGCCAAGCCACCGACGAAGCGCTCAGGATTTTCCACGGAGAGAAACGCCTTGCAGGCCGAATCACCCGCTTGGCATCGGCGGATGTCGATGAAGCCCGCATCTTGAAGCTCCACCCTCAGCGCTTTCTCATCCCACATCCATAGATGATGGGAATTGCCGAGGTACTCACGAAAGAAAGCCTTGATCCCTCTCGGCCGCCTGTCCCTGCCCAAATGGGTGTAACGCAGGAAATTGGGGAGCGCCTCAGCATCGGGATTCGACAGGTAAGCCTGTACTTGCTGTTCGAAGTCCGGAACGACTAGACGAAACAACCCGCCCCGCCTCAAGCAGGCGTGGGTGTGCCGCAGTGCGGTGCGCAGATCCTCCAGCGCGAGATGTTCGAGAATGTGGGAGCAGTACACCGCATCGCATGAGTCATCCGGGATGCCCAAGCCCCGCACGATGTCTCCATGATGCACCGCATCAGGGAAGCGCGGCTTGAGCTGCCTCTTGAGCCAGGAGCCGATCAGCGGCAGGCGCTGAAGCCTCAGCGTCGGGCTGGCATCGCAGTTGTACCAGCCATCGCCGGCGTCTAGGCCGCAGCCATAGTGCAGATTCATTATTCGTCGCAGAGAGTGGTGGATTTCAGGCCAGAAGGCGGAGCACCGCGCGGCCTTTGCCCAGGAGGCGGCGGAAAATCTGGTGGCGTGCAGTGTTCAGCCTCAAGCTGGACATCAGTTGAAACACTTCCCATAGAAACATCCGCAGGCAATCCAGCAAACCGCCGCGTCCGAGGATTGTGGTCATCACATAATACCGATTCACCAGCTCCATCTCCGCCAGCTCTGCGGCATCGGCCTTGTGGCTCCCCGGTTGGCTATCGTGGAAAATGCGTGCCGTGCGGGCGTTCACGAGTTTCCAGTTCCTCGCCACCAGCAATGAGAGTGTGACGTCCTCCATCATTGAATAACCCGTGAAATGCGCGGGAAACGGCGGCTGCGGCAGCGCTTCACGGCGGTACATCGTGCAGGTCGTGTTCAACCACTCCACAGGCACGGTTTCCGGCAAGTCCTCGCGATCCTCTGGCAGCAAATTCACCGCAGGGCCGAGAACGCGGCCCGCATAGCTGTCCCGTCTTTCCCCCGCCATGAGCTGAAACATGAGCCGCGACACACGCCCCGGCGTCTGATAACGCTGGTTCGCGATCATCGCATTCACCCCACCGATGCCCGGTGCCGAATGTAACGCAGACCACAGCCGCGACACGCAATCCGGCTCCAACAGAATGTCGTCATCCAGAAACCAGATCACCGGTTGAGTGGCCGCCGCCACGCCTTGATTGCGCTGCGTCGCCGCACCCATGATCTCGGCGCGCATCCATCTGACCTCGCAGCTTTCCCCTGCACGAGATTGAAAACCTCCGAGCAACTCTCGTGTCAGCCCGTCCTCTGAGGCATCCACCGCGATCAACTCGGCGGGCAGCATCTGCTGCTTCAAGAGGGAATCCAAGGTCCGGCCAAAAACCTCATGACGATGCCGCGTGGGAATGACCGCGCTGACAGGAAGGATTTCCATCAAGTCATCACCTTTCTCCTCAATCCCCCGGCCAGTTTCTCGATTTGGCGGAACCCCAGCCATCGGTAGCCCAGACGGTAGCCTGGGCCATAGCGGATGCGCCCACCAGGACCGCCAGGCTCAAACTCCGGCTGCGAACGGTGAATCGACGCGTCAATCTCCACCGCCTTCGCCGGATCGTAGCGCCAGACCAGCCGTGCCACCTCCAACCGCGCCTGATTGATGGCCCACAGGCGTTCTTCGGTAAGCTGCTGTGTTTCACGCAGATGCTTCTCCGCATCCGCCACAATCTCCAACCGACGGCGGTGCACCTCCTGCGGATTCCTGGTGCAGACGGAACCACCGCTCCACTGCCGGTACACGGCCCCCACCGCATCGCTAAACTGAAAACGTGCCCCTGCCTTAAGCATGCGCAGATACAGCTCATGCTCCTGGCAACAAGGCTGGCCCTCCTTCCACCCACCTGCGCACAGAATGCTGGGCTTCCGCCACAGCAGCGCCCCGGTCTGAGGCAAATCCCAGCGCACCAGCAAGCTCCACGAGTCATCGCGCGGCTCAGGCATGAGGCCCACAGCCTGATGCACCTTTCCATCTTCGTGCGTTTCTTGGATGTAGCGGCTGAAAACCACATCGACGCCGGGATGCTCCGCCAAGAACTGCATGTGCCTCTCCACCTTGTCCGGCATCAGATAGTCATCCGCATCAAGGTATTGCAACCATTCGCCACACGAGAGTTCGAGCAGCCGGTTGCGCGCCACATTGCCGCCGCGATTCGGCCCCGTCTCGAAGCGGATGCGATCTCCGAAACTCTGAATCACCTGCAAGCTTCCGTCCGTGGAGCCATCATCCACGACGATGATTTCCTTCTCCGCCCAAGTCTGCCCCAGCGCGCTCTCGATGCACTGGCCAATCCAGCGCTCGGCGTTGTAGCAGGGGATGAGAATGGAGACGAGCAGGGGCAAAAAAATGAAATGGTGAAAGTAGAAGGCTAAAGCGTTCTTGAGTTCAGGGCAGTGGGGGAACCGTAGTAAATCCAGTCACCATCTCCTTGCACCCCCCGAAGCGCTCTGGGTGTTGCAGGGCCTCCACCAGTTCCACGATGTGAACTCCGAGGTCCGCTGACAAACGACACGCGCGCTTCTCGCGATGCGCCGCCGCCATCTCAGCCGGGCCTCGAAGGAAATCCACCGGCTTGCTTGATCCGACGAGCCTCTCCTTGGTGTTGCGAACAGGCGGCAGCTTGCGCTGGAACAAGATGCTCTCGCCGACAGAGAATCGTGATTGCAACCAGCGCACCAGACGCGGGAGACGGCGCGAGATCGCCAACTGCGCTCGGGAGAGCTGCGCGCCGCGGTGATAGACGGGGCCGACATCATTGCGGACATTGCCGACGAACAGCTCGCCATCATCGCCGACCAAGGTGAGTGATTTGTCCAGCGGGGCGACGAGCCCGCAGGTCACGCGCGCCACGACATTGTCAGCGTACTCGATGCAGCCGACGGTGAAGTCCGGTGCCATTTTCTCCACTGCGATGCCTTTGTCAGGAATTTGGCAGGATGCGAATGAAGTCACTCGTTTTGCCGGACCAAACATCGCTGCCAGCCAGGTGAGCACATAGCCCGCGTGCTCGTAGGTGCAGCCGATCTCAAACTCGTCCTTCGCGGGCCAGGCCACGCCGCTCGCGCTCTTCCAACCCCACGGCTGCTCGCGCGGGGCGATCATGCCGTCGTCGAAATTGGCATACACCAGTCGCACCTTGCCGATCACTTTCTCGCGCACCGCCTTCCACAAAGTCTGCGCTGTCGTGCTGAGCACGCTGCACGGTGCGGAGGCCAGCAGCAGGCTCTTCGCCGTCGCGAGGTCAGCCAGTTCGCGCGCCTCGGTGACGGTCATTCCCATCGGCTTCTCGCTATACACATGCTTCCCGGCTTCAAGGCAGCGCTTGGTGATTTCAAAGTGGCTGCGCGGATTGGTGAGGTTGAGGACAAGCTGGACTGATTCATCCGCGAGCAGTTCATCAAGACCGGCATATTTTTTGACCGGCCAGCGTTTCAGGAAGGCATCGAGATTTTGCGGGCTGCTGTCCCATGCGCCGATGAATTTCAGTCCGGGATGGTTCCCGAGAGTGACCGGATACATGTCAGCAACGTAGCCGGTGCCGATGATGGCGAAGTTCATCGGGAGTAATGCCGCTCCAGCTTGAGCATCGCCGCTGCGATGTCCTCCATGTCGCGCTCGGTGCCGAGGAAGACGTTGGCGGAGATGTAGATGATCTCCTGCGCCGCCTTGTCTGAAACCGGCGTGGGCAGCACGCGAATGTAGTCGGGATGTTTTTCGCGCAGCGTTTTTATCGCCGGTTGATCTGCGATGGTGTGGGCGTAGCAGCGGTAGAGCGGCGCGCCCTCGGCTCCGGCGGCGCGCATGAACTCCTCAAGACTGATGCCGCCGCAGTGCTCGGACTTGAAACGCAGCACAAACATGTACATGCCGTGCTTCTTCATGCCGGGATGCTCGGCCAGCGGCTCCAGGCACTTCACCTCGCCCATCAGCTCACGCAGCTTCTTGAAGTTCCTCGCCCGCGTTTCTTGCTGCTGCTCGAAGCGACCAAAGCGGTGCAGCAGCAGCGCGGCCTGATACTCCGTGGGGCGGCAATTCCAGCCCAGCGTGGCGTGCTCCCAGCGCGAGCCGAGTTCCGGCAGGCGTCCTGCATTGTGCAGCATATAGGCGCGGTCGAAGACGTCCTTGTCATTCGTCGTCAGCATCCCGCCCTCACCACAGGTCAGATTTTTCGCCGACTGAAAACTAAAACCTGCCGCGTCGCCGAGCGAACCGACGGGGCCGCTCTCCCAAACCGCGCCGTGTGCTTGCGCGGCATCCTCGATGATTTTCAAGCCGTGCTTCCTGGCGGTGGCCGTGAGTGCCGTCATGTCAGCGGGCTGGCCAAACTGATGCACCGGAATGATGGCCCTGGTTTTGCCGGGAATGATCGCCTCCTCCACATGCTGCGGATCGAGATTGAGTGTACCATGATCCACATCGACAAGCGCCACGCCAAAGCGCCGGTCCAGCGCGCAGGTGGCGCTGGCGATGAAGCTGAGGTTCGGCACGATCACCTCGCCGCCGTATTCGAGACCGTGGTGATCAAACACCGCCGAGAGCGCAAAGCGCAGCGCATCGGTGCCATGTGGCAGCATCAGCGCGTGCTTGCAGCCGCAGTATTCGGCAAACTTTTGCGCCATTTCCTTCTGCTTCGTCTGCGGCAGCCCTTCCGCGCCGCTGAGAAAAACATCCCGCAAAGCCGGGCCGACACTGGAGACCCACTCAAGCCACGAATGATTCTCTGAGCCAGCCCAGGGTCGCAGCCGCACATCCCGCACCGGCGTTCCACCGTCGAGCGCCAGCCTGCCACTCAAACGCGATGCTACGGGCGGGAGACGCCCGAGTGTCTGGCGTGCCGCCCATTTGAGCGATTGTTTCATCCTGCCGCTCATGCTCTCACTTCCGTTGCATCGTCACAAACAAACCGAAATCTGTGGGAACTACTGGGGACAGCCTGTCCAAGCCCGTCACCTTCGCCACCTTTACCAACACCCGTTCCACCCAGCGCCAGACGACTCCCGCAGGTTGCAACCAGACACGATGCCCCTCACAGGCTACCAGCGGGTGGGGGTGTGGTGGACACCAACGGCGGCCCACCCATCGGGACAGGTGAAGACGAAAATTTTCATCAGTGGAACGTGCCTCGACGGTTTCTTGCACGTGCGCCACTTCTGCAAACTGATGCCTCCAGAACCCATGAGGAAAGAGAGTAACGAGGTCCGGTGGAGGTGCTGAATCGAGCCAAAGCTGCCCGTGTAACATGCAAGCATCAAGATTCGGAGCATTGAACACCAACAGACCGCCTGGCTTAAGTTTTCTGAGCAATGCACGGGTCAGACCGACGGGGTCAGCCACACAGCCGATGACGCCAACATGATAGATAAAGTCATATGGCCCGCCGTTTTTCGCCCGACTGCTGTCTGCCAACGCGAAATGATCCCCAAAAACAGCCTTCGCGGCAGACACCGCCTCAGTGGAGACATCCACGCCCAAGACATCCAAACCATCAAGAATCAGAACGGAGGTCAGGTAGCCACGCGAACAGCCGATTTCAAGACACGCTGCCCCCAGGGGTAATCGCTGTGCTAGATCAAGCACGAAGCGGTATTTAGAGGCTGCCATGCACAAATGATGGCGCAGCCCCTCCTTGTTCCCCGCCGCGAACAACCTACCAGTCGCGACCGCCAGATCACGATAGCCTGCATAATATGAGATAGCACCCGATTGATGAAACGTCTCATGCACCGCCTCGTCATGCGGTGTGAACTGACAACCGCAATCACCGCAGAGTGCTACCTGCAATGAAAATCCAGTAAAGTACTCGACCGCGCCGAGCAGCCTGACATGGGCTGAGCCGCATACGCGACAACCATTTCCCTTCTCCCGCGACATCATGCGCGTTTGGACAGCCTCTCCATCATCCAACACTCTCATGCCCTCACAAAAATGTGATTGGCTCCCTCAAGGCCGGAGGCGGACTGCGTCCGTCCGGTGGAGGCCAGCCTGAGGCCAACGTCGCTGAGCAGTCGTACAGTTGCGTCGTGCTCGGCATTGTCGTTGAGGTTCAACTCCACTAGCACGCTGCGAAGGCGTGGATCAGCCAGTGTCCTCTCCGCTCCCTGCAAAATGGGGAGTTCCAGACCATCCACATCAATTTTGAGGTGATGCGGGAACGGTGGCATGAAACGCTGCACAAACTCATCAATGGTGAATCCAATCATGCCCTGCTGGATCACATCCGAAGGAGTTTCCGAGTAGCGCGAGGCATGTCCGGCATCACCAAACTCATTCACAGCGCCCCCAGTAGCGGCCGAGGAGAGATTGAGCACACCAAGACGTGTGACACCGCTGAGGGCGAGGCAGTAAGCGTCAAGATTTGGATGACGCCGGTTGAGCTGGATGTTGCGGCACAAAACCTGGTAATTGGCCGCCGAAGGTTCGAAGGCCAGCACGCGCAGCCCGGGACGCAACGCCGCGTACAAACTGAACACACCGACATTGGCGCCCACATCCCAAAACACCGCCTCGTCGGTGAAACCATCTATCCACGCGATGGTGTCCGGCTCCTTGCTGAGCATCGAGTGCGCCCGCTGCTGGAGAAGCGGTGTGCTCACATCAAATGTGATCAAGCTGTCGCGCACGCGAACATGCTCGATCATTCCACTGCCGAGATCCTCAAGCGCCCGAGCCCGCACGGGCGGCGGCAGCATCTGCAGCGGCAGCATGGCCGCACGCCGCATTCCGCTGGAGAAAAGTTGTTTGAGTCGTGTCAAAGACATGTTTGAAAAGCTTGTTCTTAGTTTGCCGCGCCACAAGATGATGCGAATTCTGCGGGCAGCGTCGCGCCGTCCTCAAGACGAAACTCGTGCCGCATCACGAAATGTCCCTGCGCCGCAGTGGGCATCTGCCCGGTCCCGTAAAAGTCGCCGCCCTCGACATCAAAACTGCCGGCATTTTTGATCCAGTCCGCAGCCTCGTCCTGGACGCTGGCATACAAGGTGAAGCTGTAGCGCCCCGGAGCCAGCCCGAGACTGGGCACACGGATGATGATCAAGCGGGTGTCGGCGGGAATCTCAGCGAAATCCTGACCGCAAAAATGCGTGGATAGCACAAGGATGCGCTGCTGGAGATGATTGTCGATGCCGATGGCGACGCGAACATTCCGCAGGACGCGCCGCGCCGTATTCTTGAAACGCAGCTCAAAACGGGCCTCACTCCCGCAGGCCAGCGCCAGTACAGCATTCCCTGCCGCATCGAGAATGGAGAACCTCTCAAAGCGCAGCAATCCCGAGCCATTGCGGTCCTTTCGCTCGCCAAGCGCGATGCTGGCGATCTGGCTTGTCACGCTGAGGTACTTCTTCATCACCCCGGCCACCTCTCCGCGTCCTGTCAGGTGTCCCGCCTCCAGCAGCAGGCCCGTGTCGCATAGATTATCCACCGCCGCCATCTGATGACTCACGAAGAGCACCGTGCGACCGCCTTTCGCGACCTCGCCCATCTTTCCGAGACACTTCTTTTGGAACTCCGCGTCGCCGACGGCCAGCACTTCATCGACCACGAGGATCTCCGGCTCCAGATGCGCGGCGACGGCGAAGGCGAGGCGCACATACATGCCGCTGCTGTAGCGTTTCACTGGCGTGTCGAGAAACCGCTCCACCTCGGCGAAGGCGACGATCTCGTCGAACTTGCTTTTGATCTCCGCCTTCGTCATGCCGAGGATGGCACCGTTGAGGAAGATGTTTTCGCGGCCCGTAAGCTCGGGATGGAAACCGGTGCCGACTTCCAGCAGGCTGGCGACGCGGCCATTGAGTGTGATGCGGCCCTTGGTCGGCTCGGTGATGCGGGAGAGGATTTTGAGAAGCGTCGATTTTCCCGCGCCGTTGCGCCCGATGATGCCGACGACCTCGCCCTGATTCACCTCGAACGAAACGTCTTTGAGCGCCCAAAAGTCCTCTTCCGAATTTGAGGCTTCGGCTCTGCGGTTCACGGCTTTCACTAGGCCCCCGATCTTGCGGGCGATGACATCTCGCAGAGCAGTGTAGCGCTCGCGTGACTCGTGGCGAATGCGGTAGCATTTACCCAGGTTTTCGACGCGGATGATGGGCGTTGACATGGAAAGCAATCAGGATTCAGACGGCCATACGACAAACGTGCGCCAGATGACGAGGACAGCGAGCAGGAGTATTGGCAGCAGGATGAACAGGTTGAAGCCCAGCACGCCAGTGACGGTTTTCAAATCGAAGAGGAAGAGGCCGACGGCTTGTGCGGCGAGGCCGACCGGGGCCACCCAAGATGAATGCCGGATCCACCCCCGCGCCATGACTAGACCCCAGGTGATGCCACAGAGACCGGTGAGCGCCGGCACCAGCACTGCGAGGCGCAGCTCCGTGGTGAGATGAGCATATTGCGGACCCAACAGCCAGAGAAACGGCTCTGGCAGCACCGTCACCAACAGCAGAATGCTAGCGGAGAAGAGGAGGAACATGCCGACGGTGAGGCACAACTGACGACGCAGCTTGTCCCGCTCACGACAACGAGCAAACGCAGGCATGGCAAACTGCACGACGGGAGCCGTAGCTAGTGAGAACAGCAGAGCGAGCCGACCCAGCGCACCGACATCTGCCACCTGGGCGGAGGCACCCGTCAAGCTCATCAGCCAAGTGCTCACCTGTCCCTGCAAGCCGTAGTAGAGGGTGAAGACGACAGAGCCTGCGACGATGCTGCGGACGCGCCCGTCCAACTCCTCCGACCTTTCACTGGAGACATCGACCAAATCCGCCGCCGAGCGTTGCACGAGAAAGCAGAGCACCCAAGTGGCGGCGACGGCAGCAGCGAGCACGCAAAGGAAGGCCAGCTCTGGCCAGGCCGCGAGTGTTCCGCCGCTGAGCCACCATAGCAGACCTACGGCAGCGACGGTGAGCGTCAGGCGGGTGACAGCGGATGACAGCTCTGCAACCAGTTGCGGGCGCAACCGCGCATGAATGCGGTTCACATGACTGAGCATGGCTCCTGTGGCGGCGGGCCAAGCGGCTAGGAGCACCAGCAATGCCGCGCCAGCCATGACAGCCGCTGACGTATGCAAAGGACGCAGCAGCACGAGCATCCAAGACACACCGAACGCCACCGCCCCCAGGATCAGCCAGCGCTGCCGACGATGGGCGGCATGCACCACCGCAGAGAACTTCGCGCGATCTTCCCACAACGGGCCACCGACAGCCTGCAAGGCACCGGCGACACCTGAATCTGACAACAACGCGACCATGATCAGCGTCGAGCTAGCCACGGTGAACCACGCATAGGCCGACTCACGCGGGAGAAAACGCACCACCAGCAGTCCAGAGAGCGCATTGCACAACTGCACGAGCCCCTGCGTGCCCAACACACCACCCAGCAGCAGGCCCCATCGTCGCATCCATGCAAATAGCAGCATTCAGATGACATCGGCAAACGTCTTCTCCGTGCGGCGGAAATACCAGACGCCAAGAACGAGCAGGAACACGCTCAGCGCAGTGGAAAGCGCGAAACTGGGCCAATGAATGTCCGTGGTGCCGCAGATGGCCCAGCGGAAGCCGTCGATGATACCCACCATCGGATTGATCGCGACGAGCACGCGCCCGGTATCGCCAAAACGCTCCTGGATGGCGGTAGTGCTGTAAAACACCGGCGAGATGAAAAGGCCAAACTGCACGACGAAGGGAATGATGTAGCGGAAGTCGCGATACTTGACATTCAGCGCCGTAAACAGCAGCCCCGGCCCCATCGCGGCGACGAAGCCCAGTAGGATGAATATCGGCAATGTGAGCAGCCTCCATGTCGGCAGCATGCCATACCACAGCATGAGTCCGCCGAGGATCACCATCGAGATGGCAAAATCGACAAACGCCACCACGACCGCGCTGGCAGGCAGGATCATGCGGGGGAAGTAGATCTTGGAAATCAGGTTCGCATTGCCGACGAGACTGTTCGCAGACTCACTTAAAGCGCTGCTGAAAAAATACCACGGCAGCGTGCCCGCGCACACCAGCACGGCATAGGGTACGCCGTCAGAGGGCATCTGGGCGAGGCCACCGAAAATGCCTGCGCCAATGAGAATCGTGAGCAGGGGCCGGATGACTGCCCAGGCCACGCCGATAGCCGTCTGCTTGTAGCGCACGAGGATGTCGCGCCAGGCCAGGAAGCCGAACAGTTCACGGAAGCGCCAGAGGTCGCGCCAGTAGTGCGCCTCCGTGCGGCCAGCCTCGATGATGAGTGGTGTCATGAGTGGTGTGGCGGGCGGCTGACGGCTGACACCCACGCCTGATGCTCCAGATACCAGCGCACGGTCTCGTGGATGCCGGATGCAAAGCTGTGCGCGGGACGCCAGCCGATCTCGAATTCAATCTTGGCCGCGTCGATGGCGTAGCGACGATCATGGCCCGGACGGTCCGGGACGAAGGAGATCAAGGCGCGGGAGCCGCCACCGAGACCGGGCATCATCTCGTCGATGATGTCACAGATTTGCTGCACGAGGTGGAGGTTCTCCTTCTCATCGCGCCCGCCGATGTTGTAGGTCTCTCCCGGCGTGCCTTCCCGTAACACCATCCACAGGGCTTCGCAATGGTCGCCAACAAAGAGCCAGTCGCGCACGTTCATCCCATCGCCGTACACGGGAATGGGCTTGCGGGCGAGGATGCTCTGGATGACCACGGGGATGAGCTTCTCCGGGAACTGATACGGGCCGTAATTGTTCGAGCAGTTCGTGATGAGCGTGGGCAGACCGTAGGTGTGATGGGCGGCGCGAATCAGCATATCGCTGGCGGCCTTGCTGGCGGAGTAGGGAGAGTTGGGCGCGTAGGGCGTGGCCTCGGTGAAGAAACCGTTTTCGCCGAGTGAGCCGAAGACCTCATCCGTCGAAACATGCAAGAATCGATGATCCACAGAATGCACAGATGACTCAGATGAGGGCCAGCGGGCACGGCAGGCCTCGATGAGGTGGAAGGTGCCGTTGATGTTGGTGGTGATGAAATCGTCCGGCCCGGCGATGCTGCGATCGACATGCGATTCGGCGGCGAGGTGCATGACGTGGGTGATGTCATGCTGGCGGACAACACGAAAAACTTCGGACTTGTCGCGCAGATCGACTTTTTCAAAAACGTAACGTGGATGCACGCCGTGAATGCCATCGAGGCTCTCCAGATGCCCGGCATAGGTGAGGCAGTCGAGATTGACCAACTTGGCGACTTCCGGCTTGTCGATGACGTACCGGATGAGGTTGGAGCCGATGAAACCGGCACCACCTGTGATCAATAGATTCATTTTCCTATCCACAGATGGCGCAGATTTCACAAAGAAGGTCGGACCGGCGGAATCTGTGAAATCGGTGGATCATTTGATGGCGGTGTATTCGCTGAACACACCCATGAGCGGGATGCGGCGGGCTTCCTGGAAACCGGCGGCCTGCAACGCGGCGACGACGCATTCTGGCCGCACGCAAGCGTCCATGGTCTCCCAGAAATAGACCATCATCTCCTCCGCTTTCTGACTGCGAGTGAACAGGCGAGTGAGGAAAGGATAAATGATACCGAAGTAGAGCTTGAAGAGCCAGGAGCCAACCTTGCTGGCAGGCCGTGTGGCCTCCAAAATGAGCACGCGTCCGCCGGGTTTGAGCACGCGGTGAAATTCACGAAAGGTAGCGGTCAGATCAGCAAAGTGACGCAGCGCGTAGCCAACGGTGAGGAAATCATAACCGTCGTCCTCCAGCGGCATGGACTCGGCACCGCTTTGAACGAAACGGGCGTTCGGCAGCTTCTTCCTAGCTTCGGCAATCATACCATCGCTAGGCTCCACGCAGGTGATGAACTGATCTCCACCCATCACGCGGGAGCCAGCCTGCGCCATGAGTCCGGTGCCGGATGCGACATCGAGCAACCGCATGCCTGGCCTGAGGCCATGACGCGCCTGGGCCGTGCGGCGGTAGAGGCTGCCGGTGCCGAAGAAGCCCCAGCCGACGACGGGATCGTAATGTTCCGCGCCTTCGTCGAAGAGCTGTTTGACATAGCCGGGCCGCTGATCGGCGACGGCGTAACGATGGGCAAGCACAGGGTGCGGTGTCATGGAAGAAATCTGGGTTCAGGCGCTCTTGATGCCAACGCGCCTCACCTCGTCGGAAACACCGGAGAGGTAGTCCCGGTACTCACACTTCGGCAATGCGGCGACGAGGGCATCGAACTGCGTCAGTGTGAGGAAGCTGCGATAAAGCGCCGCTTCCTCAGGGCAGCCGAGTTTCATGCCCTGGCGTTTTTCAATCGTCTGTACATAACTCGAAGCGTCATGAAGGCTGCTGCTGGTGCCGGCGTCGAGCCACGCAGTGCCGCGACTGAGGCGCTGCACGCGCAAAGTGCCGCGTCGGAGGTATTCGTTGTTCACGTCAGTGATCTCCAGCTCACCGCGCACAGACGGCTTCAAGGCATGTGCGATGGCAATGACATCGTTGTCGTAGAGGTAAACTCCGGGCACGGCGTAGTTGCTGCGCGGCACCTTGGGTTTCTCATCGAGGGAAATCGCTTTGCCATCAGCATCAAACTCGACCACGCCGTAGCGTTCGGGATCGGTGACGTGATAGGCAAAGATGGTCGCGCCGGATTTGAACTCCGCGAAGGCGCGCGGGAAGGCGTCGCCGCCGAAGAAGATGTTGTCGCCGAGGATCAACGTGACGGGATCTTGGCCGATGAAGGACTCGGCGATCAAAAAGGCCTGCGCGATGCCTTCGGGTTTTGCCTGCTCGCGATACTCAATCGAGATGCCCCAGCGTTTTCCATCGCCGAGGAGCTGCTGGAAGCGCGGGATGTCCTGCGGCGTGGAGATGAGGCAGAACTCGCGGATGCCCGAGGCGATGAGCACCGTGAGCGGGTAATAGACCATCGGCTTGTCATACACCGGCTGGAGCTGCTTGGAGGCAACTTGAGTGAGCGGATAAAGGCGGGAACCTGCGCCTCCAGCGAGGATAATGCCTTTCATGTATCCACAGATTTCACAGATTGCTCAGAGGGGGGATTCCTGAACGGCTTCGGGAAGCCAGCGGGAAGAATGGATGAACCGCCGAGTGAACAGGCTTGGTGCGCCGAAATTGATCAGGAGACCGGTTTGGAAGCCGGTGGCTTTTAGATAGCCCAAAATTTGGGCTTCCTCCCGGCTGGTGATTTCTGAGAGTGCCTTCAACTCGGCAACAACCTCGCCGAAGCAGACAAAATCAGGCCGCATGTGAGAACGAAGCTTCTCCTCCTTGTATAAAACATGATAAGGGGCCTCGCGAGAGAATGGAATGCCTCGCAGGCGGAACTCAACCTCAAGGGCATCCTGATAGAATACTTCGGGAAGACCGCAGCCCATCTCCCGATGAACCGCCATCGCAGCACCGATGATCGCGTGCGTCCTCGGATCCTGGTCCGCAGATTTCTCAGATTTCACCGAAGAGGAATTGAAAGAGCTGGGATTCATCGGTTTGAATCTTCTCTGTGAAATCTGTGCAATCGGTGGATGCCTCTATCGGCTGATAATCCAGTCATTGAGGACCAGCACGTCCATCTTGGTGCGGAGGAAGCAGTCGAGGGCTTCTTGAGGTTTGCAGACGACGGGTTCGTTTTCGTTGAAGCTGGTGTTGAGCACGATGGGCACGCCGGTGATCTCGCGGCAGGCTTCAATAAGGCGGTGGTAGCGAGGATTGGTCTCCTTGTGGACAGTTTGAAGGCGTCCGCTGCCATCGACGTGCGTGGTGGCTGGTACTTGAGCACGCTTTTCGGGGCGGACTTGGAAGACCTCCATCATGAAGGGCACGTCGTCGTCTTGCTCGAACCATTCGGTGACGCATTCACGCAGGATGGACGGCGCGAAGGGGCGGAAGGACTCGCGGCGCTTGATCTTGAGGTTGAGGATGTCCTTCATGTCGGCGCGACGCGGATCGCCGAGGATGCTGCGGTTGCCGAGGGCGCGCGGGCCCCATTCCATGCGGCCTTGGAACCAGCCGATGACCTTGCCCTCGGTGATGGCGGTGGCGGTGGTCTTGCAAAGCTCGCCTTCATCGTCGTAGCGGCGCACGGTGCAGCCTTCGGCCTGGATGTCGGCAGCGCGGGAGTCGAGGAGGGCTTTGATTCCGTCCTCGGTGGCACGCGGGCCGACGTAGGCGTGATCCATCACATATTTGAGGGGATTCTGTTTCCTGCTGACGACGAAGGCGGCACCGATGGCCCCGCCGGCATCGCCTGCGGAAGCGGGGAGATACATGCGCTTGAAGGGCGAATTGAGGTACACCTTGCCGTTGGCCACCGAATTCATCGCGCAACCACCAGCGAAGGCGAGGTCGTCGCACTGGTACTTCGCGTGCAGGCTTTGCAGCATGGCGAAGAAGGCTTCTTCATACATGGCCTGGGCGCTGCGGGCGAGATCTCGGTGCTTTTGCTCCAAAGCGGCTCCTTTTTCGCGTTGGGGGCCGAAAAGCGCCTCCATCGGCTCCTTCTTGTAAAGCGTGCCGACCTCGGGGGAGCAGTTGTCCCAGGTGTAATGGACGTCCTCGTCGTGGTGGCGGTAGTATTTGAGGTTGAGCTTGAAGGTGCCGTCCGGCTGGATGTGGACCAGCTCACGCATCTCTTTGAGGTACTTCGGCTCGCCATAGGGGGCGAGACCCATGACTTTGTATTCATCACCAAAGTAGGGGAAGCCGATGAACTGGGTGATGACGCTGTAAAAGATGCCGAGCGAGTGCGGGAAATAGACGCGGCCATCAATCTGGATGTCATTCCCCTTCCCCATGCCCCAAGTCGAACTGGCGAAGTCGCCAAACCCGTCAATCGAGAGACAGACGGCCTCATCAAATTCCGAAACGAGGAAGGCTGAGGCCAGGTGGGCCAGATGATGTTCCACATGGTGCACCTTGGCACGAAGCGTCTCGCCTTGAAAGGCGGTCTGGATGTTCTCTTCAAAGGTGGCGGCGCGTTTCATGTTCGCGAGGCGCTTGAAGATGAGGCTCAGGCTGGGGCGGCGGCGCAGGACGTAAAGGGCGCGGCGGAGGTTGTTGACCTTCGGGTTCCGGTTGATGGCGATATGGTCCACATCACTCAGTTTGAGCCCGGCGTCCGCGAGGCACCATTTCATGGCCTCGGTGGGCAGGCCGGACCAGTGCTTGATGCGGCGGAAACGCTCCTCCTCAGCGGCGGCGATGAGCTTCCCATCTTTGACGAGGGCGGCGGAGGAATCGCCATGGAAGGCATTGAGACCCAGAACGATCATCTACCGTCAGGAAATTCGCGCAAGCTACCGCCCAAGGTCGCCGGGCACGGCTCCTTCGAGGTGTGCCGGAATTGGGCGGCATTTTTCAGAAAAGAAGCGTGACTGTACCATGCTCATTTACAGCGCAAAGGATAAAGTCGGCGTCCACGTTAACGATTTGACATTTCAAGAGCTGCGGCGTGCAAAGTGCTGGCGCGAAGAAGCGGTTGGTCGTGCTTTTCCAAGTGACCCCATGGTCAGTTTCCAGTATATGATGCACATTCATGTCTCCTTCCGTGTCTTTTCTGTCATTTGCCAGCCTGTGCTTGGCGTCTGTTCATTCCTTTGCCCAGGCATCATCAGCAGTCGGATTGGAGGACACGGCCAGCACCAAGCCCCATGTCAGCAGCTTAGGTGCCCGCTTTGTCAGCGTGCCGGGCACAACCGTGCAGTTTGCCATCTGGGAAACCCGCTTGTCAGAGTGGAATGAGTTCCTGCGTCAGAGAAAATACCCCTGGTCATACCAGCCTTACTTCCAGCAAACACCGGAGCATCCGGTGGTCGGGGTCAACCTGCAGGACGCGGTGGCCTTCTGCAACTGGCTCACTGAGACAGAGCGTGACAAAAAATTCATCGACAGATCTCAAGCTTACCGTCTCCCCACTCCAGAAGAATGGGACGCAGCAGTGGGCCTGGCCCGAGGACGCAAAACGGGTGGACTGACCGCCGAGGAGCGCCTCTTGGATGATCGCATCTTCCCCTGGGGACAAGAATGGCCTCCTCCTCCCAAGACAGCCAACTTTGCCGAGGGGGAGATTCCAGGCTATACCGACGGCTATCAATACACCGCCCCGGTCGGCAGTTTTGCTCCCTCGAAAGAAGGTCTGCATGATCTGGCTGGCAATGCGTGGGAGTGGACTCAGCCCATGGAAGTACGCGCACAGCCCACTGGTGTCCTGCGTGGCGGCTCCTGGGTCTATTTCCGCGCTGAATGCCTAGCTTCCAGCTACATGTATGTGGTGCCAGCGGACCTGCGTGCCCCCACCACCGGCTTCCGCTGTGTGTTTGATGACAAACGCCGCACTGCCAGCCTGCTGGCCGCCTCCGATGCGGAGAAAAAACAAGCAGCCGAAGAACGCATGAAGGCCATGGCGGCCAGTCGCAAAGTGGACGCTGCGGCAGTCGAGGATCTCCGCAAGAAAATGCAAGACAAGGGTGACGAAGACGCGCTACCAGATCCGACCACACTGAAGCCAGCAACGGTCAACGGTGGCGCTTTCGTCAATGCACTGGGAATGCGTTTTGTCCCACTTCAGGAGAAAAGCGCTCAACTGATCTGCACCACCGAAACCAGCGTGCGTGATTTTGAAACATGGCTGAAGGACGTGGGGCGTAGTTGGGGCAAGAAACCCACCTTCCTCCTCGGCGGCAGTCATCCCGCCGCCGGAGTCTCGTGGGACGACGCCACCGCCTTCTGCGCATGGCTCACGGAACGTGACCGCGCCAGCAAACTGATCCCCCCCAACGCCGCTTATCGACTGCCAAGCGATATTGAATGGAGCCTCGCCGCAGGACTGAAAAATGAATCAGGAGCAGATCCAGCCGCGCGTCACCTCAGTGACAAGACCCATTTCCCATGGACCACCAAGCCCGATGACTGGAGGCCACCCATGCTCGCTGCCAACCTCGATGCGACGAAAATCCCCGGCACCTCGGACAGCTACTCCTACACCGCCCCCGTGGACAGCTCGCGTCCCAACGCGCTCGGCCTTTATGAGATGGGCGGGAACGTATCGGAATGGTGCTCCGATTCCTGGCCCGGCGCGGCAGAAGAGCGTGTCATCCGCGGTGGAAGCTGGCTCTCTTACGAGAAGAATTCCCTGCTCACCTCCGCACGCGCTCACGCCTTGAGAAACACCGTGCGGGCAGACCTAGGCTTCCGTTGCATCCTAGACCTCAGTGTCCCCTGAGATCACAGCGCGACGATCACCTCAATCTCCACCAGCGCCCCTAACGGCAATCCGGCCACCGCCACGGTGGAACGTGCCGGTTTGTGGCCTTCAAACGCCGCTTCATAGATTGGATTCACTTTCGGGAAATCGGCCATCGAGGTGAGAAACACCGTCGCTTTGACCACATCGCTCATCTTCCGGCCCTGCGACGTCAGCAACGCACGGATATTGTTCAGCACCTGCACCGCCTGATGCTCGACATCTGCCGCTGTGATCTTCCCCGCCGCCGGATCAATCGGAATCTGGCCTGAGCAAAACAGAAAGCCGCCCTGCTTCACAGCCTGGGAGTATGGGCCGACGGCGACCGGGACATTGGGAGCGTTGTTGACGAGTTCCATGGTGGAAGGGAGATAACGTGCGTGGAAGACGATTCAACTCCCGATGTGAAGCGGGGCGGAAAATGACGAAATCCGAAATCAGAATGACGAACGAAACCCAAACGCCCCAATGTCGAAACACAGGAACATTCAGGCTTCGTCATTCATTCGACATTCGTCATTCTGATTTAGTCATTGGCCCTTGAGGCCCCGTGCCTTGTCGATGAGTTGCAGGAACTCGCCGCGATAGCCGAGCTTGTCCGCGCCTTTGCCGTCGATCGCGAGCTTGCGCACAGTTTCCCAGCTCAAGGTGCCTTTGTAGCCCGAATCACGCAGCAGCAGGCCGAATCCGGCCACGGCGGCGCTGAATTTGTATTCCTCGCTGCTCGCGGTGAGTGTTTTGCCTTCGTCCTTCACCGGCATCTCGATGAGTTTGCTCAAATCGCTGTCCGGAGCCTTGTAGCGCAGCTTCACCGTCATCGTTTCGCCGCTCTTCGACGCTTCTGCGAGTTGGGCAGGCGCGATGACGGGCGTTTGATACTTCAATCCGTCCACCGCAGGCCGTGGTTCGCTTCCAGGCGGCAGATTCGCGGGAACAACTTCATAGAGCGCGACCACGCTGTGACCCGCGCCGATTTCACCGGCGTCCTTCGTGTCGTCATTGAAGTCTTCCTTCGCCAGCAAGCGGTTTTCATAACCGATGAGGCGATAGCTGCGCACCGCGGCCGGATTGAACTCGACCTGGATCTTCACGTCCTTCGCGATGGTGACGAGCGTGCCGCTCATCTGCTCCACCAGCACTTTGCGCGCTTCGCTGAGGCTGTCGATGTAGGCGTAGTTACCGTTGCCCTTGTCAGCCAGCGTTTCCATCGTGCGATCCTTCAGATTGCCGCTGCCAAAGCCCAGCACGCTGAGGAACACGCCGCTCTTGGCCTTCTTTGTGATCAGCTTCTCCAATTCCTCCGGCGAACTGACGCCGACATTGAAATCGCCATCCGTGCAAAGGATCACACGATTCACGCCGTCTTTGATGAAGCTGCCCACCGCCTGCTGGTAAGCCAGTTGAATGCCCGCGCTGCCGTGCGTGCTGCCTCCGGCCTTCAATCGGTCGATCGCGGCGAGGATCTCAGCCTTGTTCTCGCCATTCGTCGGCGGCAGCACGAGACCGCTGCTGCCCGCATACACGACCATCGTCACCTTATCCTCCTCCCCGAGCTGTTCTGTCAGCATGCGCAGCGACTGCTGCACCAGCGGCAGCCTGTTCGGCGCGTTCATCGAACCGGAGACATCGACGAGGAAGACAAGATTGCTCGCCTTGCGCTCGTTGCCGAGCTCGCGACCCTTGATCGCGATGCGCGCCAGCCGATGCGATGGCTGCCACGGGCACGGCGCCAGCTCGATACGCACTCCAAAGGGTTCCTTCGCCGTCGGTGCCGGTACTTCCTCCGCCGTGGGGAAATAATTCACCAGTTCCTCGATTCGCACCGCGTCGGCAGGCGGAATCGTGTTCTGGTTGAGAAACCGCCGCACATTAGCATACGACGCCGTATCGACATCGATCGAGAACGTCGAAAGCGGCTCCCGCGCCACATCCTTCAACTCGTTTTCGATGATGCGCGTGTAGGATTCGCCCCCCGCTCCGGATTTGCGACGAAGCTCAGGCTCACGTTCTCTCTCCAACAAACGCTCAGGCACCAGACCACCCGAATCCTTGTCTTTGGCGGCGGCAAAGTAATACGCATCCGGCTGCGTCACCACTGATTGCGACTCGGAAACTTCCGCCAACGCCTTACCCGCCGGGCCACTGACGCCCAAAGCATCAATGGCCCCGGCACCGCGTGAGAAAGCCGTCGCAGAGGATGCGGGGACGGCTCCTCCATTGAATACGATCGCCCCTCCACTGTTCGACATCCCACTGCCAGATGTAGGGCCCGACGCGGAAAAATTCGTCACCCCTCCATTAAGCAAGTATTCCGCTTCATCCTGAATCTGTCTCATTTTGGCGGTATCCGCCCGAGTCAGCACGGGCTCATTCGCCTTCAATGTCGGTAGCCCTGGGGCTGTGGTTAGCACAGGCTGGGCTGCCGGGGCTGCGGGAAGCTTCCTGCTCCCCAGATTTAACTCCAGCCCGCTAACCTCCCGTTTCAATTCCATTTTTTTTTGAAGTGGAACCTGTGATCCTCTTTGCCCACGTTCTGCCACGTCATTGCTATTGAAGCGAATCCTGTAGCTTTCGTCATCTACCTGCGCGGCAGCCACCTGCTTCTCCTTCTGACGCGAGTCATAGACATTCCAGGTCCAGACCCCACCCAGCACGACACACGCCGCCAACGCCAGCCGCACGATGACACCTGTGCGCCAGCTTGTACGTTGTTCAGACTTCAGCCTGTCTTGCTGCGCTTTTGCAGTCATTGGCTGCGCCTTCAACTTTTCACGCTGCTCATCGGTGAACGCGAGCGATTCATCGCGCAGTTCGGCGAGCAGGAAGCGGCAGAAGTCTTTGGTGTCCTCGGCGGCCTGTTGCGTCTTCGGATCGTCGCGCAGCTCGGCTTCAAGCCGTTCGCGTTCTTTGGCGCTGGCTTCATCGAGCGCCCAGGCGGTGATTTGTTCCGGTTTCATGGTCAAAAAATGTGGTTTGAGGGTTTCAGGCCATCACGGTTTTCAGTTTCACGGGCTGCGGCTGCTCATGCGCCTGCCATTTGGTCCTCAAGGCGGCGACACCGTGATGAATGAGGTAGCCGACGTTGCCGATGCTCGTTTTCATCGCCGCGCTGATCTGCTGGTAGTCGAGTCCGGCGATGAACTTCAGCCGCACGGCCTCACGCTGCCGCGTGGGCAGCGTTTCGATGAGTTCGCGCAGCGCGGTGGCGGTTTCCCGCTTCTCCATCGCGTCATTGGGCGCGGGATCGGCGGCGGCTTCGAGATCGAGTGTTTCCGTTTCCATGACAACGAGGCGGTGATGTTTGCGGTGGTGGTCGAGGGCACGATTGCGGCACACGGTGAAGAGCCAGGGGGCCAGCCGCTCATGGTCGAGCGTCGCGAGGTTCTGACTGAGCTTCACAAACACGTCCTGCACGATGTCGCGCGCATCTTCCAAGTCGCCCGTGTACCCGTGCGCGTAGCGGATGAGGGGCCGCTCGTAGCGCCTGAGGGTTTCGAGGAACAGATCGTGCGAGTCGCTCATGAGGTCGTGTTCGCCGGGCATCACGGGAACGTAGCGCGTATCTTGGGGGATTTTTTGTCGAAGGCGAGATTCATCGCTCCATGCGCGACAGTTTGATTGTCCATTGCGCGTAAAGCCAAGCCCGCTTCCATCAGCCCCGATCATGATCCGCCGCTATTTTTCCACTCTCCTTTTCGCTGCTTCTGTTGCCATCGCCCAGCAACCCTCCACCCCGCCCGCAGGGCATGATGCGCATGCCGTGGACATTCCCGGGCTGAAAAAGGAGCTCTTCGCCGGCATCACCGAAGCGGATTTCCTCAAACTGAGCGACAAGCCGAAGACCGTGAAGGTGACGCTCGTGGCCACGTTCAACGCGGCGAACTACGGCATGAACTTCAACGGCTACTCGCACGGCAAGGCCGTCTTCACGATTCCGAAGGACTGGACTGTTGAGGTCACTTTCATCAACCCGAGTCCCATCCCGCACAGCGCCATCGTAGTGGAGAAGGACATGACGAAGAAGCTGCAGATGGGCGCGCCTTACTTCGATGGAGCCGGTGTGCCGAAGCCTGAAGTGGGGATCTCGCTCAACAAGGCCGAGTTCAATTTCGTGGCGAACGAAGAAGGCGAATACGCCTTCGCCTGCGGTTTCCCCGCCCATGCGATCAACGGCCACTGGCTGGCGCTGAACGTGAGCGCGGATGCGAAAGCACCGACGCTGCAACTCGGCGACAAACCGGCGGTGGAGGCGAAGTAACGCGAACTACCGCAACTTCGCCGCGATCTCGCGGAAGGCTTTCGACGCCGCAGATTTCACCGGATCCTCCAGTGCGACGGGATGGCCCGCGTCACCGCATTCGCGCACGTCCATTTCGATCGGGATCTGACCCAGCAGCGGCACGCCGAGGCGCTTCGCCTCGCTCTCACCGCCGCCTTTGCCGAAGATGTGATAGATCTTGCCGTCGCTCGGGCAGAGAAAGTAACTCATGTTCTCGATGATGCCGAGAATGGGCACGTTCACCTTCTGGAACATCGAAACGGCCTTCCGCGCGTCTATCAGCGCGATCTCCTGCGGCGTGGTGACGATGACCGCACCATCGAGCGCGACGGTTTGCACGATGGTGAGCTGAATGTCACCGGTTCCTGGCGGCAGATCGAGCACGAGCACGTCGAGATTGTCCCACGCGACCTGACGCAGGAACTGCTGCGTGTAACGTGTGGCGATGGGGCCGCGCACGATCACCGGAGATGCGTCTTCGAGCAGGAATCCCATCGACATAAGCTGCAGGCCGTTCTTTTCGATCGGCACAATCTGCTGCTCGTCGTTTTGATACGGGCGCTCGTCAGTGCCGAACATGTGTGCGATACTGGGGCCGTACAAATCGCAGTCACACAGGCCGACACGCGCCCCACTTTGGGACAGTGCGACCGCAAGATTCGACGCGACGGTGCTCTTCCCCACGCCGCCTTTGCCGGAGGCCACGGCGATGACCTTTTTCACGCCTGGAATGCTCGATTTACCGAGCTTCTCCGAAGCGGTGACTCCCGCGCCGGGCGGCTCCTTGATGTCGAAGTTCAATTTCACATCACCGACGCCCGGCAACTTCTTCAGCACGTCCATCGCCTGCTCATGAATGAGGCGCGGGATGTTCGGATCACGCGTGGCGAGAGAAATCTCGACCGCCACATCGTTGCCGACGACCTGGATGCCCTTCACAAGGCCAAAGGATAAAATATCGCGGCTAAAACCGGGGTAGCGGACGTTGCCAAGGGCGGAGCGGATGTCTGATTCAGAGAGCATGGGGAATAGGATACGCCTCCCCCTAGCCTGCCGATGCGGCTTTGCAAATACAGGCGTGCGCTGCGTCACTAGCTAACGGCCATCCACTGAGCTGGTCATCTCCCCGCATCGCAATCGCCAGATGCGTGTAAAACAAGCAATCGATGAGGGCGTCGGAGAATAGCGGAGAGGACTCTGGACTTGGCTAGACGACTCTCTGCTCGCCGGGAAAAAGTTCGCGACCTCACTCTCCGATGCCTCGTGGTGTTGATTTCAAAGACAGACAAGCCCTCAGCCCTTCTGGACGGCTGGCTTTTTTTTCTCAGCCTGAATGGCGGCTCTGTCCGCGTTGAACTGGGCCATGGCGGCGGCTTGGCGGGCTTTTTGCTTGGCCTCGTATTCGGCGATGGTCCTGGCACGGGCGGCGGCACGGCGGGCACGGGCTTCCTCCTCGATCTGCGCGGCTTTCTGGCGCTCGGCATCCTCCTGTGCCTTCGTGGCGGCGAGTTCCGCGGCACGTTTTTCTTGTTCAGCGCGGGCGGCTTCCTTGGCGGCCTGAGCCTGGGCCTTGGCGGCGGCTTTCTCGGCATCGGCCTGTTCTTTGGCACGGCGTGCCGCTTCTTTGGCTGCGGCCTTTTCAGCGTCGGCCTGCTCCTTTGCCAGACGCGCGGCCTCCCTGGCCTCTGCGGCGGCGGCCATGGCGGCCATGCGTTCCGCGAGAGCTTTTTCCTTCGCTGCGGCCTTCTCGGCATCCGCTTGTTCCTTCGCCAGACGCGCGGCTGCTTTGGCTGCGGCTTTTTCAGCATCGGCCTGTTCTTTGGCCAGACGTGCCGCCTCCTTCGCGGCGGCTTTCTCGGCAGCCGCCTGTTCTTTGGCGAGACGTTCGGCTTCCTTCGCGGCCTCTTTCTCCGCCAGTGCCTGCGCTTTGGCGGCGGCGGCCTCCTCGGCGGCTTTTTCACGGGCCTCAAGGAGGGCCATCTTTTCCGCCAGCGCCGCGGCCTTGGCCGCTTCCTTCTCGGCAATCTGCGCGGCCTTCAACGCGGCGGCGGCGGCCTTCATGGCCTCCACTTCCTGCTGCGCCTGGAGCCTGGCGGCTTCCTTCTCCGCCTGGAGGCGCGCTTTCTCAGCTTCTTTCTCCGCCACAGCCTGCGCACGCGCGGCTTCTTTTTCCGCCAGAATGCGGGCCTTCTCGGCCTCCTTGGCCGCTTGATCGGCATCAGCCCTGGCCTCCACGGCGGCGGCGAGCCTTCCAGAAAAGGCCTGCACCATCTCGCTCAATTCCATCGCTGCCTCGGTCACGGCTGGCAGTTCATCCGGGAGCACACGCGACCCCGCGTCCAGCCGCTGAAGTTTTTGCGAAACGTCCGTCAGGAGCGCGAAAAATTTCGAATCGAGCTTCGTGGCGACGGGGCCGATGGCAGCGGCCTCCTCGCTATTTGCCTCGGTGGCAGGGGCTCCGACTTCTGGAGCGGATGTTTCGGTGTCGTTGGCGGTCTCAGTCATTGTGTTGGGGAAAATCGGGCCGGGAGGATTGGAGAAAGATGCGCTCCTGTAAAGCGCGGACGAGCTCCATGCCTTTTTCCCATATTTTCTCTTTTCCGGCCAATCAGCTCAATCCACAAACAGCATCTCGTTCCCGGCCAGCAGCGCCTGCGCATACTGCGACCACGCCGCAGCATCAGCTTCCCGGCCACGGATGAACGCCTTCGCCGCATCAGCCTCATGCACGCTCGGTTTGCGGCCAAACAAACGCACATAAACCTCATCCGTGCTGTGCTGCATCGCCCATTTTCCAAATACATCGGCCTGCTGCTGCATGAAGGGCGAATTGAGCGCGAACAAGCCTTGCAACGGAGTGATCGTCTCCGTGCGCCATGGATTGTGCGCGCCGGGATCAGGCACATCGTGGATGCGCAGCATCGGATCCATGTCCTGGCGGTCCGATGCTCCGTAGAGAGAGCGGCGCACGTTTTTCAAGTCGCTGATCGCCGAAGCAGGCCCGCCCATCTTCAAATCGATCTGGCCTGTCACCGTCAGAATCGCATCGCGCCACGATTCCCAATCGAGGCGACGGCGCAGCATGCGGGCGTAGAGCTTGTTCTCAGGGTCACGCTTCTCCGAGTCAGTGACAACGCTGCTCTGTTGCCACGTCGCCGAGTTCAAAATCTCGCGGTGCAGCCATTTCAGCGACCAGCCGTGCTCCATGAAACGACCGGCGAGATCATCGAGCAGTTCAGGATGCGTCGGCAGCTCGCCCAGATTGCCGAATTCGCTCGGCGTATCGACCAGACCGCGTCCGAAGTGATGTTTCCACACACGATTCACGATCACGCGTGCGGCGAGCGGCGCCGCATCCTCCACAATCGCCTGTGCGAGTTCAAGGCGGCCGCTGCCTGTGGTAAATTTGCGTGGCAGGCCGGTTTTCGACGGGAACGCGGACAGGAACCGACGCGGCACCGTTTCGCCAAGGTCGTTCGGATTACCGCGCTTCATGAGTTCGAGATCACGCGCCATGCCCATCTTGTAGTCGAGTTTCGTGCCGTGCCCTTTCTCTTTGTTCACGACAAACAGCGCCGCTTCCTCGACCGCGTTGGCCATCGGCATGTTGTAGTGCGGCGTGCGAGTCTTGAGCGCGGCGATTTTGACCTCCATCGCCGCCGTCTGTTCCTTCAAGTCCTTCGGCTTCTTCTTCGCCATCTCTGTGATCTGCTTCTCCATCGCGGCGACTTCGGCGCGCGCCTTTGCCACCGGCTTCCAGAATTCGTCCTTCATCGTCGGCACTTCGGACAACTTCACAGAGGCGAACACACCGGCGAGCGCATAATAATCCTGCGCCGTGACCGGATCGGATTTGTGATCGTGGCAACGCGCACAGGCCAGCGTCAGCCCAAGGAACGTGCGGCCAATCGCATCGACATGCTCCTCCCATTCATCGGCCACGGTTGTTTTGATGATCTCCGGCGGCAGTTGTAGCTCTTTGAAGTAAGTCGGGCTCAGGCCGATGAAACCGAGCGCCACACGATCCTCCGGGCCACACTCCGGCAAGAAGTCCGCCGCGAGCTGCCACACCACGAAGCGGTCGTACGGCATGTCCTGATTAAGCGCCTGCACCACCCAATCGCGGTAGAGATACGAATACTTTGTCGAATCGAGCCAGTCGGGCGTTTGATCTACATAGCGCGCTAGATCCAGCCAGTGGCGGGCCCAGCGTTCGCCGTAATGCGGACTGCGCAGCGTTTCATCCACCAGTCGGTTCCATTGCACCGAGACATCCCCAGACGGTGGCAGTCCGGTCAAATCAAACGCCACCCGGCGCTGCAAAACGCGTTCGTCCGCTCTCGGTGCCGGTTTCCTACCCGCCTCCTCCATCTTTGCGAGGATGAAGTAGTCGATCCGTGTCTTCGGCCATGCCGTGTCCTTCACCTTTGGTAGCGTCACGCGTTTGAGCGGCGCAAACGACCACGGCACTGGCTTCGGGCTTTCGTCTTTCTTCGCCAGAACCATCCCCGCAGATGCCAAGAGCATCAGCGCAGTCAGGGGCAGTTTGGGCGTGGACATTCCACACCTACAGGCCAGGCGGCGCGGTGCTTTCACGCCCGCTTGCATCCGCCTTGTGAATTTTTTCACAAATCCCGGTTGCCGCCCTTATTCACACTGGAATACTGCGGTCCATGGCCTCCCCCGTCCAGTATCTCCCCGGCAAAGAACCGCATCCCCGCGAACACCGTCTCATCTTCAAGAACGTCGATCGCGTCGGCTGGAACACCTCCATCGAGTGCGCCATGGCGGACGGCGGTTACGAGATGCTCAAAAAGGCCCTCGGCATGGAGCGCAGCGCCATCACGAACGAAGTGAAGGCCAGCGGCCTCCGCGGCCGTGGCGGTGCCGGCTTCCCCACCGGCGTGAAGTGGGGCTTCATCCCGCCCACCAACACCAAGCCCGTCTATCTCATCTGCAACGCCGACGAATCCGAGCCCGGCACCTTCAAGGACCGCTACATCCTGCATCAAGACCCGCATCAGCTCATCGAGGGCATGACCATCGCCTGCTACGCGGTGGGAGCAAAGCTGGCCTACATCTACATCCGCGAGGAATTCCCCCAGGCCGCCATCATCGTCGAAAAAGCCATCGCGGAGGCCCACGCGAAGGGCTTCCTCGGCAAAAACATCCTCGGCAGCGGCTTTGACTGCGAAATCTACGTCCACCGCGGTGCCGGAGCCTACATCTGCGGCGAGGAGACCGGCCTCATCGAGTCCCTCGAAGGCAAGCGCCCCTATCCTCGCATCAAGCCGCCGTATTTCCCCGCCGCGCTCGGCCTCTACATGAGCCCGACCATCGTGAACAACGTCGAAAGCCTCTGCCATGTGAAGCACATCCTGCAGATGGGCGGCGCGGAGTATGCCAAGCTCGGCACACCGAACAACACGGGCACGCGCATCCTCTGCGTCAGCGGCGACGTGCAGAAGCCCGGCTACTACGAAGTCCAGGTCGGCAAAGTGACGATGGGCGAGGTCATCAACGACCTCTGCGGCGGATTGAAGCCTGGCCGCAAACTCAAAGCCATCATTCCCGGCGGTTCCTCCGCTAAAGTGCTGCGTGCCGATGAGAAATTCAAAATGAAGGACGGGCGCGAGCTCACCATCATGGACATCCCGATGGACTTCGACACCATGGCCGCCTGCGGCACCATGGCCGGCTCCGGTGGCGTCATCATCATGGACGACAGTCGCAGCATGAGCTGGGTCATCAACAACCTGAACACCTTCTACGCCCACGAGTCCTGCGGCCAGTGTACGCCCTGCCGCGAAGGCAGCCTGTGGATGAAAAAGATCAGCGACCGCATCGTCGGCGGCGACGCCAGCCCCGACGACGTGGACACGCTCGAGCAAGTCGCCGTGCAGATCGACGGCCGCACCATCTGCGCCTTCGGCGAGGCCAGCGCCTGGCCCACGCAGTCCTTCGTCCGCAAATTCCGCGATGAACTCAAAGCCGACTGCAAAGCCGACCTCGCCGGGAAGATCGTCAACGAAGAGACACTCGTCGCCGCGGCGGGTTTGGCGGTTCAATGATGAAGCGCTGACGACGAGTCGGCACTAATCAGCAAGCTCGACATGTGTGACGGTCATTGGGTAGAATATGCCCATGACGGACGAACGTCGCATCGACCGCATGGCGGGATGCTCTTGCATGGGAAAAAGCATGCTTGCAGCTGTGGCTGTTGTGCTGGCTGCCTATGGCCTTCTCAACCTGAGCCAGTGTTATTTCATGACTGATCATCCGACCAGCGGATGGACCGTCTTCACCAAGCGAACCATGAGAGATATCAAGTCGTCGTTTGAATCATTCAAAATCGAGTATGCAAGCCTTCCTGTTCCCTCGACTTCCAAGGTCGATGATGCTCATCTTCGCACACGCGGGCAAATGATAGTGGAACTCTGCTCGCTGGAAGACGCCAAACTCAACTTCAAGAAGATCAAATTCATCGACCTGCCGATGGTTCGAAATCGAATGCGTGGCCTCTGGCAGGAAGACAGCGAGTGGGTGCTGAGCGATCCCTGGGGTGAACCTTATTACATCATCCTCGACACCAACGAAGACAACATGACCGCCAATCCCGAGTTCAGCGCCGATCAGTCTGATCCGAAATACGCCGCGAAGTACAGACAGATCCCGACACTGCCTGTCACGGTCCTGATCTACTCCTCCGGCCCGGATCGTGATTCCAAGACGTGGCATGACAACATCTGCTCGTGGCGGTAGTAGCGCGTTGAAGCATTCGTCCACTCAATCCTCTCGCAGCGGCAGCACCTTGATGCGCTCCCTGAAGTCATCGACCACGGCCAGACAGCCGGTCTCCAGCTCCTTGCCAATGCGCTGAATGATGGATGCGATGCGCCGCTAACAGAGTGGATCGAGTTCGTTGCGCAGCCGCAGCAGCACCACGCTCGGCCCGGTGGCACGCGTGGATGCCAACAACCACGGGAAATCGAGATCTTGCGTCAGAATCACGGCTCCATTCTTCGCCGCCCATTCGAGGATGACCACGTCTGCATCCGTTTTGCCGCCTACCTCGCGCCAATGAACAGCATCCAGCCCCTCCAGACGCAGAATGGATGTCCATTCCACGCTGAGGTTCATGTCGATCACCACTTTCACGCGGCGGTGGCGAATTCGATCTCGCGCTCGTCCACGCGCATGGCCGCGAAGGCCAGACAGGCATCTATGTCCGCGTCCTCAAGGCCAGGGTAGGCTTGGAGGATGCGCTCATGCGAATGTCCGGCGGAAAGCAGACGCAGCACATTGGCCACTGTGATCCGCATGCCGCGAATACACGGCCTGCCGGTCATCACCCGCGGGTCGATGGTGATTCGATTGAGCAACTCGTTGGTCATGCGGGATGGATAGCAGAAGAGCGAGCCTTTGGCAATGCTGCTGGCTTGGTCTGCCAGATGACTGCCATGAAGTGGAACTCGTGAGGGTTTCGTTTTGAGGGCTTCACCCGCCTTGGAACACGCGTCGGAAGACTGACGTCTTCCGCTACGGGTTCGTTGCCGCCGCCTTCCGAATCACCCGCACCGCGTAGATCTTCGCCGTCAGTTCGCTGAGCTTCACCGGCTTCGCGTCATCGCTCAGCGGATCACGAGCGAGGTATTCCTGGCCTTCCTTGCCGACGATCACGCACCAGTGCTGGATGCCGCCGAGGTGGAAATACTTCACGACCGGAAACGCACCGCGTTCCAATGCCGCGTCCATCACGGCATGCCGGGCGACGGGATGATATTCCTCCGTGAGCTTGAACTTTTGCAGCAGCGTTTTGCCGCCGCCAAGTGACCGAATTGTTTCAACCTATGCCGAGTGATCCACGAAGATGTTGAATTGGAATACTCCATCCGCGAGAAAGATGGTGACAGCGACGCAATCATAGCCCCCAAGTTCCAGGATAGGGTTATTGGCGAATGCTGTGCCCAAGTCTATCCTTCAGGCAGCATCTCGATTCTGGCGAATTGCCTGCTGAGCATATCTTCCATCGTTATTCGAGCCGCAGCGCCTTGGTCGCCTAACCGAGTCAGGCGGTGTTTAACGCCAACTCTAATGAAAACAAGTTTTCTACCAAAATCTCTGAGAAGCTCACGAAACGCGAAAGCCAGCTAGCTAGCAAAGGAGAGAACAAGAGCAACGGCATCCCACCTCCATAAAGTGAAACCCTGAGTTGTGTCACTTGATGGAAAGTCACCGTTCGGTCGGTATTGGTAGGCAACAATCAATTTCCCACACCATGTCTCATCTCATCAACCGCCGCACCTGCCTGCGAGGCATCGGAGCCTCGCTGGGTCTTCCTTTGCTCGAAACCATGGGCTGGGCGGATGCGGTCAAAGGCAAATCAGCCTCCAAGCCGCCGGTGCGTCTCGCCTTCATGTACATGCCGCACGGAGTCATCATGGATCAGTTCTGGCCGAAGTCGCCGGAGAGCTTCCTCAACTCGCCGCCGCCCGCGCTGGAGTCACTGCGGCCAATTTTGGATCAATGCCTGATGGTGAAAGGCATCTCGGGCGTGGGGATCGAGCCGTTCAGTGGTGCGCCGCATGCGCTGGAGCTTTCGACGTGGCTAACGGCCCGCCTGCCAGATGCGGCGAAGCGCGGCCAGATCAACATCTCGATTTCAGCGGACCAGATTTTCGCGAATTACCACGGCGCACTCACCGCACTGCCCTCGCTGGAGCTGGCGACGATGCCGCAGACGCACAAGGAGAACCAGGCGGGGCTGAATGAAGGCTACTACTCGCATTGCAGCTTCCGTTCACCCACGCAGGCAATGCCGGCGGAGATCAATCCGCGCAGTGTTTTGAACCGTTTATTTGGCAAAACCGGCCAGGAGGGCAAAACGACCACCACCGACCCTCTCGATCGCCAGATGCTCGATCTCGTCATAAGCGGCGCGAAGGATCTGCGGCGCACCTTGCCGCATGGCGACCAGCAAAAGCTCGATGAATACCTCGACAGCGTGCGTTCCGTCGAGCGCCGCATCGCTGCCATCGAGTATCGGCAAAAAGAGGCCGCGCTGGAAAAAGCCGGCGTCGCTTCGAGCAAGCGCAAGGCCAGTGACTCGCCGCCCATCGAGGTGAAAATCCCCGAGGGCGACAAACGCAGCGAATACATGCAGGTCATGTGTGATCTCACCGTGCTCGCCTTCCAGACGGATACCACGCGCGTCAGCACCTACATCGGCTCGACGCCGAATGGCGTCTCGTATCCCGAGCTCGGCTTCAGCGACACGCATCACGGCCCCACGCATCACAACAACGAGGCGGAGAAGGTCCGCAAAGTCGCCGCGATCACAAAATTCAACATCGACCAGTTCGCCTACATGGTGAAAAAGATGGCCGGCCTCCGTGAAGGTGATGGCACGCTGCTCGACCACAGCATCATGATGTGGGGCAGCGGCCTGGAGGATGGCAACAAGCACACGCGAGAAAATCTGCCCTTCATCATCGCTGGCAAAGGCGGCGGCAGCCTGAACACCGGCCGCTTCATCGACACGGTGAAAGGCAACCAGGGCGATCTCCTCACCACCTTGCTCGCCTGCTCCGGCGTGCCACTGGACCGCCCCATCGGCATCGCGACGAAGTCGATCAAGGAGATGATGAAAGTGTGAGTCTGAACAGACGACTGGTTAGCGCGTGCCACCCTCACTCGGAGAACTCACGGAATACGATCTGCGAAGGATTTCCCAATGGTGCGTAATGTCCTGTGAATGCCAGTTTCCCACTGCGCTTATCCACACTGAACACCGCGACGTGGTCGGCGCGCTGGTTGCAGCAGAGCAGGAGGTCTCCAGACGGATCGAAAGTGAAGCTGCGGGGGTAGTCCCCGTGTGTCCATTCCTCTCCCACAAACTCCAGAGTGCCATCCTTACCGACGGCGAAGACTGCGATGCTATCGTGAAGGCGGTTGCCGCCATAAACAAACCTGCCATCTGCGGAGACGCGGATTTCAGAGCAGAAATTACTGCCTGCATAACCTGGCGGCAGGCTAGAGACGGTCTGGCGGTGCGAGAGCGTCCCCTTCCCCGAATCCCAGTCAAACAACGCCACGGTCGAGCCTTCTTCCTGGATCGAATAAAACCAATGTCCGTTCGGGTGAAACGCGAAATGACGCGGCCCGTCCCCTGGAGGCAGTGAGACGAAAGGTGTGTCTGCCGGTGTCAGCGTGCCTTTCTCCGCGTCAAACTTCCAGATGAGGATCTGATCGAGCCCGAGATCAACATGCAGCACGAATTTCCCTGATGGATCGGCCTCGATCATGTGCGCGTGCGTCTGGTCGTGCCCGCTGAAGGCAAAGCTGCCTGGAGCGGCGTTTGTGGATTTTGCAGGTCCTATCTTGCCACTGTCCTTTTTCACATCTGTCGCCTCGCCAAGGCTACCATCCTCCTTGATGGGCAGCACGGAAACGGAGCCGCCGAAGTAATTCGCCACCAGCACAAACTTACCGTTCGGATGCAGGCTCAGATGGGTTGGGCCTTTGCCGCCGGAGCGCACGGAGTTCAGCAGGGTTAGCGCTCCAGTCTTGGGATCGACCTTGAAGGAGCTCACCGTTCCGGACTCGTCGTCGCCGATACGCTCGGTCTCGTTACCGCAATACATGCGCGTCTTGTCAGCGTTGAACTCAAGACAGCAAGGACTCGTGCCCATTTCATAGACGCCGACAGCCTTCATCTCCCCGGTGGTGCGGTTCACCTCAAAAATATGAATGCCGCGGCCGTTGCCCGGTGGCAGATCCACCTGTGTGGGCCGCATGTTCTTCAACGGTGACGTATAGGTACCCACATAGGCCACCAGTCGGCTGCCACTTTCCGCGTCAGCCTCACACAATGGCGCGAGCATGGCTGCGGAAGCGATTTTCAAAAACAAACGACGGGAGGACAGCGTGGAGGGATGCATGGCATTGGTTTACGCCGCAAATTCAATGCCTGTTGCGCCAAACATCCCAACCGCTAGCCATTAGCGCGGCGCTTCATTCAGAATGACTTCGAGATGGCTTTATGTCAGCCCGACCTCAATCGAATGGATCAAGCGAGAGAAGGCACGCGCACGTTCACATCGACATCAGCGTTATAATCCACACCTTTTAGGCCGAAGCCGAAAAGACGCAGGAAGCTGGTCTGGTAGCCTTCGAAATCGCCGAGCTGGAGGAGGTTCTCACTGTTCACTTCCTTCCAGCGTTCACCGACGATCTGCTGCACCTCCGGTGCCATTTCCCAGTCATCCACGCGGATGCGCCCAGCTTCGTCTGGTTGCGGACTGCCGTTGTAGAGGCGGTCACGAAACAGGCGGTCCATCTGCTCGATGCAATCCTCATGCGTACCAGCAGCCTTCATCACTTTGTAGAGCAGGGAGATGTACAGCGGCACTACTGGGATCGCGGAGCTGGCCTGCGTGACGAGCGCCTTGTTCACCGAAACCCATGCTTTGCCGCCGAGAGGGGCGAGTTTGGCATCGAGCGCACGCTGCGAGCGCTCAAGATCCTCCTTCGCACGTCCAATCGTACCATTCTTGTAGATCGGCCACGTCACTTCCGGACCGATGTAGCTATAGGCGACGGTCTGCACGCCCTGTGCGAGCGCGTCGGCACCTTGCAGTGCGTCGAGCCACATCTCCCAATCCTCTCCTCCCATCACGGCGACGGTTTGCGCGATATCGTCGTCGTTCGCGGGTTCGATGGTTACCTCGTTGACCACGCCGTTGCCGGTGTTGAGGTTTTTGTTCGTGTAAGTGTCACCGATGGGTTTGAGGCAGGATTTGAAAACCTCCCCCGACTTAGGATGTGTGCGGCGCGGCGAGGCGAGAGAATAGATCACGCAATCCACCTGGCCGAGGTCCTCCTTGAGTGCCTGAATGACCTCCGCCTTCATCGCGTCGGAAAAGGCGTCGCCATTAAACGAGCGTGCATACAAGCCGGCCGCCTTTGCCTCGTTTTCGAACGCGGCAGAATTATACCACCCCGCTGTGCCACAGCGCTCGGGTTCGCCCGGTTTTTCAAAGAACACGCCGATGGTGGCCGCGCCAGAGCCAAACGCCGCCGCGATGCGCGATGCTAGCCCGTAGCCTGTGGAGGAGCCGATGACGAGAACCTTCTTCGGGCCGTTGACGACAGGGCCGCGACTTTTCACGACGGCGATCTGGTCAGCGACATGCTTAGCACAGCCAGACGGGTGCGCGGTGGTGCAGATGAATCCACGGATTTTGGGTGCGACGATCATAAGTTAGGAGCTGAGCGTTAGCAGCCGCCCCGGTGCTGGCAACTTGTTTTCAGACACACGCCAGGCATGTCCGCGCAGATGAGTCCTTGCGCTCAAGACGTGGGGCATGATAATTTCACTTTATGGAATCCGTCCCATGGGCAGCGTTCAGTGATGATGAGCTGCTTGAGAAGAAGATCTCTCAGCTCGGGTTGAAACTCGAGGCGACGGAGCTTCAGCCGCTGATCCAGCAGCTCCACGACGAGCTGGCCGCTAGAGGGCTCTCCTTCATGCCGCCATGCCATGTGGGAGATGAGTGGTTCGTGCCGGTGGGCATTCCGGCGATCTTTGTGCCGTTCTTCCTGGTGCATGATCGTCTGCGCAAACTGGAGAGGAAGATGATTCTCGAAGTCGAGGGCGAGACGCCCGAATGGTTCATGAAGCTGATGCGCCACGAGGCCGGGCACGCCTACTCCTACGCCTACCAGCTTTACAAAAAGAAGCGCTGGCAGCAGACCTTCGGCCTGGCGTCGAAAGAAGAGACGCAATTCTACCGGCCGCGGCCCTACAGCCGGTCATACGTCCTGCATCTCGACGACTGGTATGCACAGAGTCATCCAGACGAGGATTTTGCGGAGACGTTCGCGGTGTGGCTCACACCAGGGCTCGACTGGCGTGAGCACTACAAGGGCTGGGGCGCATTGCAAAAGCTCGAATACCTCGACGAACTGATGCATTCGATAGCGGGAAAGCCGCCGGTGCACCAGCCGCACTATCGCGTAAAGGACTACGACTTCCTGAACATCAAATTGAAGTCCTACTACGCGAAGAAACGTAAGCTCTACGAGGACTCGTATCCTGATCTGTATCCCGACTTCTATGACAAGGATCTGCGGCATCTCTTTTGCGCCGGATCGGAGGTCACCGGACGCGTGAAAGCCTCCGCGTATCTGCGTCATCGCCGTCGTGCATTGATGGAATCGGTCTGCCAGTGGACGAACGAGAACAAATTCCGCGTCAGCAAGCTGCTCACACGCCTGACGGAACGCTGCAACGCACTCGACCTCCATGCCAAGCCGAACGATCCCGATCTCGATCTGCGTGTCTCCGCCCTCGTGACCACGCTGGTGATGAACTACCTCTTCACGGGAAAATTCAAACGCACCAAATAATGGCCGCCCAAAAAAAGCTCAAAGTCCTCGCATTGTTCGACGCGATCGCGCCGACCACGCTGGATCAGGACCTGAGCGAGGAGCTTCTGACCGAAGATTGGAAGACGGAGACGAACGTGCTCAGCGCCTTGCGCGAACTCGGTCACACCACGGAGTATGTGGCCATCTTCGACGACCTCGACCTCCTGCGGCGGAAAATCGAGAGCTTCCACCCCGACATCATTTTCAACCTAGCCGATCAATTCAAAAACAACCGTGCCTTCGACCAGAACATCGTCTCGTTCCTCGAAATGTACGGAGTGCCATTCACCGGCTGCGGCTCCACCGGCCTCACCCTGTGCAAGCACAAGGGCATCTCGAAGAAAATCCTCAGCTATCATCGCATCCACACACCTGCGTTTGTCATCATCGCGCGCGGCAAGCGCATCGCCCGCCCGGCCAAGCTGCGTTTCCCTATTCTGGTGAAGCCATTGAAGGAGGAGGCGTCGCTCGGCATCTCGCAGGCGTCCTTCGTGTCCAACGACGAGCAATTCCGCGAGCGCGTGCTGTTCATCCACGACAAATACGCCAACGATGTCATCGCCGAGGAGTACATCCACGGCCGCGAGCTCTACGTCAGCCTCATGGGAAACCTGCGACTGCGAGAGTTCCCCATCCGCGAGCTAGTGTTCAGGGAGGTGCCGCCAGACGAGCCGAAGATCGCCACCTTCAAAGCTAAGTGGGACGATGAATACCGCGAGCGCTGGGGCCTGAGCAACCAGTACGCCGGCGACCTCGATCCCGCCGTCGTCACTGACATCCAGCAGACCTGCAAGCGCATCTACCGCCTGCTCACGCTCGATGGCTACGCACGCATGGATCTGCGCCTCACCACAGACAACGAGATATATTTCATCGAGGCGAACCCCAACCCCATCCTCTCCGCCGACGAGGACTTTGCCCTCTCCGCGCTCAAAGCAGGCGTCCCCTATTCCCAGCTCATCGAGCGCATCTTGCGCCAGGGATTGCGCACCGAGCGCGGGTGATCGAACTCCGATGGAAAAAACTCATCCGCCTGACAATATCCGACAACCTCATGAAAATACTCATCCTCGCAGCCACCTTCATCCTCGCCGCCTGTGGCGGCGATGCGAAGAACGGCAGCTACCCGCTCACCACTTGCGTCGTCTCCGGTGAGAAACTCGGCAGCATGGGCGACCCACTCGTCGTGCATCACGATGGAAAGAAAATCCTCCTGTGCTGCGAGCATTGCCTACCCAAATTCAAGGCCGACCCGGCAAAGTATGCCACAAAAGTGAAGTGACCTCGTTGGCAAGATGGCACAGGTGACCTCCTTGTGTTCACTGCTTGGGCGGCGACGCAGAGGGCTAGATTGAGCAGGTCTGCGCAAGGTCTGGATGGTCCACCATCAGCGTTGCTAGACATGCTTGTCAAAGCTCCCACGGCGCTACCGATGTGCCAATCATCCCAGGCCGCATGATGAATGGCGGAGCACCCGAACACCCTCACCCGGCGCTCAGGTCCTTGTTGTAGTACACCTTCACAAACTTCATGCCTTTTTGATCGTCGAAACCGCGTTCGAGCAGGGGATTCGACTCGGCTGCGCCGGGTTTGATGTGGATTTCAACGCCAGTGTCGAGCTTCAACACGGCGGCGATGCGTTTTTTCGCCTTCGCGAGGTCTTTCCTGGAGATTTCAAATGAAGTCTCCAACGGTTGCCCCTGCTCATCCTCAGCTCGCGCACGGTGCTCCCCGAAACGGGCGATGGTATCAGGCGACTTCAACACCTCCTGCTCAAACTCTTTGAGTTCGAACTTCTCGCGCCCTTCGAAGTAGTCGAGCGCGTCCTTTGCGGCTGCGGCGGACTCCCATGGCGGCGTATCGTCATCCGCGCCGGTGGTGACATGCTGCTCCTCTAGAAATGCGACCGCCATCTTTGCGTACGCGTTGGTGAGGAAGGCTGCGTCAGGCACGGCCTCGACACCAAGAAACTCGCGCACCCAAAAGCGCGTGTCACCACCGCTCCGGTCAAAAGTGAGGATGTAATAGCCCTTCTCTTGCCAGTAATCGAGGATGAGACAGCCTTTGTCGATTTTGTCGGGATTGATGCCCTGCTCGGTGGCGAGGCGAAGGTCACCATTCCGAGTGGTGATGGTGAGGAATGGTGTGACGCTGTCGGACTTCAGAATGCACAGTCCCTTCACGAGTTCCCCCTCGATGTGGATCTCCTTCAGCAGCGCGACGCAGAGGTCACCGGACTTGATGTTCGGGTGGTTCGACTTCGCGTAGAGGCGCTTCGCGATCTCGATGCCGCGCTCGAGCAACGCGCCATCTTCGGCGAAGACGGCCTTCGCGCAGTTGCACATCTCGTGCTGGTCGAGCGAGGTGTGATGCGTGAAGCGGTGTGCAATGAGGTTTTTATACGGCTTCAGGAAAATGGACGTGAGCGCCTCCTGGTCATTCTCGGCGATCTCAAAGACTTCCTTCGAGGTTTGCAGCGGCTCCTCGCGTTGCGGGTTGCCAATCTTTGCGAGGACGACCTTGGTGGCCGTGGCGGTGTTGAGGCGGAGTTTGACGGACATGCGGGGCGCGGAGATTTGGGAGAAATCGCCCATGTGCAATCCATTTGATGCTCCCGCGTGCCATATCTTGGGAGGTGGGCGTCTCAGGGATTCCCCGATGCTCTAAACAGGGGTGCGCCGGTTGCGAAAAACGAGCTTGCTGCCCAGACTGACGGCACATCCCTACCCACGCCATGAACTCTCGAATGCCCAGGAACAACGTCCAATTTGGCGGGACGCACACGCACGGTTCGTATCCCACCGACGAGGAGATCGCCCTCCTCGCCTTTGCTCACTGGCAGTCGGAAGGTTGCGCACACCTGCGGCTCGAACACTGGCTCAATGCAGAGAGGAGCCTGTTACAGGCTTACGCTGATCCACAGCCGGAGTTCGGGAGTCACGATCGGCATGCCATGGGGGCGACGACCTTGCCCGGCTTTACCTGAACCAACCTTCTCCACCCTGCGGCCTCCTATGAACACAGCACTCGAGATTGAAGACTTTGAAGAAGCTGACGCTACACGGAGAAAACACTCTGGAGAGGCCCAATTCACGGACATGCCGCCCCAACCTTTACCAAGAGCTGCGGAACCGATGCCACCTGAACCTTCCCCTAGGCCCATGCGCGAAACCACCAGCATCAGGCACGCCTGCACGATAGCCCGCTGGCGGCACGGCGGCATCAATGAGTGAACTGCATGTCCAATAGGTAAAAAAACATGAAAACGCATGCCATAAGCCAACGCATGCGTGCGAACGCAATCCTAGAGAAGGAGATTCCCGCCTCAGCGGTGTTCGTGCAGCCACCACAGCACAACTGGGCGCGCTACAAGTCGCTCGAACGCGCTTGGCGCACTCGCACCGCCGTCATCGGCCCGCTGTCCGCCCTTACTGCGGTCGCGGTGCTTGCTTGGCGTACGGTTCATGGAATGCCCGTGTCGGAAGTGCGCTGGTTTTGCGCCGTCGGGTCGGGCCTTCTTCTGCCGTCGCTCGCGCGGTTGGCACTTTTCACACTACTCGCCGCACCAAGGAAAATCACCCTCCACGCACACACCCTACACCTCTCTGGCATCGGCCATGTGCGCCCGGATCAGGTAATGCGCTGGTCATTGCGGGGAAGCGTGATTCCTCCTGGCGGCTGCCCGAACTGCACGCGCCTGCACATCACCTACCTCCGGCTTGGACTGGAACGGGAGTGGTCTATGCTGCTGGATGATGGTGATGAGGCAGCGCGTCTGCTGCGCCTCTTGCAGGAGCGGCTACCACAAACAGGCGGCGGCTGGACAGGCAGAATCCGAGGTGTGATTGGCATTGAAGCAAGAGCTCTGAGCCGGTAGCATCCCTGCCATGCCCAGCGCATCCTCCAAGCGTTCACGAAAAACGGGCCGCAAGCCGGGAACGAAACCGGCGGGATGGAGCAACATACCGACCGAGTCCGCAGCACGAGAGGCCGAGATGCAACTGCGCGTGATCACCAGCCACACCCCGGTGATGCTGGCATTGTTCGGACGCGATCTGACCTGCAAATTCGTCAACCACGCCTGTGCGGACCTGCTGCAAAAGGAGCCAGAGAAAATCATCGGTCACAGCCTGATGGATGTGCTCGAACCGGCGGCTCTCAAACTGATCCTGCCGCATATCCGACGCGTGCTCGCAGGGGACAGGGTGGAATACGAAGCAGACATCCCTTATCAACACGGCAGAACGCGCACCATGCATGTCGTGTATGTGCCTGACACAGACGCCGCCGGAGAGGTCATCGGCTGGGTAGCGTCCATCACCGACATCACGGAGCGCCGCAAGATCGAAAGCGAGCTGCTGCGCGAACGCCGGTTCCTTCGGCAGGTGATCGACGCTACTCCGAGCATGATTTTCGTGAAGGACCGCAGCGGGCGCTTTCTACTGGGCAACGAGGCGCTCGCACGCAGTTGCGGCACCACCGTGGAGAAGCTGATCGGCAAAACCGACGCGGATTTTCGCCGCACCGCAGGCCAAGTCACCCATTTCCAGGAGGCAGACCATGAGGTGATGTCCACACTCAAGACACTGCACATCCCGGAAGAGGATATCACCCTCTCCGACGGCGTGATCCGCTGCTTTAGCACAGGAAAGGCTCCGCTGCTCAATGATGACGGTTCTTGCGACAAGATCCTCGGCGTGGCGACGGACATCACCGAGCACCGCGAGGCACAAAGACGCCTAGAGAATGCCTTGGCCGGACTGGAACAGCGAGTGGAGGAACGTGCCGCCGAATTGACCGCCGCAAATGAAAAGCTCGTCGCTCAGATGCAGGAAAGACTGCGATTGGAAAACGCATTGCTCGACATTGCCGAGCAGGAGCAGCGCCGCCTAGGTCAGGACTTGCATGACGGCCTATGTCAATCGCTTTCAGGGCTCTCCCTCATGGGGCGGTCCTTGATGAAAACGCTGGATGAACAAGGACTCCATGAGCTCGCCTCGCAGGCACGGCGACTGGCGGACCTGCTCCATCAATCCGCCGAGGAAGCCCGTGATGTCGCACGCGGGCTGCATCCCGTGGTGGTCGATTCCGAGGGGCTGGTGTCCGCCTTACACGAGCTGGCGGCGCGGACCGACGGGCATGTGCGGTGCCGACTGAGATGCGAGCGTGCGGTGCCCATAGCCGACAATGCGACTGCACAGCATCTTTACCGCATCGCACAGGAGGCGGTGGCCAACGCGCTGAAGCACGCCGACGCACGCAGCATCACACTGAGCCTCCGTATGCGCGGTCATTTTCTCACGCTGGGAGTCACTGACGACGGCTGCGGCATGCCCGAGGTGCTGCTCAAGAAACACGGAATGGGCATCCGACTCATGCAATACCGGGCAGATGTGATCGGGGCAGATTTCGTCATCCGGCGACGCAAAGGGAGAGGCACGCAGATCATTTGCGCCTGGCACATGCCCATGGAGGCATTTGATCCGGCGTCCAAAACGGGCGAGCGTGAGGACGCCCTCCGCCGATGAAACGGAGCATGCAGGCTCAGCATACGAAACCTGCTGGACACCAGCGGCGGATACTCATTGTCGATGATCACCCGATTTTCCGCAAAGGCATTGCCATGCTGCTACAACATGAGGAGGATCTGGTCATCTGCGGCGAGGCGGAGACTGCGGCCAACGCGCTGGGCCTGGTGGACAAGCTGGAGCCTGACATCGTGCTGGCGGACATTTCATTGAAGGACGTCAACGGCATCGAGCTGGTCAAGTCGCTCCATGCCGTGCATCCCGGACTTCCCGTGCTCGTGCTCTCGATGCACGAGGAGTCGCTTTACGCGGAGCGCGCACTGCGAGCGGGGGCGCGCGGCTACCTCATGAAGCAGTCGCCGCCGGAGCTCGTCGTCACAGCCATCCGTCAGGTGCTGCGAGGAGGGCTTTACCTCAGCCCCTCGGCAAACCACCGCATGTTGAATACGTTTCTGACTGGTCAGAGGCCGACGGCCCATGACGCCGTGGAGCAGCTCAGCGACCGCGAACTGGAGGTTTTCGAGCTGCTGGGCAAAGGCCACGGTACCAGCATGATCGCGCACGAACTGCATGTCAGCGTGAAAACCATCGAGGCGCATCGTGCGCACATCAAAACCAAACTGGGCCTTTCCACCGCCCCCGAGCTCATGCGAGCCGCCGTCGAGTGGTCCACGCGGCATGCCGGAACCGACCGTTGAGGGACACATTCCGCCACACGGAGGCTTGCGCACGCGAATGAGCCGGGCGAGTGCCTGCGCAGATGCCCAGCGCCTCGCCAACCACCGACTCAACTAGCACAACTCCATGGCTGGTGCGCATCCCGGAGATCTTTGACGGGATCGCGCCGGACATCCTGCGCCACCTAGGCACTGAAACGAGTACTCGACTAGGCATGGACTATCATCTGATCAAGATCACGGAACCCGGTGTGCTCCAACGGTCGGAGGCCGCGAAATTTCTCCTCTGGAACCTGCCGATGGAGCACACCTGGCCCTGCAATCCGCAGAAAATGGACGTCTTCATCGAAAAGGCCGCGCAAACACTACTGAGGCGGTTTGGCGCACGAAATCCGCAGGGAATTTTCATCGGCACCCTGAATCCCACATCGCAGGACAGACATCACCGGAGCCTCGCCTCAAATCTCCGCGGCCGTGCCCTGCAAGTGTTTCCGAAACTCCCAGTCATGGACGTGGAGCAGCAGCAGCCGATGCTGGAGACATTGTTCTGCCTAGTCGGCAGAGAGGGTTTGTTCTGCGGCATGCAGTCGCCCCGAGCCTGCAACGGACTTTATCCCGGAGGCAGCAAGTTCATCGACCAAGACGCGCCCGGCACCATCAGTCGTGCCGGCGCAAAGATCGCCGAGGCGTTGCACTATCTCCTGCTACACCGCCCGCCGATGTCGGAAGGGAGCCATTGGCTGGAACTCGGTGCCTGTCCGGGCGGAATGACCTCGGAGCTGCTCGCCCGTAGGCAGCGGGTGACTGCCATCGACCGCGCACCGCTCGACAGGCGTCTCGAAGGGAGCCCAGGGTTGCGCTTCGTACTGAAAGATGTCGCAGCATTTCAGCCTGGGGTCGGCACCGCGTATGACGCACTGTTATGTGACATGAACGGCCCGCCTGAAGAGTCCATCGCGCAGGTGGTGCGCCTCTCATGTTCGCTCAAAAAAGGCGGTCTCGTCGTTTTCACCCTGAAGGTGCCGCGCATCGAAAATGTGGAGGAACCGTGTGCGCTATTCCGATCCATCACCGGTATGGCCGCCAGTGGTGGGCTGCGGCTTTTCGCGCAGACGCACCTGACCTATAACCGACATGAGTTCACCCTCTTCTTCGAGACGATATGAATGACCGCAAGAACCGGGTGGCCCAAGTGGGTGTGCTCGCCACAATCACCGAATGAACGACTACGAACGCGTGGCACGGATCATCCGCCATCTTGATGAGAACCGCCTCAAGCAACCTAGTCTGGATGACCTGGCAAAAGTAGCCGGACTCAGCGCGGGGCATCTCCACCGACTCTTCTCACGCTGGGCGGGCGTGACGCCGAAGGACTTCCTGCAATGCCTGACCCTGGAGCATGCCAGGGAAAGGCTGCGCTGCGGCGAGAGTGTTTTTGACGCTGCGCTGGACGCCGGACTGTCCTCACCGGGGCGCTTACATGACCTGTGCGTCACCTTGGAGGCCGCCTCTCCTGGAGAAGTAAAGTCAGGCGGTGCCGGATGGACGATCACGGCAGGCTTTGCACAGACACCTTTCGGACTCTGCTGCATGGGAAAAGGCCCGCGAGGGATCTGTCATCTGGCCTTTGTTGACAGTCCCTCTCTTGAAGAGATCAGCCGCATGTGGCCAGCGGCAGAAATTCAGCGGGATGACGGCCCCGCGCAGCAGGCTGCCGCACAACTTTTCCAGCGAAAACATGCAGAGGGCATGCAGGCATTTGTGCGCGGAACACCTTTCCAACTCCGCGTCTGGAGAGCGCTGGTACGCATTCCAGCCGGAACGCTGGTGAGCTACGGCCAACTGGCAACCGCCATCGGCCACACAGGAGCCGCGAGAGCTGTGGGCACCGCCGTGGGAAGCAATCCCCTGGCATTCCTCATCCCCTGTCATCGCGTGATCCGCGAGACTGGAGTGATCGGAGAATATCGGTGGGGGCGTGGGCGGAAGCAGGCCATGCTTGGCTGGGAGCAGTGGAGCGCTCTGAAATAGCTAAAAAGCGAATCAGCCGCGAGCCATCACGCGCCACACTCATACCAGCTCAAAAGATGAGTGGCGCACCCCTCAGGATTCGAACCTGAAACCTTCTGATCCGTAGTCAGATGCTCTAATCCGTTGAGCTAGGGGTGCGTTGGTCTTGGCCATTTCCTGCTGCCTGGAAGCAGCGGGCCACGAGACTAGACCAGCAGGAAGTTTTGTCAAACCATGCGTCGGATTTTATGCGTTCAACCGAAGTAGCCCATGTCGGTGTAGTCCTCGCAGTCGCTGAGCATGGCGCAGAGGGCGATGAGCAGCACTTCGGGCAGCGGGTGCAGCACGCGACCGATGACGCGAGCATCGGGCAAGGTGGCGAAGAGTTCTTTGAGCCGCAGGATGTGGCGCAGATCGTCGTGGTTTTGGGAGCTGGTGGGTGAGGATGTCGTGGTAGGGGTGGTTTCCATCCATACTCTCATCACTGGTTATGGTAATTTGTACAGCGATTTCTTCGCCGCTAAATCATCATAGCCAGTTGCTCATTTCATGCGTAGGCCCTGACATTCCACAGGCAGCCCCTGCAAAGGAAGGCATTTCTCGGCGCTTGCAGTGTGCATTCACGATGCGAAGCCCGCTCCCTGCCGCGCAGCAGCCGATGGTCTGTAGCAATCGGGCGTTAGCGACGTTATCTGCGCACACATGCCCCACATTATCTGGCAAAACCTCGGGTTCTCCTGGCTCTCCGCCGGGATTGTCGTGTTGGTGCTCGTGCTGCTCGTGACAGGCTATGTGCGCTCCCCGCTGCGCGGCTGGAAGAGGCTGGCGGCTATGCTGTGCAAAGTCGCCGCGCTCGCGCTGCTGGCGCTGTGCCTGCTCGACCCGTTGTGGACGCGGCAGCAGCCGAAGAAAGGCGAAAACGAGATCGCCGTGCTCGTGGACGCGAGTTCGTCACTCGACGTGGCGGAATCGACCGGTGGAGAGTCTCGCGCGGCCCAGGTGCAGGCGGCGCTAGCGGTGGGAAATGACGACGCGGCGTGGATCAAGGCATTGGGAGAGGATTTCCGCCTGCGGCTCATGTCCGTCGGCGCGCAGACCGTCAGCGTGCCGCATTTTCGCGGATTGAAGTTCGACGGCACGCGCTCCGATTTCTGCCGCACGCTCATGACGCTGCGCTCCGGCGGCACGAACCTCGCCGCCGTCGTTGTCGTGAGCGATGGCAATGCCACCGACGCCGCCGCGTGGAAGGCGGAGAGTAAGGGCGCGCCGGTTTTCACCGTGCTGGCGGGCGAAAAGGCACCGCAGCCCGATCTGAGCATCCAGGACGCGAGTGTGGCCACCAGTCCGTTTGAGGACGCGCCGGTGACGATCACCGCGCGTGTGGCTGGCAGCGGCAAAGCGACGCTGCAAGTTCTCGGCGAGGACAAAAAGGTCATGGCGACGGAGAAAGTGACGCTCAGCGGCAACACGGCGCAGACGGTGCGCCTGCGCGTGCCGGTGGCGAAGCCGGGCGTGTCGTTTTACCGGCTCGAACTCGCGGGCGAAGGTGTGAAGGAGGCCACGCTGGCGAACAACACGCGCCTGCTCGCCGCGGATCGCGGCGCGGGGCCGTATCGCGTGCTCTACGTCACCGGGCGGCCGAACTGGGAGTATAAATTCCTGCGCCGCGCTATCGCGGGGGATGATGACATCCAGATGCCCGCGCTGGTGCGCATCGCGAAGCGGGAGCCGAAGTTTGAATGGCGCGGACGCGCCGGGGAGAGCGTGAATCCGCTGTTTCGCGGCTTTGGCACGAAGGAGAGCGAGGAGGCACAACGCTACGACCAGCCGGTGATCATCCGCCTCGGCACCAAGGACGCCAAAGAACTCAGCGACGGCTTCCCGAAGGCCGCGGAGGACTTGTTCGCCGAATTCCGCGCCATCATCCTCGACGACATCGAGGCGGCGTTTTTCACGCAGGAGCAGATGAACCTCATCGAGCGCTTCGTCAGCGAGCGCGGCGGCGCGCTGCTCATGCTCGGCGGGCAGGAGTGCTACCGCAGCGGCGGCTATGACAACACGCCCGTAGGCCGCATGCTGCCGGTATATCTCGATCAAGCCGCCACCGGACCCGCCATCGGCGACGCGCGCTTCAATCTCACGCGCGAGGGCTGGCTGGAATCGTGGATGCGCCTGCGCACGGATCGCGCAGAAGATGAGAAGCGCCTCGCCACGATGGCGAGCTTTTATTCGGTCAATCCCGCTTTCTCAATCAAACCCGGCGCGAGCATCCTGGCGACTGTCTCCGACGCGAGCAACTCGCATCCCGCCATCGCGGTGCAGCGATTCGGCGAAGGACGCGTCGGCGGCGTGCTCATCGGCGATCTGTGGCGCTGGGGGCTGCATGATGAGGAATCGCACAAGGACATGGATCGCCTGTGGCGCCAGCTCATGCGTTGGCTCGTCGTCGATGTGGCCGACGCGGTGACTTTTTCCGCCGAAACCGACCCAGCCGACCGTGAGCGCGTGAAATTGGCCGTGCGCGTTCGTGACCGCGCCTTCAAGGCGAACAGCGACGCCATCGTGAAGATCGAGGTCTCGCAGCCGGGCGGCACGAAGTCGCAGCTCTTTGCCGAACCGAGCCTGAAGGAGGCCGGGCTGTTTGAAACAGAGTTTTTCGCCAGCAAGCCCGGCAACTACCGCGCCACCACTACCGTCGAAGATGCCGAGAAACGCACGCCGCTGGGCACGAAGGCCGTGGGCTGGACGCACGATCCGCTGGCGGTGGAATTCGCGGAGCTGGAGCCGAATCGCGACTTGATGAAACGCCTCGCCGATGAGACCGTCGGGCAGATGATCCCGCTCGAAGACATCGACAAGATGCCCGAGCTGCTCAAAAACATCCGCGTGCCCGTCGAAGTGACGCTGGCGACACCGCTGTGGCACACGCCATGGATTTTCGCCGCCATTTTGCTGCTGCTCCTCGGCGAGTGGACACTGCGAAGGAAAGGAGGCATGGCGTGAACCGGGCATCTCGTAGTGGCGGGCGTCAGCACGCCGGAAAACTGACGTTTTCTGCTACGGTAGGCGCATTGCTTCTTTTTGTGAGCGCGCTCCATGCTCGTGACCTCGATGTCGTCATCGTGCGCGGCGCGGATGGCGCGGAGGAATATGGGAAGAAGTTCTCGACACAGGTGGAAGCGTGGAAGGCGGCGTGCGCGAAGGGTGATGCCACCGTCGAGGTCATCACTGGCGAGGAATCGGCCGTGAAACTCGAAAAGCGGCTCGCAGCGGCGAAACCGGACCGCCGGCTCTGGCTCGTGCTGATCGGTCACGGCACGTTTGATGGCCGTGAGGCCAAGTTCAACGCCGAGGGACCCGACTTTGACGCAAAACAGCTCGCAGGCTGGCTTGCGCCGCTGAAGCAGGAAATCGCCATCATTCACTGCGCGTCGTCGAGCGGCGGATTTGTGCGCCCGCTGACCGGAAAGGGCCGCATCATCATCACGGCGACGAAAAGTCCCGACGAGGTCTTTTATGCGCGCTTTGGCGAGCATTTCGCCGAGGCCGTCGGCGGATTGAATGAGGCGGATTTCGATCAAGACAAGCAGGTGTCGCTCCTCGAAGCCTTCCGCCACGCCAGCAAGGCTGTGGCGACGTTTTACGAGAACGAAGGCCGCCTGGCCACCGAGCATGCGCTCATCGAAGACAATGGGGATGGCGTCGCCACACGCCGTGAAACCATCGAATCGCCACCTGCGGAGGTGAAGCTCGACGGCGAGCGCGCCGCGCAGCTCGTCCTCGTGCTCAGCGACGAGGAAAAGAAGCTGACCGAAGCCCAGCGGACGAAACGCGACGCCCTGGAGCGCGATTTGAAGAAGCTGCGCGACGAACGCGCCAAGCTCGACGACGCCACCTACTACACACGGCTCGAAAAGCTGCTGCGGGAGCTGAGTGCGGTTTACGGATCATCCCGTTCCGCGACGTAATCCCGGAACGCCTGCGCAACTTTATGAGTGACGGAACCGGAGGTGACAGGCATGTCACGCTGATCGATTCGTGCCAGCGGATGCACGTCGCGGGTGCTGGAGGTGAGGAATGCCTCGTCGCAGGATTGCAGGATCGAAAGCGGCAGGGCGATTTCTTCGACAGGAATGCCTGAAGCCTGACAAGCCTCGATGGTGAGCGCGCGCGTGACGCCCGCAAGGCAGCCGGAGGACAGCGGTGGTGTCTGCACACGACCGCCGACAACGACAAAGATGTTCGTGCCGGTGCCTTCGCAGAGTTCGTCCCGGGTGTTGGCAAAGATGGCCTCTCCAGCGCTTTTTGTATGCGCAAGGGCGAGAGCGCGAACGTTGCCGGCATACGAGGTGGATTTGACGCCAGCGAGGGCGCAGCGCTCGTTGCGCACCCACGGCACGGTGATGACAGTTTCTGTCAGTGGCCATGGCTTGAGAGGCGTGGCGGCCACAGTCATCGTGGGTGGTGAATTTCCCCGGTCGGAGCCGAGCGGCCCATCGCCACTGGTGAGTGTGATACGCACACGCGCTGCGCTGAATCCGTTTGCCTCCATGGTGGCAAGGACGGCGGTGCGGCAGACGTCGAAGGTCGGAGAGACAATGCCCATGGCCGCACAGGATGCGACAAGGCGTTTCCAGTGGCGCGTGAGAGTGAAGGGCCTGCCATTTCGAGCCACCAGCGTTTCAAAGACACCGTCACCAACAAGGAATCCATGATCAAAGGGCGAGAGACAAGCGGTGTCGGTACCGACGATGCGGCCATTGAGCCAGATGTGCGTGGGGAGGTTCACGCGCCGAACATGGCGGAGGCGTAAAGATTCTCAAACAGCGAACTTTACGCTTGCGCGTGCATAGGTTCCTGCCACTATACGCGCCCAACGTTTTGCGGGTGTAGCTCAGTGGTAGAGCACTTCCTTGCCAAGGAAGATGTCGCGCGTTCGAATCGCGTCACCCGCTCCACTAACCACCCCTCCAGGGGCCATGTGGTACCAGTCCGTGTTTGAAAGCCTGCGGATTGGCAGAATTGAGACAAAAGGAAAGCCGCTGGAAGCAGTACCTGTATCCACCTGATCAACGGATGTGGTCGTAGCGCGACGCTGTCTTCACAAATGGTGAGTTTGCCATCGCACTTCACCTTGTTCATAGATAACCATTGCTGTTTCCTTGAACCCGCTCTCCTGGCTCAAACCTCAACGCGGACGCTACACTGCCGTCCGCTGGTTGTTTCCGCGCCTGCTGGCGGCGATCTACCTGATCGCTTTCATCTCATGGGGCGTCCAATATGACGGTCTCGTCGGTGAGAACGGCATCCTGCCAGCGAAGGGTCTGCTCGAAAACGTCCATGCGTTTGAGCAGCGCGAGCACAAGATGCTGTTTTGGCAGTTCCCCGGCGTGTTTTACTGGCACTACAGCGATGCCTTTGCACACGGCTGTTTGTACGCCTGCTATGTGCTTTGCGCGCTGGTGATCGCTGGAGTCGCGCAGGGGCCGCTGCTGGCGCTGCTGTGGTTTGGCTATCTCTCCTTCGCCACCACGGGGGACATCTTCATGGGCTATCAATGGGATGCGCTGCTGCTGGAGGCCGGATTTCTCGCCATGTTCGTCGCGCCGTGGCGGTTGTGGTCGTTTCGCGGCATCAGCGATCCGCCGCGCGGTTCCATCTTCCTGCTCCACTGGCTGGTCTTTCGTCTGATGTTTCTCTCCGGCTATGTGAAAATCGGCGGCGGCGACCTACCGTGGGAAAACATGACCGCGCTGCTCTACCATTACGAAACGCAGCCGCTACCGAACGGCTGGTCGTGGCTCGCGCACAACGCCCCGCGCTGGTTCAACGTCGCGGGCTGCTGGATCATGTATGGCATCGAACTCGTGCTACCGTTTGCCATCTTCATCGGTCGCTGGGGCCGTCTCGCCGCTGCGCTCGGCTTCATCTTCCTCATGGTGATGATCTCCCTCACCGGGAACTACAACTTCTTCAACCTCCTCACCATTGCGCTCGCTCTCACATTGCTGGAGGACCGCTGGTGGCCAAAGCGCGCCCGCAACTGGTTACACATCGGCCTCGAAGCTCCGCATCCCCCCTTCAAACACTGGACGCAATGGCCGTCACTCCTCGCAGTCATTCCCATCGTACTCTTCACGCTCCTCACCGCCGATTCGTTTCTCGTCGGACGCATTCGCGGCTACCAGACGAGACTGCCGCTGAGCTGGTACGAAAATCTCGACGCGCCCATCCATCGCACACGCAGTTTCAACGCCTACGGCCTCTTTCAGGACATGACCGAGGAGCGGCCCGAGGTCGTCATCGAAGTCAGCGACGACGGTGCGTTATTCCTACCGCTCGATTTCAAATATAAACCCGGCGACCTCAAGCGCCGCCCACCCTTCATCGCCCCACATCAGCCACGGCTCGACTGGCAGATGTGGTTCGCCGCATTGTATCCTGGCTACGATCCGCAACGAGATGCCAATCCGGCCTCACCCATGCACTGGTTCGGCCAATTCTACGTCGCGCTGCTCCAGCACAAGCAACCCGTGTGGGACCTCCTTGAACCGCCGCCCTTCCCCGTCGAAAAAATCACCCACATCCGCGCCAAGCTTTACCGCTACCACTTCACCAAGCCCGAAGTCCAAAAAATCTCTGGCGACTGGTGGGAACGCGAACTCCTCGGGAACTTCAGCCGCACCGTGACGCTGGATGCCTCCCGCCGCTGACTCAATTCGTCATTCACCATTTTGGTTTCGTCATTCCAGCGCGAGCTTTCCCCTTGCGCCTTGGCAATTCGCGGCGACTATCGCCGCCCCTCGCCAATCCGGCATTGGGGAATCCAGTTTCGGGACGTAGCTCAGCCTGGTAGAGCGCTTGCTTTGGGAGCAAGAAGTCGTGAGTTCGAATCTCGCCGTCCCGACCACTTCAACCCTCGCAGGTTTCTGTTTTCGGAATGTCCGCCCTCTACGCCACCGCCCTGAACACGTTCAAGGAGATGGGCTGGCATTACCGCGAGGTCCCGGAGCACAACGTCATCGAATGCGACTTCGAGGCGCATCACACCAAGGTGCCGCTGCACATGCAGGTCTTCGGAGACACGCACATCGTCAGTGTCGTCGCCGCTGCCACGCTGCAGGTGCCTTCCACCCACCGTCTGCCCGTGTGCGAACTGCTCATGCGCGTGAACAAGGAACTGAGCCTCGGCAATTTCGAGCTCGAGTGGGACGCCGGCCAAGTGATGTTCCGCATCACGAACGTCTTCCCGCCGCACCGCCACGATTCGCGCATCCTCGCCAGCATGGTCCACTCTGCCGTGGCTGAGATGGACCGCCTCACCCCCTTCCTCGGCGAGATCATCCGCACTCCCAAAGGCGAACTCCTGCTGCTGAAGGTCGCCGATTTGTTGAAGCGCGAAGATTTGCTCCCGCCCGTTCCTGACGAGTCCGCGTGATCGTGCGTGACACAGGCCGCCAGCCTGTGCTTTGGTTGGAGCCAGCAACACGCCAAACCATTAGTCATGCCCGCCCGCTACACGCTGCATAATCATCCAGCCTTTAGCGAACCGCTGTCGAAAGAGGACCTCTACACGCTCGTCGCGCGCGGCTCCCTCGCCCGCGGCGAGATGTGTGTCGATGATGACACCGGCCTGACCCACACCGTAGGCGAACTCATCAGCGGCATGCGTGCGAATGCCACGCAGTCGCGCCTCAACCGCCCCGCATATCGCGAGATCAGCCCTGACCACGACATTCCCGCTCCTGACGAGGAAGGTGAAGACGAAACCGAGGACGGCGCGGATGATCTCACCGGCGATCACAGCTACACCCCCAGCGGCGAGGTCATTCTACATCATGCGCATCCTTCCTGGCTCGGTTATATGAAGGCGCTCTTCCTCGTCCTGTTGCTGCTCGTCGCCGCCGGCTTGCTGTTTGCCATCCAACTCGAATACGCCGTCATCGCCCTGCTCTGCGCATCCTCTGTGCTCATCGCCGTCGGTATTTCTCGCTACTCGCACGACTACATCGTCACGCAGGAACGCGTGGAGCTGATCTGGGGTATCATCGGTCGCAATTCAAAGGAAGCGCGCATCTGTGACATCCGCAGCATCGACGTTTACGAGTCCGGCATCAAAGGCCTGCTCGGCCTCGGCACCATCGACTTCTCCACCGCTGCCAACGCCGGCATCGAGGTGCAGTTCAAGGACATGCGCCAGGCGCACGAAGTCAAAGACCTCGTCCGCAAACTCCAGTGCGGCGGCCCGGCGACGAACGATTAAAAAATGACGAAACCAGAATGCCGAATGACGAATGAAACCAGAATGATGACCGCACATAAGCGGCTTCGTCATTCGCACTTCGTCATTCTTTCGTCATTCCTCATTCTGATTTCGTCATTCTCGGCGGCAGCCGAGTTGAGTCGCGCCATCGACATCCGCACGCTGCCATATGAGCGCAGTCTTGAAAAATTGCCGGTCAATATCACTGCCACCGTCGGATTCATCGAAAGCAGCGGTACGGTATTCGTTCAGGACGTCACCGCAGGCACTCACCTACACTTCAAACCGGGCCGCAACGATCTCCGTATCGGCGACCAGGTGCGTGTGAAAGGCACCACCACTGCTGGACTCTACTTTCCCGGCATCGATGTCACCGAACTGCAAATCCTCGGTCATGGGGCACCTCCCGCCGCCGAACCCGCGACCTACGACGATCTTGCCAGTGGCCGCTTTCACTATCAACGCGTGGTTGTCGAAGGCCTCGGCCGCACCATGACGCCGCTCGATGAAAACCGCTCGCTGCTGCGCCTCGCTATGGATAGCCGTGTGATCGAGGTGCGTGTTGATTCACCGCCTGAATCCGCGCCTGCAGTGACTGATGCACGTCTGCGCATCTCCGCCCTCGCTGCCGGTAGCATCAACGACCGCCGCCAGCTCGTGTTTCCCTACCTGCGCGTCACGGATTGGAACGATATCGCCATCACGCAGCCAGCGGTCACGCCCAAGTCGCTGCCCGTCACCTCCGTCGCCACATTTTTGCGCTTCGGCGTCGCTGATGAGGCGCGCCATCGTGTGCGCATTCGCGGCGCTGTGCTTGCCGCGTTTCACGACGGACGCATTTTCCTGCGTGATTCGACACCACCACCTCCACCACGCGAACAACCGAAGGACGCAACACCGAAGCCGCCGCAATCGCCCTCCGTCGCGATTCGTCTCACCACGCCGTCAAACCTCACGCCCGGCCACCTTGCCGAAATCACCGGTTTTCCCGTCATGGACGGCTTCAGCGCCTCGCTGGCCGACGCGCTCGTGCTTTCCACCAACACTGCCGCCGTGCCCTCGGCAACGGATGTGACGCTGAAGGAGTTTCAAGACGGTTCGCACGACGCCGACCTCGTCCGCCTCTCCACGCCCGCCGTGTTGAATGACTTCTTCCGCACCAGTGATGGCTTCGAGCTGAGCTTCAGATGTTCAGGGATTTCCATTCGCGCCTTCCTGCCTCAGGACAGCCAGCCCTCGCTTGAAACCGGCTCCTCCTGCCGCCTCACCGGCATCTGCCTCGTCGAGGCGTCCACCGACAAAGGTTTTCATTCCCAAGCAGAACGCGCCTCATTGCTTTTGCGCACGACCGATGACATCCAGGTGCTGAGCACCGCGCCGTTTTGGAATGCGCGCAGTTTCATCATCGCCATCGCCATCCTGGGCTGCGTCATTTTGCTCACGCTGTTCTGGATCACACAGCAACGGCGACAGATCACCCGCCTCGAACGCAGAGTCGCCCGCCAGGCCACGCTCGACGAACGCCAGCGCATCGCGCGCGAGTTCCACGACACGCTGGAGCAGGAGCTCACCGGCCTGTCGTTGCGGCTTGATGCCGCCACCACACGCCCGCTTGAAGACAAGGCCCGCAGCCTGCTGGAAACCTCCCGCAGCCTCGTCTCCCGCATCCAAAGCGAAGCCCGCAACCTCGTCTCCGACCTGCGCGACACCGGACACGCCGCCACACTGTCCGAAGCACTGCACATCCTCGCCTCCCGCACACCGGAGGGCATCGCGATCAAACTCGACATCAGTCCAGCGCCCCCCATCCCGCCTCATGTCACGCATCACCTCCGCATGATCGCTCAGGAAGCCGTCACCAACGCCCTCAAACACGCCTGCGCCTCCGAAGTCACGCTTCACCTCTCCAGCACTCCAACACTCCTGACACTGCGCATCACCGACAACGGTCGTGGTTTTGCCGCCGGGACGGAAACACTCGGCAAACCCGGCCATTTCGGCTGCGTCGGCATCCGCGAGCGCGTGCGCAAGATCGGTGCCGGAGCTGAATGGCAGAGCTCCGTCGGCACAGGCACCAGCGTGATCGTGACCCTTCCACTCACCTCCACATGATCACCCTCATCCTCATTGATGACCATTTCGTCGTCCGCAGCGGACTCGTCGCCTCGCTGGAACTCGAAGACGATCTCAAAGTCATTGGCGAGGCCGACCGTGGCGAGGATGCGGTCAGGCTGTTTGCCAAGAAACTGCCCGCCGTCGTTTTGATGGACCTCCAGCTACCCGGCATCAGCGGCATCGAGACCATCTCCTTGCTGATTCGCGAGCATCCTGACGCACGCGTGTTGATTTTCTCCACCTTCGCCCGCGACGATGAAATCCAGGCCGCGCTCAAGGCCGGAGCGCTCGGCTACTTGCAAAAATCCTCCTCACGCGACGACCTCCTGGCCGCCATCCGAGCCGTCGCCAAAGGCGGGCGCAGTCTTCCGCCCGAAATCGCCCAGCGTCTTCAAAACCGCCTCGCCGAACCGGAGATCACGCCGCGCGAACGCGAAATCCTCACGCTCGTGACGCAGGGAAACGCCAACAAGGAAATCGCCGCCACCCTCGGCATCTCCGAGGACACCGTAAAGCAGCACGTCAGCCGCATCCTCGTGAAGCTGAAAGTCAACGACCGCGCCCAGGCCACAGCGGAGGCGATCCGGCGTGGGCTGGTGCAGGTGTAGAACGAGTTTTCCAACTCGTTCCCACGCCAACGAGTTGGAAAACTCGTTCTACGCCACCGTCTCCACCGCGAGCAGCTTCAATCCGTGCGGCACGAATTTCTCGAAATCCTTGATGTTCCGCGTCGCGACCTGCACGCCATGCGTCATCGCGCAGGCGGCAATCATGCAGTCGGAGTGACTTCCGCGTTTGCGACCGGTGTAATGAAACAGGCGTGACGCCTGCTCAGCCTCCTTCGCCGTGAAATCCAAAACGCGGCCTTCAACAATCGCATGCACGGCATCCTTCTGCTGCTTCGTGTGCGGGCCGTTCAGAAACTCCGACCATGCGATGGCGCACACGGCCAGCTTCTCCCCTTTTTCAAGCCACCCCCGGATCACCGCGATGTGCGGTGACCCGATGGTGACGAGGTCGATGAGAAGATTGGTGTCCAGGTGGATCATGCTTCCCACCAGTAGCGTTTGGCCTCGCGCTCAGCGCGCACTTCCTCACGAAAGGCCTCGGCCTCCTGCACAGTGAGACCGCCGCCATTTTGCAGCCAATCAAGGGCTTTGAGGGGTTTAGGGCATTGGTCTTTCATGTCTTCTTCCTCCTTGATGCGTCGCACGGCCCTACGCATGACCTCAGCCTTGGGAACGTCCCATTTCTTAGCGAGCAAGTCGAGGACACGAAGGGTTACCTGGTCCAAAGCCATGCTGGTTCGGGTGAGTGCGTAAGCCATGTGGTAACTTGTTATGCCGTTAATACATTCCCGCAAGCGTTTTTTTCGCCCTCACTAAAGTGGGGTGCCCTGCATGCTGAAAGCAGGCCGCAAGTCGCGTTCATAGAGGCATGACGTTCCGTTACCTCGTCGCCTCCGCTCTCTCCGTGTTGCCTGCCTTCGCACAAAACGACGGCGGTGGCAATGATGCCTCTGACAAGCCCGCCTCCGCGCCAGTGGCACAGTGGCGATTTGATGATGGCAAAGAGGCAGGGCCGCGTGCGCCGACCTATCCAGGCTTTTCGGAGACAAACACCGCGCGGAAGTTCGACGCGAAGTCTCCCATCAAAATCACCGACCGCCCCGAGCTGCATTTCGGCCTGAATGAAACAATCACCCTGGAGGCATGGGTGAAGGTCGCCGATGCCTCGGGCACACCTTACATCATCGGCAAGGGCCGCCTCGGCACCAAGGAGTTCGGCACGGAGAATCAGAACTACGCGTTCCGCCTTCAGCATGGCAAAGCAGGCTCGCAGATCGGCTTTCTCTTCCACAGCGCCGATGAGCCGGGGAAAAAAGGCGAGTGGCATCGCTGGTGGTCGAAAGACACCGTGCCCACCAGCGGCTGGCATCATGTCGCCGTCACTTACACCTTCGGAAATGCCAAGAGCATCAAGGGTTTCATCGATGGCAATGAAACCAGCGGCACTTGGGACATGGGCGGCGCGACAGATCGTGCTCCGGTGACCGATGGCGACGCGGTGGTGATCGGCAATGGCTCGACCATGGCGGAGTCGCACGCGTTTGAAGGCTGGCTCGACAACGTGGCCATTTATCGCGGCCCCATCGACACCGACGCGCTGAAGGCGAAGTATCAATTCATCCCGCCGCCTCCGCCCGTGGCGAAAAAAGAAGTGCCCGCCGGCCGAGTGCTCGTACAACTCGCCGAGGAAGGCATGCCCGAAGCCAATGCCTGGCCCAGCGAGCCGCCGAAAGTCGCCGAGACCTACACCGAGGACGTTTTCGGCTTCTTCGACGTTCCGCAGAAGTATGTGGAAACCGGCGTGCGCGGTGATCGCCATGTGCCGTTCTTGCTGCGTGCCACTGCGAGCGTGACTTTCCCCAAAGGCAAGCATCGCCTGCTGCTGCGTGCCCGTGGTGCCACGAATCTCTACATCGACGGCAAAACCATGCTGAAGACGCCTTTCCCGCCGAATGACAGCGACGGCCATCACCTCGTCGCCGATCAAAAAGACTACCTCGATCTCGGTCCCGACTTCCGCTTCGTGCCGCCGGGCAATCGCGAATCGTGGTGCGAGTTCGAAGGCACCGGCAAACCGCAGTTCATCGTGCTGGAGACCCTCGTGGGCAGTTACGTCGGCAAAGCCGTGCGCAGGCCCGAACTCGGCGAAACTGTCATCGCCTGGTCAAAACAAGGCACGCAAACCTGGCAACTCGTCTCTCCCGGGAAACGCAGCGTCCCCTATAACGATGCCGGATGGGCCGCTTATGAAAACGAGCGCACCGCTCATTACGCAATCGTGAATGACAAACGCCGTGCCGATCTCCGCGCCAAGGCCGACCCGTATTGGAAAACACGCCGCCAGGCTGCGCAGCAATGGCTGGCGAAGGCAGAAGACGTGAAGGTGCCGGAGCTGCCCCCTGGCCTGCCGAGGAACAACGACATCGACAACTTCATCGGTGCCACCATCGCCAAAGTGAAATCGCAGACCTCGCATCAGGGCAGTGTGGACTTTTTCAAGCAGGTGCAGCCCATTCTCGAAACGAAATGCCTCGAATGCCATCGCGGAGGCAAGGCCAAGGGCGATCTGCAACTCGATACGCTCGTCGCGGCCATCAAAGGCGGCGAAAACGACGGCGCGGCCATCACGCCTGGCAAACCGGATCACAGCGCGATTTTGAAGCGTGTCGTCTCCACCGACGAAGACGAGGTCATGCCGCCCAAAGGCGCAAAACTCACCGCCGCCGAAGTCGAGGCTCTCACCACTTGGATCAAAGAAGGTGCCGTGTGGCCGGAAATCCGTGCGGACCGGACCTTGATGACCGAATTGACCGATGATCTGAGCTTTTTGCGCCGCGTGTATCTCGATGTCGTCGGCGTGCCGCCTAGTTTGGAGGAGATCGCGGCCTTCCAGAAGAACTCCGACCGCAAGGCGCTTATCGACAAGGTGCTCGCCGATCCGCGCTGGGCCGATCACTGGATGGGCTACTGGCAGGATGTGCTCGCGGAGAATCCAAACATCCTCAACCCCACGCTCAACAATACCGGCCCCTTCCGCTGGTGGCTCTACGAGTCGCTGCGTGACAACAAGCCGATGGACTTCTTCGTCACCGAGCTGCTACGCATGAAGGGCAGCGAGCGCCTCGGCGGACCAGCCGGCTTTGCCACCGCCTCGCAGAACGACGTACCCATGGCCGCGAAGGGCACCATCATCAGCAGTGCTTTCCTCGGCGTCGAAATGAAATGCGCCCGTTGCCACGACGCCCCCGCCGCAAAGAGCACCCAGCGGGATCTTTTCGAGATCGCCGCCATGCTCAACACCAAGGAGCTCAACGTCCCCATCACCAGCAGTGTCAGTGCCGAGCGTCTCAAAATGTCCGGACGCAAGCCCCTCATCAACGTCACCCTCACCGTCGGCACAAAAGTACAGCCGAAATGGTCTCTCACCGAGTTCTGTGACGAATCTGCCGCGAAGCTCGCCGAGTATCCTGACGACAGCCGTGACCAGCTCGCGACGCTCATCACCGCGCCGCAAAACGAACGCTTCGCGCAGGTCATGGCCAACCGGCTTTGGGCCCGCTACATGGGCCGCGGCATCGTCGATCCCGTCGCCGATTGGGAAAAGGGCAAACCATCCCATCCCGAGCTGTTGAAGTGGCTTGGACGCGAGTTTGTGCGCGGCGGCTACGACATGAAACACCTCGCGCGGCTCATTTTGAACTCGCACGCCTACCAGCGCGCCACCGACACCGAATTGAAGGAAACCAGCCCGCTCTTCGCCTCGCCCGCGCCGCGTCGTCTCATGGCCGAGCAGATCGTGGACGGCCTTTTTTCCGCCACCGGCAAGCCCTTCCGCACCGAGGAAGTCTGCCTCGACATCGACAACACCCGCGATTTGAAAAACGCCATCCACATGGGCAAGCCGCGCCGCTCTTGGATGCTCACCAGCACCAGCAACGAACGTGACCGCCCCAGCCTCAGCCTCCCACGCATCCAGGCCGTGGGCGATGTCTTGAGCGCCTTCGGCTGGCGCGGCGCCCGCCAGGATCCCACCAGCGTCCGCGATGCCGCTCCGAACGTCCTCCAGCCCGCCATCATCAGCAACGGCACCGTCGGCGTCTGGCTCACCCGCCTCAGCGACGACCACGGCGTCACCGCGCTCGCCTTGAAAAAACAAAGCGTCGATCAACTCGTCGAGAATCTCTTCTTGAAGCTCCTTACACGTCAACCCACGCAGGAAGAGAAAGCACTCTACATCAAGCACCTCACGCCCGGCTACGAGGCACGAATCCAAAATCCGAAATCAACAACCCGAGATCTCCAATCCACCCGCGTCCCCGAAAAATACGTCTCCTGGTCCAACCATCTCGACGCCGAGGCCACCACCGTGCGCATGGAGCAGGAAAAAGCCGCCCGCGCTGGCGATCCACCCACACAACGGCTCGTCAAGGAATGGCGTCAGCGCCTCGAAGACATCCTCTGGGCCATGCTCAACGCGCCGGAGTGGGCCTTCAGCCCGTGATGGCACGGCTTGAAACTTTAAACCTGAAACTTGAAACTCATCCGACCATGAAACGCCGCACCTTCCTCACCTCCGCCGCCGCACTTGGCGCATCCCCCTTACTGGCAGGAAACACCACGCCTGTCCACACGCCAAAAGGCAAGGCGGAGCACTGCATCTTCATCTGGCTCGGCGGCGGCATGGGCCAGATCGACACCTTTGACCCGAAGGATCTTGGCGACAACTTGAGCAAGCCCTCGAAGCCAGGCTCGCTCTACAAATCGATCGAGACCAGCGTGTCAGGCGTGCGTGTCAGCGAGCACTTAAGCAAGACGGCGAAACTCATGGAGCATGTCACCGCCATGCGCACGGTCAATCACCACGTCATCGACGAGCACGCCTTCGCCACCAACCTCGTGCATACGGGGCGCATGATCTCCGGCAACGTGACCTACCCGAGTGTCGGCAGCATCATCGCCCATGAGCGCGGCGCGGCGGACCAGCATGTGCCCGCCTACATCCTCATCGGTTACCCGAACGTCAGTCGCGGCCCGGGCTTCCTCGGCGCGAAGGCAGGCTACGTCTATCTCACCGACACCGAAACCGGCCCCGCCGGCTTCACGCGCCCGGATTTCGTGGACAACGACCGTGCTAGCGTGCGTCAGGAACTCCTGAAGCCGCTCATGGCCCGTGCGCTGAAAAACAACGCCGCCGCCGACTACCAGACCGCGCAGGCCGAGGCGCTGCGCCTCGCCGGCCCGGGATTCATGAGCAACTTCAACCTCAAGCAGGAGCCCGCCTCGCTTCGCAACGAATACGGCGGTGAATTCGGCCAGCGTTGCCTGCTCTCGCGTCGTCTGGTGCAGGCAGGTGTGCGTTTCATCGAGGTCTCCCACAACCTCAACTTCATGAACGGCACCGGCTGGGACATCCACAACGAGGGTTTCAAAAATCAGCATCTGCTCATTCAGGAACTCGACACCGCTTTGTCCGCGCTGATCCGCGATCTGAAGGATAAGAAGCTCCTCGACAAGACGCTCGTCGTCGTGGCGACGGAGTTCGGTCGCCCTCCCGAATTTGACGGTCGCGGCGGCCGTGGCCATCAAGGCACCACCTTCTCGATGGTGCTGGCTGGCGGCGGTTTGAAACACTGCGGCGCGTATGGCGTCACTGACGATCTGGCGAAGAAGCCTGTCGAAAACCCCGTCCCGCTCGTGGACTTCCATGCCACCATCCACGCCGCGCTGGGCATCAACCCGGCGCATGAGCTCATGGACGGCTCCCGTCCCGTGCCGATCACCGATGGTGGGAAGGCGGTCGCCGCGTTGTTTGGGTGAAGCAAGCCGTCAAAGGGTCAAGGAGTCGTCAAGAGATCACGGCGTGCCACCAAGCTAAATCGTCCTCGTCCTCCTACTCGAACTCGTCCTCGATCCTTTGCCTCCGCTTCCATTTAAAATTTTCAAGCCTCTCAATCCTGTTCCACGTTCACAGGAATGAGCAGTCCCACCGACACAGGAGATGCCATTCCCCGTGCCTCTACTCTCGTGCTGTTGTGGAAGTCTTTCCTGACCGTCTCGGTCGTCTTGCCTTGGGGCATGATTGCATGCTTGAGCATTTTCATGAGCGGTCTAGCCATGGGCACTGCAGCACCTCCAGCTACGCCTTCATTCGTGCCCTCGCTCCGGCAGCACCAGCAATCCTACTATGGTTTGCCTACAGCCTCGGTGTCTCGATCTGCACTGAGCGCCGTCACTGTGGCATCATCTTGGGTCTTGCCCTGGGATGGCTGTATCTTTCACTTTGGCTCTTTGGAAACATGCCCACGTTGCTCCCTCGATTGCTTTCACCCAGAGATGACACGGAGCTCTTGAGGACGGTTCTGACACTCTACGTCACCAGCTCAGGCTGGCTCACGCCTTCATGCTTCCTGCTGAGTCGATTGCCGTCCATGAGAGCACGCTCAGCAAAGGAATAGGCTCTCCATCATCAACACCGGCTTGTCGTCGGTAAGCGGCGCAAGAGCATGCCTTGACACTTTGACTGCGAAGCCTTGACCTCCGTCGGCGTACTCTTGCGGCATGAAGCCATCCACGCTGCTCCACGTCCTCGCTTTTTCCACCGCGCTCACCGCAATCCACGCCGCCGATGACGAAGGCTTCGCCCCATGTTCAACGGCAAGGATCTCAGCGGCTGGGTGAACGCGAACTGCGCACCCGAGACGTGGAACCTCAAGGACGGCGTGATTCATTGCACCGGCATCCCCACCGGCGCGCTGCGCACCGAGAAACAATATGAGAACTTCATGCAGGAGGCGGAGGCCATCCGTGCGCTGACTCACCGCTATCGCAACGTGCCGATGTCATTCGCGGATGCCTGCCTCGTGCGCATGAGCAAACTGCAGGAACCCGTCTGTGTTTTCACCGTCGATTCCGATTTCAGCATCTACCGCCGCCACGGCAGAAAGACGATTCCCCTGCTGTCACCATGAGCCGCATAGCAGCGCATCAGCCCGCAGCGTACCTGTCCCAGTGGTCGATTTTTTCAAAAATCGAGTCAGCCACAACTTTCGGAAAAAGTCGGCCACCCCCTACATCCCCAGCGTCTTCACCAAAAACGCCCACTCGTCCGCCGTCTTCTCTATCATCTTGTTCAACGCCGTGCCTGCGCCATGCCCGGCGCTTGTCTCGATGCGGATCAAGGTTGGCGGCCCGTCCTTGGCCTGACATTCCTGCAAACGTGCGGCGAATTTGAAACTGTGCGCGGGCACCACGCGGTCGTCGTGGTCGCTGGTGAGCACCAGTGTCGCCGGATAGCGCGTGCCTGGCTTCAGGTTGTGATACGGCGAGTATTTCAGCAGCGCATTGAACTCCGCTTTGTACTCCACCGTGCCGTAATCGCTCTTCCAGCCCCAGCCGATGGTGAATTTCTCGAAGCGCAACATGTCCAGAACGCCCACGGCTGGCAACGCGGCGGCGTAAAGCTCCGGACGCTGAGTCATGCACGCGCCGACGAGCAGACCGCCATTGCTGCCGCCCTGGATCGCCAATTTTTCGCTGTTCGTGTACTTGTTCGCGATCAGCCACTCCGCCGCGCCGATGAAATCATCAAACACGTTCTGCTTGCCGAGTTTGATGCCCGCCTGATGCCACTCGCGGCCATATTCACCGCCGCCACGCAGGTTCGGCATCGCAAACACACCGCCCATCTCCACCCACACAGCACGCGACACCGAAAATCCAGGCGTCATGTTGATGTTGAAGCCGCCGTAGCCGTAAAGCAGCGTCGGATTCGTGCCATCGAGCTTGAGGCCCTTCTTATGCACGATGAACATCGGCACCTGCGTGCCATCCTTGCTCTTGTAGAAGACCTGCTTCGTCTCACAGGCCGTGCCGTCGAATTTCACGTCCGGTTTGCGCCACAGCGTGCTTTCGCCGTTTTTCAGATCCATGCGGTAGATCGCGCCCGGCTCGGTGAAGCTGGTGAAGCTGTAAAACGTCTGCGCGTCCTTGCGCTTCCCACCAAAACCACCCGCAGAGCCGATGCCAGGCAACTGGATGTCGCGGATGAGTTTCCCATCGAGATTGAAGCACTTCACCTCCGTCTTCGCATCGCGCAGATACTGGCAGAACATCTGCCCGCCCACCGTGCTGACATCCTCCAGCAGCACCTTCGGCACTTCAGGAATGACGATGCGCCAGTTGCCACGCTGCGGCTTGCGCACGTCGATGGCGATCACTTGGAAACACGGCGCGTTCAGATCCGTGCGGAAGTAAAACACCGGGCCGTCGTTGTCGATAAACTCGTAGCGCGCGTCGTTTTCGTGCAGCAATTCGACCACCGGCGCATCGGCGACGATCTTCTTGTAAAACACCCGGTTCTTCGGCTCCGTGCCCAGCCACACCTGGATGATGAGATACTCGCCATCCTCCGTCACATGGCCGCCAAAGCCCCATTTCGACTCGTCCTTGCGCTCATACACCAGTTTGTCCTCGCTCTGCGTGGTGCCGAGCTTGTGGAAGTAGAGCTTGTGAAACTCATTCTTCGCCGTCAAAGCCGCGCCCGGCTTCGGTTCGTCGTAGCGGGAATAGAAAAAGCCGCTGCCGTCCTTCAGCCACGACACGCCGCTGAACTTCACCCACCTCACCACGTCATCAAGATCACGCCCGCTGGCGATGTCGCGCACGCGGATCGTGTTCCAGTCGCTCCCTGCCTCCGAAACGCCATACGCGATCAGTTTACCATCCTCACTCGGCGCATAATCACTCAGTGAGGTCGTGCCATCCTTCGACATCGCATTCGGGTCGAGCAAAACGCTCGCCTTCCCCTCCAGCGATTTCGCCGTCATCAGCACAGACTGATTTTGCAGCCCTGAGTTGTGCGTGAAGAACCACCGTCCGCCATTCTCGAACGGCATGCCCACGCGCTCATAGTTCCACAGCTCCCGCAGCCTCTTCTCGATTTCGCCACGTCTCGGCAGCTTCTCCAGATAGCCGAACGTCACCTTGTTCTGCTCCTTCACCCACGCCTTCGTCTCATCCGCATTGTCATCCTCCAGCCAGCGATACGGATCCGCGATCTTCACCCCGTGCAGCGTGTCCACCACGTCATCCTTGCGGGTTTGTGGATAGTTTAAAGATTCGGCGGAAAGAGAAGAAGCGGCCAACATGAGCAAAAATGCGGTGCGCATGCCTCAAGCTGGCCGACTCGCATCAATTTGCACTTTCCAATTTCCAAATTCGCCATTTCAATCCCCTCACCATGCCCATCACACCTGACCAATACGAAAAGCTCGGCACCTTCTACCTCGGCCGCGAATACGATCTCGAAAAGAAGCAGGTCAAAGACGACCTCGTGCTCTACGATTCAAAGGATCTCGTCACCCACGGCGTCGTGCTCGGCATGACGGGCAGCGGCAAGACCGGCCTCTGCCTCTCCCTGCTCGAAGAAGCCGCCATCGACGGCGTGCCCGTCATCGCCATCGATCCGAAGGGCGACATCGGCAATGCGCTGCTCACGTTTCCAAATCTCTCCGCGCAGGAGTTCCGTCCGTGGATCAACGAGGACGAGGCGCGTCGCAAAGGCCAGTCGGTGGATGATTATGCCGCGTCGCAGTCGGCGCTGTGGCAGAAGGGTCTCGGCGACTGGGGACAGAGCGCAGACCGCATCAAAAAACTGCGCGAGACCGTCGATATGGCGATCTACACGCCCGGCAGTAATGCGGGCCTGCCCGTCTCCATTCTTAGTTCGCTCAACTGCCCGCCTGCGGAGGTCATGGATGACGCGGAGGCGCTCGCCGACCGCATCGAGAGCACCGTTTCCTCCATGCTCGGCCTCATGGGCATCGACGCCGATCCCGTGCAGTCGCAGGAGCACATCCTGCTGAGCAACATCGTCGCGCATTGCTGGAAGAAGGGCCAAAACCTCACGCTCGAAAATCTCGTGCGCCATATCCAGCAGCCGCCGATCCGCAAAATCGGCGTGGTCGATCTCGAATCGTTCTTCCCGGAGGCAAAACGCGCGCCGCTGGCGATGAAGCTGAACAATCTGCTCGCCTCGCCGGGCTTCAGCACCTGGCTGGAGGGCGAGCCGCTCGACATCCAGCGCATGTATTACACGAAGGAAGGCAAGCCGCGCGTCACCATCTTCTGCATCGCGCATTTGAGCGACACGGAGCGCATGTTCTTCGTCTCGCTGCTGCTCAATCAACTTCTCGGCTGGATGCGCACGCAGCAGGGCACCACGAGCCTGCGCGCCATTTTCTATATGGATGAAATCTATGGCTACCTGCCGCCCACGGCCATGCCGCCGTCGAAGAAGCCGATGATGATCCTGCTCAAACAGGCACGCGCCTTCGGTCTCGGCATCCTGCTGGCCACGCAAAATCCTGCCGACCTCGACTACAAGGCGCTGGCGAACATCGGCACCTGGTGGCTCGGGCGCTTGCAGACGGAGCGCGACAAGATGCGCGTGCTCGACGGCCTAGAAGGCGCGGCAAACACCGCCGGGGGCAAGTTCGACCGCCAGCTCATGGAGCAGACGCTCGCCGGCCTCGGCAACCGCGTCTTCCTCATGAACAACGTGCATGAGGACGCGCCCGTCGTGATGCATGTGCGCTGGATTTTGAGCTACCTCAGCGGCCCGCTCTCACGCCCGCAGATCAAGGCGCTCATGGACCCGATCCGTCCCGCGAAGGAGGAAAAAGCCACCGCGAACGAAGACGACGGCTTCGCACCGCCCGGAGCATCGTCTTCAGAGTCCGGCAGCCGCAACACCGTGCGTCCGAAGCTGCCAGAAGACGTCACCGACCTCTTCCAGCCCAGCGATAACGATGGCGAGGGCCTCACCTACGTCCCGTGCATCGTGCGCAGCGCCACGGTGCTGTTTGACGACGCCAAGAAGAAGATCAACGGCCGCAGCACGGTCACACTGGTGAATTCCATCGACATCGAGAAGCAAAAGGTGCTGTGGGACAAGTTCGTGGACATCCCGAAGAACGACGACTTGTCGAATTACGAGACCGAGCCGAAGGATGGTGCCGCCTACGCCGATCTGCCCGGCCCCGCGCTCAAGTCCAGCACCTACACCAGCATCAAAAAGGATTTCGCCGACTGGGTGTATGCCAATCACAGCCTCGAAGTCTTCTACAGCTCGCTGCTGGATGCATATTCCAATCCCGGCGAGAAACAGGACGAGTTCAAAGCCCGTGTCACGCAAACCGCCCGCGAGCAACGCGACGCCGCCGTGGAGGAACTGCGCGAGAAAACCGCCAAAGCCGTGAAGTCCCTGGAGGCGAAGGCTACCAAGGCCTCCACCAAAGTCGAAACGCAGAAGTCACAGGCCAGCAGCGCCACGCTGAGCACTCTCGTCTCGGTTGGCGGCGGTATTTTGGGCGCGATCTTCGGCCGCAAAAGCGGCATCACAGCCGCCAGCAGCGGCATCTCCAGCGCCAGCCGCGTGATGCGCGAACGACGCGAAGCAGCAGCAGCCGAAAGCGAACTGGAAGCCATCCAAACCGAAGTCGCCGACCTCGAACAACAGCTCGCTGACGAAACGCAGAAAATCCGCGATCAATACGATCCCGCCGCGCTGGTCTTCGAAACGTTCAAGCTCACGCCTGTAAAGAAGAACATCCAGGTCACCGCCACGGGCATTCTATGGATGGCGAAGGCATGACCAAGAAGCTTAAGCACCTCCCCCAAGCAATCCGAGTGTCTGGTCGAGCGCCGAAGCAGATGTCCAGCTACTAGCCTTCACCTAGCACGCCTGACTTTTCCCCTTGCTTCAAAATCGCTTTTTTGACATAGTCGCTTCGGATTCAACCCAAATCTTATGCACTCTAGCCATCTGAGCCGCCTTTGGACATGCTGGTCGAGCAGAATTCTCTTCACGCTCGTTGTTGTTTACACCACACTTGGAACGGCAGCGGAAAACCAAGGCCTCGGCAAGGTGTTGAGCGGCGTTGATTGGAAGAAGCTGGCAAGTGGCATACCTGACGACCCCGAGTTCCAGTCCTCTGTGCGCGGAGTTTTTGGATCGTTAACCCCGGATGGACAACGAAAGGTGACGGAATCGATTAATGGACTGCGAGGGGGAAAGGGGCCTGTGGTGACAGGCACACCAGTCGACACGTTGGTCGCTAAAAAGCTGGCGCAAACGCTGAACCCTGTGGTTTTTGATCCCGAATCAAAAAACACCCTGACCGGAATGGCACGGGATTAAGGCCGTTGATCGGCTGAAATGAGCATGAAAAACCCGGC